>OMXZ01000021.1 GCA_900315165.1 uncultured Actinomycetes bacterium | reverse complement strand
GCGGTCGACCGTGCCGCCCATGAAGTGATCGTCGACCGAAGGGCCGCGCCCATCCACGTCCCACGCGCCCTCGAACTGGTTGGCCGCCGTCGCGCCGCCCCAATAGAAGCCATCCGGGAACTTCACTGCCATATCGCATCCTCTTTCGTCGTGCGCCTCCGGCGCAGGTGACCTACATGGTGACGACCGTACGCCTTTATCAAACCGACCGTGCACCTCCATCCTACCGTGCCGGCCGGCCGCAGTGCGCACAGGTATCGGCAATCTGTCGGCTTCGCAGATTTTTTCGGTAAACGCGTCTCTTGTGCCATGCTCACATGCGGCACCGCACCCCACGAAAGGCCCTACCATGCACTTCCGCGCCTCCCAGACATCCGAATCCCTGGAGCTCGCCCTCATCCTCGCCCTGTCCGGCGGCCTCATGGACGCCTACTCCTACTTGGGCCGCGACGGGGTCTTTGCCAACGCACAGACCGGCAACCTCCTTTTGCTCGGCGTGAACATCTCCACGGGCAATTGGGACGCGATCGCCCACTACCTCTGCCCCGTGGCCGCCTTTGCCTGCGGCTGCGCACTCGCCCACCTCGTCAAGCTCCACCAGACGCCGGGCATGCACTGGCGCCAGTACGTGCTGCTGGTCGAGGCGGCCTTGCTCCTGATCGTGTCCACGATGGCCTCGGACCTCAACCTTGTGGCCAACAGCCTGACCTCGCTCGCCTGCGGCATGCAGGTCCAGGCCTTCCGCAAGCTGCACGGCCACCCCTTCGCCACGACGATGTGCATCGGCAACCTCCGCAGCGGCACCCAGGCGCTCGTTACCTACTTCGACAACCGCGAGCGCGAGCACCTGAGGACCGCCGGCCTCTACTACGGCGTCGTCGCCACCTTTGTGCTCGGCGCGGTCCTGGGCAACTGGGTCCTGGGCTTCGCGGGCCTCCACACCATCCGGGTCAGCTGCGTCCTGCTCGTGGCCGCCTTCGCCCTGATGTTCCACGACCGCGAGCGCCGCGCACGCGAGCGCGCCGAGCAAGACACCGACGCCGCATAACCTTTCCGCCCCGCGCCCGTCTATACTGAGCGGGACAGACCTGCAGAAAGGGGCGCAATGGACAGCCAGACCAAGACGGACGAGGAGCTGCTCATCGACCAAGCCAAGGGCGAGGTCGACTTCCTCAACGCGATGAACGCCTACCGGCGCGCCAAGGACACGGGCGACCCCGAGACCATCGCCCAGGCGGAGCGCGACCTGCAGGCCTTCGTCCGCGGCGAACTCGTCTGCAACGAGCAACGTTAGGCTTAGCCGCTCGCCCATCCGCGCATCCGTCAGCCGCTCGGGCGGACATACCCGCGGGTCGGTCGCCTATAGTCGAAGAGATGTCCGACGGACGAAAGGGTTCCCATGCAATCCCACAGCGCGCGCCTCAATATCCAGTACGCCGTGATCAACGGCCTTTTCCTCGCCCTGGCCTGCGGCACGATGGGCTTCGCGGCGAACTTCCTGCTCGGCAAGGGGATGTCCAACTCCCTGCTCGGTATCGTCCTGACCCTAGTCTCGGTGGTCAGTGCCGTCTTCCAAGCCGTCTTTGCGCCGGTCATCGACCGCTCCGACACCGTCTCGGAAAAGAAGTTCATCGCCATCTCGCTCGCCATCGCGGTGGCGGGGTCTATCCTTTTGCTGCTAGTCAACAACCTCTGGCTGCTCGTGCCGGTCGTCATCGTGACCTATGCCTCGTCGACTGTGGGCATGCCCTTCCTCAACTCGATCGCCTTCCTCTACGAGAAGGAGGGCGTCAGCATCAACTACGGCGTCTCGCGCGGCATCGGTTCGGCAACCTACGCCGTGGCCGGCTGGGTCTTCGGCCAGTTCCTCATCGCGCACAGCCCGGCGCTCCTCCCCTGGTTCTACATCGGGCTCGGGTCGCTCGCGCTGGTCGCGGTGCTCACCCTGCCCAACCCCTCGCCGCTCGCCGAGGCAGACGCGGCACACGCCCAGGACGAGCAAGCCGGGCGCAGCCTCTCCTACCCCGAGTTCTTCCGCAAGTATCGCGTGCTCGCCATCGCCTTCTGCGGCATGGTCCTCATCTATTTCTGCCATATGATCATCAATAATTTCATGATCAACGTCGTGGCGGCCATCGTCGGCGCGAACGGAGCCTCCGGCTATCAGGGCACCGCGGTCTTCATCCAGGCCATGGTCGAGTTGCCGACCATGTTCCTCTTCGCCCAGATCATGAAGAAGTTCTCCATCGACCGCCTGATGGCCTTCGCCGCCGTGATGTACACGGTCAAGCATCTCACCGTGCTCGCCTCGGTCGCGACCGGCTCCATTGCGCTGTACTATGCCGCCATGGTCATGCAGATGATCAGCTATGCCGTGCTGGTGCCGGGCTCCGTCTATTTCGCCAACGAGGTCTGCGACAAGCATGACCTCAACAAGGGCCAGTCGACCATGGCCCTCTCCACGACCATCGGCGGCCTTTTCGCCAGCTTCGTCGGCGGCCTGCTCTTCGATGCGATGCCGGTCGCCGGCGTCCTGACCGTGGGCGCCGCGGCCTCCGCGATCGGCACCGTGCTCGTCGTGCTCGCGATGCGGAGCCGCGCAAAGGAGTAGCTATGAACACTGACCGCGCGCCTGTCGTCTTTGCCGGCCACGGATCCCCCATGAACGCCATCGGCGACAACCGCGCCCGCCGCGTGCTCGGCAGCATGTCGATGACGTCCTATATCTTCGGCTAAGCCGCACTCACTCTCTATTGCCTGAAGCACGCAGGAAGACGAACTCGTTCTCGCTCGAATGTTCCTCGCTGTAGCGCCAGCCGGGCAGGTCGGCCCCGACCAGTTCGGCGGGATCCTCGACTGCATGCGCCGCCATATAGCGCACCATCTCGCCCCGACCCATCTTGCAATAGACGCCCTTCTGGACAAAACGGTCGCCTGTCTTTACAGCAAAGGTACAGGTCACGAACCGGTCTCCTGGCTGCAGGTAGCGTTCGACCGCGCGCGAGTACTCCTTGGACGCAAGGTTCACGACCACGTGGGAGGCGAAGTCCGCATCGGCGGCCCCATCAAGGTTCGCCACCCGGCCGTACGCAATAGCATGACCGTCAACCCTCTCCCCCATCGCCATGCGATAGAGCGCGTCGCCCCAGTACTCGTAGAGGTTCCGCGTGCCGGCCACCCGCGCCTTCTGGTTCATCTCGAGCCGATAGGGCACCACGCCGTCGAAGGGTCGCAGTGCGCCGTAGAGGCCGGACAGGATAAGCAGGTGGTCCTGGAGATAATCGAGCTCACTCTCTTCGAGCACGTCAGGAGCCAAGTACTGATAGGCAATACCGTCGTACGACAGCAGGGCTGGCACGCACCTGCGGCGCAGGTCGGCCGCTTGCAGCTGCTCGTAGGCGGGACCCGCGATCGCATCGCTCGCAGCCCAGAGCTTCCTGGCCTCGGGATACGAGAGTGTCCGTAACCAGGTCTGTACCTCTTCGGCACGGTCGATGAAGACGGGCGTAGACCGCACCGGCAGGTCGTCGCAGTCGGTCCGCATCTTCTTGGCGGGTGAGAAGATAATCTTCACAGCGTGGGCTATTCGCTGGGCGTGGCGGGGGTGTCCGAAGCGGCGAGGCCGTCGAGCGCGTCGAGCTCGGTCTGCGGGTCGTCGGCTGCCTTGACCTTGGTCACGGCGCGGCGCACGATGCCCTCCTCGTCGATCAGGTAGGTGGAGCGCACGGTGCCCATGGAGACCTTGCCGTAGTTCTTCTTTTCCTGCCAGGCGCCATAGGCCTCGATGACCTCGTGCTCCGGGTCGGCGAGCAGCGTGAAGGGCAGGCCGTATTTCTGCTGGAAGCGCTTGTGCGAGGCGATGGAGTCCTTGGAGACGCCGAGCACCACGGCACCCTTCTCGGCAAACTGCGGGTAGCGCTCGGCAAAGCCGCAGGCCTGCTTGGTGCAGCCGGCGGTGTTGTCGCGCGGGTAGAAGTAGAGCACGACCTTGCGGCCACGGTAGTCGGACAGGCGGTGCGTGACGCCGTCCTGGTCGGGCAGTTCGAAATCCGGTGCGATCGTCCCTAGCTCAAGCATGTCTCCTCCAACCAGCGTGCCACGCCCTGCTCGGTGATGGGCGGGCAGATCTCGTCCGCAACCGCCTTGAACTCCGGTGTGGCGTTTCCCATGGCCACGAGGGTCCCCACGTGGCCGGCCATCTGCAGGTCGTTGCCCGAGTCCCCGAAGGCGACCGAGCATGCCTGGTCGATCCCCGCGAGCACACAGAGCTGGTCGAGCGCTGTGCCCTTGTTGACCCCGCGAGCGGTGACCTCGATCTCCACGACGCCCATGTCCGCGAGCTCGTAGCGGTCGAGCGCGTCGAGACGGGCGTATGCCTCGTCACGGGCGGGCACATCAGGAAAGCTCATCTGGATCTTATAGATGTCCTCGTCGGTCGCCAGCACGAACTCGCGCGCGGAGTCGATGTAGGTCGTATCGGCGAGGAGCTCTTCCAGCTCGGCTTCCGCCCCTTTTTCTCCCATGCCCTGCGGGCCAGACCCCTGCAGCATGTAATTGACCAACTTCTGCTCCTGGGCCATACCCGTCCGCATGATCACGCCCAGGCCCGGTCCCAGATCGTCGATTGCAGCGAAGGATCGCACAACATCGTCCCGCGAGATCGGTTTGCCATAGAGCGGCTTCTCGTCGCTCGCGCGCATGACGAGCGACCCGTTCATCGTGATGAGCCAGTCGACCCAGGAATGCGCCTGGATAGGGCGCAGCATCTGAACGGGGCGGCCGCTCACGACCGCCGTCGCTGCGCCGAGCGCGTGGACGCGCTCGAGCGCCGCCTGCACGCGCGGGTGCATGTCCTTGTCCCCGTGGTCGAGAGTAGTGTCGTCGAGGTCGAAGGCGACCAGGGACGGGATGCGGGTCGGTCTCGCGATGTCAGGCAAGGGTACTCCTCTACTGCAGGTTCTGCAGATAGTCTAACAAACACCCTTCTGACACAGCCCTGGGACAATAGGGGACGTTTCCCTCTTGTCACACCCTCTTGTCATGCAAAACTCTATTTCGCCGGTCCCGTATAGGCGGGGACATCCGTACCGTACGCGAGCCCTTCCGCCTCCGCAAGCGCACGGACGGCCAGCTCGTGATCGAGCCCTTCGTGCAGGCCGCTCACGCAAAACGTGGCGAGCAGCGTACTGTCCTGATTGCGAATGGGAAAGGCACCGGCGACCGGACAGGCAAAGTCGGGCGTGCCGTACTTCTCCATCGTACCGCGGTCGACCAGGTCCTGACAGCGACCGTCCAGCTCATGGGCCACATAGGCCCACAGCGACGCATGCCCGCAAGCCTGCGAGGCCCGGCGCTTGCCCTCGGCAAAGACCTGGTTACGCGGGGCCTTGTCGTCGGAAGCCCATTCGAACATCACGAGGCCATCTGACTCGCGCACCACGCGCACGGTGACGCCGCGGTCGTAGCCCGCTGCAAGACGCGCCGCAGCGTTGCCCAGAGCGAGCGCATCAGCGCTGGTAAAGAATCCCTTCCAGCGCAAAGCGTCCTCCTGGGCCTCGATGGTGTGCAGGGCGGCATCCCATTCCGCCGCGTTTGTCTCATTCATCAAACACTCCGATCAGTTGGGACAATGGTCGGGCAATAGGGGACGTTTCCCTATTGTCACAGACTACGCCAGCTGCTTCAGGCCATCCTCGAGGATGTGCATCTGAGCCAGGGTCTCCTCGGGCGTGACGAGCTGCGGCGCACCGTGGGCCACGGTCTCGTAGAGGGCGTCGTACCACTGGGAGTAGGTGCTGCGCACGCTGGGGACGCGCTCCTCGTGCATGCCGTCCTCGTCGTAGTAGCGCAGGGTGCCCCACTGCTCGGGCGTGTCCAGGCCGAAGTCGGCGTGGCCAGCGGGCAGGTAGAACTTCTTGAGGTCGCGCTCCTGCTGGTCCTTCTCGTACTTGATGTAGGCGCCCTTGTCTCCGTAGATCTCGAAGCTGGGGCGCTTGATGGCCATGCGGTAGTTGGCGTGCACCGTGGCCTTGAGGCCCAGCCCGTCGTAGTACATGTCGTAGTCGAAGTAGTCGCACACCATGCCCTGGCCCTGCAGCTGACGCAGGTCGGAGTGAGTACGGTCGGGGGTGCCGAACCAGGAGATGATCTGGTCCAGGCAGTGGCTGCCATGGCCGTAGGGGGCGTTGTTCACCTGGTCCATCTTCCAGCCACCCATCATCTCGGGTCGGTAGTAGTCGTAGGAGGTCACAATCTCGAAGACGTGTCCCAGCTTGCCGGACTCCACGACCTGCTTGGCCGTGAGGAAGTCGGAGTCGAAGCGGCGGTTCTGGTAGCACTGGACGGTCACACCGTTCTTGGCAGCCAGGTCGAAGAGCTCCTCGGCCTCGGCGGCGGTGGCAGAGAAGGGCTTGTCCACAGTCACGTGCTTGCCGGCCTCGAGCGCGCGCTTGGCCATGGAGTAGTGCAGGGCCGAGGGAGTGGTGATCTCCACCACATCGATCTCGGGGTCGGCGAGCAGGGCGTCCATATCGGTCGTGTACTCGACGCCGGGGATGGCGGCCCAGGCCTCATGGCTCACGTGGCGGGCCTGCATGGCCTTGATGCGGAACTTCTCGGGACGGGCCAAAACGAAGGGCGCGTGGTAGCGGTTGGCGGACTTGCCATTGCCGATATAGCCGACGGTGACGATGCGATCAGACATGGGGGCTCCTTTGGACGCGGGGTTTGAGGTCCTTGTTGATGCCATTCTATGAAGTGGAAACCGTCAGGAAGATAGGAGGTCGGCAAGCGGGAAATCCCTTCCCAAGCTCGGGCAATCCCCCGCGCCCAGCCTGAAACTTTTGTCCGCTACGCCCACAGGCTCCTGTTGTCAGCGGCATACAGGGGCACGTTGCGCATCCAATCCTGTTCGCGATAGCCCGACAGGCTGAAGCGGACCGCACGAACATCGGGGTGCTTCTCCTTGAACGCACGCAGGCTCTTGGCGCGAAGGTTCTCCTCGGCTTTCGCCTCGAGGGCGAAGATACCGCCCGCATCCTGGACCAGAAAGTCAATTTCCCCCGTGGAGTTCTCAGCCGACCAATAATAGGGAGTCAGGCCGCATTCTGCTATCAGCTGCTGGCACACGTATTGTTCGGTAAGGGCGCCTTTGAACTCCGTGAAGACGCGCTTCCCTGAGAGGACAGCCTCGGGCTCAAGGCCGCTTTTCGCCCCAAGAAGCCCGACATCGACGAAGAAGGCTTTGAAGGCGTTCTGGTCACAATAGGCGGACAGAGGGATACCGGGCTTGCTGACCCGCCGCACTTTGTGGATGAGCCCCGCCTGCTCGAGCCATCGCAGGCTCTCATCGAAATCTGCTGCCCTGGCGCCTTTCTTCACCTGTCCAAAGATAAATTTCTTGTTCTCGCGGGACAAGTGGGCGGGAATGGAGTCCCACGCAAGCATGGTACGAGCAAGGAGGCGTGCGGGCACGTGCTTGGCAAAGTCGTTGACGTACCCTTCCAGGATCTCTTGCTGGACGGACCTTGCGGACATGACATCGCCGCTTTCGACGAATGCTTCCACGGCCTCGGGCATCCCACCGACGACGTAGTACGTCTTGAGTAGCTCCTCGAGCCGTTGCGCGAAAGAAGCCAGCATAGCCTGATCGCCCGATTCGATGAGCTTGCCGAACCGCTCGTTACCAGTTGCCTCCAGAAACTCGCGAAAGGAGAGCGGAGGGAGGTCGAGCATGTTGACTTTGCCCACTGGGAAGCCGGTCCCTTCCGTAGCGGAGATGCCCAGCAGCGACCCTGCCGCTGCCACATGGTATTCACAGGCATCCTCGCAGAAGTACTTCAGGGCGGTGATGGCCTTCGGGCACGCTTGGATCTCGTCGAGGATAATGAGCGTCTTCTCTGAATCGATATCAACGCCGAGATGAAGGGAGAGCGAAGCAATGATTCTCCGTACGTCGAGGTCCGGCTCGAAGAAACCTCGGGCGGTCAGATCTCTGTCGAGGCTCACGTAAGCAACGTTCCCGAACTGGGTATTGCCAAACTCTTTGAGCAACCAGGTCTTGCCGACCTGCCGAGCACCGTTGAGTATGAGCGGCTTCCTGCGCGGGCTATCCTTCCAGCCGATGAGCCGCTCCATGAGTTTTCTTCTCATAGCAATCTCCTTTACAACATTTTTATGTCCTTATTTTTGTTGATAATAACAAAAAGAAGGACATAAAAATGTTGCTATACACATTATTTTGGACGAAAAAGGGAGGTTCCCCTCGTGTACCACTCCGTATAGCGGTCGCGCAGGGTGGCCAGGGCCTGGGCATCCAGACCGTACTCGGCGTCAAAATACGCCTCGTAGGTCCCGTAGCGCGCGATGATGGCGTCGAACACGCGGCGACCCATCTGCTCGCTCACGCCCAGGGCGAGCAGCACCAGCATGGCCGCTACGCCCGTGCGGTCCTTGCCGGCGGTGCAGTGGAAGACGATCGGCACCTCCTCCTCTACGAGGTGGGCGAAGAGACGCCTATAGGCGGTGCTGTCAAAGGCCATGCTGACATAGATGTCATCCATCACGGCCAAGGCCTTGGGCGAGAACATATCCGTATCGGAAGACCCGTCCTCCAGATGGTCGAGGGCGTCAATCCCCCTCACCTCGCGGTGCGCCTCCAGGATGCGGGCGATGCCCTCGGGAGAGAAGTCGATCTCATCCCCGCGCGCGTCGAGCATGGCACACGACCGCTCATAGATAACACCGGGCAAGCGCGGGTCGGGCATCTCGTCCGCCTCGATAGCGCTGCGGAAGTCGAGGTCGCAACGGAAGCCGATCTGGCGCACCCTATCCAGCTCGCCGGCATCCAGCCATCCCAGGGAACCTCCGCGCCAGATGAGCCCGTGGCGCACGGTGCGTCCGTCGGATGTCCGGTATCCGCCCAGCTCGCGGAAGTTGCTCAGCGTGTTGAAGGCGACGTCTCTGCCGGGTCCGTACGGGCCGTATTGCTCTTCAGGCGTCATAACGTCTCCTTCTGGGTTGTGGATTGCCTGCTCCCTATTGTGCTAAAACGGCCCCCGCGCACGAAAACCCGCCGAGGTGTGCGCCCGGCGGGTTCTGGAAGAGGCACTGAAAAAGGCCTCAGACATA
Organism: uncultured Actinomycetes bacterium; assembly: GCA_900315165.1. Lineage (GTDB taxonomy): Bacteria > Actinomycetota > Coriobacteriia > Coriobacteriales > Atopobiaceae > Olegusella. The sequence continues at coordinate 20,072 of OMXZ01000021.1, read as the reverse complement.
CGCCCGAGGCCCTTCCGTGTTTTTGTCGTCACGACCTACCGTCAGCTGCGGACGGAAGCGATGTGACAAAAGGGAAACGTCCCCTTTTGTCCTCCCCTTTTGTCCGGGTCCCCTTTTGTCCGACTACTCGTCGTTGTCGCCGCCGGTGGAGCTCATGGCCGCAGCGGAGTTGTCCTGATGGCCCACCACGTCGCGCCAGACCCACTCGGTGAAGCGCGGGTGATCATAGCCGTTGTCCACCGCGAACTGGAAGGCCTCCTCGCGGAAGTCCGTGTACTCGCGGATCTTGTCGGCAAACTTCTCGGCATCCACCGCGCGCAGGACGTCGGACGCGAGGGCCCAGCGATCCATATGGTTCTGGCGCAGCATATCGTACGGGGTGGTCGTCGAGCCGTGCTCCTCATAGCCGTGGACCATAAAGTGGTCGTGGTTGGGACGGTCCCAGATGAGGCGACGGACCGTACCCGCATAGGCGTGGAAGGCGAAGAGGACCGGCGTGCCCTCGGGGCCGAAGAGCTTCTCGAACTCCTCGTCCGAGATGGCCTGGTCGTTCTCGCTCGCGTTCTGGATGGCGAGGAGCTTCACGACGTTGACGAAGCGGATCTTGAGGCCCAGGTCCTGCAGGGCGTCGGTCGCGGCCAGCGCCTCGAGCGTTGGCACGTCGCCGCAGCAGGCGACCACGGCGTCGGGTTTCTCGCCCTCGGCCACATTGCTCGCCCAGTCCCACTCGGCCACGCCGGACGCGAACTCCTCGCGCGCCTCGTCGATCGAGAGGAAGGTCGGGGCGGGCTGCTTGCCGGCAAAGATCGCGTTGACGCAGTTGGTGGACTTGTAGGCGGCCTCGGCGGTCACGAGCAGCATGTTGGCGTCGCAGGGATAGTAGATGTTGACCACGTGATCGTTGTTGTAGCACTTGTTGAGCAGGACGTCGACGAAGCCCGGGTCCTGATGGGAAAAGCCGTTGTGGTCCTGGCGCCAGACATGGCTGGTGAGCAGGATGTTGAGGCCGCTGATCGGGGCGCGCCAGGGGATGTGGCGCACGGTGGACTCCAGCCACTTGCAGTGCTGGTTGATCATCGAGTCGACGACGTGGATGAAGCTCTCGTAGCTGGACCAGACGCCGTGGCGGCCGGTGAGAACGTAGCCCTCGAGCAGGCCCTCGCACTGGTGCTCGGACAGCTGCTCCATGACCTGGCCGACCGAGCTCATATGGACGTCGTTCTCGGGGTCGGCGTTGTAGCCGGCGTTCCACTGCTTGTCCGTGAGCGTGTAGGCCGACTGCAGGCGGTTCGAGGCGGTCTCGTCCGGGCCGAAGATGCGGAAGCGGGTCAGGTTGATCTTCATGACGTCGCGGGTGTAGGCGCCGAAGACGCGCGTGGCCTCCGTGGTGCCGAAGCCGTGACCCTTCTCCTCGACGGGCAGCTCGTAGTCCTTGATGTCGGGCAGGGCCAGCTCCTCGCGCTGAAGGCCGCCGTTGGCATTGGGGTTGGCGCCGATGCGCAGGTCGCCCGTGGGCATGAACTCCGTGACCTCGGGGCGCAGCGAGCCCTTCTCGTCCCAGAGTTCCTCGGGCTTGTAGCTGCGCAGCCAGCTGCGCAGGACGCGGAAGTGCTGGTGGGTGTCCTTGGCGGAGGCCAGGGGCACCTGATGGGCGCGCCAGCTGCCCTCGGTCTTCTTGCCGTCGATGTACTTGGGGCAGGTCCAGCCCTTGGGGGTCTTGAAGATGATCATCGGGTACATCGGGCGGCGGGTCTCGTCGTTGGCCGCGTTGTACTTGATGTTGCAGATCTCGTCAAAGACCTGCTCGAGCAGGGCTGCGAAGCGACGGTGGATCTGCAGATGGCTCTCCTCGTCGAAGCCGGCCACGAAGGTGTAGGGGTGGTAGCCCATGCCGCGGAAGAACTCGTTGCGCTCCTCGTCGGAGATGCGGGCGAGGATGGTGGGATTGGCGATCTTGTAGCCGTTGAGGTGCAAGATCGGCAGGACGATGCCGTCGGTCAGCGGGTTGATGAGCTTGTTGGTCTGCCAGCTTGTGGCAAGCGGGCCCGTCTCGGCCTCGCCGTCGCCCACCACAGCGACCGCGAGCAGGCTCGGGTTGGAGAGCACGGCGCCATAGGCGTGGGAAAGCGTATAGCCCAGCTCGCCGCCCTCGTGGATGGAACCCGGGGTCTCCGGCGCGAAATGACTGGGGATGCCGCCGGGATAGCTGAAGCGACGGAAGAACTTCTCCAGACCCGCCTCGTCGTCCGTGATGAAGGGGTAGCGCTCGCGATAGGTGCCGTCGAGCAGGCTCTGCGCCGTGCCGGCGGGTCCGCCGTGGCCGGGACCCATCAAAAAGACCGTGTTCTGGTTGTGGTCGTGGATGAGCCTGTTCACATGGCCAAAGAGGAAGTTGACGCCCGAGGTCGTGCCCCAGTGACCCACGAGGCGGTGCTTGACGTCCGCGCGGCCGAAGTCGCGGGTCTCCCCCGTCTGCTCGTCCACCCAGTCCTTACGCATAAGCGGGTTGGACCGCAGGTAAATCTGACCGACCGACATGTAGTTGGCGGCGCGCCAGTACTTGTCGACCCATTCGATCTCCTCCTCGGGGACCGGGCCGTTCATTTTGGTCCAGGGGGTGCCGTACGTCGGTGTCTCGTCCATGAGGCATGCTCCTTTGCGACTAAAAAGTCACTAAAACTACCTTCAAAACGTTTTGTTCTGACATCAGAAGATTTTAGCGTGCTCGTTCGGTCACTACCTAGCCTGAACTGGTCTTTTCCTATATGTACGGACAATTGATCAGGTTGTACAGGCTACGAAGTACATTTCATTCGTAAACGGATGGGCGGCTCTTATTTCGTCGTCCCGAAGGCAAAGACCGTCGTGGAGACGAAGGGGCGGTCGGGCGTGAAGACCGGTTGCGGGAAGTTCTTGTGGTGGATGGCATCGGGCGGCAGCTGGGTCTCGAGCGCGACGCCCGAGCCGACCGGGTAGTTGGCCCCGTCCTTGCAGAAGTGCTCGTCCAGGAAGCCGCCCGTATAGACCTGCAGGCCCGGCGCGTCTGTCGAGACGTCCATAGCGATGCCCGAGGCATCGCCCACCAGGTGCGCGGCATGGCGCAGGTGATGACTTGTATCGCATAGGAAGTAGTAGGTGTCGTAGCTCCCACCGAGACCAGACTCGAACGTGCGGGCCTGACGGAAATCCCTCTCCCCCACCGCGGGGGCAAGCTCGCCCGTGGGGATCAGCTCCGGCGTCGCGACAGCGTACTCGTCCGAGTCGAGCGCGAGCGTATGTCCCAGCACGGAGCCCGACGCATGGCCGTTGAGGTTCCAATAGGCATGGAGGGTGAGGTTCACAAGCGTGGGCTCGGAGGGCTTGGCGCCGTAATGGACCGTCAACGTGTTGTCCTCGCCCAGCCTGTAGGAGACCACCACGTCGAGTGCCCCGGGAAAGCCCTGATCGCCAGCGCGGGAGAGCAGCTCGAAGGAGACCGTGTCATCCGGCGTCCCCTCGACCGGCTTCCAAAGGCGCTGGAAATACATATGGGGGCCGGAGTGGTTGTTGTTCGCCCCATCGTTCTTTGCCAGATGGTAGGTCGAGCCATTCAGCTCGAAGCTCGCCCCGCCGATGCGATTGGCCACACGGCCGACAATGCCGCCGAAGAGCGGCCCGTTCTCCTCGTAGGCCGCAGCGCCGTCGTAGCCGAGCAGGACATCGGGACGACGGCCATGCCCGTCGGGCACGCGCACGCTCACGAGGTCGGCGCCGAGGTCGGTCACGCAGACCGTCATATCGTGGTCGTTCGAAAGCTGATAGAGATGTGCCTCTCGCCCATCGCTCATCCTGCCGAAGGGCATCACCGCTTTGTGCATATCGATCTCCTTACGTAAAGTTTTCTTCGAATTGCTGGGCGCTCATGTGGGCGACAGACGACCCGGCGAAGGCCTTGGCATCCCGCGTCACCAGCACGTCTGCCCCTTCGCGCTCGGCTGATATCCGGATGAGGCCGTCTTCGAAGTCCGGTTCGCCGCACGCGAGCGCCGCGGGCCCATAGCTCGCCAGCATGTCCACGGGTGCCACAAGCGACCCCATCATCCGCTCGACCGCCTGGCGTGCCCTCCCCTCATTCTTGTAAAGACGCGAGAGGATGTAATAGAGGTCCTTGAACGAGGAGATCGAGGCATGGAGCTCCACCCCCTCGTGGGAAAGCGCGCGTGTGGCGAGTCGCCGCATCGCATCATGCCCCGGACGGTCTTTGTCGCAAAGGTCGAGCAGGGCATTGGTATCCAGAAAGAGATATCGGGCTGGTCGGTTCTTACCCACGGCGTTAGTAGCCATAGTGCTCCCTCCTGATCCGCTCGACCATTTCGTCGGAGGTCAGGCCCTCGAAATCCGCCTTGCCGGGCATGGGCTGCTCCTCCAGCCAGTCAAGCAAACCCTCGGCCTCTGCCTCAGTCTCATCGGGCCCCACAGGCCGAGCTCCGCTCTCGGGCACCGTATTGGTCTCGGAGACGTATTCGATCGAGTAGCGCACATATTGGGAGACCGTGAGCCCATGCCGGGCAAGAACCTCCTTGGCCCGCTCGAGCGCCAATGCGTCGACGCGACTATTGACCATGCGTTTGTCTGCAACCGTCGGCATCCTGGCCTCCTTGCGACTCGAAGCGTCCATATGTTCTATCCCTTACTATAACAGATTGTAAGACATGTAAATCATAAACATACAAACGACCGTTCGCACTGCGATCCGCACCGTTCACGATATGCCGCGGGCCCGCGCCTCCGGAGAGGTTCGGGCCCGCAACAGGAAGGGAGGGAGCGGCTCCGGCGACTTTCGCCGCCGCAGCCGATGCGGATTGTTACTTCTGGCCCGGCTGACCGTAGTAGGCGTTCGGCCCGTGCTTACGCATGTAGTGCTGGTCGACCAGGTACTGAGGGGCTCGGGCCTCCTCGAGGGGCTTGCCGACGTGGGCGCAGAGGTCCTCGGTGCGCAGCGCCATCAGCGCCGCCTCCTCCATGACCTTGGCGTTGTAGACCGCCTTGTCGGCATTCTTGCCCCAGCTGAAGGGACCGTGGTTGCGTACGAGGCAGCCCGGCTGTGCCACGGGGTCCTTGCCCTCGAAGCCCTCGACGATCACCTTGCCCGTGTTGAGCTCGTAGGCACCCTTGATCTCGTCCTCCGTGAGGCCCCGCATGCAGGGGATCTCACCGTACCAATAGTCGGCGTGAGTCGTGCCGTAGCAGGGGATGGAGCGGCCGGCCTGGGCCCAGGCGACGGCGCAGTTGGAGTGCGTGTGCACGATGCCGCCGATCTTGTCGCCCCACATCTTGTAGAGATAGGCGTGGGTGGGCGTGTCGGAGGAGGGGTTGAGTTCGCCCTCGACGACCTTGCCGTCCACGTCGCACACCACGAGGCTCTCGGGCGTAAGCGCGTCGTAGTCCACACCGGAGGGCTTGATCACGAAGAGGCCCGTCTCGGGGTCGAGCTCGGAGGCGTTGCCCCAGGTGAAGACCACCAGTCCCAGCCTGGGCAGGGCCATATTGGCCTCATACACCTTCTCGCGAAGCTCTTTGAGCATCATAGAAGAGTCCTTTCGCCACTAGTTCTCAGTCACGTGGGCTTCGGCGGCCTTCTCCACCTCGTTGACCTGCTTGAAGGTCTGGATGAAGGCGTCGTAGCCGGCGACGTCGGCGGCATCGGGGGCGAGGGTCTCGCCCTCCATACCCGCGAAGACGTGCGCGTTCAGATAGTCGGCCAGGCTCTCGCCCTCGGCCTTGTTGACCATATAGGAGGCTGCGACCGCCTGACCCCAGGCACCGCCCTCGCCCGCCGTCGCGAGCACCGTAACCGGCGCGTCCATCGCGGCGGCCAGGATCGACTGGGCGACCTTGTGCGTCTTGAAGATACCGCCGTGGCCGTAGAGCTTGTCGATCTTGACGTTCTCCTTCTTGAGGATGTCGTTGCCCACCTTGAGCGTGCCGAAGGCGGCCATGATGTTCATCCGCATGAAGTTGGCGATCGAGAAGTCGGCGTGCTGCTTGCGCAGGACGAGCGGGTGGCCGGTGCCGACGCCCATGATGTTCTCGCCCGAGACGAAGGGGCTGCTCATGAGGCCGCCCGCGTCCTTGGCGCCGTCGAGGGCGGACTCGAAGAGCTTGGTGAAGAGCTCGCCCGTGTCGACGGTAAAGCCCATGAGGTCGTTGTAGCTCTTGAGGAAGCCGACCCAGGCGTTGATGTCGGACGTGCAGTTGTTGCAATGCACCATCGCGACGGGGTCGCCCACCGGGGTGGTCACCAGATCGATCTCGGGGACGGTCTGGTCGGCCAGGGCGTGCTCGAGCACGACCATGGAGAAGACAGACGTGCCGGCCGAGACGTTGCCCGTGCGCTGGGCGACCGAGTTGGTGGCGATCATGCCGGTGCCGGCGTCGCCCTCGGGCGGGCAGACGGGGCAGCCCGGCTCGAGGTCGCCCGCGGGGTCGAGCAGGTGCGCGCCGTCCTCGGTGAGGTGTCCCGCGACCTCGCCCGCCAGAAGCACGCGCGGCAGCAGATCCTCGACCTTGATGCCCAACTCCTTGACGGAGGCCAGGTTGTCGAACTTCTCGATCATCTGCGCGTCATATTGCTTGGTCTCGGAGTCGATGGGGAACATGCCGGAGGCGTCACCGATCGAGAGGACCTTCTCCCCCGTCAGGCGCCAGTGGGCGAAACCGGCCAGGGTCGTGAAGAAGCGGACCTGGGGCACATGCTCCTCGCCGGAAAGGATGGCCTGATAGAGGTGGGCGATGGACCAGCGCTCGGGGATGTGGAACTTGAGGATCTCGGTCAGCGCCGTGGCGGCCTGAGTGGTCGTGCCGTTGCGCCAGGTGCGGAAGGGCACGAGCAGCTTGCCCTCGCCGTCGAAGGGCAAATAGCCGTGCATCATGGCCGAGATACCGAGGGCGCCGAGCTTCTTCAGCGTCACGCCGTACTTCTCGGTCACGTCGGCTTTGAGGGAGGCATAGCAGGCCTGCAGCCCTTCGAAGATCTCGGCCTCGCTATAGGTCCAGTAGCCGTCGACCAAGCTGTTCTCCCAGTCGAAGGTGCCGATCGCGATGGGGTTGTTCTCGGAGTCGTCGAGGACCGCCTTGATGCGGGTCGAGCCGTACTCGATGCCCAGCGTGGTGCGGCCGCCTTCGATCTCCGCGACGATCTGTTCTTTGGTGAGTGCCATGGTGGCTCCTTACGTGTGCGGCCGCACCCCACGGGTGCGCGGGATGCGGCCGCCTGTGTCCTGTCGTGCCAGCGGTTTAGCGGCCGTAGACCATGTCGGCCAGCTGCAGGTCGCGCTTGAAGGTGCGCAGGTTGGTATCGGCGTCGATGACGACGGACTCAATGCCCATCTCGTCGGCCCAGTCGACCATCTGCTGGGTGCTGAGGTCGAAGGAGACCGCGGTGTGGTGCGCGCCGCCGGCGTACATCCAGGCGGTGGAGCCCACCTTGAGGCTGGGGCGCGGGGTCCAGAAGACCGTGCCGGTCGGCAGCATCGGCATCGGCTTCTCGACCTTCTTGGCGTCGACCTCGTTGATGATCAGGCGGAAGCGATCGCCCAGGTCAATGAGGGAGGTGGCGATGGCGGGGCCGGTCTTGCCGGTGAAGATCAGACGGGCGGGATCCTCGCGGTCGCCCATCGAGAGCGGGGTCGCGCGAATGGAGATCTTGCCGTCGGCGAAGGACGGGTCGACCTCGGACATGTGGCTCTCGAGGATGCCCTCCTTGCCCGGGACCAGGTTGTAGGTGTAGTCCTCGCAGAGGCCGCAGCCACGGGCGCCCTCGATGCCGGAGGTCATGATCTTCATCAGACGGACCATGGCCGGGGTCTTCCAGTCGCCCTCGGGGCCGAAGCCGTAGCCCTTCTCCATGAGGCGCTGGATGGCCAGGCTCGGGAGCTCCTTCATGTCGCCCAGGTCGCCGAAGTGGTCGGAGAAGGCGTTGTAGTTGTGCTCGACCAGGAAGCGCTCGATGCCAATCTCCTGCGCGGCCTGGACCTCGACGTGCTCGCGGAACTCCTGGGGGTCACGGCCGTCAAGGATGAGCTCGTAGGTGTCGTAGTACTCGTCGGCCAGGGCGCTCTTCTCGGCGTCGGTCACGGCGTCGATGTAGGGGGTCAGGTCGTTGACGGGCCAGGCGTCCACGGTCCAGCCGAACTTGACATGGGCCTCGACCTTGTCGCCGTCGGTGACGGAGACGTTGCGCATGGTGTCGGCGAAGCGGGCCACGCGGATGTTCTTGGACTCGACGATCGCGACGGCGGTGCGCATCCAGGCGCCCAGCTCGGCAACGACCTCAGGGTCCTTCCAATAGCCGAAGACGACCTTGCGGTTCTTGCGCAGGCGGGCGAAGATGTGGCCGAACTCGCGCTCGCCATGGGCCGCCTGGTTCTCGTTCATGAAGTCCATGTCGATCGTGTCGTAGGGAATCTCCTCGTTGTACTGCGTCGCGAACTGGCACAGGGGCTTGTGGAGGTCCAGCAGGCCATGGATGTAGTTCTTTGCGGGCGAGAAGGTGTGGGCCCAGGTGATGATGCCGGCGCAGTCGTCGGTGACGTTGGCCTCGTTGAAGAGGGCCGTGATGGTGTCGTCGTTGAGCAGGTTGGGCTTGACCACGATCTCATACGGGATGGCGGGGTCGGCGTTGAGGGCCGCAGCGACCTCGACGGCATGGGCGTGGACGTGCTCCAACACCTCGTCGCCGTACAGATCCTGCGTGCAGGGGCAGAACCAGAACTTGTACTTCTTGATCTCGAGCATCTCTACCTCCAAATGAGAGAGACAACCATTGCCGAAGGAAAGGGGCGGCGGGGGCCCAGGGGGCCAGGCCCCCGCCGGGGGACAAGAGGACTACTTGATGACCGAGATGGACTCGCGGTCGGAGAAGAGGGCGACGACGATCAGGAACACGACGCCCGTGATCATCTGCTGCATCATCGTGTCGAAGCCCATCATCACCAGGCCCTGGGACAGGATGCGGTAGGACAGGACGCCCACGATGATGTTAGTGAAGCGGACCTTGGCGCCGCCGGAGATGGGCATGCCGCCCATGACCAGGGCGATCAGGATCTGGGTCTCGAGCATCATGCCGGACTGGGACGTGACGGAGCCGACCTTGACGCAGTTGATGAAGGCGGCGAAACCCGTGAGCGCGCCTGCGGCGATGTAGACGAGGGCCTGGGTCTTCTTGACCTTGATGCCGGCGAAGCGCGCGGCGGTCTGGCCGGCGCCGATGGCCTTGAGCTGGGCGCCGAGCGAGGTGTAGGTGAAGACGAAGTAGCCCACGGCCAGCACCGCAACCGTGATGGTAATCATCAGCGGCATGTTCCAGAGGTCCCGCTGCAGGTAGGAGGCACCCATGATGGGGGTGTTGGTGAAGTACTGGATGACGCCGCGCAGCAGGAACATCATGCAGTTGGTGACGATGAAGGACGCGATCTGACGGTTGACGAAGAAGTAGGCGTTGATCGCGCCGATCAGGGCGCCGGTGAGGATGCCGCCCAGGATGGCGATGAAGATGTTGTACTGCGAGAGCACGCACACGACGATGGACGCGCAGCCCAGCATGGAGCCCTGGCTGAAGTCGAGCGAGCCCATGGTCATGATCATGAACACGCCCACGCAGGCGATGAAGAGCATGTAGGTGTTGTTGAGCATGAGGGTCAGATTGCGCACGGACAAGATCATGCCGTGGGTGGTGACCCCGAAGAAGGCCAGGATGAGGACGAGGCCGGCAAAGGGGAGGTAGGGGCGGAGCGTCTCAAGGCTCAGGCGCTTCTTCGGCGCCTCCTCGACGGCCAGTTCGGTATCTGTCTCAGGCATCTTCTTACCTCCTTAAATCATGTACTTGATGATCTCGGTGTCGGTCAGGGACTTGTCGCGCACGAGCTCTTTCTCGATCTTGTGGTCCTTCATGATCAGGATGCGGTCGCACATGCCCATGAGCTCGGCGATCTCCTCGGAGATGATGAGGACGGCCTTGCCCTGCTGGCGCATGTCGTCGAGCAGGTTGTAGATATCGGCCTTGACCTTGATGTCGATGCCGCGGGTGGGCGAGTCGAGTAGCAGGATGTCGGAGTGCTTGGCCAGCCAGCGGGCGATGACGACCTTCTGCTTATTGCCGCCGGACAGCGCCGAGACGAACTGGTTGACGCTGACCATCTTGGTCGACATCTCCTTGGCGTAGGTGTCGGCCTCGGTACGGATCTTCTTGCCGGTCAGGATCTTGCCGTAGTCGCGCAGCGAAGGCAGCGTGATGTTGTCGGCGATGGTGTCGTTGATCAGCAGGGACTCTTTGTCGCGGTCCTTGGAGGTGTAGGCGACGCCGTGGTCGATGGCCGTGTTGATGTCGTCGATCTCGGTGCCGTCGGCCAGGGTGACCGAGCCGGTGCGCTCATAGGAGGCGCCGAACATGGCCTTGCCCAGCTCATGCATGCCGCACTCGGACAGGCCGCCGATGCCCAGGATCTCGCCGTTGTGGAGCTCGAGCGAGATGTCCTCCAGCTCGCCCGGGACCGACACATGGTCGACCTTCATGGCGACGTCGGAGGCCAGGGACTCACCCCAGTCGGTGCGGTAGTACTTGCCGTTCATCTCGCGGCCGACCATCAGGGTCTTGAGCTTGTCGGCGTCGACGTCGGCCTTGTTGACCGTGGCGATGTACTCGCCGTCGCGCAGGACCGAGATGCGGTCGGCCATGCTCATGACGATGTCCATGTCGTGGTCGATCATGATGACGCAGTCGCCGTGGTCACGGACGCGGTTGATCACCTTGAAGAGCTCGTAGCGGCCGTCCTGCGAGAGAGCCGTGGTGGTCTCGTCCACGACGAGCACCTTGGGGTTGAACCAGGTGGCCTTGACGATCTCGACCAGCTTGCGCTCCTCGAAAGTGTAGTTCTCGATAGGGTCGGCGGCCTTGATGTAGTTGAAGCCGTAGTCGTCGAGCAGCTCCTGGGCCTTCTTGACCATGGCGCCGGTGTTCTTGATGCCGTTGTGCATGAACTGGCCCTCGTCGCCGAGGAACATGTTCTCGGCCACCGTGAGGCCGTCCAGCGTGCCCTGCTCCTGGACGATGATGGCGATGCCGTGATGGTTGGCGTCCACCTGGTTCTTGGGCGCGACCTCCTGGCCCTCGAGCGTGAAGGTGCCCGAGCCGATGGGCAGGATGCCCGTGAGCATGTTGGTGAAGGTCGACTTGCCGGAGCCGTTCTCGCCGATCAGGCAGTGGACCTCACCCTTGTAGAAGTCGAGGGACACGTGGTCCACGGCGTGCGTCGGGCCGAATGCCTTGTCGATCTGTTCCGCGTGGAGCAGCAGTTCTTTCTCAGCCATTGTCTTGTCCCCCTTCCCTACTTGACGACCGCGCCATTGCGACGCTTGGTGGTGAGCATCAGGATGAGGAGAACCGTGATGCCCGTAACGATCTGGTTGACGGTGGTGGACACGCCGATGGCGATGAAGCCCGCGAGCATCATGGAGACCATGAACTCGCCGATCACGATGGATACGATCGGGTGGCCGTAGCGCTTGAAGGCGATGCCGAAGAAGACGCCCATCAGCGGCATGAAGTTGAGCGACTGCGAGAGCATGCCGGTCTGCGGGGTCTGGGCGGTGCCGTAGCCCAGGTAGAGGACCGCCATGGCGCCGCAGAAGGCGCCGGTGAGGGTCAGGGCGATCACCTTGTACTTGTCCACGTTGACGCCCATGTTCTTGGCGACCAGCTCGTTGGAGCCGATGGCGTTGGAATAGGTACCGATCTTGGTGTACTTGATGATGAAGCCCGTGATGCAGAAGCAGGCCAGCGCGAAAATGAGGTTCCAAGGATAGGAGCCAAAGAGGCTGAACTCGGAGGCCAGGCGCGTACCGTTGATGTCGGCAGCGCGGACGGAGAGCGCCTCATAGATGAGGGACATGCCCGTCGTGACGATCATCGAGGGGATGCGCAGGGTCTTGAAGACGAGGCCGTTGATGAGGCCGAGAACAAATCCCGTGAGGATGGGGACCACGACCACGGAGAACCAGCCGGCCTGGGGAATCAGGGCGATCGACATAAGCTCGGACAGGATGATCATCGAGCCGATGGAGAAGTCGAACAGTCCCTGGACGACGACGAAGTAGAAACCGCAGGCGCCGACGGAATAGATGATGCCGCGCTGCAGATAGGTGAGCATCTTCGACGGGTCGCCGAAGCTGCCGGGGTTGATGGCGCTCGTGAGTGCAAAGAAGATGACCCACACCACCAATGTGACGATGAGGAGAAGGCCGACGCCGTAGAACTGGCTCTGCCGTGCCTTCGCTAGAAACGACTGCATACCGCTCCCTCCGATACCAAAGACGCCCTTCCCGACGTCTCTTCCCGCATTGGTGCCTTGGTGCTTTTTGGTGCAAATTTTCATGAGAGGAGGGAAGCCCCCCGTGGAAGGCTTCCCTCCTGAGCGGGTCTAAAGATTTTGACCGCTTTGGTGCATGTACATGGACCGTTTGGCCCGGGGGCTACGCCTTAGGCGTGACGCTCCTTCACGTCCTCGATCGAGAGCTTCTCGGCGGCGGCGTTGAGGTCGTCGAAGCTCATGCCCGCGAGCTCCTTGATCTCGTCCTCGTTGTAGGGGTCGTCGTCGACGAAGTACTTCGCGTAGTCCTGGTAGTCTGCGACAGAGGAGACGAAGACATACGGGAACTTGATCTCGAGGCCGAAGTTGCCAGCCTCAGGCACGAAGCCGTCGGTGCCCTTGCAGGCCTGATAGGTCAGCAGGAAGGCGTACAGGGGGTCGCAGAAGTGGCCGCCGGACTCGCAGTACATGCCGCCGGACTTCAGCTGATCCTCGAGGTCGTCGAGGAAGTCGGTGGAAGCGACGCGGATCTTGCCCGTGAGGTCCATGTTCTTGAGCTGGCCCACGGAGCCGACCAGCGGGTCGCCACCGCCGCCGGCAACGATCAGGGCGTCCATGTCGGGATAGGTGTTGTAGAACTGCTGCGTGACGGAAGCGCCCTCGGAGGAGGAGGTGTTGGCGTAAACCGGGTCGGTCAGGGTCACCTGGGCGTCGGGGTTGGCGTCGTTCCACTCCTTGACGCCCTCCTTGTAGCCTTCCCAACGCAGGGCGAAGGTGGCGTCGCCGACGGTCCAGCCCTCGAGGCAGATCATGCGGGCGCCGTTCTGCAGCTCGGCGGCGGCGTCGGGGTTGTCGGTGGCGAGCAGGGTCACGAGCTGCTTGCCGTTGTCGACCTCGTTCTCATGGACGGCGCCGACGTAGTACTGGGAGTTCTCGGCGACCTCGTAGACGTCGGGAGAGGCGTCCTTGGAGATGATGCGGTAGAACTGGGTGACGTACATCTGGTTCTGGTCGCAGGTGTTGATGACGGAGGTCATCTCGGAGTCGGCCGAGTTGCAGATGATCATGCCGTTGCAGCCGGCGGAGGCGAGGGTCTCGGCGGAAGCCGTGACCTGCTCGGAGACGTGGCCCTGGTCGACCGTGGTGGTCTCGACGCCCAGGACCTTGGCGGCGGTGTTGCAGATGTCGACGGAGAGCTTGCCCAGCGCGTCCGTGGAGCTCCAGATGGAGATACCGATCTTGAGGCCGGAATCGCCCGCGGGTGCGGAAGCGCTCGAGCCAGAGCCGGAAGCAGAGCCGCTACCACCGCAACCAGCGAGGAGCGAAGCCGCGCCGAGGCCGGCACCGGTGACACCCGACAGCTTCAGGAAATCACGCCTAGAGAAACTGCTCATACCAAAAACTCCCTTCAACCTTCCAATAAGACTTCTCGGGATCCGAACGCCCCCTCTGGGCTCCGGTATCCCAGCGGTCAAACGACCCTTCTGTCGTTTGCCGCTTTCCCCGCTTCATTTTTTACTACCGAATCGGCGGCGCCTCCACCCCGAGTGCCACGAACGGTAGCAAAAACGTTTTGAACGGTATTTAGAAAGATTTTGTAATTGCTCTGCTAACTGTACACATGTTTGTTAAGTAAACGTTAGTCATTATTGTTTACTTCCCAGACCTTAGTACTTGTTATTTTCGCAGCAAATTACTGGTGAACGGTTTTTTATTCCAATTGGTGAAATACCCGTCGAATTGAACTTCAGCTAATACATCAGTAACCGACGCTTAACACCTTGGTCCAGGCCAATCGGACTGGCTTTCAGAAAATTATAGAACCTTGCCAAAGCAGATTTTTCCCGCATTCGCCGGGCCCAGGGTTCGGCAAACGACACCAGTCGCCAAGGACCGCCGACCTCAGAGCGTCCCCGCCAACACGCTCGCTTTCTCGTCGTAGGCGTCGCCAAGGACCTGCGTGCAGAGGTCCTCGCAAGCCTGCCGGCCGATGCCCGCGGGGTTGACGGCGGCCAACTCGTCGGTGTAATCCGCCAGCTTGTAGGTGGTGAAGGCCTCGCCCCGCTCCATATGCGTCACTGTGGGCAGAAGCTCGTAGCGTTCGACCTGGGCGCCGTCGCCGTCCTTGGCCATCACAACCCGGGCCATGCCGCCCACCGCCGTGAGCTCGTGCTGCCCTTGTGTGGAGACGAAGTTGCCGAGGGAGTAGTAGACGAGGGTCTTGTGGCCGTCGTCCCGCGTCTTGACCTCCACGGGCCCCAGGCAGTGCGGGTGCGTGCCGATCACGATGTCCACGCCGAGCTCGCAGAAGAGGTCGGCGTAGCGCGTCTGCAGGGCATCGGGCGCAGCTTGGTATTCCGTCCCCCAGTGCGGGCAGACCACAACCAGGTCGGCCATTCCCTGGGCACGGGCCACATCGGCCCGCACTGCGTCCTCGTCAAGCATATGGACGGCCCAGGGGTTGTCGACGGGGATCGGAATGCCATTGGTGCTGAAGGTGTAGTTGAGCACCGCAACCCGGAAGCCGTCCTTCTCGTACACATAAATGTCGTCGTACGTCTCCCGACTGTCGGCGGCACCGATGACGGCAACCTCGGGATGCCGGTCGCGCCAATAGGCAAGGTCGCGGGCCAGCCCCTCCGCCCCTTTGTCGAGCGTGTGGTTTGTCGCAGAGCAGATCACGTTGAAGCCGGCGTCCACCTCGGCGTCGCCGATCTCCTGCGGGCTGTTGAACATGGGGTAGCCGGAAAGCCCCAGGTCGCGGCCGCCGAGCACGGTCTCCTGGTTGAGCAGGGCGAGGTCGGCCGCCTGCGCGTCGGGCGCGACCTGCGCGAAGAGGTGCCCATAGTCGTAGGTCCCGTCGGGAAGCTCGCCGCTCGTCCAGACGCCCTCGTGCACGAGCACGTCCCCGACCATCACGAGCTCGATTGTGATCGTGGGGTCCTCGGCGTCATAGACGGTGGGTCCCGCGGCATCGTTGACAGTGGGTGTGGATGAGGCGGTCGTATCCGAAGCGGAACCTGCGACATACGTCCCCGCCGGGGCAAGGCAGCCGGTCAGGGCAAGCATGAGGGCGAGCAGGAAAGCCGCAAAGCCCCGCCGTGTCCTCATGCCGTCCCTTCTCCTGCGTATTCACTCTGTCGAGTATCGCACAGGACGGGAGGTGGAAGGCGGCGCGATGCGCAGCCGCTCGGTTAAAGGGAGGTGACCCTGCGGGCCCTATCGTGGCGCGACCCCCGCCGCCGCGGCATAATGAGACGCAGTGCATACCGTCGGAAGGAACGCCATGGCCATCACGCCCGAGGAAATCTTCGAGACCCGCAACATGGTCTCACAGCAGCATCTTGACCTGCGCACGATCACGATGGGCATCTCGCTGCTCGGGTGCGCCGACGAGGACATGGGCCGCATGTGCGACAAGGTCTACGACCGCATCACCCATACGGCCGAGCGCCTCGTGCCCACAGCCGAGCAGCTTGAGCACGAGTACGGCATCCCCATCGCCAACAAGCGCGTATCCGTGACCCCGATCGCGCAGGTCGCGGCCGCCTGTCCCGACACCGACCTCTCGCCTTTGGCCGCCGCGATGGACCGAGCGGCCGCCACGCTGGGCATCGACTTCATGGGCGGCTTCTCGGCCCTCGTGCAGAAGGGCATGGGCGACGCCGACCGGCGCCTGATCGACTCCATCCCCACGGCGCTCGCCTCCACGACGCGCGTGTGCTCGTCGGTCAACGTCGCGAGCCTGCGCGCCGGCATCAACATGGATGCCGTGCTCCTCATGGCCCACAAGATGGTCGAGGCCGCCGAGGCCACGACCGACATCGACTGCTACGGCGCAGCCAAGCTGGTCGTCTTCTCAAACATGGTGGAGGACTCGCCCTTCATGGCCGGCGCCATCCACGGCACCGGCGAGGCTGACGCCGTGATCAACGTGGGCGTCTCGGGCCCCGGAGTCATGGCGGCGGCGCTCGAGCAGCTCCCCGATTCCGCCGACCTCATGGAAGTGGCCGAAACCATCAAGAAGACCGCCTTCAAGATCACCCGCGCCGGCGAGCTGATGAGCCGCGAGGCCGCAAGCCGCCTGGGCGTGGAGAAGGGCATCGTGGACCTGTCGCTCGCCCCGACACCCGCCGCCGGCGACTCGGTCGCAAAAATCCTCGAGATCATCGGCGTGGGCGAGTGCGGCGGCCCCGGCACGACCTGCGCCCTCGCCCTGCTCAACGACTGTGTCAAGAAGGGCGGCGTGATGGCGAGCTCGTCAGTGGGAGGCCTGTCCGGCGCCTTCATCCCCGTCTCCGAGGACGCAGGCATGATCCGCGCGGCCGAGGACGGCGCCCTGTCACTCGAGAAGCTCGAGGCCATGACCTGCGTCTGCTCCGTCGGCCTGGATATGATTGCCATCCCGGGCGACACGCCCGTGGAGGCCATCGCCGGCATCATCGCCGACGAAATGGCCATCGGCGTGATCAACAACAAGACGACCGCCGTGCGCCTCATTCCCGCGATCGGCCACAAAGAGGGTGACGTGCTCGAGTTCGGCGGGCTCTTCGGCTCCGCGCCGGTCATGCCCGTCAACCAGTTCGCCGGCAGCGTCTTCGCCCATCGCGGCGGCCGCTTCCCCGCCCCGCTCAACTCGCTCAAGAATTAGCCGGCCATGAGGAGAGGAACGCTTCCCTTCGCGGCGGCGGCCGTCGGCATGACGCTTGCCGCAAGCCTTTCGGCCTGCACGCCATCCTCACCCGCAGCGACATCGGGGTCGGGCGGCGAGGTCGAGGTGAGCGACGCCGCCCTCGTGGAAGAAGAGGGTTCCGAGGCTGACGTGCCCAGTGAGCGACGCCGCCCTCGTGGAAGAAGAGGGTTCCGAGGCTGACGTGCCCATTGTGGCCGAGGTCGCCTCTACGGCCGTGGATGCCCGAGCCATCGCCCACGAGCTCGCCGCCAACGACAAGAATCGAGGACTCCGGCCATCAGGTGAGTGTGGTCGTCGTCCGCCCGGACGGCAGCGAGGTCTTTTCCTACCATGCCGACCAGACCTATTACAGCGCCAGCGCGATCAAGGCGCCCTTCGTTGCCGCACTCTACGAGACCCAGATCGAGACGGGAAACGTCTCGCTGGGCGCGGTGGACGGTCTCGCCCGCGCCACCATTGTGGACTCCGACAACGATAGCTACGATGCCCTGCGCGGGACCTATTGGCGCATCTTCGCCCCTTGGCTCGAGAAATACGATGTCGACCTAGGCACCTACGCGAACTACAACGAGATGTCTGCCTGGTTCTACCTCACGTTAAGCCCGCGGCAGCTCGCCCAGATGTGGGTCGGCGTCTACTCCTATCTCTCCGCATCACAAAGCGAAGCGGCCGGCCGCCTGCGGGGTTATCTCGAGCAACGCACGACGACCGCCCTTGGCGATGCGCTCGGCGGGACCTACGCGACCTGGGGCAAGGCGGGCTGGTTCCATGGCAGCGAAGGCTATGGCTCCGCGCCCTGCGCCAACGACGCCGGCGTGGTCTTCGCCGAGGAACCCTACATCGTCGTCGTGATGAGCGATGTACCAGGCGACCTCACGCAGATCGAACCCGTCTTCACCGCGGTCGACGAGCTGCACGGACTCTGCGCGGACTAGCCCAGGAAGCGGACCTCGGGCTCCATACGGACGCCGAACTGGCGCTCGACCTCGTCCTGCACGTGCTCGATCACCGCGTGAACGTCGGCTGACGTGGCACCGCCGAGGTTGACGACGAAGCCGGCATGCTTGGTCGAGACCGCGGCACCCCCCACCTGATAGCCCTGCAGGCCAGCATCGGAGATGAGCTTGCCGGCGAAGTGGCTCTCGGGCCGCTTGAAGGTGGAGCCGGCGCTCGGCATGTCGAGCGGCTGCTTCTCCTCCCGGCGCGCGGTGAGGTCGTCCATTTTGGCGCGGATCTGCTCGGGGTCGCCGTGGTGCAGGGCGAAGGTCGCCTCCATCACGATGAGGCCCTCGGCGCGGATACGGCTCTGACGGTAACCGAAGTCGAGCTCATCGCAGCTGAGTTGCTTGATATCTCCCTCTGGTGTAATCACGCGCACAGATTCGAGCACATCGGCAATGCAGCCGTTATAGGCACCCGCGTTCATGAAGCAGGCACCGCCGACCGTGCCGGGGATGCCGCAGGCGAACTCGAGCCCGGTCAAGCCCAGCTCGCAGGCCATCTCGGCGGCTTCCTTGAGCGAGACGCCCGCCTCGCAGGTCATGTGGTCGTCATCAATGTCCACGCCGGTCAGGCCGTCGGAAAGGCCCACGATCACACCGCGGTAGCCATCATCGGAAACGAGCAGGTCGGAGCCGCGGCCAAGGATGAAGAAGGGAAGCTCCTTCTCGCGGCAGAGCGAAATGACGTCGCGCAGCTCGTCGACATCCTCGGGCATGACATACAGGTCGGCAGGACCGCCGATCTCGAACGTGGTGTGCTCGCTCAGAGGCTCGTCCGTGAGCACGTCTTCCTCGCCCACGATGGAACGGAACTTCCAAGCAAGCCCGTCTAAGTCATAACCGCTATCGGACATCATTCTCCTCGCCCTAGGGTACAAAGCCATGGCCTAGTGTACCCGATGCCGGCATGTAGCGTCAGGGCTGGCGCGGCGGCACCATCACATCAAAACGAACCGCCTTCCCGGCGAGCGAGTAACTCGGTTTCACGTCGGCCAGATAAGGGCCCTTGACCGGGCGTTTCACGACGATCTTGCGGGGACGGGCCGCAAGCGCGGCCTCGAGCAGCTCCTCGGGGTTGGCGCAGGGGCGTTCGAGCTCATGCAGCAGCTGGAACTTCTTGCCCACCGCCGCGCTCTTGCGGCGCTCGGGAAACATCGGGTCGAGATAGACGACGTCGGGCGGCTCGGCATCTGAGTCCGCGAGCTTGTGGAGCGCAGCGATGCTGTCGCCCTCGCGGGCTTGCATGCGCACGACCGCATTAGACAGGCGCGGGTCCGCCGCCGCGCGGGCCAGCGAGTCGACAAGCAGGGCCGCGATCATAGGGTCGCTCTCGTAGAGCGTCACCGTAAAGCCCGCCGCGGCAAGGAGCAGCGCATCCTCCCCCAATCCGGCAGTCGCATCGAAGGCGGTCGGGTGCTCCACGCCGCGAATCTTGGCGGCACGGACGAGCAGCTCGTGGGCGAGGCGGTCGCGTCGCAGGCGCGGAAGCATCTCCGTCAGGTCAGGAGTGAGCGAGAGTCCGTCCTCCCCCACCAGGGTGAGTCCGTCTTGTCCCTCGTAAAGCTCCATGCGCGCCGTGGCTACTTGGCCGTCAAGAACTTGTCGAGCTCGCGGTCGACCTGGGCCTTGCGGGAGACGCGCGGGTGGCGGATCAGCTGGCCGCGGGCGACCACCATGTCGACGTGGCGGAGGGCGCAGAGGTCCTCGAGCGGGTTGGCGGCACAGACGATCATGTCGGCGGACTTGCCGGGCTCGATCGAGCCGGTGACGTCGCCGAGGCCGAGGAGCTGGGCATTGCGCAGGGTCGCCGTATAGAGGGCGAACCGCTCGGAGACACCCACGAAGTTGTGGAAGTAGACAAGCTCGCGCCAGAAATCGTACTGAGAGATCCAGGGGCAGCCGACGTCATTGCCCAAGGCAACAGGGATGCCAGCCTCGAGCGCCGCCTTGGAGCAAGCGACGATGCCGTCGAAGACGATCTTGCCGTTGTACTGCTCGACCTCGGACGCGTTGGAGATGCTGCGGTCGAAGAGC
>OMXZ01000006.1 GCA_900315165.1 uncultured Actinomycetes bacterium | reverse complement strand
CGAACCCGGAAGTTAAGCCCCCGAGCGCCGATGGTACTGCGGGGTAGCCCGTGGGAGAGCAGGACGTCGCTGACCAGTCAGGGGTGTTTTTCTGTGCGCACGCGATATAGATAGTCTGGAAGGGGCCCGCCGGCATATGCCAGCGGGCCCCTTCTCATAGAGCGGTATGGGCTCGTCCGAAATAGGAAGCCCCTCTCGAAAAGAAGAAATCTCACAAAAGCAAGCTTGCTTTGTGGCAGAAACCTGGCAAGTTTCCCCGTAACTGGCAGCAAACTGGCAGCTAGCTTGCAAATAAATTTTTGGAAAACTTGAAAACATGGCTATCGAGAAGCCACCAAAAGAAAAACAATTAATTCACTCCCGTCCGGCTGTGGCCGAGCGGGCTCACTCGAGTGATGAAATCCAGATCTGGGAGGTCATATACGCCAACATATAGAAAGGGGCCCTCGATATGGCTCCCAAGAAACTTCATTATCTCGAGGAGGACGAGCTTCCAAGTAAAAGCCCCGGGGTCGGTGACCCTTCACCTCTGGGGCGGGACGAAATGCCGACGGGCGTCATTCCCTCATTTCGCAACGATGCCGACCACGGCATCGGAAATATCGACACCGCATTGCTCCTTGTTCCGGACGTCAAAGTGACCGAGGGGGCTCAGAAGCTGCTTGCACCGTTCCCCATCAGCCTCCCTGGGCGCGGGGAGGTCGTTGTCGTAGTGGAGGAGGCGGGCACGCGGGTCTCCCGCGAGGTTCGCGCCATGCTGCGCGGCCGCGAGTCGGGTCAGGTAAGCTCCTGGTTCATCTACCCGAAAGGAGAGGTCGATGCCCTGAGGGAAGACCTTTCCAAGATTCATAAGGACATTGCGAAACAAGCGAAGAAGCGTACGACACAGCCCCCGTTCATTTTCATCGAGGGTTTCCCCGCTGCTTCGGAAGACGAGATCGCCCAGCTCGTCGAAGGGGTGCGAGCGCTTTGCGGGGATGGGGCGGCTGTACTCGCCACTATGGAGGCGGAAGCCTATCAATTCGTCGAGGCCCTGCCCGAGGCTGTGGTCGTCAGGACGAAGGAGTTGCTCTACCGTATGCCGTACCGGGACGACGAGGGGACTCGTGCGGCTTGGTCGCGCACACACGGCATACCGATGCTTGTGGATCCGCTCAGGAAGGGCGGCGAGCCTGCCGTCCCGCGTTATGACTTGGCCTTGACCCAGGTCGTCGCAGCGACCTTGCGCTGCGGTCTGCCGGAGGAGGAGCGCCGGCTGCGGTTGGCCATGGTGCTGCTCGGGTCGGGTACGTTCGAAGAGCTGACCTACGCGGTGCCGCGACTGGATCGGGAGACGTTCGACCTGCTTGCGGAGGAGGCCCCCTTCCTCGGTGTCAATCCGGTGGAGGCGACGTTCGAGTGCGCGGGGGTGGGCAACACCGAGCGCTTGAAGGGCTGCTATACAGCGATCCGGTCTGTTGAGGGAATCGACGACGACGTCTGGCTGAGGACGGCGGAGACCCTCTGCCAAAGGGGCGACTATGTGAGGGCGGCCTTCTGCTGCGGCCTGTGCGCATCGCAGGAGCTGCAGTGCAAGAGCGTATTGCGCTGGGGCGTCGAATTCTGCTTCGCTGGATCGCTGCGCATCGTGCGCGACGGACTGAGCCTCGCCCGCAGGCTCTATATGGAGGAGGAAGAGGGCTATCGTCTGACGAACAGGGCCTACCGGGTCATGACCGGCAAGGCCTCGCGGGCCATCAAGGCGGACGAGACGCTGGTCGGCGGGCACGTCCAGCAGCCCGACGAGCACGAGTACGCCTACGTAACGCTGCTCGCGGCTTGCCGTCGGCTGACATCAGGGGCAAAAGCATTGAAGCGTTCCGCCACCTATGTAGACACGATGACCGTTCCGATGCTTGAGCACATCACGGCGCTGATGCACATTCTCGGTGGGCGCCCGTCTCAGGCGGTCCAGGAGATATCGACCGGGGCGGCCGTAGGCTGGCCAACCTGCCTGCCCGAGGCGCTGCTGGTGAACGACCTGCGCCTCGCGACCGCGCTGATCGGCGAGACGCCGTCTCCCGGCCTCGAGCCCGTGTTCGAACGTTCGCGCCGCCTGCTCGAGGAAACCCGCGAGAAGCGCTATGTCGCCTACCAGCGCGCCATACCCGAGGTGCTTGCAGTGATCGCGGGCGGGCAGTCGGGTGCCCTGCTCGATCAAGCGGAGTCTCAGGCGGAGCGGTGCGGCGACCTTGCGGTGCAGGCGGCGCTGCTGGTTGTCGGCGCCGTGAGCGACCTGCGGAGGAAAAGCTGGGTCCCGGCGCACGTCCGCGCCTCGCACGCCGCCGTCATACTGCGGGGAACGGAAAACCGCTACCTCAGACAGGTCGCCCTCCTGATTGACGCGGTCGCCCTGACGGCGAAGGGCGAGCCGGGTTTTCTCCGGGAGCTTGCGATGAGCGCCGATGACCTCCGCTCTATTCCCTGCGACCTCGCACGCCTGCTCGTCGCGGCGGGCTGCGACGGCCCCCTGAACGGGGAGGTCGATGACGGGCCGCGCCCGGTTGTGCCGCGCGAGGCGCTGCGCCTGCAGACGTTGTCACGTGCGCACCTCTCGCATGACGCGCTGTGGCTGACGTACGTGCTCGCGAACGACTGCGGGGCGATCTCGGGGCTTTTTGCCCTGCAGCTGCCCCGCGCCTGGCGCCGTGCACTGGGCGAGGCGGGCTTCGGTTCGGTCGACAAGGCCGGCCCCCCGGGCAAGGACAAGACTACGGGCAAGACTGACTACAAGGCCGGCGTTGCGGACGCTGCCCCATCGAAAGGACCCCTCATGCTCGACGACGATACGAAATCCGGAAACCATGCTGTCTACCTCACCCTACTGGGTGGCTTTTCCGCCACGCTTGACGGTCGCCAGGTCGCTCAGGAAGGCTTCTCGCGCAGGCATGCGATCGCCCTGCTCTCTCTGCTCGGGATGGCCCCCGGTCACACGCTGCGCCGC
Organism: uncultured Actinomycetes bacterium; assembly: GCA_900315165.1. Lineage (GTDB taxonomy): Bacteria > Actinomycetota > Coriobacteriia > Coriobacteriales > Atopobiaceae > Olegusella. The sequence continues at coordinate 63,067 of OMXZ01000006.1, read as the reverse complement.
GGCGAGCTGATCGAGGCCGTGTGGCCGTCGCATGATGCGCGCTCCGGGTCCCAGCGCCTCTACGAGTCCATCAGCACGACGCGCTCGCTTTTCGGATGCCAGCGCAACGGATTCGACATCTTCAGGCTCAACAAGGCGGAGGGTACCATCGCCTTCGACCCGGCGGTCGTAACGTGCGACATCGACCTTTTTGAGGAGGCGGTGTCCAAGGCGACGATGAACGAAGGGCTCCACGAGGCGGTCGTGGAACGGGCGAGCCAGGCGCGCTCGCTCTATCGTGGCGACCTCGACTGCGCGGTGGTGGGGGATGTCCCCGAGGCGACAACGCGCCGGGATGAGCTGAGGGGCATGTTCGCCACCGCGATGGTCGCGGGTGCGCGCGCCGCGACGGCGACGGAGCGCCGTCAGCTGGCGGTGCAGTTCGCCCAGGATGCCCATGCCGCCGACCGCATCCGCGAGGACGCCATCGCGGTACTTATGGAGTCCCTGTGCCTTGCGGGCCGTACTGCGGAGGGCCAGCAGGCTTATGCGCAGTACAGCGCGCACCTCATCGCGACTGTGGGCTTGCCGCCCTCGCGCACCTTGCGCGAGCTTGCGGCGTCGTTGTTCCCCATGGGCGGCGAGGACGGTGGTATGACGGCGCTCGCGTAGGCACGGTCCCGCTACCGCGCGCCGGGCGCCACGGCGAAGCACAACCTGTCGCTCCCGCCCATATCGTCGCAGGGCGCATGCGGCGGGAGCGTTCGTCTTGCGGGTGAAGCGCGTTTATTTGATGGGCGGAGCGGGTTGCGGGTATATCGCGGGTCACGAGGCGATACCTTAGAGAATGTGAAATTATGCGGCGCGCGGGCACTGTGCACGCATCGCGCGCCGGGACCATCGGCAGCGGGCTCTCAGCCCGGCGAAGTGAAGGACGGGTATGGCTGGCTTCTTTTCCAAGCTGCTGTCGCGCGGGGCGGACAAGCAACTCAAGGAGTTCGAGGCGATTACGGGGCAGGTCAACGACCTGGCCGGCACCTATGCGGGAATGACCGACGAGGAGCTCTCGTCGCAGACCGAGGTTCTGCGCGGCCGGTATGCGGATGGCGAGACGCTCGACGACCTTCTGCCCGATGCCTTCGCAGCGGTGCGTGAGGCCTCGAGCCGCGTGCTGGGCATGCGGCACTTCGACGTGCAGATTATCGGCGGCATCGCCCTGCATCGCGGCATGATCGCCGAAATGAAGACGGGCGAGGGCAAAACGCTCGTCTCGACCCTCGCGGGCTACCTCAATGCGATCGCGGGGGAGGGGGTCCACATCGTCACCGTCAATGACTACCTGGCCCGCCGCGACAGCGAGTGGATGGGGCAGATCTACACCTTCATGGGCATGAAGGTGGGCCTTCTGCAGAACGGCATGTCCATCCCCCTGAAGAAGCTTGCGTATGCCGCGGACGTGACCTACGGTACCAACTCCGAGTTCGGTTTCGACTACCTGCGCGACAACATGGTGACCCGACCCGATATGCGTGTGCAGCGCGGGCACCACTTCGCCGTGGTCGACGAGGTCGACTCCATCCTGATCGATGAGGCGCGCACGCCGCTTATCATTTCCGGCGCGGGCACCAAGTCGGCCGGCACCTACAAGGACTTCGCACGTGCGGTCCGCGGCCTCAAGCGTGCCGAGGAGCTCCCGGCCGACCCGATCACCGGCGAGCGCCCCGAGCCCGACGGCGACTTCGTGATGGACGAGGCCAAGCGCACGATCGCCGTGACCGAGCAGGGCCTGCGCAAGGTGGAGGAGCGCCTGGGTACCGATATCTACGGCGACATGTCCGGTCAGCTTGTCAACCACCTGCAGCAGGCGCTCAAGGCGCAGTACCTTTTCCATCGCGACAAGGACTATATCGTGGTGGACAACGAGGTCAAGATCGTCGACGAGTTTACGGGCCGCATCATGGAAGGCCGTCGGTGGTCCGAGGGCCTGCACCAGGCCGTGGAGGCCAAGGAAGGCGTGATCGTCCGCGAGGAGAACCAGACCCTCGCGACCATCACGCTCCAGAACTATTTCCGCCTCTACGACAAGCTTTCGGGCATGACGGGTACCGCCGTGACCGAGGACGCCGAGTTCCGCGAGATCTACAACCTGCCCGTGCAGGTCATCCCGACCAACCGCCCCGTGATCCGCCGGGACCACGACGACCTCGTCTATCAGACGATTGACGCCAAGTTCGCTGCGGTGGCCGATGACGTGGCCGAGCGCCACGCCGCGGGTCAACCCTGCCTGGTGGGCACCACGACGATCGATAGCTCGGAGCGCCTGTCTTCCATCCTCTCCAAGCGCGGCATCGACCATCAGGTTTTGAATGCCAAGTACCATGAGCGTGAGGCCCAGATCATTGCACAGGCGGGTCGCGAGGGTACCGTGACCATCGCGACCAACATGGCCGGCCGTGGTACCGACATCCTGCTCGGCGGCAATCCCGAGGCCATGGCCAACGATTATGTCCGCGAGCATCTGGGCGCCATCGGCATCGGCGCTGCAGACGTGGAGGCCAAGCACGCGCAGCTCGCCGACGAGCTCACGAAATGGCCTGCGGCGGCGAAGAAGCTCAAGGACGAGGAAGGCATCGACCTGACCGACTCGGGTGTCTTCGACGAGGAGAAGCACAAGGCAAACAGGGCCGGCCGCGTCAAGCGCCTCTGCGACGTTGCCAACGCCCTGCGCAGCAAGGCCGCCGTCAAGGAGGAGCGCGACGCCGAGGATTACGAGGCGCTCTCCGCCGAGGACGCCGGCCGCGTGATTGACTATTACTACTATGCCTGCGCCATCGAGCGCATGCATGTCCTGCTCGCGGGCGGCCTGTGCGTGGTCGGCACCGAGCGCCACGAGAGCCGCCGCATCGACAACCAGCTGCGCGGCCGCTCCGGCCGTCAGGGCGACCCGGGCGAGACACAGTTCTATCTCTCCCTCCAGGACGACCTGATGCGGCTCTTCGGCGGCGACCGCATGGATCGCATCTCGGACATGATGGACCGTGCCGACATGCCGGCCGACATGCCCATCCAGGCCAAGATGGTCACCAAGGCCGTGGAGAGCGCCCAGCGCAAGGTCGAGCAGATCAACTTCTCCATGCGCAAGAACGTCCTGGACTACGACGACGTCATGAACAAGCAGCGCCAGGTCATCTACGAGGAGCGCAACAAGATCCTCGACGGCAAGGACCTGACGGCGCACGTGAGCGAGGTCACCCAGGACACCGTGGAGCGCAAGGTCGGGGAGTCCTGCGCGGAGGGCGTCGACCCGGAGGAGTGGGATCTCGAGGGGCTGCGCGACTGGGCCGAGAACCTCACGGGCCGCACCGACGTGCCCGAGCTCAACGGCGCGGATGCGGACGAGCTGGCTGAGACGCTCGACGCCTACATCGACCGCTGCTACGAGGAAAAGAGCTCCGAGTTCGGCGACAAGATCATGCAGGCCCTCTCCATGCAGGTCATGCTCCGTGTGATCGATACGCGCTGGATGGCCTATCTGCAGGACATGGATTACCTCAAGACGGGCATCGGCCTGCGAGGCTTCGGCCAGCGCGACCCGCTCGTCGAGTACAAGAGCGAGGCCTACCGCGCCTTCACCGAGCTCGTCAATACCATGTACGAGGACTACCTGCGCACCATCCTGCGTCTGCAGTTGCGCCGCACTCCGGCCCAGCAGGCCACAGAGGCCCAGCCCGACCGCCTGCGCAACGCTCGCCTGTCCGGCCCAGCCGAGGTCGACGGCGACCAGGGCGACTCCGCCGCCCGTCGTCAGGCAGCTGGCGCCCAGGTCGACGGCAAGAGGCTCCAGCCCGCTTCCAAGCCGGCCACCTATCGCAAGGCGGACGACCCTGACCCCTATGTGGGCGTCGGGCGCAACGACCCCTGCCCCTGCGGAAGCGGCAAGAAATTCAAGAACTGCCACGGCAAGAATCGGTGAGCGGGGGCGGGCTGGCCGCTCTGGGACCCACGGCTTCGGGCCCCCTTGCGGCCAGCTCGCCTAACGAATCCCCCGAGGGAAGGCGCAGCCTCGAAACGCAGCATAAAGCGCTGCCAGACGAGGCTCGCGCGCCTTCCCTCGGGGGGGTCCAGGCTCACAATGGCCGCAAGGGGGCCCGAAGCCGTGGGTCCCAGAGCGGCCAGACCGACACACCGTTCTTACGTTTAGTGCGAGGGGAAGTATGGCAGACATTTCGCAGGATAGGATCGACGGGCTGAAGAAGCGGCTTGCCGGCATCGAAGATTACCTGCATATCGAGGAGAAACGCGGGCTCGTCGCGGAACTCGAGCGGCAGAGCGCGGCGTCCGGTTTCTGGGACGACGCGGCGGCCGCCCAGGACACGATGGCCCGCCTGACCCAGGCCAAAGGTGACGTGGCCGCCGTCGAGCGCGCCCACGCGGCCGTCGGCGACGCCGAGGCAGCGCTCGAGCTGGGTGGCGAGCTGGGTGATGAGGAGACCCTCGCGGAGGCCGCGCAGATCTGCGACCAGCTCGACCGCGAACTCGACGAGCTCGAGCTCGCGAGCTGGTTCACCGACGACCTTGACCATGGTGACGCCATCGTCAACATCAACCCGGGCCAGGGCGGCCTCGAGGCGCAGGACTGGTGCGAGATGCTCTTCCGCATGTACCTGGCCTATTGCGATCGCCGCGGCTGGAAGGTCACCGTCAATGACGCGACGCCCGGCGAGGCGATCGGCCTCGACCGCGCGACCATCACGGTGAGCGGTCCCAACGCATACGGCATGCTTCGCGCCGAGCACGGCATCCACCGTTTGGTCCGCATCTCGCCCACCGACGCCAAAAAGCGCCGCCAGACCACCTTCGCCGGCGTGGAGGTCCTGCCGGTCCTGCCCGACACGGTCGAGGTCGACATCGATCCGGACGACCTGCGCATCGACGTCTACCACAGCCACGGCCACGGCGGCCAGGGCGTCAACACCACCGACTCCGCCGTCCGCATCACGCACCTGCCGACGGGTATCGTTGTGACTTGCCAAAACGAACGCAGCCAGCTGCAGAACAAGGCCTTCGCGATGAACATCCTGCGCTCAAAGCTTTATGAACTCGAGCTGCAGAAGCGCGCGAGCGAGATCGACGAGATCCGCGGCCCCCAGTCCGACATCTCCTGGGGCAACCAGATCCGCAGCTACGTGCTCTATCCCTACCAGATGGTCAAGGACCTGCGGACGGGCGTCGAGACGGGCAACGTGGATTCCGTCCTCAAGGAGGGCGACCTCGACCCCTTCGTCATCGGCTACCACCGCTGGGCGATCGGCGGGGGAGAGGAGGCGTAGGTGCAGAGCTTCTCTCAACAAGACAGGCGCGCCAGGCGCAGACCCATAGGCAGCACCCTGCGCGACGCCGCGCTGATTGTGGCGGGCTCCTTCATCTACGCCCTCGGCATCGACTGCTTCGAGGTGCCCAATGGCCTTGCCGCCGGCGGCCTCACGGGCATCGCGACCATCGTCTACGCGGTGGCCAAGCAGGCGGGCATCCTTCTGCCCGTCGGCATCCAGACCATCCTGATGAACGTGCTGCTCCTGGTGTACGTCGAGCTCCGCACGCATGACCGTACCTATGTGACCCTTTCGATTGCGGGCATCCTCGCATCGGGTTTTTTGACCGACGCGCTTGTGCCCTTCCTGCCCAACCTCGGCTCGGGCGACCTCCTGCTCTCTGCCATCTGGGGCGGCGTGCTCGTGGGCGGCGGCATCGGCCTCGTCTTCCTCACCGGCGGCAACACGGGCGGCACCGACATCATCTGCCAGATGATCGCCAAACGGACCGGCGCCTCCGTCGGTACCGTGGCACTCGCGGTCGACGGCCTGATCATCCTCGCATCCGTGCCCGTCTTCTCGCTCAAGAACGCCCTCTACGCCGTGATCGCGCTCGCCGTGAGCAGCCGCATGATCGACATGGTCGTGGACGGCCCGCGCACCGAACGTGTGGCTTACGTCATCTCCGACCAGCACGAGGCCATCGCCAACGCGATTATGTACGACCTCGGGCGAGGCTGCACGGAGCTTCAGGCGCGCGGCGTCTGGAGCGGCAACGAGCGCCCCGTGCTCCTGTGCGTGCTGGGCCGATCCGAGACGATGCGCCTCAAGGAGCTCGTCGCCCGCCTCGACCCCGACGCTATCGTTACGATCAGCGAGGTGCACGAAGCGTTCGGGCAGGGCTTTGGCCGCCTGGGCTAAGGGCGGTGGCATGTCCGCACATTAACCCCCGTTTGCCGTATCGGCCCCCGCGGACGCCCGCGAGGTAGTAACCTTCTGAGCGGAGGTTATTTACGTTCGCGCGTTGCGAAAGGGGTACCACATGTCCATAAAGATCTTTGCCGACGGGGCCAACCTCGAGGGCATGCTCGAGATGAATGCCAAGGGGGTCGACGGCTTCACGACCAACCCGTCCCTCATGAAGAAGGGCGGCGTCACCAACTACCGCGACTTCGCCCACAAGGTCCTCGAGGCCATCCCCGACAAGTCCGTCTCCTTCGAGGTCTTCGCCGACGACTACGAGGGCATGGAGAGGGAGGCCCTCGAGATCAAGACCTGGGGCGACAACGTCTTCGTCAAGATTCCCTGCCTCAAGACCGACGGTACCCCGACCTACGACCTGATCAAGAAGCTCTCGGACCAGGGCGTCCACGTGAACGTCACGGCTGTCTTCACCGAGGAGCAGGTGGATAAGGTCGTCGAGGCCCTCAACCCCGCCGTCCCCGGCTATGTGTCGATCTTCGCCGGCCGCATCTCCGACGCCGGCAGCGACCCCATCCCCACGATCAAGCATGCCGTGGCCATCACGGAGGACCGCCCCCTGACCGAGATACTTTGGGCTTCGACCCGCGAGGTCTACAACATCATTCAGGCCGAGCAGCTGGGCGTCGAGATCATCACCGTGCCCAACAACGTGCTCGAGAAGTGGTTCAACCGCGGCCGTGCGCCGTTCGACCTCTCGGTCGATACGGTCAAGGGCTTCGCCAAGGACATCTCCTCGCTCGGCTTCCACATCCTTCCGGAGGAGTAGGACATGGACAATCTCGCGCTCAAGAAGATCGCCGTCGAGGTCCGCAAGGGCATCATCGAGGGCGTCCACGCCGCCAAGTCGGGCCATCCCGGCGGGTCGCTCTCGGCGGCCGAGATCTTCACGTACCTCTATTTCGAGGAGATGCACGTCGACCCCGCCAACCCGCAGGACCCCGCCCGTGACCGCTTCGTCCTGTCCAAGGGTCACACGGCGCCCGGCCTCTATGCGACGCTGGCCGAGAGGGGCTATTTCCCCCGCGAGGACCTGACCACGCTGCGCCATATCGGCTCGCACCTGCAGGGCCATCCCAATATGAACGACACCCCGGGCATCGACATGTCCACCGGCTCGCTGGGCCAGGGCGTGTCGGTCGCGGTGGGTATGGCGCTTTCGGCCAAGATGTTCGGCGACGACTACCGCGTCTATACCCTGCTGGGCGACGGCGAGATCGAGGAGGGTCAGGTCTGGGAGGCCGCGATGCTCGCGGGCAACCACAGGCTGGACAACCTCTGCCTGATCGTGGACAACAACAACCTCCAGATCGACGGCACGATCGAGGAGGTCAATGCGGCCTACCCGATCGACGAGAAGTTCCGCGCCTTCAACTTCCATGTCGTCAACGTCGCCGACGGCAACGACTTCGACCAGCTGCGCGCCGCCTTCGCCGAGGCCCGCGCGACCAAGGGCGCCCCCACGGCCATCATCTGCAAGACAGTCAAGGGCAAGGGCGTCTCTTTCATGGAGGGCCAGGTGGGCTGGCACGGCAAGGCCCCCAATGACGAGCAATACGAGCAGGCAATGGCCGAGCTCGTGAAGGCAGGTGAGGAACTGTGAGCGACGTGCAGAAGATAGCGACGCGCGCCAGCTACGGCGCGGCCCTTGTGGAGTTGGGCGACGACCATGACGACCTGGTCGTCCTCGATGCCGACCTCGCGGCGGCCACCCAGACCGGCAAGTTCAAGGCCGCGCACCCCGAGCGGTTCATTGACGTGGGCATCGCCGAGGCCAACCTGATGGGCGTCGCCGCAGGCATTGCCACCACCGGCCGTAAGCCCTTTGCCAGCACCTTTGCGATGTTTGCCGCCGGCCGCGCCTTCGAGCAGGTCCGCAACACCATCGGCTATCCGCACCTCAACGTGAAGATCGGCGCCACGCACGCCGGCATCTCCGTGGGCGAGGACGGCGCCACCCACCAGTGCAACGAGGACATCGCCCTCATGCGCACCATCCCCGGCATGACGGTGTGCTGCCCGGCTGACGACGTCGAGGCCCGCGCGATGGTCAAGGCCGCCTACGACTACGTCGGGCCCATGTATATGCGCTTCGGCCGCCTTGCCGCACCCGTGATTCACGATCCCGTGACGTACAAATTCGAGCTGGGGAAGGGCATCGTCGAGCGCACCGGTTCCGATGTGACCATCATCGCGACCGGCCTGATGGTCGGCTCCGCGCTCGAGGCAGCCGAGACGTTGGCTGCCGAGGGCATCGATGCCGAGGTCATCAACATCCATACCATCAAGCCGCTCGACGAGGAGCTCGTGCTCGCGTCCGCCGAAAAGACCGGCCGCGTCGTGACCGTCGAGGAGCACTCCGTGATCGGCGGCTTGGGCGATGCCGTGCTCGGTGCACTGGCAGAGAAGCGTCCGACGCCCGTCCGCAAGGTTGGCGTGAACGACGTCTTCGGCGAGTCCGGCCCTGCGCTCGACCTGCTTGCCAAGTATGGCCTGGACGGCGCTGGTGTCGCAGCCCAGGTGCGTGATTTCCTGAAGTAGCCCCGTTTCGCTGTGCGTCCGCGAGCCCGCTTTGCAGTTAGCCCTGCAGAGCGGGCTTGTTTGTATGAATGGGCAAACCGCCCGTAAATGCGCCCCCCGCTCGCGGCCGACGACGGCCACGCAGCGCCCGACGACTACCACGCAGCCGCGGACAACGACGACGCCGTTTTGGAAGCTGGCGGGGCTCCCAGCTCGTAAAACGGCGGGCTTGTCGTCGGGGACTGCGTGCCTGTTGTCAACAGCTACGAGCTCGTCGTCATGGGCTGCGTGGCTGTCGCCGGGTGCCGCTCGGAATTCGTCGGGAGCTGCGCGGCCCGGAGGGAGCCTCGCTTAGGTGCAAGGGAGCCCGGCCCGTGCGCGCCAGGAGCGCTGCGGAGCGCGAATGCTCTCCTTACCGTAGGTATCGACCTTCTACCGAGAAGAGATGGTCATAGGGTGATAGTCTGACTATCATATGCCTGCACTGATGACGAACGTCGAAGGGGGAGGCGTGTACGACGTTGCGATAATCGGCTGCGGTGTGATTGGCGCCGCGACTGCCTATGAGCTCTCACGCTATGAGACCGGCGTCGTGATCCTCGAGGCCAAAAACGATGTGGCCGACGGGACGACCAAGGCGAACAGCGCGATCCTGCACGCGGGCTACGACCCGGAGCCCGGTACCGTCATGGCCAGGCTCAACGTGCGCGGCGTGGAGCTGGCCAAGGAGATCTGCGAGCGGCTCGACGTGGGCTATCGCCAATGCGGCAGCATGGTGGTGGCGCTGGACGAGGGCGACCTGCCGCGGCTCCAGACCCTGTACGACCGCGGCGTGGCGAACGGTGTGCCGGGCATGGAACTACTTGACGCCGAGCAGGCGCACGAGAAGGAGCCCAACCTGGCACCGTCCATAGCTGGTGCGCTCTGGGCGCCGAGCGCGGCTATCGTGAACCCCTGGGAATACGCGATCGCGATGACCGAGGTCGCCGTCCGCAATGGCGTGGAGCTCAAGCTTCGTGCGCCGGTCACGGCCATCAAAAAGGCCGAGGACGGAACCTTTGTCCTGACGACGCCGCAAGGCGAGGTCGAGGCGCGTGCGGTCGTGAACGCCGCCGGCGTGGACGCGGCGCATGTGCACGACCTGATCGCTAGCCACGCCTTCCACATCACACCGACCCGCGGCCAGTACTACCTGCTCGACCATAGCGCGGCGGGCCTGGTCAATACGGTCGTTTTCCAGTGCCCCAACGAGAAGGGCAAGGGCGTGCTCGTGGCGCCGACGGTCCACGGCAACGTGATCGTGGGTCCCGACGCCGAGCCGCTGCCGGACGACCAGGAGTACAACACCGCCTGCACCGCGGCCGGCCAGGACTTCGTGGCCAGCCAGGCGCGCCTGTCCGTGCCCTCGCTCGACCTGAGTGACAACATACGCAACTTTGCGGGCGTCCGCGCCAACGTGGACTCCGGCGACTTCGTCATCGGCGAGGCTCCCGATGTTCCCGGCTTCGTGGATCTGGCGGGCATGAAGTCCCCGGGCCTCTCCTGCGCGCCGGCGGTCGCCGAGGAGGCACGCGACATCCTTGTCCGCCTTGGCGTGGTGGGCGATCGTAAACAGGACTACCGTGACGGCCGCACCCACATCCGTTTCGCGGAAAAGACGCCCGAGGAGCGTGCCGCCCTCATAGCTGAAAACCCGCTCTACGGCCATGTGATTTGCCGCTGCGAGACGGTCACGGAAGCCGAGATTGTTTGGGCCCTCCATACCGAGGTGCCCGCGACGACCATCGACGGCGTCAAGCGCCGTGCGGGTACGGGCATGGGCCGTTGCCAGGGCGGCTTCTGCGGGCCACGCGTACTGGAGATCATCTGCCGCGAGCTGGGGATGGACCCGCTCGACGTGCTGCAGGACGAGGACGGCAGCAGCGTCCTCGACTCCCAGGCCAAGAGGGGAGCGTAAGGATAATGACCGACGAGATTTACGACCTCGTGGTGGTGGGTGGCGGACCTGCCGGCATCGCTGCGGCCAACGCCGCCTGGCAGCAGGGGCTGCGCCGCGTGCTGGTCGTCGAGCGCGACCAGGAGCTGGGCGGCATCCTCAACCAGTGCATCCACAACGGCTTCGGCCTGCACCGCTTCGGCGAGCAGCTCACGGGTCCCGAGTACGCGGAGCGCTTCGAGGACCTGCTTGCCCAGACGGGTTGCGAGGTCCGGCTGGACACGATGGTGCTTGCGGTCGAGCCCGGCCCCGCCGCGGACGGGGGTCTGCCCGTGCATGCGGTGCACACTGCCAGCACGAAGGACGGCTACCAGATCGTCCGCGCCCATGCCGTTGTGCTGGCCATGGGCTGCCGCGAGCGCACTCGCGGCGCGATCAGCATCCCCGGCACTCGCCCCGCGGGCGTCTACACGGCCGGCGCTGCGCAGCGCTACATCAACATGGAAGGCTACATGGTCGGCAAGCGCGTGCTGATCCTGGGTTCGGGCGACATCGGCCTCATCATGGCCCGTCGCATGACGCTGGAGGGCGCCAAGGTCCTCGCCTGCGTCGAGCTCATGCCCTATTCCGGCGGCCTCACCCGCAACATCGTGCAGTGCCTGAACGACTTCGACATCCCCCTCTACCTCTCCCATACCATCGTAGACATCAAGGGTCACGACCGCGTGGAGCAGGCTGTGGTGGCCCAGATCGGGCCCGACCGCAAGCCGGTGCCGGGCACGGAGATGACTTTCGACGTCGACACGATCCTGCTGTCCGTCGGCCTCATTCCCGAAAACGAGCTCACGCGCCAGGCGGGCATCCCGATGGACCCGCATACCAAGGGCGCCGTGGTCTACGAGAACATGGAGACCCAGGCCCCGGGCATCTTCGCCTGCGGCAACGTCGTGCAGGTCCACGACCTGGTCGATTTCGTGAGCGAGGAGGCCGAGCGGGCTGGCGCCTCGGCCGCGGCCTATGTGCAGGTGGGCGCCGAGACGGCTGCCCCGACGGTCGAGCTCTCCGCCGGCAGCGACGTCGGCTACACCGTCCCCCAGCGGATGCGCCTGGTCCCGGGGGAGACCTCTTCCGTCTCGTTCCGCGTGCGCCGTCCCCTGGGCAAGAGCCGCATCGTCGTGACCTGCGACGGCCAGGAGGTCAAGAGCTTCCGCCGCCAGCGCATGGCGCCCGGCGAGATGGAACACATCAAGCTCGCCGCCGATGACCTGGCGCCCTACGCGGGTCGCACGGTCGAGGTCCGGGCAGAGGAGGTAGAGGCATGACCGAGGTCATCTGCACCATGTGCCCCAACGGCTGCCACCTGCAGGTGGATGAGGAAAACGGCTACGCCGTCACGGGCAACAAATGCCCCCGCGGCGCGGTCTATGGCAAGTCGGAGCTCACCAACCCCGTCCGCATCGTCACCACCACCGTCCGGATCGAGGGGGCAGCCCACCCCAGCCTGCCCGTCAAGACGGCGGGCGACGTGCCCAAGGGCAAGATGTTCGATATCGTTGCGGCGCTCGACGACGTCTGCGTCCAGGCCCCCGTGCACGTCGGCGACGTCGTGCTCGCGGACGTCTGCGGCACGGGCGTCGACGTCGTCGCGAGCCGTTCAATGTAGGAATCACACAACCCCTCGGGAAGGAAAGCCATGAGCGAGCCCACCTATGTCGTCGCCCTCGACCAGGGCACCACGTCGAGCCGTTCGATCGTCTTCGATAACGACCAGCAGGTCGTCGGCGTCGCACAGCGCGAGTTCACGCAGTTCTTCCCCCAGGAGGGCTGGGTCGAGCACGACCCGCGCGAGATCTGGGCCACCCAGTACGGCACCATGAACGAGGCTGTGGCCGCCTCGGGCATCGATCCCGCCCGCATCGCCGCCATCGGCATCACCAACCAGCGCGAGACCACCATCATCTGGGACCGCGCCACGGGCGAGCCCATCTACGACGCGATCGTCTGGCAGTGCCGCCGCACGGCGCCGATCGTCGACGAGCTCACGCGCCGCCCGGGCATGACCGACCACATCAAGGCCGCGACGGGCCTTCTGCCGGACGCCTACTTCTCCGCGACCAAGATCCGTTGGATCCTCGACCACGTCGAGGGTGCCCAGCAGCGCGCCGAGGCGGGTGAGCTGGCTTTCGGCACGGTGGACTCCTGGCTCGTGTGGAACCTCACGGGCGGCGCGGTCCATGTGACCGACGTGACCAACGCGAGCCGCACGATGCTCTATGACATCCATAAGCTCGACTGGGACGAAGAGATTCTGCGCGCGCTCGACATCCCGCGCGCGATCCTGCCCGAGGTCCGTTCCAATAGCGAGGTCTACGGCTACGCGAACTTCATGGGCCGCAAGATCCCCGTCGCGGGCATGGCGGGCGACCAGCAGGCGGCCCTCTTCGGCCAGGGCTGCTTTGCTGTGGGCGATGCCAAGAGTACCTACGGCACCGGCTGCTTCCTGCTCATGAACACGGGCGACAGGGTCGTTGAGTCCCAAAACGGCCTGCTCTCGACCATCGCGAGCCAGGTGGGCGGCAAAACCAGCTATGCCCTGGAGGGCTCCGTCTTTGTGGGCGGCTCGGTCGTGCAGTGGCTGCGCGACGGCCTCGGCATCATCTCGAGCAGCGCCGAGTCCGGAAAGCGCGCGGCTTCGGTCCCGGACACGGGCGGCGTCTACCTCGTGCCTGCCTTCACGGGCCTGGGCGCCCCCTGGTGGGACATGTACGCGCGCGGTACCATCGTGGGCATCACGCGCGGCACTACGGCAGACCATATCATCCGCGCGGCGGACGAGGCGATCGCCTATCAGGTCGCCGACCTTGTGGACGCCATGGAGAAGGACACGGGCACCCAGCTCACGGCCCTGCGCGTGGACGGCGGTGCCACGCGGGATGCCTTCCTCATGCAATTCCAGTCCGATATCCTCGGCAAGCGTGTCCTGCGCCCGCGCATCCTGGAGACCACCGCCCTGGGCGCCGCCTACCTGGCGGGTTTTGCGACCGGCGTGTGGGGGAGCCTGGATGAGATCAGCCAGATGTGGAGTCTCGGCAAGGAATTCGGCCCCGCCATGGACCCCGCGGAGGCTGACCGCCTCACCTCCGGCTGGCACCGCGCCGTCGAGCGCAGCCGCGGCTGGGCGACCGCCTAGGCATACCCGCAGCTCTGCCCAAAAAAAGTCCCGCGTAGAGATTGTGGAGACGCTCGGAAGCGTGTACACTAGCAAGGCTGCTTCTTCGGGGGTAGTCTGTCTTGCTGTGCGAAACGGACCGGTGTGCTGGCCGGAAAGCGGAAGCGCGGTGTCAGACCAAACCAGCCGAAAGGGCGGCGTCCCACAGGATGTGGTCCGCTGGGGTGGGGTTCGGTAGCGCACGCTATGGCGACCCCGATGGGCGCGAGAGCGCCTGAGGTCCCATGACCACCGAAGGTAAGGAAAGAGCATGGTCAGCACCATCATTGGCCGCAAGCTCGGGATGACCCAGGTTTGGGATGAGGACGACAACGTCGTCCCCGTCACCGTCATCCAGGCTGGCCCCTGCACCGTCTCGCAGGTTAAGACGAAGGCGACCGACGGCTATGAGGCCGTCCAGATTGGCTTCGGAGACATCACCGCAAAGCACGTCAACAAGCCCATGGCGGGTCACTTCGCCGCCCACGGCGTCGAGCCCATGCGCTATCTGCGCGAGGTCCGCGTCGAGGACGCCAGCCAGTACGCCACCGGCGACAAGGTCACCGTGGCCGACTTCGCCGAGGTCAAGGCCGTCGACGTCATCGGCACGTCCAAGGGTAAGGGCTTCCAGGGCACCATCAAGCGCTGGAACTTCTCCCGCGGCCCCATGGCCCACGGTTCGCGCAACCAGCGCAAGCCCGGTTCCATTGGCCAGTGCGCCTATCCCGCCCGCGTCCGCAAGGGCCTGCACATGGCCGGCCACATGGGCGACGAGCGCGTCACGGTCAAGAACCTCAAGCTCGTCCGCGTCGACGCCGAGCAGAACCTGATGCTCGTCAAGGGCGCCGTCCCCGGCGGCAAGAACGCCATCGTTCAAGTCCGCATGGCTTAAGGAGGACCCCCATGTCTAAGATTCAGATGAAGAACGTGGAGGGCAAGCAGGCCGGCGAGACCGAGCTCTCCTCCGAGGTCTTCGGCATCGAGCCGAACATCCCCGTCGTGCACCAGGTCGTCGTGGCTTACGAGGCCTCGATGCGTCAGGGCACCCACAGCACCAAGAACCGCCACGAGGTTTCCGGCGGCGGCAAGAAGCCCTTCCGCCAGAAGGGCACCGGCCGTGCCCGCCAGGGCTCCGACCGCGCCGGCCAGTTCCGTCACGGCGGCATCATCTTCGGGCCCACGCCCCACAGCCACGCGCTGCGCTCCAACTCCAAGGAGGTCAAGCTCGCGATGCGCTCGGTCCTCTCCGGCAAGCTGGCCGACGAGGAGCTCATCGTGCTCGACTCCCTGGCGCTCGAGCCCAAGACCAAGGCCGCGGCTGCGGTCGTGAAGGCCCTCGAACTCACCGACAAGCGCGTGACCGTCGTGGTCGCCGACGACGACGTCGAGACCTACCTGGCCTTCCGCAACATCCCCAACGTGATCCTCGTTGCCGAGTCCGAGGCCAACACCCGTAACCTCATCGACAACAAGGCCCTGGTCATGAGCCGCGAGGTCGCCAAGTACTTCGAGGAGGTGCTTGCATAATGAAGTCCGCCTACGAGGTCATCATCCGCCCGGTCGTCACCGAGCGTTCGTTCGACATGATGGAGCAGGGCAAGTACACCTTCGAGGTTGCCCGTACTGCTCCCAAGGAGGAGATCGCGGCCGCCGTCGAGAAGCTCTTCGGCGTGCATGTGACCAAGGTCAACACCAGCTGGGTCAAGCCCAAGACCAAGCGCGTGCGCTATCAGGCTGGTCAGACCCGTACCTGGAAGAAGGCCATCGTGACGCTTGCCGCTGGTGAGCAGATCGAGATCTTCGCCGGCCAGCAGGCTGCTGACGCTGAGTAGTGAGTTCCCCGCACGCCTTACCCGATGGGGCGTGCGGGTCCTCTTGCCGCGTGTGATGGATACGCGCGGCACCGTGGTAGGAAGTACGTCCGGTGTCGTCCGCCGGGGCCGCGAGGCCCCATCCCGAAGCGGACGGCCAACGGAAAAGAAGGGATTGTAAGAAATGGCAGTTAGACACCTCAAGCCGACGAGCGCCGGCAGGCGTTGGCAGACGGTCTCGGACTTCTCCGAGATCACCACTGACAAGCCCGAGAAGTCGCTCCTCGAGCCCCTGCCCAAGAAGGCTGGCCGCAACAACAACGGCCGCATCACCACCCGTCACCAGGGTGGCGGCAACAAGCGTAAGTATCGCGTGATCGACTTTAAGCGTCGCAAGGATGGCGTGCCCGCCACCGTAGCGTCGATCGAGTACGACCCCAACCGCTCCGCCCGCATCGCGCTTCTGCACTATGCCGACGGCGCCAAGGCCTACATCCTGGCCCCCGAGCACCTCAAGGTGGGCTATAAGGTCCTCTCTGGCGAGAAGGACGTCGACATCATGCCGGGCAACTGCATGCCGCTGTCCGAGATTCCCGTCGGCACCTTCGTGCACGCCGTCGAGTTCCAGCCCGGCAAGGGCGCGGCCATTGCCCGCTCCGCCGGCACCTCCGTCCAGCTCATGGGCAAGGACAACGGCTACGCCATCCTGCGTATGCCCTCCTCCGAGCTTCGCCGCGTGCTGCTGACCTGCCGTGCGACCATCGGCGTCGTCGGCAACGCCGAGCACTCCAACATCGTGATTGGCAAGGCCGGCCGCCAGCGCTGGCGCGGCGTCCGCCCGACCGTCCGCGGTACGGTCATGAACCCCGTCGACCACCCGCACGGCGGCGGCGAGGGCAAGAACCATACCTCCGGCCGTCCGTCGGTCTCGCCGTGGGGCAAGCCTTCCAAGGGCGCCAAGACGCGCGATCCCAAGAAGGCCAGCAACCGCCTCATCATCCGTCGTCGTCGCTCGAAGTAGCGCAGAGTAGGAGTTCGAAGTATGAGCAGAAGCCTGAAAAAGGGCCCGTTCGTGGAGACCCGCCTTCTCGCGCGCGTCACCGCGATGAACGAGTCCGGCAAGAAAGAGGTCATCAAGACCTGGTCGCGCAGCTCCACCATCTTCCCCGAGATGGTCGGCCACACGATCGCCGTCCACGACGGCCGCAAGCACGTCCCCGTCTATATCACCGAGTCCATGGTCGGTCACAAGCTGGGCGAGTTCAGCCCGACCCGTACCTTCCGCGGCCACAAGGCTGACTAAGGGGGCTGAGGAGAGAAATGGCTAACACCGAAAACGAGGTCCAGGTCTCCGCGACCGCCAAGTACGTCCGCATGGCTCCGCGCAAGGTCCGCATGGTCGTCGATCAGATCCGCGGCAAGCAGGTCGACCGCGCGCTCGAGATTCTTCAGTTCTCGACCCGCGCCGCCGCCGAGCCGGTCGCCAAGACCCTGCAGTCCGCCGTCGCCAACGCCGAGAACAACAACGGCCTGCGTGCCGACAACCTCTACGTCAAGTACGCCTACGTCGACGAGGGCCCCACGCTCAAGCGCATCCGTCCGCGCGCCAAGGGCTCCGCGAGCCGCATCAACAAGCGCACGAGCCACATCACCGTCATCGTCGCACCCCGGAAGGAGGCGTAGGGAATGGGCCACAAAGTTAAGCCGACCGGCCTCCGCCTGGGCATCACCGAGAATTGGCGTTCCCGCTGGTACGCCGATAAGGATTACTCCAGCAAGCTCGGCAACGACCTCGAGATCCGCAAGTTCCTCGCCAAGAAGCTCGAGCGCGCGGCGCTTTCCCGCGTCGAGATCGAGCGTGCCGGCGAGAAGGTCAAGGTGACCATCTACACCGCTCGCCCCGGCATCGTCATCGGCAAGAAGGGCGCCGAGATCGACACCCTGCGTTCCGAGCTCGAGGCCATCGCCAAGGCCGGCAAGGGCAACGTCAACGTCGACGTCGTCGAGATCCGCCGTCCCGAGCTCGACGCCCAGCTTGTCGCGCAGTCCATTGCCGACCAGCTCGAGGGTCGTATCGCCTTCCGTCGCGCCATGCGCAAGGCCGTCCAGTCCGCCCGCAAGTCCGGCGCCCAGGGCATCCGTATCCAGTGCTCCGGCCGTCTGAACGGCGCCGAGATGGGCCGCCGCGAGTGGTACCGCGAGGGCCGCGTGCCTCTGCACACCCTGCGTGCCGCCATTGGCTACGGCGAGGCCACCGCTCGCACCACCATGGGCGCCGTCGGCATCAAGGTTTGGATCTACAACGGCGAGAAGCTCGCCGGTCAGCCCACGCCGCACCCCGAGCTCGAGGGCTCTTCGCGCCCCAGCCGCCGCGGCCGTGGCGACCGTGACCGCAATGAGAGGAGGGCCCGCTAATGCTCGCGCCTAAGCGAATTGCGCACCGCAAGGTGCAGCGTGGCTCCATGAAGGGCCAGGCAAAGGGCAATACCAAGCTCTATTTCGGCGAGTATGGCCTGCAGGCCCTCGAGCGCGATTGGATCACCAACCGCCAGATCGAGGCCGCGCGTATCGCCATCACCCGTTACATGAAGCGTGGCGGCAAGGTCTGGATCACCATCTTCCCGGACAAGCCCATCACCAAGAAGCCCGCCGAGACCCGTATGGGCAAGGGCAAGGGCAACCCCGAGGAGTGGGTCGCCGTCGTTAAGCCCGGCCGCATCATGTTCGAGATCGCCGGCGTCGACGAGGCCACTGCCAAGGAGGCCCTGCGTCTCGCCCAGCACAAGCTGCCGATCAAGACCAAGATCGTCACTCGCGCCGACTTCGCCGAGGAGGAGTAGCCACTATGAAGTACAAGGACATCCAGGCGCTCTCTGATGCCGAGCTGGCGACTAAGCTCGACGAGTGCCGCGCGGAGCTTTTCAACCTCCGCTTCCAGATGGCCACGAGCCAGCTGGACAACACGGCGCGCGTGACCACCGTCAAGCGCGACATCGCCCGCGTGCAGACCGAGATGCGCGCACGTCAGATCGCAGCCGGCGCGGCTGCGGAGAAGTAGACCGGAGTGAGACATGGCTGATACCGAAACCAGGAACGCACGTAAGGTCCGCACCGGTCAGGTCGTCTCTATCTCGGGCGACAAAACCATCACCGTGCAGATCGAGTACCGCAAGCACCACCCCAAGTACGGCAAGATGATGACCATCAGCAAGAAGCTGCACTGCCACGACGAGAAGAACGAGTGCGGCCTCGGCGACACCGTCCGCGTCATGGAGACCCGCCCGCTGTCGAAGACCAAGCGCTGGCGCGTGGTCGAGATCGTCGAGCGCGCTAAGTAGTTTGGGAGGCATGAAATGATCCAGATGGAGACACAGCTGAACGTCGCCGATAACAGCGGCGCGAAGCGCGTGAAGTGCATCAAGGTTATGGGTGGCTCCAAGCGTCGTTACGCCGGCATCGGCGACGTCATCATGGCGGCAGTCCAGGAGGCCACTCCCGGCGGCTCCGTCAAGAAGGGCGACGTCGTCCGCTGCGTGGTCGTGCGCACCGTCAAGGAGACCCGCCGCAAGGACGGCAGCTACATCAAGTTCGACCAGAACGCCTGCGTCCTCGTCGACAAGGAAGGCGAGCCCAAGGGCACCCGTATCTTCGGACCCGTCGCCCGCGAGCTTCGCGAGAAGCACTACATGAAGATCGTCTCGCTCGCACCCGAGACGCTGTAAGGAGGCGCGAGAGATGCCGAAAATGAACGTGAAGAAGGGCGACCAGGTCGAGGTCCTCTCCGGTAAGGACAAGGGCACGCGTGGCGAGGTCCTGCGCGCCCTGCCCTCCGAGGGCAAGGTCGTCGTGGAGGGCGTGGCCATCGTCAAGCGCCACACCAAGCCGACCCAGGCCAACCAGCAGGGCGGCATCGTCGAGAAGGAGGCTGCGATCGACGTGAGCAACGTCGCGCTCGTCTGCCCCTCCTGCGGCAAGGCCACCCGCGTCGGTCACGACCACAACGCCGAGGGCAAGAAGGTCCGCGTCTGCAAGAAGTGCGGCGCGCAGTTCTAAGCGATCCCCACTGACATAGGGAACCGACGGGACCCCTCCTCCACATGCGCGCTGCGTGCACTCCGAATGACACGCCGCACACATGCGGAGGAGGGGTCCCTGCTGTTATCGAGCCCGAACGGGGAGGAGACCCCACTGCGTGTGCGCACGGCGTCATTCGGAGTGCGCCGTGCGCACACGCAGTGGGGTCTCCGTCAGGGTAGAATGCTGCGCGAGAGAAGGAGACGCTATGGCTGAGGATCGGATCGCGCTGGTGCTCGAGGGCGGGGGGTATCGCGGCATCTTCACCGCGGGTATCCTGGACGTCCTGATGGAGAATGGCTTCGGCGACGACTTTGCGAGCGTGTGGGGGACGTCGGCGGGCGCCATGAACGCCGTGAGTTTCAAGAGCCACCAGATTGGCCGTACCATGCGCATCATGCTGACTTTCCGCGACGATCGCCGCTTCATGTCGTTCATGTCCTTCGTGCGCACCGGCAATCTGACTGGCGGCGACTTCGTCTATGAGGAGGTCCAGAACAAGCTCGACCCCTGCGACGACGACACTTTCAACGCCAATCCGATGGAGATGTACGCCGTTGCCTCCGACGTCGTTTTCGGCACCGCGGGTTACCTGCCCGTGCGTACCCTGCCCGACGACGTGCCTTGCGTCCGCGCCTCCGCCAGCCTGCCCCTTGTGTCGACCATGGTGGAGATCGGCGGCCACCGCTACCTCGATGGCGGCACGACCGACTCCATCCCCTTCGAGGCCGCGCTTGGCCTCCCGAGCGCCCCGGCCGAGTTGCCCGAGGGCTATGTCCCGGCAATTCGTGCCCTTGTGATTGCTACGCAGGACCGTGGCTATCAGAAGGACGCCTCCGTCCAGAACGTCGCGATCCGTTCGCGCCGCTACGACGACTATCCCTATTTCATCGAGGCGCTCCGTACGCGCCACATCCGCTACAACGCTCAGCGCGACCTGCTCTGGCAGCTCGAGAAGTCGGGCCAGGCTTTCGTCTTCGCACCGGACAAGCCTGTCGAGGTCGGCACGGCGGAGCACGACGGCTGGCCCCTGCTCGACCTCTACCTGCAGGGACGTCGGCAGGCAGAAGGGCGCCTGGCCGAGCTCGACGCATGGCTGCATCCCGGGGATGAGGAAGCGTGACGAGCGGAGCGACGCAGATGCCAGCGGGCGGGGACCAGGTCCGCCTGCGCTGGATCGACCTGGCCCGCGGCCTGGCCATCGTCCTTGTCGCGCTCGGCCATTTGACGACGGGCAACGGCACCAGCGTATGGTTCCCCGCACTCGATGACTTGCACACGGGACTCTACCTCTTCCACATGCCCCTCTTTTTCATATTGGGCGGGCTGGTCTTGAACGTCCGCGGTCGCGACTTCCGAGGATTTGCCTCTCGTCGTGCCCGGACCCTGCTCGTGCCCTATTACGTCTTCTCCCTCTATTACCTCGCAAAGCCCCTCATGCTGACGGCTCATCCCGAGCTTGCGGCAACCTTCGGGGCGGCTACCTCCGACGTGGGGCAGACGGCGTGGGATGTGCTCGTGATGGGGGAAGGGCTCTGGTTCCTCTGGGCCTACTTTTGGGGTCAGCTCTTCGCCTTCGGCGTTCTCAGGGCGCTTGAGGATGCAAGCGATCAGGTCCGTATCAATGTCTGCCAACTGTTGGGCTTTGCCCTCACGGTCGCCGTCCAGCTCTGGTGGGTCGTCGGCCCGGCCCTCAAGCTGCCCTTCCATCTCGTCCGCGGCGTCGAGGCGGCGGGCTACATCCTGATCGGCGTCGCCCTGCGCGACGTGTTCGCCAAGGCGGAGCGCCCCCAGGCGGCTTTGACGGGCCTCGGCTTTGCGGTCGCCTTCGCTTTCGTTGCACGGACCGTCCTGCCAGACACACTGATCAGCCGCGATTTCGTCTGCGTTGTCAACGGGACGCCGGCACCCGTGAGCGCCGGCCTCACCGTGGTCGTCGCCTACCTGGGCGCAAGCGCGGTCATCCTGATTGCTCGTGCGATCGAGACGTGCCCGCCCCTCGAGTATGTCGGTAGGGACAGCATCGTCTATTACGCTCTGTCCGCCCCCGCAATGAATCTCTGCAAACTCGTGCTCTTCTCGCTGCTTGGCGTCGATGTGGCGGCTGCGGTCCTGCCCGTCCAGCTCGCGGCTGGTTGCTCGCTCGCGCTCGTTTCGATTGCGCTGATCGTTCCCGTCGACCTGCTGATCCAGCGTCATTTGCCCTGGCTGATCGGCCGGCGGCGGACCGATGCCGGCCCGCGGGCGCAGACCCCGGTTGACCCGGTGGCCCCAGCCCCCTAGCCCATTTGTGGGAATAAAATGTGCGCTTACGTGTGGATTTCGGCGCGCTATACTTGGAAGGCTGCTTTGCAGAGCCCCGTAATCTCTGACAAGCAAATTCAGAGGTCGTCAGTCCAGAGACGGTCTCGCACCTGTAGGTAAGTGGAGGAGTCAAGTGAAGAAGTCGACTCATTACGCCAAGGCCGGCGAAGTCGAGCGCAAGTGGGTGCTCATCGACGCCGATGGCGCGACCCTCGGTCGCCTCGCGACGACCGCGGCCAATGCTCTGCGCGGCAAGAACAAGCCCCAGTACACCCCCAACGCCGACACGGGTGACTTCGTCGTCATCATCAATGCCGACAAGGTCCGCCTGACCGGCGTCAAGGCCGAGCACAAGCGCTATTGGCGCTACTCCGGCTGGCTGGGCGGCATGCACTTCGAGTCGTTCAAGGAGGCCATGGAGAAGCACCCCGAGCGCGTAATCGAGCACGCGGTCAAGGGCATGCTCCCCAAGACCACCCTCGGCCGTCAGCAGGGTATGAAGCTCAAGGTCTACGCCGGCCCCGAGCACCCGCACACCGCCCAGAACCCCGTCAAGATCGATTGGAGGGCCTAAGCCATGGCAGACACTGTCGTCTATACCGGCACCGGCCGCCGCAAGGAGGCCACCGCTCGTATCCGCCTCATCCCCGGCACGGGCAAGTTCATCGTCAACGGCCGTGACGCCCTCGATTACTTCGGCCGTCAGCAGCTCGTGGACAACGCGCTGGCTCCCTTCCAGGTCACCGACACGACCGGCCACTTCGACGTCTTCGCCAATTGCGACGGCGGCGGCATCAACGGCCAGTCCGGCGCCTGCCGCCTGGGCATCGCCCGCGCCCTGCTTGATGCCGGCGAGTACCGTGCCGAGCTCAAGAAGGCCGGTTTCCTGACCCGCGACGCCCGTGCGGTCGAGCGCAAGAAGTACGGCCTCAAGAAGGCCCGCAAGCGCCCGCAGTTCTCTAAGCGCTAAGCTTCGGACGCATACGTTCGCGAACGAGACCCGTCGGCTCCGGCCGGCGGGTCTTTTCTATCGCCAGGTGGGGGAGAGCGGGTCACCTGGGCGTTGCGGTATGGGCGTCGGGCTCGAAGCGGCCTGCCCCCTGTCCGACGGTTCTGGTTTTTACCGACAGACGCCCGCCCGCCCCTCATGGGCGAGGAGGGACGGCTACTATAGAGTGCGTATGTTTGTGTCGCGCAAAGGAGAGCGTACCTATGGGCAAGTATTTCGGCACCGACGGCTTCCGCGGCGAGGCCAATGTGGTCCTGACCGCCGAGCAGGCCTTCCGGGTCGGTCGCTATATCGGTTGGTACTACGGCCAGCGCCACGAGGACGGCCGCGCTCGCATCGTGATCGGCAAGGACACGCGCCGCAGCTCCTACACGCTCGAGTACGCCCTGTCCAGCGGCATCACCTCATCGGGCTCCGACGCCTACCTGCTGCACGTCACCACCACGCCGTCCGTCAGCTATTGCTGCCGCACCGGCGAGTTCGACTGCGGCGTCATGATCAGCGCCTCGCACAACCCCTTCTACGACAACGGCATCAAGATCATGCGCGCCAATGGCCAGAAGATCGAGCCCGAGATCGAGGAGAAGATCGAGGCCTACCTCGACGGCGAGGTCGGGGAGCTCCCGCATGCCACGCGCGAGCACATGGGCAACGTGGTGGACTACGCCGCGGGCCGCAACCGCTACATCGGCTACCTGATGAGCATTCCCACCCGCGCCTTCAACGGCATGAAGGTGGGCCTCGACTGCGCCAACGGCGCCTCCTGGAACATCGCGCGCGCCGTCTATGAGGCCTTGGGCGCCAAGGTCTACGTGATCAACAACCAGCCCGACGGCGTCAACATCAACGACCACTGCGGCAGCACCCATATCGAGGGCCTGCAGAAGTACGTCGTGGACAACGGCCTCGACGCGGGCTTTGCCTACGACGGCGACGCCGACCGTTGCCTGGCGGTGGACGAGAAGGGCGAGGTCGTCGACGGCGACCGCATCCTCTTCCTCTGCGGCAAGTACCTCAAGGAGACCCGCCAGCTCGACGGCAACACCATCGTCACCACGGTCATGTCCAACCTGGGCTTCCACAAGTCCTGCGAGGCGCTGGGCATCCGCACGGAAAAGACGGACGTGGGCGACAAATACGTCGCCGAGAACATGATGGCCAACCACTTCGTCCTGGGCGGCGAGCAGTCCGGCCACATCATCTTCGGCAAGTATGCCACCACGGGCGACGGCATCCTGACCTCGCTCATGGTGATGATGACCATGCTCGAGAAGAAGCTGCCCCTGTCCATGCTCGCGGGCGAGATGCAGCAGTACCCCCAGTGCCTCAAGAACGTCGTGGTCACAGACAAGCAAGCCGCCCAGGAGGATCCCGAGGTCCTCGCCGCGGTCGACAAGGTCACCCGCGAGCTCGCCGGCGATGGCCGCGTCCTTCTGCGCGCGAGCGGCACGGAGCCCAAGATTCGCGTGATGGTCGAGGCCGCCACGGACGAGATCTGCGAGGACTGCGTCGACCGCCTGATCCAGGTCATCCGCGACCGCGGCCTCGCGGCGGAGTAGGGGGCGGACATGCAGGCAAGAATCACCGACCTCTACGACCTTTCCCACAGCATCGCCGGGGACTACCTGACGCAGTTCGAGTATCCCTGGGAGGCGCTCGCGGGCATCAAGGATTTCATCCTGGCTCTGGGGCCCACCCTTCCCGCCGACGAGTTCGACGAGGTCAAGGAGGGTGTTTGGATCGCCAGGGACGCCACAGTTTTTGACTCGGCCTACCTGGGCGAGGCCATCATCATCGACCACGGGGCCCAGGTGCGCCATGGCGCCTTCCTGCGCGGCCCTGCGATCGTCGGCAAAGGGTCCGTGGCGGGCAACTCCGCCGAGCTCAAGAACGTCATCATCTTCGACAATGCCGAGGTGCCTCATTACAACTACGTGGGCGACTCCATCCTCGGCTACCACGCCCACATGGGTGCCGGCGCCATCACGTCCAACCTCAAGAGCGACCGCAGCGATGTGGTCGTCAAATCCGCCGACGAGCGGATCGAGACGGGCCTGCGCAAGATGGGCGCCATGCTCGGCGACTGGGTCGAGGTCGGCTGCAACAGCGTGCTCAACCCGGGAACGGTGATCGGCAGGCATACCCGCGTGTACCCGCTCTCACGCGTGCGCGGCTTCATTCCCGCCGACCACATCTACAAGGACGCGGACAACATCGTGCCGTTGGCATAGGAGGTCGTGATATGTGCGGAATCGTAGGCTACACCGGCAAGAAGCAGGCCCAGCAGTTCCTGCTCGAGGGGCTCGCAGCGCTCGAGTACCGCGGGTATGACTCGGCGGGTCTCGAGGTCCTGTCTCCCGACGGCGAGCTCCACGGCGTGAAGTGCTCGGGCCGTGTCGCCACTTTGGCCGAGCGCTGCAAGACGGCCAACCTGGTGGGCACCCAGGGCATCGCCCACACGCGCTGGGCCACCCACGGCGCTCCCACCGACCGCAACGCCCACCCGCACCTGGACTGCACCGGCCGCATCGCCATCGTCCATAACGGCATCATCGAGAACTTCCAGGAGATCCGCTCCTACCTGCGTCAGCATGGGCACACCATCGCGACCGACACCGATACCGAGGTCATCGCCCACTTGATTGAGGACGCCTGGGCCGGCCCCGCCAAGGGCGACCTGGTCGCCGCCACCCGCAACGCGCTTGCGCGCCTGCGCGGGTCCTGGGCGCTCGCAGTGGAGTGCGCCGACGCGCCGGGCGAGATCGTCGTCGCGCGCCAGGGGTCGCCGGTCGTCGTGGCCAGCACGCCCGACGGCGCCTATGCCGCCTCCGATGCCATGCCGCTCGCGGGCGTCACCAAGCACGTCATCAGCCTGGAGGACGGCCAGCTGGCCCGCCTTTCCGCTGACGGCTCCGTGCAGGTGTACGATGCCGACGGCCTGCCCAACGACCACCCCATGACCCTCGACATCGACTTCGACGCCTCGGCGGCCACGCTGGGCGGCTACTCCGACTTCATGGCAAAGGAGATCTCCGAGCAGCCCGAGGCCATCGAGCGCCTGCTCAAGGGCCGTCTGACCGAGCATGGCATCGAACTCGACGAGCTTTCCATGACCAAGGAGGAGCTCGCCTCCATCGACCGCGTCTATCTTGTGGCCTGCGGCACCTCCTATCACGTATGCCTGATTGCGCGCGAGTTGATCGAGCGCTGGGCGAAGATTCAGGCCGTGTGCGAGTATGCCTCCGAGCTCAACTACAAGGAGCCCATGATCACGGACCACACCCTCTGCGTGATTGTCACGCAGTCGGGCGAGACGGCCGACACCCTGACCGCCGCCAAGCGCATGCGCGCGATGGGCTGCAAGGTCTTCGCGATCACCAACGTGCTGGGCTCCACGGCCGCGCGCGAGTCCGACGGCACCATGTACGTCCAGGCCGGCCCCGAGGTCTGCGTGGCCTCGACCAAGGCCTATACGGCCCAGATCGTGGCGGCCAGCCTCATGACCCTGCGCCTTGCCTACGCCAACGGCAGCATGGATACGGGCGAGATCCAGCGTCGCTACCACGACCTCGAGCAGCTGCCCGACCTCATCCGCGAGGTCCTGTCCCGGCGTTGGCAGGACAAGAAGGTGGCCAAGGCCTTCCGCAAGGCCCACTCCGCCCTTTTCCTGGGCCGCGGCGTCAATTCCACGACCGCCTACGAGGGTGCCCTCAAACTCAAGGAGATCAGCTACCTGCACGCCGAGGCCTATCCCGCCGGCGAGATGAAACACGGCCCCATCGCTCTGCTCGAGCCGGGCTTCCCCGTGGTGGCGATCGTGCCCGCCGACCACGTGCACGACAAGACCGTGAGCAACATCCAGGAGGTCCAGGCCCGCGGGGCCCACTGCATCGCGGTGGCCACCGACGGCGACGTCGAGGTCGCGCAGCAGTGCGAGGACACGCTGTGGATCCCGCCCGTGCCCGAGGAGGAGCTCGTGCCTGTCGTGGCCATCGTCCACCTCCAGATGCTCGCCCGCTACGTGGCGCTCGAGCGCGGTTGCGACGTGGACAAGCCCCGCAACCTGGCCAAGTCCGTCACCGTCGAGTAGGAGCGTTACGCGGCATGGCCTCGGCTGGCATCGGCGTCTATATGCTGGAGATCGCACGCATGGAACGGACGATGGGGAGGACCCCGGCGTTCGTTCCGCGCGTCTTTACCGAGCGGGAGCGCGCCTACTGCGACGGGACTGCCCGGCCTGCCTCGCGCTATGCCGCGCTGATCGCGGCCCGCGGTGCCGTCCTCAAGGCGCTCGGAGCCGAGGGATCGGCTGGTGTCGGCCTGCACGACGTGACCGTCTCCTATGATGAAACGGGCAGGCCCCATGCCGAGCTCGCCGGGGCGGCGGCGCGGATGGCCGAGGAGCAGGGCGTGCACGAGATCGCCCTGTCGCTGGCACCCACCCACGACGTGGCTGTGGCCAACGCCGTCGCGGTGACGGACGAGGTGCGCCCGAAGGTGGAGGAAAAGAAAGATCCCGAGGCGGAGCTGCGTGACACCTTCCGCGCCGCGCGCACCGTGCTCGACGAGCTCGAACAGCGTCAACAAAGTCCTATGAACTGACGGCGCGGATTCCCGTGCCTCGGATTGTCCGAAGGAGTCGCCACTATGCAGCCAGTGCTCAACGTCGAGGACGTACGGCAGGTAGAGGACGCGCTCACGCGCGTGGGGGTCAGCATCTCCGAGCTGATGCACCGTGCGGGATCGGCCCTCGCCCATGAGGTGCTCAGGATGCCCGACGTGAAGGAGGTCGCCGTCCTGGCCGGCCTCGGCAACAATGGCGGCGACGGCTGGGTCGCGGCCGAGGCCCTCATGAAGCGCGGCGTGCGCGTGACCGTCGTCACGCCGGTGGAGGTCGACGCCATCCATAGCGACCTGGCCCGCGTCGTGGCGCAGGGCGCCCGCAAGGAGGGCGTGGGTGTGATGGTCGCCCCGCCGCGTGATCAGCTCGAGGCCCTTTTCGCCCAGGCCGATGTCGTAATCGATGCGATGCTCGGCACGGGCTTCCGCGGGGAGGTCCGCGCCCCCTTCGGCGTCTGGATCGATGTGGTCAACAATTCCGGTGCCCGCGTGGTGTCGGCCGATGTCCCGAGCGGCCTTTCCGCCCAGACGGGCCTCGCTGCCGGCGCCTGTGTGATTGCCGACGTGACGGTCACCATGCTCACGCTCAAGCCCGGCCTGCTGTCCGATGCAGGCCGTGACGCCTGCGGCGCCATCGTCGTCGCGCCGCTCGCGGAGCAGACCGAGCGCCTCGCGCGCGAGGCCGATCCTGTGGCCTGGCGGCCGGACCTCGAGGACTATATCGAGGTCATCGAGCCGCCCTCGTCGGCGGTCGACAAGTTCTCCCGCGGGTCGGTGCTCGTGGTGGGCGGATCTGCCCGCTATCCCGGAGCCGCCATGATGGCCGCCAAGGCCGCCGCCCGTGCGGGTGCCGGCTATGTGACCCTGGCCGTGCCCTCCGCCATTGCGGGTATCGTCCAGACCCACATGCTCGAGATTCCCGTGATCGGCCTGCCGAGCGGGGAGGACGGATGCTTCTCGGAGAAGGCGCGCGACGCCGTCGAGACGCTTGCCGAGAAGCGCACCGTGACCCTGGTCGGCCCCGGTATGCGGGTCAACGCGGCGACGGTCTCGGTGGTCTCGCGCCTGCTCGAGACCGAGGTGCCGCTGGTCATCGACGCGGACGGCCTGAACTGTCTGGCCCGGCTCACCTCGGGCAAGCTCGACGACTTCCCCGAGCTTCTGCGCCGCAAGGATCCGCTGGTCCTCACGCCACACCGAGGCGAGCTCGGACGCCTCGTGGGCCTGGCCGACACCCCGCCTGACTCGCTCACTGCCCAGATGGAGGCCGCGCGCCGTATCGTCTGGGCTGACGGCGGCAGCGAGCTTTGCGTCGTCGCCAAGGGCAGCGCCACGGCCTGCGTGAGCACCGAGCTGGCCCTGTTGCCCAAGCCCGGCCCCGCTGCCCTCGCCACAGCTGGCTCCGGCGACGTGCTCGGCGGCATCATCGCTGGCATGATGGCCGGTTCTCATGCAGGCGTCGAGAGCCTCCCGCTCCTGTGTGCCCTCGCCTGCGAGGTCCATGGCCAGGCAGGCGCCATCGCCTCGGAGCGCTACGGCTCGCGCGGCGTGATGGCGGGCGACCTGATCGAGGCCGTGGGCCTGGCCGAGGACGCGATCGAGCGCCAGATTTCTTACGACGCCGAGTAGGCGTACGATAACGGACCGCAAGAGGGATTGACAAGGGAGCTTCACATGCAGGTCACAAGCCCGGACGACAGGTGGGCGTGGGAAGAGATCGACTTGGGCGCCGTGCGTCGCAACACGCACGCCTTCAAACAGATCATCGGCTCGCGCGTCCAATTGATGTGCGCGGTGAAAGCGGACGCCTACGGCCACGGGGCCGTTGCGTGCACCAAGGCGATGCATTCCGCCGGGGCAACACAGTTCGCCGTGGCCACGGTGGCCGAGGGTGTCGAGCTGCGTCAGGCGGGTATCGAGTGGCCGATTCTCATGCTCAACCAGTGCCCGGTCGAGTCGATCGACACCCTGCTCGAAAACGACATCATGCCGTCTATCTATGAGGTCGAGTTCGCGCTTGCCTATGGCGAGCGCGCCGCCGCCTTGAACAAGGTGGGCAAGTATCACCTGGCCGTCGACACGGGCATGACCCGCATCGGCGTCACACCGCAGGACGCGGTGGAGTTCCGTCAGACCATCGACTTCCACCGCGGGCTCGAGTGTGCGGGCACCTTCACGCACTTCGCGACTGCCGACGCCCCGGGCGACTGGGACTTCGAGCTTCAGGCTAACCGCTTTGCCGAGACGGTCCAGGCGTTGCGCGACGCCCGCCTCGAGACGGGCCTCGTCCACTGCGACAACACCCCCGGCACGGTCCTGCACCCCAAGCAGCATTTCGACATGTGCCGTGCGGGCATCGGCCTCTATGGCCTGCATCCCGCCGACACGACCCGCGGCCGCATCCAGCTGGAACCCGTGATGAGCGTCCGTGCCCGCGTGATCCGCACCACCTATCCGCAGGTGGGCGCCGGTGTGGGCTATGGGGCGACCTGGCGCGTGCCCGCCCGCGGTATGCAGGTGGCCACGGTGCCCGTGGGCTACGCCGACGGCCTGGCCCGTGACCTCTCCAACCGCATGGAGGTCCTCGTGAATGGCCGGCGCATGCAGCAGGTCGGCCGGATCTGCATGGACCAGTTCATGTTCGCCGTCCCCGTCAACACCGCCCGGACCTACCAGCCGGTGAGCCCGGTCGGGGTGGGCGACTACGTGACGATCATCGGCCGCGACGGCGACGACGAGATCACCGCCGACGACATGGCGGCCGCCCGCAACACCATCAACTACGAGGTCACGTGTGACTTTGGCCTCAGGCTCGAGAAGATCTATGTCTAGGCCCAAAAAGCCCCGCCCGAGCCTCTTTACGGAGGAGGGAACCATGGCCGTCATGCGCATACCCGGCCACGACCACCAGCGGCCGCGCGAGGTGACGCTGGAGGAGGTCCGCGCCGTGCTGGGGGACTGCCACCTGTGCCCCCTGGGCGAGACCCGCACCAAGCTGGTCTTCGGCGTGGGCAACCCGCACGCCCGCGTGATGTTCATCGGCGAGGCCCCCGGCAAGAACGAGGACCTGCAGGGCGAGCCCTTCGTGGGCGCGGCGGGTCACAACCTGGACTCCTTGCTCGAGCTGGCGGGCCTGCGCCGAGAGGACATCTATATCGCCAACGTGCTCAAGTGCCGGCCGCCCAACAACCGCGACCCGCGCCCGGAGGAGATCCAGCTCTGCTCGCCCTACCTGCGCGAGCAGATCCGCAGCATCTGGCCCGACGTGATCGTGTGCCTGGGGCGCTTCGCGGCCCACTTCGTGCTCCATACGGAGGCTGGGATGATGAGCCTGCGCGGCAACTTCTATCAGACGGGCCATTTCACGGTGCTGCCGGTCCTGCATCCGGCCTCGGCCCTCTATCACCGCGAATGGCAGCAGTATCTCGAGCAGGACTTCCGCGCGCTCGGCCAATGGCTCGCGGACCATCCTGCCCAGGAGGGAATGTGATGGGTGAGTTTGTCCTTCGGACCGCGTCCGCGCAGGAAACCATCGACTTCGGCCGCCGGCTGGCGGGCCTGCTTGCGCCGGGCGACGTGCTGGTGCTTACGGGCGACTTGGGGGCGGGCAAGACCCAGCTCACCAAGGGTCTGGCGGCGGGCCTCGGCGTGACCGACGACGTCACGAGCCCCACCTTCACGATCGAGATGGTCTACGAGGGGACCGACATGCCCCTCTACCACTTCGACCTGTACCGGTTGGAGGACCCCGACCAGCTCGAGGACACCGGTCTTTTTGACGTGCTGGGCGCCGACGGCGTCTGCGCGATCGAGTGGGGCGAGCAATTCGCCGACGAGATCGGCGACGACCGTCTGGACGTGTACCTGAGCCGTCTGGATGACGAGGCGGCACCGGGCGAGGAGCCCCGTCGCGAGATCCGGCTCGTGCCGCGGTGCGACCGGGCCGCCGAGATTGTCTCAGCCCTCAATTAATAAATTACTAAAGGAAGAAACACATGCTGGTTCTGGCTCTTGATACATCGACCGATATGCTCGCCTGCGCTGTGGCGCGCGTGGAGGGCGGCGCCGTGGAGGTGCTTGCCTCGGGTGACCACCTCTGTCGCCGCAAGGCCAACGTCGAGCTCGTCTCCACCTGCTCGGACGTGCTTGCCCAGGCGGGTTATGGGATGGGCGACGTCGACGCCGTCTTGGTGGGCCGCGGCCCTGGCTCCTTCACGGGCGTCCGCATCGGCATCGCCACAGGCAAGGGCCTGGCCTGCGGCCTCGGCAAGCCGCTTTATGGCACCTCGGCCCTCGACGCCGTGGCCTGGAATGCCTGGGCGACGGGCGTGCGCGGCAAGCTGGCAGTGGCTGCCGACGCCATGCGTGGCGAGGTCTATCCTGGCATCTATCTGCTCGACGACGAAGGCGCCCATCGCACCTTCGAGGCCGAGACAGTCGTGAAGGCCGATGTCTGCGTCGCGGATTGGGCGGCGCGCGAGGACAAGGCCGACCTGCAGCTCGCGGGCGGCGGTCTGGCCAAGTACCGGGCCCGATTCGAGGCGGCGGGCTTCGCGTCCTTCGCGGACGAGACGCTCTGGCTGCCGACGGGCGAGGGCCTCGTGCGTGCCGCCGCCTCCCCCGAGGGCCGCACTCGCGTCGGAAACGGGGACCCCGCCCTCGTCCTGCCCGTCTATACGCGCCTGTCCGACGCGGAGGAAAACGAGCGCAAGCGTCTCGGCCTTTCCGCTCCGGCCTCCGTCGAGGTCACGGGCGTGGACGACGCGCTGGCCTCCATCCACCTACAGCTGCGCCCTATGTCCGTGAACGATCTCGACGCCGTGGCGGCACTCGAGGCGGGCATCTTCACGAACGGCATTCACACCCCCTGGAAGCGCGAGTCCTTCTTCGAGGAGCTCTCGCAGCCCGGCCGCTCCTGGTGGGTCGCGCATGACCAGGGCCGCGTGATCGGCTACGCGGGCGGCACGCTCGCGGGGTCCGATTTCGAGATCTACGACGTGGCCGTGGACGATGGGCACCGTCGCGCCGGCGCCGCGAGCCGCCTGGTCTCGCGCGTGGCCTACGACGCCCAGATGCTGGGCGCGACTACCGTGTCGCTTGAGGTCTGGGCCGGTAACGACGCCGCGATCGCGCTCTACACGGTACTCGGCTTCGCCGAGGTCGGCCGTCGCCCAGGCTACTATGGCGAGGGCAAGGACGCGCTCATCATGCGGGCCGACCTGCCCCTGCAGGCCGACGAGCGCCTGGTGGGGGAGCGACCTGAGCCGCGGGCTTCTATCCGTCCTTGGCCGACGCCCGTCAGCGATCGGAGCGACGAGGTGCGCGACCGTCTTGCCGCCGCTGCGCCTCTGATCCTCTCTATCGAGTCCTCCTGCGACGAGACGGCCATGGCCGTGATTGACGGCGAGGGCCACATCTGCGCCAACGTCGTCGCGACCCAGATCGACTTCCATGCGCGCTTCGGCGGTGTGGTGCCCGAGATCGCGAGTCGCAAGCACACCGAGGCGATCGTCGGCGTGTATGAGGAGACCATGGCGCAGGCCGGTGCCTATTTCGGCTGCGACACGCTCGCACCGTCCGACCTCGCAGCCGTCGGCGTGACGGCTGGCCCGGGCCTCGTGGGCGCCCTGGTCGTGGGCGTTGCCTTCGCCAAGGGCCTCTGCACGGGCGCCGACCTGCCCCTCATCGCAGTCAACCACCTGGAGGGCCACCTCTTCGCCAACCTTTTCGAGACCCCCGACCTGGAACCGCCCTTTGTGGCCAGCCTGGTCTCGGGCGGCAACACACTGCTCGTCCATGTGCGCGCCTGGGGCGACTACGAGGTGCTGGGTTCCACGATCGACGACGCCGTGGGCGAGGCCTTCGATAAGGTCGCCAAGGCGCTCGGCCTGGGCTACCCCGGCGGCCCTGTGATCTCGCGCCTGGCCGCACAAGGCAACCCCCGCGCCATCCACTTCCCGCGCGCCATGATGCACAGCCACGACTTCCGCTTCTCGCTCTCGGGCCTCAAGACCTCGGTCATCACCTATATCGAGGGAGAGAACAAGGCGGGGCGCCCCGTCAACCTGCCCGATCTTGCCGCGAGCTTCGAGGCGGCGGTCATCGACGTGCAGGTGGCCAAGGCGGTCGAGGCGGTCAGGCAGACCGGCGTGCACGATTTCTGCGTCGGCGGCGGCGTGGCGGCAAACCCGCAGCTCCGTGAGGCCTACCGCAAGGAGTTTGGCCGCCGCGGCGTGCGCGTGACGGTGCCGCCCATGAAGGTCTGTGGCGACAACGGCGCGATGATCGCGGCCGTGGCTTTGCGCAGTTATCGTGCCGGCGTCACGGCGCCGCTCACGCTCGACGCCGACCCCAACGCCCGCCTGGGCAGCTGGGCGAGCCCCGAGCCGCCGCTGATCGCGCCGGGCTGGCCCGCCAAGAAGTAGGCCGCACCCGCGTGACAGGGGACGGGGGGAGTGTCACGTGAAGAAGTAGAGTCGCGCTCGCGCCGCCCGCGTGCCCGCCCAACCTGATAGAATGTGCTCTGCACTGGGGTATCGTCCAATGGTAGGACAACGGTTTTTGGTGCCGTGAATGGGGGTTCGATCCCCTCTGCCCCAGCCATTTTTATGCGTTTCACGCAAGAGTCGCAGGAGGCTGCCGCCATGCCCGTTACCGCGATCGTCCTCGCCGCCGGCGAGGGCATCCGTATGAAATCCCATCATCCCAAGGTCGTTCACAAGGTCCTCGACAAGCCGCTGGTCTGGTGGTCCGTCCGCGCCGCGCGCGAGGCGGGGGTCGACCGCATCGTCGTGGTGGTCGGCAACGGGGCCGACGAGGTTCGCGCCTGCCTGGCTGGGGAGGACGTGACCTTCGTCGAGCAGACCGAACGCCTGGGCACGGGCCATGCCGTGATGTGCGTCCGCGACGCGCTGGGCAGTTTCGACGGCCCGGTCGTCGTGCTGTCGGGCGACTCGCCCCTCCTGCGTCCCGAGACGATTCGCGACCTCATCGCGCGCACGAGGGAGGCCCACAACGCTTGCACGGTGCTCACGATGACCCCGCCCGACGTCACGGGCTACGGCCGCCTCGACTTCGCCGAGGACGGTAGCGTCCGTGGCATTATCGAGCACAAAGACTGCACCCCCGAGCAGCGCGAGCGCCTGACCGAGTGCAATTCCGGCGTCTATTGCTTCTGCGGCGGCCGCCTTGCCGCCAATATCGACAAGATCGGCAACGACAACGCCCAGCACGAGTACTACCTCACCGACATGGTGGGCATCTACGTGGGCATGGGCGAGCCGGTCGCGGCGGTGCACGTCGACGACTACACCGAGCTGCTCGGCGTCAACAGCCGTGTGCAGCTGGCGGAGGCCACCAAGGTCATGCAGCACCGCATCAACGGCCGCCTCATGGCCGGGGGCGTCTCCATGCTCGACCCCGATATGGTCTGGGCCGGCGCCGATGTGACGGTCGGGCGCGACACGGTCCTTCTCCCCATGACGATGCTCTGGGGAAAGACGACCGTGGGCGAGGCCTGTACGCTGGGCCCCAATGTTCGCCTGACCGACACGACCGTGGCCGACGGGTGTACCGTGGAAGAGACGGTCGCGATTGGTCAAACGATTACAAACTGATAGCGGGCGCGCACCCGAGACGCTCCATGCAAAAATGATGGGGTTCTCCGAACGGGGGCGATTGCGGGGGTGGCTTTGCGGCCGCTCGGATACCATGAGGGACGCTTTTACAGCGCTTCAAGGAGGGGAAGCAATGTACGAAAATCTCAACCAGCCCATCGTTGCCACCAAGGAGATCAAGCTCTACACCGGTAGCGGCAATCCCGAGCTTGCCCAGAGGATCGCGGATATCCTGCACCTGGAGCTCTCGGGCCTCAAGCTCGAGAAGTTCGCCAACGGCGAGATCTACGCCCGCTTCGAGGAGTCCGTCCGCGGCGACGAGGTCTTCATCATCCAGTCCATCGCCGGCGGCAACATCAACGACCTCCTGATGGAGCTCCTGATCGCAACCGACGCGGCGCATCGCGCCTCCGCCGCGAGCGTCACCGCCGTCATCCCGCACTACGCCTACGCCCGCCAGGACCGCAAGGCCGCCTCGCGCGAGCCGATCACCGCGCGCCTGGTCGCCAACCTGCTCGAGTCCGCAGGCGTCGACCGTGTGATCACGCTCGACCTGCACCAGGGCCAGATCCAGGGCTTCTTCGATATCCCCGTGACCCACCTGACCGCCCTCGACCTCTTCGGCAAGTACTACACCACCATGGTTGAGGAGAAGGGCTGGAACCTCGACGACGTCGTGGTCGTCTCGCCCGACGCCGGCCGCGCCAAGGCCGCAAAGAAGCTGGCCGACATGCTGGGTTGCAGCCTCGCCATCGCCGCCAAGGGCCGCCCCAAGCACAACGTCTCGCAGGTCATGGCCGTCATCGGCGATATCAAGGACAAGATCTGCATCGTCAACGACGACATGATCGATACCGCCGGCACCCTGTGCGGCTCCGTCACCGAGCTCAAGAAGCAGGGCGCCCGCGAGGTCTACGTCTGCGCGACCCACGGCATCTTCTCCGGTCCCGCCATCGAGCGCCTGCAGGCCGCCCCGATCGAGGAGGTCTGCGTGAGCGACGCGATTCCCTGTGCCGTCGCCAACCAGCCGGGCTCCAAGATCAAGACCATCTCGGTCGCCGACGAGCTGGCCGAGGCCATCTACAAGGTCTATACCAACCAGCCGACGTCCACCATCTTTGGCGGCGGCGGCGAGCTGTAGTCTCGCACGGCCGTACGCTCGAGCGGCTTCGGTCGCTTTGGCCTGCTGCGCCCACTCACATTCGAACTCAAGCTCCTCCGACAATGCCGGGGGAGCTTTTTTTTACCGCGCAACGTGCCGGCACTATGCCTCGTCATGGCTGTCCGGGCCATTTGGTAGAGTGGGGTTGTTGATGAGAGAGGGGACTCCATGCAGAGGTACGACTTCAATCGCGGTTGGCTCTTTGAGAAGGTCGCGACGGGGGACACGGGAGCGGCGGCCAGTGCGACGGAGGCCGCAGCCGAAATCGGACGCGGCGATGTGACGGCCGAGGGGTATGCCCCTGTGCTTGTGACGCTGCCGCACGACGCGATGCAGACCGAGGGGCGGCGCGCGGATGCGCCGAGCGGGGCAGGCGGCGCCTATTACGAGGGCGGCCGCTATCGCTATACCAAGGGGTTCGACGTGCCCGCCGATTGGGCCGACCGTCGCGCAGAGCTCGAGTTCGGCGGTGTGATGTCGCACGCGGAGGTCCTGGTCAACGGCGAGTCGCTCGCGCAGGTTCCCTATGGCTATCGTCCCTTCACGGTCCGGATCGACCACGTGCTGAAGCCAGGCGAGAGGAATGTAGTTGAGGTGCAGTGCTCCACGGAGGAGCAGGCGGCGTCGCGTTGGTATGCGGGCGGCGGCATCTATCGTCCCGTCGACCTGTGGCTGGGTGCGCCGGGCGCCATCGGCATCGGCCCCTGGGACCTGCGCGTGGAGACGCTGTCCTGCGAGCCTGCGCGCGTGCGGGTGACCGGTGCGGGAGCCGAGGCTCGGATCGAGATTCTGGATGCGGACGGCGCCGTCGTCGCGACCGGCGCGGGCGACCCCTGCGAGATCGAGATTTCTGACGCGCGGCTCTGGAGCGCGAATATGCCCTACCTCTACACCTGCCGCGCGACCGTGGCGGGGGAGGGGGCGGAGGCCGAGGTCGCCGAGGTCCGCTTTGGCGTACGGTCCCTTGCGTGGGGCCCGGGCGGTTTTTTCGTCAACGGTCACGAGACCCTGCTGCGCGGCGGCTGCATCCATCACGATCACGGCATCCTCGGCGCGGCATCGCCCGATGAGGCCGACTACCGCCGTGTCCGCATGCTCAAGGAGGCGGGCTTCAACGCGATTCGCTCATCCCACAATCCCGCCAGCCGCGGCTTGCTCGACGCCTGCGACGAGCTGGGCGTCTATCTGATGGACGAGGCCTGGGACATGTGGTATCGCCACAAGAGCCCGGCGGACTATGCGGACGACTGGCCCGAGCACCACGGCGAGGACCTCGCGGCCATGGTCGCGCATGACTTCAACCACCCCAGCGTGATTATGTACTCCGTTGCCAACGAGGTCTCGGAGCCCTGCGATAACCGCGGCGTGCAGACCATGCGCGGCCTGGTGGACGAGATGCACCGCCTTGACCCGAGCCGTCCCGTCGGCGCGGGCATCAACCTGGCCATCCTGCTCGGTTCCTGCACGGGTACCGACACCTATAAGGAGGGAGGCGGCCGCGAGACGGGTATGGACGAGAGCATGAACGCCACGGGCAGTCTGCTCTTCAACCTGATCGCGGACAGGGTCGGTGGCCTCATGAACCACGCCTGCGATCTGCCCTTTGCCGACCGGCTCGTCTCGCCTGCGCTCGATTCGCTCGACATCGCGGGCTACAACTACGCCTCGGGCCGCTACCCGCTCGAGGGCCGGGTCCATCCCGACCGCCTGATCGTGGGCTCCGAGACCTTCCCACAGGACATCGCAAAAAACTGGGCCATGGTCGAGAAATACCCCTACCTGATCGGCGACTTCATGTGGACCGCCTGGGACTACCTGGGCGAGACCGGCTCGGGCGGCTGGACCTGGGAGAAGGACGAGCGCGGCTTCGAGAAGCCCTATCCCTGGCTGCTTGCCGACACCGGTGCGCATGACATCCTGGGCAACCCCACTGGCGACCTCTTCTGGGCGCAATCGGTCTGGAAGGTGCTGAAGCGCCCAGCCATCAGCGTCAAGCCGCCCAACCATCCTGGCGTCGAGGTCCAGCGCGCGACCTGGCGCGGTACCAACTCGATTCCCAGCTGGAGCTGGCGAGGCTGCGAGGGCAACCTGGCCCCGGTCGAGGTCTACTTCCCCTGTAAGCACGTTGAGCTCTGGCTCAACGGCGAGCTCGTGGCACGCCGCCGCTGCCGCGACGGGCGCACGACCTTCCTGACCCGCTATGAGCCGGGCGTCCTGACCGCCGTGGCTCTGGATGAGGATGACCACGAGATTGCCCGAAGCGAACTACGGACGGCGTCCGACCTGCATACGCAGGTCCGTCCCGAGCAAGGGAGCGTGCGCCCCGGCGGCCTCGTCTACTTCGACGTGTGGATCGGGGACGAAGGGATCGCGGAATCCAACGCCGACCTGCCGCTCCAGGCGCAGGCCGAGGGGGGCGAGCTGCTCGCGTTCGGCAGCGCCCGCCCACGCACGGAGGAGCGCTTCACGACGGGGTCCTACACGAGCTATTACGGCCGCGCGCAGGCGATCGTCCGCGCGGGCGCCGAGGGGCGCGTTCGGCTGACCGTGACGAGCGACCTGGGCATGGCTTCCGCCGACATCGCCATCGAGGTGGGCTGACATGGCGGCGGGACCGAAGGACATCCGCATCGTCTGCGGCCTGGGCAACCCTGGCAAGGAGTACGAGCTCACGCGCCACAGCATCGGCTTTGCCGTGGTCGACCGTTTGGCCGCCGACTACGGCGTCCGCTATTGGAAGAGCGAGGCGGGCTGCCAGGTCGCGACCATTGAGGTCACGTCCCATGGCGAGAAACGCGAGGTCCTGCTTGCCAAGCCGCAGGACTTCATGAACACAAGCGGCGGTCCCCTCTCCAAGCTCGCCCGCGCCCACCATGTGAAGCCGGCCGAGATCCTGGTCGTGCACGACGAGGTCGACCTGCCTACGGGCCAGGTCGCGCCCAAGTGGGGCGGCGGCCTCAACGCCCACAACGGTCTGCGCTCGATCGCCGACAAGCTCGGCACACGCGACTTCGCCCGCGTGCGCTGCGGCATCGGCCGCCCGCCCGGCAAGATGGACGTCGCCACGTATGTCCTGCGCCAGCTCAAGGGCGCCTATGTGGAGGAGTTCGAGCTGCTCGCCGCCGACGGCGCCGCCTGCGTGGAGTCCTGCCTTGCCGGCAAGGCCGCCTGGCGCTAACCGACGCCTGCCAAATTGCCGTGTGATGCGGAAGGTTTTTCAGGTTGACGTGAGTTAGAATCGGAAAGGTTGTGTAGTGCCCGCGACTTAGGGAACGCGGGCCGCCGTAGTGCTGCTAGGAGAGGAGTTCGTTAATGTACAAAATCCTCGAAAAGACGCAGTTCTCGGAGAAGGTGTTCAAGTTCCGCATCGAGGCACCGAAGATGGCCAAGTATGCTCATGCTGGCCAGTTCCTGATGGTGCGTGCGAACGAGACGGGCGAGCGCGTGCCCTTCACGTTTGCGGACTGGAACGCCGACGAGGGCTGGGTCGAGTTCATCTTCATGGTGGTCGGCAAGACTACCAAGATGCTCTCCACGTATGAGGTCGGCGACTCGATCGAGGACGTCACAGGCCCGCTGGGCAAGCCCAGCGAGTTCGGCGACGGCGTCTGGACCGTCATCGGCGGCGGCGTCGGCCTGGCCATTGCCTTCCCGATCACCCGCCTGCTCGTCCAGCAGGGCAAGGAGGTGCACGCCATCATGGGCGCCCGCACCAAGGACCTGCTGCTGCTCGAGGACCAGTTCCGCGAGATCCTGCCCGAGGACCACATCCACATCACCACGGACGACGGCTCCTATGGCGAGAAGGGCGTCGTCACCGCGCCGCTGGAGCGCCTGCTCCAGGCTGGCCAGACCGACCACATCTTCTGCGTCGGCCCCGTCCCGATGATGAAGTTCTCGACCCTCACGGCCGAGAAGTACGACACCCCGATCATGGCGTCGCTCAACCCGATCATGGTCGACGGCACCGGCATGTGCGGCTGCTGCCGCGTCGAGGTCGGCGGCGAGACGAAGTTCGCCTGCGTCGACGGCCCGGACTTCGACGCCACCAAGGTCGACTGGAACGACCTGCGCGCGCGTCAGGCCGCGTACCGCACCGAAGAGGGCCAGGCCCTGCACGCTTACGAGGAGGCGAACTGCGCATGCCAGAAGTAAATGGTCGCTGGGTGGCGGATATGAAGCTGCCGCGCACTCCGTACAATGAGGAAGACCCGATCGAGCGCGCTATCGATTTCCGCCCGGTCGACAAGGGTTACACCGAGGAGATGGCCCACGCCGAGGCCTCGCGCTGCATGCGCTGCAAGAAGCCCCTGTGCGTCGAGGGCTGTCCCGTCAACATCAACATCCCCGGCTTCATCGAGAAGATCTACGATGGCAAGTACGGCGATGGCCTCGACATCATCCACGAGCAGTCCATGCTGCCGGCCATCTGCGGCCGCGTCTGCCCGCAGGAGAGCCAGTGCGAGGGCAAGTGCGTTCGCGGCAAGAAGGGCGAGCCCGTCGCCATCGGCCAGCTGGAGCGCTTCCTGGGCGACCAGCCCGAGCTCGCTTCCGCGCCCGATGTGAAGCCTGCCAACGGCAAGAAGATCGCCGTCATCGGCTCCGGCCCCTCCGGCATCACCTGCGCCGGCGAGCTGGCCCGCAACGGCTTCGACGTCACCGTCTTCGAGGCCTTCTTCACGGGCGGCGGCGTGCTGGTCTACGGTATCCCCGAGTTCCGTCTGCCCAAGGCGGTCGTCAAGCGCGAGATCGACGGCCTCAAGACCCTGGGCGTCAAGTTCGAGTACAACTCCGTCATCGGCAACCTCGGCAACGCTGAGGACCTGCTCAAGGAGTTCGACGCCCTCTACATCGCGACGGGCGCGGGCCTGCCCAAGCTCATGGGCATCCCCGGCGAAAACCTCCCCAATGTCTTCTTCGCCAACGAGTACCTCACCCGCGTGAACCTAATGAAGGCCAACCGCTTCCCCGAGTACGACACGCCGACCAAGCACGCCGAGACCGTCGTGGTCTTCGGTGGCGGCAACGTCGCCATGGACGCGGTCCGCACCGCCAAGCGCCTCGGCGCCAAGCGTGCGATTATCGCCTATCGTCGTACCGAGGCCGAGATGCCTGCCCGTAAGGCCGAGCTGCACCACGCCAAGCAGGAGGGCGTCGAGGTCATGGAGCTTTCCGCCCCGCTCGAGTTCCTCAAGGGCGAGGACGGCAACGTCTGCGGCGTCAAGATCCAGAAGATGGAGCTGGGCGAGCCCGACGAGTCCGGCCGCCGTCGCCCCATCCCCATCGAGGGCGCGGTCGAGGAGATTCCGTGTGACGTGGCCATCTCTGCCATCGGTACCAACGCCAACGTCACGGCCAAGCTCATCGGCGGCTGCGACTTCAACAAGTGGGGCTACGTCGTCGCCGACGAGGATGGCCGCACTTCCAACCCCCGCATCTGGGCGGGCGGCGACATCGTCACCGGTGCCGCCACGGTCATCCTGGCCATGGGCGCCGGCAAGCGCGCCGCGGCTTCCATGACCGCGGCTCTCGCGTAGCGCAAACGTGAGGCCAACGCTGTACGTCCAGTGATGTGCGACTGGCGCCGCGTTCGACACCGCGTCGGCAACACAAGCGCCGTCGGGCGGCAGGTCTTCGGGCCTGCCGCTTTTTCATCTGCACGGCTTATCTGGGCCGGTTGCGCTTGCAAGCCTGAACTGCGGTCGCCGCTGTGGGTCGGCTCCATGACCTGGTGCAAAGAAGCGCAGATTGCCGGGAATCCCCGAAGAATGACATGCGAATGCGCGGACCCACCGACGGCCGCTTAGGCGAATCGTTCATTTATGCCCCATTTTGCGTGAATCACAGTAACTGCACCCTTTTTGCACGCTCGGCCTAGCGAGAGGAGGGGCAGCCCGTGCATTCGGCGTCGGTTTTTCGGGATTCCCCTGCAACCTGCGTGCCGTTGCGCAGGGGCGCGTCCGGCCCGTCGCGCCGCCCCGCAAACATCGCCGGCTTTCGCCGGACCCCTGCAAAAGGCACACAAATGTGCGTCTGCAGGATGCGGCATACAACGAGCTTGTAGCCCACGACGACCACGTAGCCACCGACAACAACGTCATTCTGTGAGCCGGGAGCCCCTCCAGCTCACGGTTCGACGAGCTCGTCGTTCGCGCCTACGAGGTCGTTGTCGACAGCTACAAGTTTTCGTCACAGACGGCGAGCGGTCGAAAATCCGGGGCGAGTGGTAGTGGTGACAGAAGCAGCTGGAAACGCTTGCGGTAACGTTTCCAGTCTGATAGATTGCTTGATGGCGAAGGATGCCTGGCGACGGCTCGACGGTTGCCGGAAGACATCCAGAAGGCGAACCAAGACCTGATCGATGACGGATTGACGGCGCTTGACGTTGGCCCGACGGGGCCCGGCACGAAAGGAATGCGCGATGCAGCTTCAGGACTACTCGGACAAACCCCTCGCGTCGTGCACGGACCTTGAGCTTTTCAACGCACTTATGCGCTATACGACGGCCGCCGCTGAGGACCGCGGTTACAACGAGGGCAAAAAGAAGCTCTATTACATCTCCGCCGAGTTCCTCGTGGGCAAGCTGCTCTCCAACAACCTCATCAACCTGGGCCTGTACGATGCCGTGAGCGGCGAGCTCGCCGCGGCGGGCAAGAGCCTGGCCGAGCTCGAGGAGTACGAGCACGAGCCCTCCCTCGGCAATGGTGGTCTCGGCCGTCTGGCCGCCTGCTTCCTCGATAGCCTCGCGACGCTGGGGCTTCCCGCGGACGGCGTTGGCCTCGCCTACCATTGCGGTCTCTTCCGCCAGGTCTTCGAATGGGGCAAGCAGGCTGAGGTGCCCGACCTCTGGCTCAAGTGGGGGCGCGAGAGCTTCCTCAAGCCGACCGGCCGCCACTACACCGTTCACTTCGGCGGCTTCGACCTGACCTCCACCATGTACGAGATCGACGTCACGGGCTACGGCTCCAAGTGCGGCCGCCTGCGCCTCTTTGACGTGGACAGCGTGGACGAGAGCGTCCTGCACAGCGGTATCGGCTTCGACAAGCAGGACATCGCCAAAAACCTCACGCTCTTCCTCTATCCCGACGACTGCGACGACGCCGGCCGTCTCCTGCGTGTCTACCAGGAGTACTTCATGGTCGCCAACGCCGCCCAGCTCCTGCTGGACGAGGCAGTCGAGCGGGGGAGCAACCTGCACGACCTGGCGGACTACGCCCAGGTCCAAATCAACGACACCCATCCCACGATGGTCATCCCCGAGCTGATTCGCCTGCTCATGGAGCGCGGCATCGCCCAGGACGAGGCGACCCGGATCGTCGGCGGCGTGTGCTCCTACACCAACCACACCATCCTCGCTGAGGCGCTCGAGACCTGGCCCGCCTCCTATCTCGAAAAGGTCGCCCCGCAGCTTATGCCCATCATCCGTGACCTGGACGCGCGCGTGCGCAAGGCGACCGACGA
Organism: uncultured Actinomycetes bacterium; assembly: GCA_900315165.1. Lineage (GTDB taxonomy): Bacteria > Actinomycetota > Coriobacteriia > Coriobacteriales > Atopobiaceae > Olegusella. The sequence continues at coordinate 19,074 of OMXZ01000006.1, read as the reverse complement.
CCCCGTGGTCCGCATCGTGGACGATCGCGACAACGTTCACATGGCCCACATCGACATCCATGTGGCCCATTCCGTCAACGGCGTGGCCGAGCTCCACACCAAGATCCTCAAGGAGACCGAGCTCGCCCCCTTCTACCAGCTCTATCCCGAGAAGTTCAATAACAAGACCAACGGCGTCACGTTCCGCCGCTGGCTTATCGAGTGCAACCCCGGTCTCACGTCCCTGATCGACCAGCGTATCGGCGAGGGCTGGAAGACGGACGCGACTCAGCTTGAGCGCCTGCTCGCCTACGCGGACGATGACGCCACGCTCGCAGCTCTGGCCGAGGTCAAGCAGGCCAATAAGGAGCGTTTCGCGGATTGGCTGGAGGCGCACCAGGGCGTGCGGCTCGACACCTCGTCCGTCTTCGACGTGCAGTCCAAGCGCCTGCACGAGTACAAGCGCCAGCAGCTGAGCCTGCTGTGGGCCATCCGTACCTACCTCGACATCAAGGACGGCGTCTACCCGCAGCGCCCGATCACGCTGATCTACGGCGCCAAGGCGGCCCCCGCTTACATCGCGGCCAAGGACATCATCCACGCCATCATCACGCTGGGCCGCCTGGTCGAGCGCGACGAGGATGCCCGCGACTGGCTGCGCGTCGTGATGCTCGAGAACTACAACGTCACAGCTGCGGAGCGTCTGATCCCCGCCTGCGACATCTCCGAGCAGATCTCGCTCGCCTCCAAGGAGGCATCGGGCACGTCCAATATGAAGTTCATGCTCAACGGCGCGGTCACTCTCGGCACGATGGACGGTGCCAACGTCGAGATCGCGGGGCTGGTGGGCCCGGACAACATCTACACCTTCGGCCTCAGCTCCGACGAGGTCATCGCCCTCTACAAGAAGGGCGACTACGACCCGGCGGACTACTACAAGAAGGACGCCCGCCTGTCCGAGGCGCTCGACTTCATCGTGAGTCCCGCCATGGTCGACGATGCGGACGGCGTGGTCCTCTCGCGGCTCTACGCCAACCTCACCCAGAAGGACTGGTTCATGACCATGCCCGATTTCGAGAGCTACTGCGCGACCAAGGCCGAACTCCTCATGGCGCACGAGAACGACCGCGCCTGGGCCCGTTCCTGCCTCGTCAACATCGCCAAGGCCGGCTTCTTCTCGTCCGACCGCACCATCCGCCAGTACAACGAGGACATCTGGCATCTCTGAGACCCCCTTGCGACGGCGGAGCCTTCCCCCCTCCGCCGCCGCCCATACCTCCTCCAGCGAGCGAGCCTGCACAAGACGGGCTCGTTTGCTGTGAAGTGGAGGTCGGACACTAGTGTCCGACCTTTCTGTCCCAGAGCTTGTACTCGCCCAGGACGAGTGCGCAGCCTGCGACAAAGACGAGCAGGGTATAGGCGGGATTGCCGCAGGCGTGGAAGACGGTCTCGAGCGGCTCGGTCCCCAGGGGGTCGGGTACAAAATCGAAGTTGCTATCGAAGCGCAGGTTGTAGGGGATGACCGCCAGCATGTGGGCACCGCCGCCCACCATCGGCATCCACGCCCGTCGCATCCGAGGTTGCAGCGCGTCCGTCCGGATGCGCATGAGCGGGTAGGCGACGAGACAGCTATGTTCGAGGAAGCCCGTCACGCTGGGCAGTGTCCAGATGGGGCATTGGCTCCAACCGGGAAAGAGTATCGCGGAGATGCCGCCGAGCAGCCCGAGGGCAAAGGAGCACTCGCCGCAGAGGGCATTGGGACGCAGACAGTCGATCAGAACGATGAGCTCGCAGAGGTTGCAGAGATAGAGCGGGGCGCGCGCGGGGTCGTAGACACCCTGGGCGGCTGTCAGCACGTTGGTCAGCGCGAGCGAGCAGAGAGGAACGACGGCGACGGCGCGCACGAGCCCCGGCCGGTCGGCATGGCGGACCAGCGCGGCGACCAGTGCGGCACAGCAGGCGACCGCCGCAAGATGCGCGGGGGAGAAGAGAGCGAATCCCGACCCCGGGTAGCGCCACCACAGCTGCCCCGAGAGCCAGAAGGCCTCCCATACGCTCATCCCGTCCGGCATGTCCCTCACCTCGCTCCCATCTTACGTCTACCCGCTCGGCGGCACGCTCGCCGCGCGACCCATGCGACCGCCACACGACTCCCGTATACTGGGGAAGTTACGGTTCGCACGTACATCAGACATTCAGGAGACACTCCATGAGCGAAAAGAAAGTACCCGCCGACACCTGCGTCCTCGTGACGGGCGGCGCCGGTTTCATCGGCAGTCACACCGTGGTCGAGCTGCTCCAGCAGGGCTATCATGCGGTGGTCGTCGACGACCTGTCCAATTCCTCCGAGAAGGCGGTCGACCGCATCAAGGCGATCGTGGGTCCCGAGGCCGCGGCTAACCTCCGCTTCTATCAGGCCGACGTCAACGATCGCGCCGCGCTCGAGCAGGTCTTTACGGACAACGCGATCGACCGCGTGATTCACTTTGCCGGCTTCAAGGCCGTGGGCGAGTCCGTCGAGAAGCCGATCGAGTACTACACCAACAACATCGGCAACACCCTCACCCTGGTCGACGTCATGCGCGCGCATGGCTGCAAGTCGATTATCTTCAGCAGTTCCGCGACCGTCTACGGCGAGCCCGACAGCCTACCCCTGACCGAGGAGAGCCCCAAGAAGCCCGCGACCAACCCCTACGGCTGGACCAAGTGGATGATCGAGCAGATCCTGACCGACCTCCATACGGCCGACCCCGAGTGGGACGTCGTGCTGCTTCGCTACTTCAACCCCATCGGCGCCCATCCCTCCGGGCTCATCGGCGAGGACCCCAAGGGCATCCCCAACAACCTCGTGCCCTATGTGGCGCAGGTCGCCGTGGGCAAGCGCGAGTTCGTGCGCGTGTGGGGCGACGACTACCCCACGCCGGACGGCACGGGCGTGCGCGACTACATCCATGTGATGGACCTGGCCTCGGGCCATGTGGCCGCGCTGGCCTGGATGAACGGCAGGACGGGCGTCGAGGTCTTCAACCTCGGCACGGGCAAGGGCTCGAGCGTGCTCGACGTGATCCACGCCTTCTCGCGCGCCTGCGGGCGCGATCTGCCCTACCAGATCGGCCCGCGCCGCGCGGGTGACGTGGTGGCCAACTACGCCGACTGCTCCAAGGCCGAGCGCGAGATGGGCTGGACGGCCCGTTACGACCTGGACGACATGTGCCGCGACTCCTGGAACTGGCAGTCCAAGAACCCCGACGGCTACGAGGGCTAGGGATCTGACGTGGGCGAGGATCTGGGCAATACGGGCAATCGCTTTTTGGCCTACATGGGCAGGCACCGCAGGGCGGTGGAGAACTACCTTTACGACCGCGGCCCCCATGCCGTGCGTTCGAGCAGCCTCTACGACGACCTCGAGCGTGCGCTCTACTGCCCCCTGCGGCGCTTCACGGCGCGCGGCGGCAAGCGCACCCGCCCCATCCTCGCCATGTTGGGCTGCGAGGCGGTAGGCGGCGATCCCGAGGACGCCCTGCCCATCGCCTATGCCGTGGAGTATTTCCAGACGGCGGCCCTCATCCACGACGATATCGCCGACGAGGGTGAGCTGCGCCGCGGCAAACCCTGTCTGCATCTGGTCGAGGGGGTTGGCCCCGCGATTAACGACGCCGACCTGGGCATCGTCGCGACCTACGAGGCGATTCTCGGCGCGGACTACGCAGACGACGTCAAGCTCCGCCTGCTGGCCGAGCTTGCCCAGATGGAGCATATGACCGTGGAGGGGCAGGCGCTCGACCTCGCCTGGGTCCGCGACGGCCGCTGGGATGTGACGCCTGACGACTACCGCTATATGGCCTGGCACAAGACGGCCTATTATTCCGCCGCGAGCCCCCTCGCCATGGGCGCCATCTGCGGCGGCGGCAGCAAGAAACAGGTGCATGAGCTGCGGAGCTTCGGCCTGGACGCGGGCCTCGCCTTCCAGCTCCAGGACGACCTGCTCAATCTCGTGGGCGATGCCGAGAGCCAGGGCAAGGACTTCCGCAACGACATTACCGAGGGCAAGCGCACGCTCGCCGTGGTCTACGCCCTGAACACCCTCGAGGGTGGCGAGCGTGACGAGCTGCTTGAGATATTGATGGGCCATACGGCGGACAAGGACCGCCTCGCCCGCGCCGTCGAGCTGATGGATCAGGCCGGGGCAATCGACTACACCTGGAACGAGGCCGTCCGCCTGGTGCAGGACGCCAAGTCGCGTCTGACGCCGGAAGAGTATGTGAACGACACCTACGAAGTCCTGGTCTCCATGGCGGACTTCTTTGTGAGGCGTGCGGGCTAGCCGCACCGAAGGGGAGAGAGATGGAACCCATCCGCGAGGGCGCCTCGGGCGTCGCCGTCGAAGACATACAGGAGCGCCTCGGCTCGCTCGGCTATAAGATCGATGCGACGGAGGTCGAGGGCGGGACCTTCGGCCCCTCAACGGCGGCCGCGGTCGCGCGTTTCCGTCTGGACCAGGGGATGGACCTCGGCAGCGAGATCGACACCGAGACCTGGACGGCGCTTGTGGACGCGGGCTATCAGATGGGAGACCGCACGCTCTACCTGCGCCTGCCCAACTTCCACGGGGCAGATGTGCTCAAGCTTCAAAAGTGCCTCAACATCCTCGGCTTCTCCTGCGGCGAGCCCGACGGCTATTACGGCGTCTACACCGAGGCGGCTGTCAAGGAGTTCCAGGAAAGCCAGGGCGCACTTGCCGACGGCATGTGTTTCCAGGACACATTCGACGCGATCGACCGCCTGCATCACGTGTGGGCGGGCAAGCCGGCGGCGGGTCCGCACCCGATGGGCGGCATGGGCTTTGCGCGCGCGGCCGGCGTGCTGGAGTCGCAGCGCCTGCAGATCACGGGCGACGATCCCATCGCGCGCAACGTCGCGGGCCGCATCTGGAACCTCGCCTCGGCTACGACCGATGCGAGCGGCCTGGACCTGATCGGGTCGCTCGACGACGCGACCCCCGGCGTCACGGCCGTCTTCCAACTGGCTTCGACGCCGCTGCCCGACGACTCCACCCAGCAGAACCTCATGATGGACGACGTCGAGACCCTGCCCATGCGCATCCGCGCGGCACTCGGTCTCGCCAAGGGAAAGCCGCCCGTCCTCCGCATCGAGCTGCCCTACGGCCTCGGTTACGACGGCACCTTCACGACGGGCGACGCGCAGACCTTCGCCGTCATGCTGCTCGACTCCATCTGCGCCGCCTTCGACGAGTAAGGGGCTACGCGCCTCCGAGCGCCTGGGTGACGGTCGCCGTGAAGGCCTTGGCGCCGTCGGCGGTCAAGGTCGTGCCGTCGTCCTCGAGATACTCTCCATGGCCCTCGCTGGCGGCGTACCAGTCGATTAGCCGGACGTTGTCGTTTTCCTCCGCGAGCTGCGCGAGGATCTTGTTATTGGCATCCTGCCAGTCGCCGCTGGTGCGGACGGTGACGAGCCAGATGGGCTGGGCGTCGTCAAGCTTGTCGATCACCTTCTGCAGGTCGTCCTTGTTGAGAGGGGCCTCCGCGCCGATCGAGATGACGACGTCGGTCCCGCCGTCGAGGCTGCCCTGGTCGGTGTAGCCCTGCAGGGATTCGGAGAGACCCTTGGCGCCGCGGCCCTGGCTGCAGTCCACGGCGCCGGCGGGGAAGGCCGCGGACAGGTCGTCCACGGCATTCAGGGCGACGGTGTCGCCGAGGATGAGCGCGGAGAAGAAGGCCGGACGGGTGGCCGGCGCCGAGTAGCCGAGGGCGTCGACCAGCATCTGGGTATAGGCGGCAGCCCCATCGGGACGTAGGTGGGTGCCGTCATCCCAGAACCAGTCGTCATGGCCCGCGCTGGTGGCGTACCAGTCGATGAGGTTCACATTGTCATGCGCGTCGGCATAGGAGGCGAGCAGCGCGTTGTTGGCGTCCTGGGGGCCGCTGGGGACGCGGTTGTTGACGAGCCAGACAGTGCGGTCCGAGCCCGCTGCCTGGACGAAGGCGTCGATGTCTTCCTCCGTGAGCGAGCCATTGGTCCCCAAGCAGGAGACGACCGTGTCGCCTACGACGCCCTGCGAGACGTAATCGGCCAGGAGCTGGGCACCCGCGCTCATCTGGCGGCTCACCTTGCAGTCGACGAGTGCGTAGGGGAAGGCCTTGGCCATGTCGTCGGCCGCGCCGAGGGGCACGGAGTCGCCGATGATCGTGATGTCGTGCTCGCCCTCGCCGGAGGGCAGGCGGATGGCAGAGGCCTGCGCGCGCTCCTCGCCGGGGGCTCCGGTGCCGCCCGCGGCGTCGACGGACGGGGCGGCGACGAGGCCGATGAGGCCGACCGCGAGGACGGCTGCGATGGAGACGAAGGGGACCGTATGCGCCCGGAACCAATCGGCAAACCCGCCCGATCGTAGTGCGCCCGCAAAGTCGCGCAGGGCGCCGGTCAGGGCGCCGCGCTCGCCGCAGGGCCGCTCGACGAACCGGTAGGAGACCTCCGCCGCCGCGATGCTGAGCGCGAGCTGGAGCAGATAGAGCCAGACGGGGGTGGCAGTGGCGGCGCCGCGGTGCGCAGTAAGAAGGACGATGGGGTAATGCCAGAGATAGAGGGCGTAGGACCGTTGGCCGATCCAGACGAGGGGCGGCAGCGAGAGGACGCGCGAGAGGATGGTGCCGTCGGGCAAAAGGCAGCCGAGTGCGACCGCGGCCAGGACGGAGACGAGCGCGATGCCTCCGTAATAGCTGAAATTGGTATAGCCCTTGGTGAAGACCATCAGGATAACGATGGCGACGATGGCAAGGGTGCCTGTCGCGTCGACCCGCGTGCGCGTCCGCCCGTCGCGGCCGAGGTCGACCGCTGAGATTTTCCGCATCGGGGCCACGAAGGCGAGCCAGCAGCCGACCAGCAGGCTTACCGCGCGGGTGTCGGTGCCGTAGTAGGAGCGGGAGGGGTCCTCGCCCGGCGTGTAGAGCACGGCCATCAGCACGGCGGACGCGACGGCACCGACGAGCAAGAAAACGCGAATGCCCTTCTTGGGCGTGTGGAAGTGGAGCAACAGGACCAAGAGCGGTGCCCAGACCAGGTAGAACTGCCACTCGATCGCGAGCGACCAGAAGTGCGTGAGGGGCGAGGGCGCGCCCGCCGCCGCGAAGTAAGAGACCTTGGTCAGGATCTTGGACCAGTTGAGGTAGCCGAAAAGCGCGGGTACGACATCTGGGCGCATCTTGGTGAGCAGGATGTGGTTAAAGATGGTACAGAGCGCCGCGGTGATGCCGATGCAGGCGTAGGCCTGGGGGATGAGGCGGCGGATGCGGCGGCCGAAGTAATCCTTCAAGCTCACGCTGCCATGCGTGCGGCTGAATTCGGCGAGCAGGCTGTTGGTCGTGAAATAGCCCGTTAGCACAAAGAGGACCGTGACGCCGAGCAGGCCGCCCGTCATCCATTTGAGGCCCATGTGGTAGCCGACGACGGCGAGGGCGCAGAGGGCGCGCAGACCGTCGACCGCGTCGACGCGGCGGTGGGGCCGCTCTTGTTGGGCGGCGGCGTCCCTTCGTCTTGCGGTGTCATGTGACGTTGTAGTGCCCCGTCGAGTCGTGGCCTCCCGCCGTGCCGCGGCGCCCTGTCTATCCATCTGCTCGCTCTGGGCCATTGTCCGTCTTTCCTTTTGGCGATTCACCTGGCTCATAGTAGCAAGTTCCCCGACCCCCGTGAATATACTGGGGATAACTTCGAGAAGGGAACATCATGCAACTCAGCCGCAGGTCGTTCGGAACGCTTTCCCTTGTTGCCCTGGGAGATGCTGCCTTGCTCGCGGGTTGTGCCAAGGCACCCGCGGCGCGCGGGGGGAGCGGCTCCGCGGGCGGGTCGGCAGGCGGGTCGCCGGCTGGCTCTGCCGACGCCACCGGGTCTGACGGTTCCGCCGCGGCGTCCCCGGTCGCCAACACCTACTCAGCCCATGGCAGGCTGCGAGTCGACGGCACGCATGTCGTGGACGAGGCGGGTATGCCCTTCCAACTGCGCGGCGTCTCGACCCATGGCATCGCGTGGTTTCCCCAGTTCGTGAATAGGGACGCCTTTGCGAGCTGGCAGGCTTGGGGTGCCAATGCCGTCCGCCTTGCCTGCTATACGGATGAGAGCGGCGGTTGGCTGACCGACGGCGACCACGACGAGCTGCTCGCGACCATCGACACGGGCGTCCAGGCCGCGAACGACCTCGACATGTACGCGATCGTCGACTGGCACGTCCTGCACGATCAGAACCCCCTGCCCAACCTCGCGGCGGCGCAGGACTTCTTCGCGACCGTCTGTGACCGCTATGGTGACCACGGCAATGTGATCTACGAGATCTGCAACGAACCTAACGGCAACGTGACCTGGGAAGACGTGCGCAGCTATGCCGATCAGGTCACGCCGACCATCCGCGACGCCGCACCCGACGCGCTCGTAATCTGCGGCACAACCACCTGGAGCCAGGACGTCGACCAAGTAGCCGCTGCCCCCGTGGACGATGCCAACACGGTCTATGCCCTGCACTTCTACGCGGGCACCCACAAGCAGGACCTGCGCGACAAGGCCCAGCGCGCGATCGATGCCGGCACGCCGCTGTTTGTGAGCGAGTTCGGTATCACGGATGCCTCGGGCAACGGCCTGTGCGACACCGCCTCGGCCGACGAATGGATCGACTTCCTCGACGCCAACCAGATCGGCTTTTTATGCTGGAGCCTTTCCAACAAGAACGAGAGCTCCGCGCTCATCCTGCCGCCTTGCGACAAGACCGGCGGTTGGGATGCGGCCGACCTCTCCGAGGAGGGCGTCTGGCTCAAGGGCGTCCTCGAGGCGCATGCGGGCCTCGCGCCGGCCGACGATTCCGGCTCCTCCGAATCCGATGAATCCACCTCCGATGAATCCGGTTCGTCTTCCGGCTCCTCTTCATCGGGCCAGCTCAAGGCGACGGCTGGCGACATCACGGTTGCCTGTGCCAAGTCAAACTCCTGGTCGGATGGCAGCTCGCAATTCGCGCAGTGGGATATCACGGTCGGCAACGGCGGCTCCGCGGCGACCAGTGGCTGGACGATCACGCTGACCTTCGCCTCCGACGTCGCGGTCGACCAGAGCTGGAACGGAACCTACTCCGCGAGCGGGTCGACGGTCACTGTCACGCCGACTGACGATTGGGCGGTGCACATCGGCGCAGGTCAGACCATCACGATCGGCGGCATCTTCAAGGGCGCGAATCCCACGGTCACCTCGGTCTCGGTCGCTGAGGGGTAGCCTGACGCGCCCCGGCCGTGCACGGGCCGGGCTCCCTTGCGCCTAAGCGAGGCTCCCTCCGGTCCGCGCAAGCCGCATAACTCGGCGCTTCGCGCCTCAGACAGATGCGGCCTCCCGCACGGCCCTCCGGTCGCCTCAGGCGCAAAAGTCCGCCCGACCCGCACGCGGCCGAGTCGCTGCCCCTCTATCTTGACAACAAATACGCTGCCACCGACAAAGACTTCGTAGGCATCAACAACGAACTCGTAGCCGCAAACAACAGCACCGTCAATCTGTGAGCTGAGAGGACCAGTAGCTCGCAAAACAACGTCATCGTTGTCAGGCACTACGAACTCGTTGTCTGCGGCTACGAGCTTGTCGTCACCGGTGCGGCATGGCAGTGCATATGCGTGCGGGTTACAGAAGATGTCTCGCAACCTGCACCCTATTACGATGAATCGCAGGCGCTAGTTCGTGAAGTACGAGACACCGCCTTGGATGATGGGCTGGTACTTGTCGCCGGGGACGTTCTGGTAGAGACCCGCGCTCCAGCGCTCCGTGTGGCCCATCTTGCCAAAGACGCGGCCGTCGGGCGACGTGATGCCCTCGACCGCGAGCAGCGAGCCGTTGGGGTTCACGTCGAGGTCCATGGAGGGGTTGCCCTCGGCGTCCACGTACTGCGTGGCGATCTGGCCCGATGCGGCGAGCTGGTCGAGCACGGCCTGCGGCGCGACGAAGCGGCCCTCGCCGTGGGAGATCGCGACCGTGTGGATGTCGCCGAGCTCGCAGCGCGACAGCCAGGGCGAGAGGTCACTGGCGACGCGGGTGCGCACGAGGCGGCTCTGGTGTCGGCCGATCGTGTTGAAGGTGAGGGTCGGGCAGTCCGCGTCCATCGGGCGGATGTCGCCATAGGGCACGAGGCCTAGCTTGACCAGGGCCTGGAAGCCGTTGCAGATGCCAAGCATCAGGCCGTCGCGGTTCTGCAGCAGGTCGCGGACCGCCTCGGTGACGGCAGGCGCGCGGAAGAAGGCCGTGATGAACTTGGCGGAGCCGTCGGGCTCGTCGCCGCCCGAGAAGCCGCCGGGCAGCATCACGATCTGGCTCTTGCCGATCTCGCGGACGAGCGCCTCGCAGCTCTCGGCCACTGCCTGCGGGGTCAGGTTGTTGATCACGAGGGTCGTGACCTTGGCGCCCACGCGCTCGAAGGCGGCGGCGCTGTCGTACTCGCAGTTGTTGCCCGGGAAGACGGGGATCACGACGCGCGGGTGGGCGAAGACGGGCTTGGTCGAACCGCGGGTCACATAGGAATCGGCGCGGTAGGTGAGCTTTTCCACGGGCTCGCCCTTGGCGCGATAGGGGAAGACGGGCTCCATCTTGGCCGCCCACTTGTCCTCCAGCGCGTCGAGCGCGATCGCCTCGCCGCCGACGACCAGCGTGTAGGCCTCGGTCGTCTCGCCGATCTCGCGCACGCGGTAGCGGGCGGAGGGCAGCGGCATGAGCGCGTCGTCGCGCAGCTCCACCACGAAGCTGCCATAGAGCGGGCGGAAGAGCTCGGCGGGGTCGGCCAGGCCGGACAGGTCGCAGCCGATGCGGTTGCCCAGGCACATCTTGAAGACGGCCTCGGCCAGGCAGCCGTAGCCCGGCGTGGCGACGGCGCGTACGTCGCCGGCGTCGACCAGCTCCTGGATGCGGTCGTACACCGCGAGTAGACTGGCCGGTTCGGGCGTGATGCCGTCGGCGTGGTAGCGCGGGGTCAGGAGCACGAGGCGCGAGCCGGCGCGCTTGAATTCGGGGGAAACCACGCGGTCGAGCTTGCCCAGGCCCGTCGCGAAGGAGACGAGCGTGGGCGGCACGTCGAGGTCCTCGAAGCTGCCGGACATTGAGTCCTTGCCGCCGATAGAGCCGATGCCCAGGTCGAGCTGGGCGGCCAGGGCGCCAAGTACCGCGGCGGTCGGCTTGCCCCAGCGCTCGGGCTCGGTGCGCAAGCGCTCGAAGTACTCTTGGAAGGTGAGATAGAGGTCCTGATGGTCGAAGCCGGCGGCCACCATCTTGGAGACCGACTCGACGACGGCTAGGTAGGCGCCGGTGTACTGGTTGGCGCTCATGAGGTAGGGGTTGAAGCCCCAGGCCATGCCCGACACCGTGGTCGTCTCGCCGAAGACGGGCAGCTTGGCGACCATGGCCATGGGGGCTGTGAGCTGGCGGGCGCCGCCGAAGGGCATAAGGACGGTGGCCGCGCCGATGGTGGAATCGAAGCGCTCGGATAGGCCCTTGTTGGAGGCGACGTTCTCGTCGGTCACGAGGCTCTCGAAGCGCTCGGCCCAGGTCGAGCCTGCCCACTCGGGCACCCAGGCGCCCTGGACCTCCACGTGGACGTCCTGGTGCTTGGGGGCGCCGTTGGAGCCGAGGAAGGCGCGGCTCACGTTGACGATCGTGGTGCCCTTCCAATCCATCACGAGGCGGGGGTCGGCCGTGACCTCGGCCACGGCGGTGGCCTCGAGGTTCTCCTCGTGCGCGTACTTCATGAACTCGTCCACGTCCTCGGGCGCGAGCGCGACGGCCATGCGCTCCTGGCTCTCGGAGATGGCGAGCTCGGTGCCGTCGAGGCCCTCGTACTTTTTGGGGACGAGGTCGAGGTTCACATGCAGGCCGTCGGCCAGCTCGCCGATGGCGACCGACACGCCGCCCGCGCCGAAGTCGTTGCAGCGCTTGATGAGGCGGCAGGCGTCCTTGCGGCGGAAAAGGCGCTGGAGCTTGCGCTCGATGGGGGCGTTGCCCTTCTGGACCTCGGCGCCGCACTCCTCGAGGCTGTCCTCGGTGTGGGCCTTGGAGGAACCGGTGGCGCCGCCGATGCCGTCGCGGCCGGTCCGACCGCCGAGCAGGATGATCACGTCGCCGGGCGCGGGGGTCTCGCGGCGGACGTGGTCGGCGGGCGTGGCGCCGACGACCGCGCCGATCTCCATGCGCTTGGCCACATAGCCTGGGTGGTAGAGCTCGCTCACCTGGCCCGTGGCCAGGCCGATCTGGTTACCATAGGAGGAGTAGCCGGCGGCTGCCGTGGTCACGAGCTTGCGTTGGGGCAGCTTGTGGGGCAGGGTCTCGGCCACGGGCACGAGCGGGTCGCCCGCGCCCGTCACGCGCATGGCCTGGTACACGTAGCTGCGGCCGGAGAGCGGGTCGCGGATGGCGCCGCCGATGCAGGTGGCTGCGCCGCCGAAGGGCTCGATCTCGGTCGGGTGGTTGGACCTTGCACTTGACGGTGCAGGCGTTGATCTCCTCGGACTTGTCGAGGTTCTTGAGCTGGCCCGTGTGCTCGAGGTACTTGGCGCCGATCGTGCCCATATCCATCAGGCAGACGGGCTTCTCGTCGCGACCGAGCTCGTGGCGGATCTCGAGATAGCGGTCGAAGGCGGCCCGCACGACCTCGTCGTCGATCGCGACGTGGTCGAGCTGGGTGCCGAAGGTGGTGTGGCGGCAGTGGTCCGACCAGTAGGTGTCGATCACGCGGACCTCGGTGATCGTGGGGTCGCGCTGCTCCTTCTTGAAGTAGTCCTGGAAGAACTCGATGTCGGCCAGGTCCATCGCGAGGCCGCGGTCATGGATGAAGGCCGCCAGGGCCTCCTCGTCCAGCTCGCAGAAGCCCACGAGCGTTTCGACGGAGTCGGGGGCCGCGAGGTTCATCTTGAGCGTGTCCTTGGGGGCGAGGGAGGCCTCGCGGGCCTCGACCGGGTTGATCACGTAGTGCTTGACGGCGTCGACGTCGGCATCGGTGAGGTCGCCCGTGAGCACGTAGACCTTGGCGGAGCGGACCTCGGGGCGCTCGCCCTGGCTGATGAGCTGCACGCACTCGGCGGCCGAGGAGGCGCGCATGTCGAACTGGCCGGGCAGGTACTCCACGGCGAAGACGTGGTCGCCCGCGGCGGTCTCGGGCATGTCGCTCGTGGCGGTGTCGACCTGTGGCTCGGAGAAGACGGTCGGGATGCAGCGGCCGAAGAGCTCGGCGTCGATGCCCTCCACGTCGTAGCGGTTGATGATGCGCAACCCCGTGAGGCCGGCGATGCCGAGGATGTCGCGGAGCTCGGCGAGCAGCTGCGTGGCCTCGACGTCGAAGCCCTTTTTCTTCTCTACGTATACGCGCGAAACCATGGACAAGCCTGCCTTTCGACGGGTGAGCGATTGTCATATATCCATGATACGGTGCGCGGGCGGGAAATGGGGTATGTTCCTCAAGTTGACACGTACCGCAGGCGGGACGTTCACCGCGGCGCGCGTGCGCTCCGTGCGCCATCTGCCGCGGCTAGGCTGCGTCGCCGCCGGCCTCCAGCACGTCGAAGCGATCGATGCGGCCGAGGATCTGCTCGAGGTCGATGATCCCCCAGAGGAAGACCTCCGTCTGCCCCGCGTAGATGCGCAGGTTGCGATAGCCGGTGGTCGCGGAGCGCTGCTGCCAGACCATGCGGTCGATCTCGGCGTACATGACCGTCTTGGGCGCGCCGACGAAGGGGGTCACGCGCAGGCGGTCCGCGTAGGTCACCACGCAGTAGCGACGGATGGCGAGCCACATCGCGAAGGACACGGCCACGAAGGTGCAGAAGAAGGAGAAGACGACCAGGGGGCTCGCGGCGAAGACGCCCACCGAGCAGAGCCAGCCCACGACGACGCCGAGCGTGCCGGCAAAGAGCATCATCAGGACGAGCGAGGTCGTGAGCGAGCGCGGGACGAAATAGGTGTCGTGGTGGCTGTGGTGGCGTTCGGACAGGCCGGTGTCGCCGGACCACTCGATCGCGAAGGCGGCGACGGGCAACGCCACGGCAATGATGCCGAGAAAAACGACGCCCACCACGACCTCCTTTGATACGTCCGACTGTACCGTGTGTGTACCATGCAAGAAGCGCGGCGCGCACTTCATACTTAGAGTAATGCGGGGCGGCTGGCGGACGGGATTACGCGGCGGTATGCGGTCGCTCTCGTGTCGCGCACGGGGAGACGGTCGATTTTCCGCGGCAAACGGCGGAGGGGTTGCGCATCCCAATGGCTGGCGTTCGCAGGCTAGCTGCGAGGCGTTATTTGATACCCAGCTTGCCGCGGACCTTGTCCGCGAGGGAGGCGCGCGGCGTGGCGCCCGTCTTGATACCGGCGACGGCGCTGCCGTGGGCGATTGCCATCAGGACGAGTAGGGCTGCGGCGATGGCAACGCGCTCGACCCCGCCTTTGAAGATGGCAACGAGGACCAGGTAGAAGGCCGTGATCGCGATGGCGCCCCAGCAGAGGTAGCCCGTGGCCACGACCGTTGCGAAGCCGAGCAGGCAGGAGACGATGCCGATCACGGGGGCGGCCAGAATGATGGCGGAGCAAGTGGTGGTGACGCCCTTGCCGCCGCGGAAGCGGTGCCAGGCGGGGAAGTCGTGGCCAAGGGTCGAGCCGAGGCCCGCCCAGAGTCCTGCGATGTCGGCCGCGGCGGGGAAGAGGGCGCGGGCGATGAGCCAGGCGGCGAGGGTCTTGGCGATGTCGCCGGCCAGGACGCAAGCGGCGGCCTTGGTGCCCAGCTCGTGGCCGATGTTGGCCATGCCGGGGTTGCCGCGGCCCAGGTCGAAGGCGGACTTGTGGGCGAAGCGTCGCGAGACCACGTCGGCGGTCAGGATGCAGCCGAGTGCGTAGCCGATGAGCAGGCTGATGAGGCGGACGTTCATGTTGCATCCCTTCCGGTCTGATGGAGCCTTGCGGTACTGTTCTGTCTGTCACGATACAACGCATCTCTGCCCAGCTGTCTGTAATTATGGATTTCGCTCCATGATTGGCGTACAGCTTTGACAGGGGGCGAACAGCAGCGTATATTTTTCTCTCGCGCGAAGGCGCGTCCAGACATTGCGGGGTGGAGCAGTCTGGTAGCTCGCCGGGCTCATAACCCGGAGGTCGTAGGTTCAAATCCTGCCCCCGCGACCAAAACTTCGGTCCCTGACCTGCGAAAACGGGTCGGGGATTTTTCTTTGCCACCAACCTGCCAGCTTCGTTGCCACCATTTTACCACCAAAAACATTTGTTCGTATAGGCATTTTGGCTCGAGGACCGCCCTCCCGGCTCTCCTGTCACTGCTCTCATCCTGTGCGTTTTGTGACGACCTGAGGCCGAACCGATCTTGCTCCCCTTCGCCCTCACCACACCTCATTGTGGGCCCTTCATGGTGTTGGGCATGCCTGCGCATCTACCGAGACGGTTTGCCCCGCCCTTCCTGCCCATGCTCCGAAAATCGGAGCAAACGACGCCATCTTGGGAGCATGCGCGGCGATTATCGAAGCTTTTGCGGACAGCGCTGAAACCCCTGCACATAATCGGAGGCCCCTGAAACCGAACGGAATAGGAGCAACCGATGAAAGATGGACCGAACCAAAGGACCGCCAGCGCCAAGGTCATCACACTTGCAGAGGCGGCCGAATTCCTGCACACGTCGTACTCGACCGTGTACCGCCTCGTGGTCGACGGCGAGCTCGATGCCTTCCGCCTGCGCAACGCATGGCGCACGAGCACGGCCGCCTGCGAGGCGTACGTGAACCGCCAGTTTGCCGAACAGGCCATGTCGTGCAAGCCGGCGGACGCCTCATGACGGCTGGATCATGCCCGCGCGAGACGAGCGCTCCCAGGCCAGCGAGCGGCTTGGCGAAAAGCGATTTGTGCCTCCCTCCCTTATCCTATTCAGGTATTCCGACGGGCGCGGGGGGTACCGCCCATCGGACGCAGCTGAAATGCAGCATTTCCCCCGTGACGCGGCGCATCTGCCCCGTCTTGAGCGTCTGCGCCGCATTTGCGTGCGCGGCCACCCGCATTGCGGGCATTGGCGAACGATGCCGTTACCAGCCGCAATCTGCTTCGGATGTGCCTTCTGCGACCCACCGGAACGTATCGGAGTCGCAAGGTAAGGAGAAGGCACATGGTGCAAACGCAGCACGCGACAAAGACGTTGACCCACGCCCAGTACATCACGGAGCGGCTGGCACGCATGCGCGAGGTGCGAGGCTTCTCGGTGGTGGAGCTCGCCCGGCGGGCTGGCATGGACAAATCGCACCTGGGCAAGGTGCTCAGAGGCGAGCGCGGACTGAGGGCCGACGAGCTGGTATGCCTGTGCTACGCGCTGGGCGTGTCCATGGAGCAGCTCATCCCGATGGAACTGAGGCGAGAACTGGACGAGCGCTGCATGCGCATGCCGGACGGGAGCCCGCGGTTCTGACGTCAGGTGTCCGAGGGGGTGTTGTGCATGCTTCGCATTGAGAGGATCTGCGAGAAGCGCGGCACCCAAGCCGAAATTTCCAGAAAGACCGGCATCGCAAGGCCGGCGATGTCACGCATCGTACGCGGACTGGAGCCGCCCTATCCCAAGCGTGGGAAGGCGATAGCCGCCGCCGTCGGCTGGCATGGCGACTGGCGCGA
Source organism: uncultured Actinomycetes bacterium (assembly GCA_900315165.1). GTDB lineage: Bacteria > Actinomycetota > Coriobacteriia > Coriobacteriales > Atopobiaceae > Olegusella. The sequence goes on along the minus strand of OMXZ01000006.1, from coordinate 2,430 downwards.
GCTGTTCGAGGAGGAAGGTGCGTTTGACGATGATAAGTGAAGGCGACCGCGACGCGCTGCGCGGGCTCATGCCCGAGCTGCTGAGCGTGCGCTGCGGGATCACCGACCTGCGGAGGTCGTTCCGGTGCCCGTCGCCCAACCACGACGACCGCGACCCCTCCGCGCACTACTACGAGAACGACAACACCGTGCACTGCTTCGGGTGCGGCAAGACCTGGGACGTGTTCTCGCTCATCGCCGAGCTCGACGGCATAGACGGCTTCGCCGAGCAGGCCAGGGCCGTGGCGGACGCCGTCGGGTACCGGCTCAGCGACGATGACGAGCCGAGGAGGCCGAGGCAGCGGCCGAAGCGCAGGCCCAGGCCACTGTTCGACCCTCCCCGCGAGGCCGGCGGCGCCGACTGCGCCGAGGCGTGCGGCAACGCCTTCGGGCAGCTCTACTACGCGGAGAACGACATCGGCCGGCGCTACCTGCGCTGGCGCGGGCTGGACGACGGCGACGCGGCCACCTTCGGGCTGGGCTTCACCAAGGATCCCAGGGAGATCATGCCGGAGTTCCGCGTGTACGAGCCCAAGGCTTTCGGCTTCATCACGATCCCGTTCTGGAACAGGGACTTCTCGACGGCCAACTACTGCATGGTGCGCACGGTCTGCAAGCCTGGCGACGCGCGCAACAAGGAATGGCGGCCACGCGGGCTGGCGACGCCCCTGTGGTGCGAATGGCTCCTTTCGGCATCGGCCGAGCAGGTCTACGTGACCGAGGGGCTGATCGACGCGATGGCGCTGGCGAAGATCACCGGCGGCGACACCATGGCCCTGGGCGGCGTGTCGAACGCCAAGCGCCTGGCGCAGGTGCTCCACGCGACGCCTCCCGAGCTTCGGCCCAAGAAGATAACCGTGGCCATGGACGAGGACGACGAGGGGCGCAGGACACGCGACAGGATCCGCCACGACCTGGACCTGCTCAAGGTGCCCCATGCCGTGATGCCCCCGTACCCGAACGGCGCCAAGGACGCCGACGAGTACCTCATGGCCATGCGCGGCAAGGAGTGGGACTTCGAGCAGAGGGATCCCTCGATCACGACCGGTTACAAGCTCTGGTACACGAGGTGGCGCTGATGGGCGTGAGCAAGGACGCATACATGCACGACGTGGAGGCCGCGAACGACGCGGCCTCCGTCGTCTCCGATGATATTGCGGCAACTTCTGGATCTTCGCGCCTGCCCGCATTCGAGCAGGCCATCGTCATCCCCGCCGAGCTGCCCGAGATGCCGGCCGAGATCGTGGAGGGCGTGCTCCTGGAGACGCACAAGATGCTGCTGACCGGGCCGTCCAAGGCGAACAAGACGTGGGGCCTCATCAACCTGGCCGTGAGCGTGGCGACCGGCGGCTGGTGGATCGACTTCAAGTGCGCCCAGCGCAAGGTGCTCTACATCGACCTGGAGACAGACCACCGCACGCTGCAGAAGCGCATATCGACCGTGAGCATCGCCAAGAGCGCCGACGCCAAGGTCGTGCGCGAGAACCTGACCGTGTGGCCCCTGCGCGGCAAGTCGTGCGGCCTGGAGGAGATCACGGGCGAGCTCTTCTGCCGCTGCAAGGCGGGAGACTTCGGCATGGTGATCATCGACCCGGCCTACATGGTCCAGGACGGCGACGAGAACAACGCCAAGGACATCCGCGAGTTCTTCGCACGCCTGGACGAGATCTGCGTGAACCTGCGCTGCACGGTCGTCATCAGCCACCACCACAGCAAGGGCGCCCAGGGCTTGAAGTCCGCCATCGACCGTGGCAGCGGCTCCGGCGTGTTCGGGCGTGCGCCCGACGCGGTGCTCGACATGACCGAGCTCGTGTTGGAGCCGGGCACGCTGGAGATGGCGCGGCAGTCGTACAAGCTCGCCGAGACGCAGCACCTGACCGGCTGGCGCATGAGCTTCACGCTGCGAGAGTTCCCGCCCAAGGCGCCGCTCGACCTGTGGTTCACCTTCCCGCTGCACACCACGGACTCCACCGGCCTGCTCGAGGACTGCAAGCCCAACTACGGCGGCGTGTCCGAGGCCAGGAAGCTGCGCACCGAGGCCGAGAACCTTGGCAAGGTCACCTCCCTGGATGCCGTGTGCGAGAAGCTGATCGGAGACGGCACCGAGTGCTTCCGCGACGAGGTGATGGCGGCGCTCAACTGGTCCGCGCCCACCGTGAACCGCTGGGTTGACCAGTCGACGCGCTTCATGCGCATAAGCGGCGGCGGGGCGACGAAGGCGACGATCGTGCGCAGGCCCGCGAATGATGCGGCAACTTCGGCCGCGTCGGGTGCGCCTGCCTCCTCCGGCACGACCTCAAATGATGCGGCAACTTCGGGCCCGTCGGGGTCTGGCTCCGCACAGGACGAAGGGGGGCCAGGATGCGCTTCCGCTCTGACCCCCTAAAGCCC
>OMXZ01000079.1 GCA_900315165.1 uncultured Actinomycetes bacterium | reverse complement strand
GATTTCGGTCTTTCTTGAGAACGACAAGGGCCGTCTGGCCGCGCTCTGCCGCTGCCTGGCGGACGCGGGCGTCAACATGAGCGCCCTCTCGATTGCCGATACCCCGGAGTACGGGCTGGTACGCATCGTGTGCAACGAGGCCGACAAGGCCAAGGCGGCGCTCGACGCCGCCGGCTATCGAGCCCGTGTGACCAAGGTCACGGCCGTTGCCGTGCCCAATCGACCGGGCGGCCTGGCCGAGCTCCTCGAGACCCTGGACGACGCCGACATCTCGGTGGAGTACGGGTATTGCTTCTCGCACCAGGACGGCAATGCAATCTTTGCCCTCAAGGTGACAGATACGGCGCAGGCGGCCGAGGCGGTCTTTGCCATCGAGCGCGCCGGCTTCCAGATCCTGGAGGAGGGCGAGCTGGACTAGCTTTTGCCCTGGGCGTCGCTGTTCTTCTCGCATCCGGCGGTCCTTGTCGCCGGAGGGCGCAGTATGTTGCAACTCCATTCAAAACAGGCCCTCCGGAGACAATGAACTGCCTCCCATTTCTTGGACATGGAAATAGAAGTCCGAGAGATGGGAGGCTTTCCATGTCCATCGGCCTGCGATGCAGGCACGACCGATCGGTCAGGGAGCTGGCCGCCGGGATGTTCGGCGAGGGCCGGGGGTACAAGTCCGTCGCCAGGAGTCTGGGCATCCCTGCCGAAGCCGTGCGAAAATGGCAGCAGACGTACCGCGCGACCGGGAGGGACGGCCTGCTGAAAATGGGCGAGAAGCACTCGAGATACGACTTCGAGACCAAGGTCGCCGCAGCCAGGGCCGTGGTCGACGACGGGATGGCCAAGCCCGAGGCGATGGAGCGCTTCGGCATCGCGAGCGCGACGCCGCTGAAGCAGTGGTGCAGGCTGTACCGCGAGGGAGGCGCCGGGGCCCTTAGGCCCAAGCCGAAGCGCAGGTGGCGTACCTAAAAAAATCGATAGCCCTGAAGGCGGAGCTGCGCTCCCGAACCGGGAGAAGGCCCTAGCGGTCGCCGAGCTTTCAGGGCAGGGACACGGCCTCGCCGACCTGCTGGGGGCCGCCGGGCTCGCCAGGTCGAGCTACTACTACGCGCTGTCCCATCCCAAGGCGCCGACCAGGCCGGAGCTGCGCGCCAGGGTGGCGGAGGTCTTCGGCAGGCTCCCCAACGGCGTCGGACACCGGCAGGTGGCCATGGAGCTGCGCGCGGTGGACGGGGTCCGCATCGCCGACAAGACGGTGCTCAGGATGATGAACGAGATGGGCCTCAGGTGCGGCATCCGCCGGGAGACCGACCACCACAGGTACAGCTCCTACAGGGGGAAGGTCGGCGAGACCTTCGAGAACGTGCTCGGCCGCGACTTCGCCGCCGACGGCCCCTGGCAGAAGATGGGCACCGACGTCACCGAGTTCAAGTGCTCCTTCGGCAAGGCCTACCTCGCGCCCGTGTACGACTTCGGCAGCAAGGAGATCGTGGCGTGGTCGGTCTCGGAGCACCCGGACCTCGCCCAGCAGGAGGAGATGCTCTCGATGCTCGTGGCGGCGAAGCCGGAGGGCGCGAACCCCGTCCTGCACTCCGACATGGGCTGGCAGTACCAGCACGCGTCCTACGTCGCGAAGCTCAGGGAGAACGGCTTCGTGCAGAGCATGTCGCGCAAGGGCAACTGCATCGACAACGGCGCCACCGAGCAGGTCTTCGGCCACATCAAGGACGAGTTCTTCCGGGGACGCGACTGGAGCGACTTCGAGAGCTTCAAGCGCGACCTCGAGGCCTATATCCACCATTGGAACCACGCGAGGCGCCAGGTCAGGCTGAAGGGCCTGACCCCGGTCGAGTTCCGGGAACAGGCCCTTCGGGAGGCCGCCTAGCGGTTATGATTTATCGCGTCCAAGTTTTGGGGCGCAGTTCACAATTGGTCTCCGGAGGGCCGTCGTTGTTGCGCCCTGCATCATTTGGAGGCTTCCGGCGACAAATTAAAGGCCGTGTGTCGCCGTGGAGTTCTACAGGCTCTCGAAGAGCGCTGCGCTTCCCGTGCAGTCGTCGTCGATGGTGGCGGGCAGTGCCGGCACCATGGCCTCGATGAGCTTGCGCAGCAGGTGGAGGTTCTCGTTGAAGACGCGCAGCACGTCGTCATTGGTGACGGCGGCATACTTGCCCAGGCCGGAGTCGTAGTCGGTGACCAGGCTCACGTTCACGTAGTGCATGCCCAGCTCGCGCGCAAGCCACGCCTCGGGGTACTGCGTCATGTTCACCACCGACCAGCCCATC
>OMXZ01000005.1 GCA_900315165.1 uncultured Actinomycetes bacterium | reverse complement strand
GACTCGAGGCCGAGCAGGGCCGCGCCGATCGCGCCGCAGAGCTGCGACTCGGGGTTCACGGCGACGGGGGAGCCGAGCGCCTCGGAAAGGGCCGCGACCACACCCTCGTTCTGCGCGACGCCGCCGGTCATGAGATAGGGCGGCTCGGCGTGGACGCGCTTGGCCAGCGTGGTGGTCTTGCGCGCAACGGACTCGTCGAGGCCGTGGATGACGTCGGCGGTGGACGTGTCGTTGGCGACCAGCGAGACGATCTCGGACTCGGCGAAGACCGTGCACATGCTGGAGATGTGCACGGGGTGCTTCCAGGCGAGGCCCGTCTCGCAGAACTCCGGCAGGCTCATCTCGAGCGTGCGGGCCATCATCTCGAGGAAGCGGCCGGTGCCGGCGGCGCACTTGTCGTTCATCACGAAGTTGAGGACGCCGCCCGCATCGTCGAGGTGAATAACCTTGGAGTCCTGGCCGCCGATATCGATCACGGTGCGGGCCTCGGGCATGAGGTAGTGGGCGCCGCGGGCGTGGCAGGTGATCTCCGTGATCGAGCCGTCCGCCCCGGCGATCGAGTCGCGGCCGTAGCCCGTGGAGACTTCGAGCGTGATGTCGGCGGGGGCAAGGCCCGCCTCGGCCAGGACCTGGTCCTTGGCCTTGGCGGCCGCTTCGGTCGCCTTGGCGCCGGTGGGCAGGATGGCGGTGGCCACAACCCGGGCGTTGCCGTCGACGATGGCGGCATCGGTGGAGGTGGAGCCCGAGTCGATGCCGAGCACGTAGGTGGGCTTGCCGGATGCGGTCTCCCGCTTTGGCTCGGGCTCATGTCCGGCGGCGTGCCCGCGCAGCGTCTCGCCGAAGGCGGCCAGGCGGGTCTTGAGCTGGCCCGCGCTCTGCGAGGTGCCGTCCGTCTCGATTTTGACCATGGGTAGTTTTCCCTCTCGTGTGGCCGCGGCGTACTCGAAGCCGTAGTAGTCGCAGAACTTCATCGTATGGTAGACGACGCCCCTCTGTCCCGGACGCCCGACGAGCCCCGCGCGGGGCGCGACGTTGTCCATGCGCATGCAGGGCATCTGGTCGAGCAGGGCGCCCGCATACCAGTCCAGGAAGGTGTCGAGCGTGCCGCCGGCGCGTCCCACGCCCAGGCCCGTGGGGTCGGGACCCTCGCAGGCATCGCAGTTGCCTGCGGTGGCCATGCGCGCGAGTTGGGGCGGGGGTGAAACGAGCAGATGACGCTCGGTACAGGTGGCGTTCTCGACGGGAAGGCCGATGTCGTCCTCCACGGTGCCGAGCAGGGCTCCCGTCGCATGGGCGCCCATGAGCGTGACGCGCTCGTCCTGGCGAGGGACGTAGGGATCGAAGGCCGCGAGCGCCGCCCCGACGTCGAAGGGGCGGCCGGAGTAGGCGGCGTAGGCGCGGGCGAGACCGGCCAGGCGGGCACGGAACAGGCGCTTCTCGGCTTCGCCGCGCTTGTGCGGCAGGTCGAGCAGGTAGCAGAAATCCAGATTACCCTGCTCGACGAGGATGTCGTAGGCGCGTTTGATCACGTCACAGCAGGTCACGAGGACGACCTCATGGACATCGGGCGCGAGAAGCCGCTCAATCAGCCCCTTGCCGTAGCCGCAGAGGTTGGGGTGGGCGAGGCGGTCGGCCTCGTCGAAGCTGGCGGCATCGGCCTCCGCCAGGACGGTCTCGGCGCCGAAGCCCGCGAGCAGCTCGCGCGGGGTGTATTTGCAGGCGTAGTAGACGGTGTGTCCCATGGATTATGCCTCCTTTGCGGCATCGGCCGCGCGGCGGGAACGCAGGAGCTCGAGAAAGGCCTCGAAGCGGGTCGAGAGCTGGCCGGTCATGTTATTGGCCCGCTCGCAGCCGTCGCCGTCGAGCACGAGGGTGGGGTAGCCCGCCGCCTCCAGCTCGCGGCGGATGAGCTGGGCGGCGCCGGCGGTCTGGCGGCAGCCCCAGTGGCAGAAGACGACGACGCCGTCCGCATGGGTCTTGTCCGCAAGGTAGCGCACGCGCTCGGCACGGCGGGCCGACGGGCCGTTGAAGCTCGTGCGCACGAGCCGTTCTGCCATGGCCTCGTAGGGTTGCGTGACCCCGTCGAACCAGAAGCCGTCTGGGCAGACCTGGTCGTAGGCCATATCGGTCGCGATGATCTGCGCCTCGGGGGTGCGGTCGAGGTGGCGCGAGAGCGCCGGCAGGAAGAAGGGCGTCGTGTGGACCCAGACCAAGTTGAGCCCTTCGTAGGCAGGTGCCGCTGCGTAGTCGACCAGCATCTGGCGTGCCGCGAGCTCCATATCGGCCGAGCCCATCGCCACATGGGAGCAGAGCAGCTCCTCCACCTCCAGCATCATGTCCCCGCGCAGGTACTTGCCCGCGCGCAGGGGCAGCGTCCGGTCGAGGGTCTCGAGCGTGCGCTGTGACCGGGCCGCCATCTGGCCCAGGCAGGCGCGGTCGAGCGTGCGGCCCGTGGCCTCCTCTGCCGTGCGGGCGAGCGTGCGCAGTTGGTCCGCCACATAAAGACAGGCGTCGCGGTCCTGCTCGTAAGGGACGTCGACATATACGTAGGGCACGTCCCATTTGTGCGCGAGGGTCTTGAAGGTGAGGTTGTTGGCGTCGCAGGCGACGGAGCAGGCGGCAAGCACGGCGGGCGGCTGCACGACGCCCGTCTCGGCCATGCTCATGAGCACCTTGTGGTAGCTGCAGTAGGTCTCGGGGATGCCGCGGGCCTCGGCGTCGGCGACGAAGCCCGCCTCCGAATGGGCGCCACCCGTCGTGCCCGAGATGGCCTCGGCCGTGATGGCCCGCATGCCGAGCGCGCCAAAGATCTCGGTCGGCAGGAATATCGAGGCCAGGGCCATGTTCTTGGGGTTCGAGAAGGACTTGCCGATCATGTCGAAGGTGGTGCGGGCGATGGTGTTGGCCGAGGGCAGCAGGTCCTTGTCGGGCAGATGGGCCGTGCGCCACCGCGTCCAGCCGAAGCCGAACGCGAGCCAGTCGTGCACGAAGCGGGGCGAGGCCGCCAGATGCGACCCGGCGACGCCGCCGTACCAGTCCAGCAGTCCCTGGGAGTCGTCGTCTGCGCGGCTAGCCACGTGTGCCACCCTTCCGTCTTTTCGCCCCGGCTCCTGCTGTCACGTCCGAACCCACGCTAGGCCTCGTCCTCGTCCCCGCCGAAAAGCTGCGTCACCTGCAGGGGGAGGCCGCTGGCGGCAATCTGGTCGGCCCCGCCAAAGACGACGATGCTGCGACGGTCGGGCAGGTCGGTCAGGGTCGGTGCCAAGGCGCGGAGATCGTCGGCCGTGGTCGCGAGGATGCTTGCGCGCACCGCGTCGCGCCAGCCGTCGGGGCGGCCGGAGAGGCGGAGGCTGTCCTGGCGGCGGGCCAGCTGACGTGCCTTGAGCGGGGTGTCGTGCGTCGCCACGGTGGAGACGATGTAGCCCTCGAGCTCCGCGTCTGAGCCGTCCCAGTGGGCGAGCCAGTCCGCGGCGCGCTCGAAGCGGCTGATGGTGCCGTCCACACCCGGGTCGCGATAGGACCAGAACTGCGTGAGGCCGGCCGTCGTGCGGCGGAAGCCGGTGCCATAGGCGCCGCCCTTTACGCGTACCTCGTTCCACAGGTAGTCGTAGCTGAGGGCGCGGCCGGCGACCTGCCAGCTGCCGATCGTACCGGTGTCTTTTTCCGACCTGCCCTGGCCCTCGGCCACATAGCAGACATCCGACGGCAGGGTGAAGGCCTCGGCCATGGGGTCTGCTGGGTCAGGCAGGGGTATGACAAGCCGATGCGCGCATGCGTCTGCGCCGAGCGTACGGAGACCGAGAGGCAGGCCGTCTGCTCCCTCGGCGGCCTCCCAGAAACGGTGGCAGTCCTCGGCCGGGCCAGTGAAGCTGAAGGATGCCTCGTCCGCGGTGAAGATGCGCGCGCCCAGCTCTGCCAGGCGTGCGGTCAGGGTATCCTTGCGCTCGTCCCAGTGGGCGAGCAGGTCCTTGAGCCAGAGGTAGTAGTCGACGCGGCCGATGCGGTCGGCGACGGCACTGGCGGCGGAATAGCGGGCAGACAGGCGCGCCATGGCCGCCGCGTGTCCCGACCCCAAAAAGCCCTGTTCGAGCCCGATGCGGCGCTGCGTGAGGATGTCGCGCATACGGTCGGTGTCGGAAAAATCGGTTGTCCTCCAGACCTCCGCCGGCAGGGCGGCAAGCTGGTCGAGCTTGTCCGAGAGGGCACTGGCTCCCACCACGAGGAGCGGGTCGGCGAAAGAGGGGTCGTCGTCGCGGCCGTAGGTCTCGACAAAGAAGTCCAGGGTTCCCAGGTTGCGCTCGAGCAGGGTGTCGAGCGCGGAGGCGTCGTACTTCTCGGTGCCCAGCTTGGAGAGCAGGTCCGTGAGTGCGCCGACATAGGGCAGGTCGTCTTCGGTCAGCCGGCGCAGGTCGAAGTAGGCGTAGAGGTAATCGATGCCATGCGTGGGGAGGTCGTGGAGGTAGCAGGGGTAGGGGGCCTCCTGGAGGGACTCGGGCTGCTCATAGGGGGCCTCGGTGATGTCCGAAATGGCAAGCTGCGGGAGTTTGGCCAGGTCCTCGGGGGAGTCGGGCGCCTCCTGCTCCGCGCGTAGGGCCGCGACCTCGTCGGCGATGGCGGCGAGGTCGGCCTCGGAGAGGGCGTCCTTCTTGACCGCGAGCTCGGCGGCCTCCTCGTCGGAGGCGCCGGCGGCGACAGGCACGAGCTCGACCTCGGCGGAGTGGACGGACTCGCAGACGAGCTCGGTCAGGAGCTTCTCGAACGACCCGGTCGCCACACCCGTCTTGAGGTGGGCGAGTGCGTCTTCGTAGCGGAGGTAGGAGACGGGGTCATCGTCGTCGTAGAGCCAGCTGGAGAGCACGGCCATCGAGAGCGCGACGCCGTCAGGCGTGCCGCCGAAATCGCCCTCGCGCAGGTTGAACTCCGCCTGGGCGATGGAGGCCTCGAGGCGCTCGGCGCCGATCCCGCCCGTGGCGAGATCCGCGCAGGTCTTTTCCACGAGGGTGCGGAACTGCTCGGCCACGCCCGGCTTGGCGCCCTTGAGCTCGAGATAGACCTGGGGCTGCAGCTCGCTGTCGATGAGCGACGCCGTGAAGTCGTCGCCCAAGCCCGCAGCAAGCACGGCGCGCTTGAGCGGGGCCTCGTTGGAGCCGGCGATGGCGTCGAGCAGGATGTCGGCGGCCAGGACGCGCTCGCGGTCGGCGGAGGTGCCGATCACATAAGCGAGGCCGACGGCGGCGTTGGTGGGCGCCGTGGCCATTTCGACGCGAGTGAGCTCCGGCGTCACAGGGGCCTGCAGGGGCAGGGGGTTGGGCGCCGCCGCCCCGCGGTCGGCCGCCTTCTGGAAATGCCGGTCGATGAAGGCGAGCTCGCGCTCGATGTCCAGGTCGCCGTAGAGGATGGTGTAGCTGTTGGGCAAGTTGTAGTGACGCGCGTGCGTGTCGAGGAACTTCTCGTAGCTGAGCTGTGGGATGGCGCGCGGCATCCCGCCGGACTCGAAGCGGTAGGGGGTGTCGGGAAAGAGCGCCCGACTGATGCCCTCGAAGAGCACCTCGTCCGGATCGGACAGGGCACCCTTCATCTCATTGAAGACGACGCCGTTGTAGATGAGGCGCGCGTCCGCATTGCCCGGCGCGGCGGGCTCGCCGTCCTCGCTCACAAGCTCCGTGTGCCAGCCCTCCTGCTCAAAGATCCTCGGACGGTGGTAGATGGCCGGATGCAGGACGGCGTCCAGATAGACGTCCATTAGGTTCTCGAGGTCCTGCTCGTTGGTCGAGGCGACAGGGTACATCGTCTTGTCCGGAAAGGTCAGGGCGTTGAGGAAGGTCTGCATGCTGGTCTTGAGCAGGTTGACGAAAGGCTCCTTGACCGGGAAGCGGTCCGAACCGCACAGCACCGAGTGCTCGAGGATGTGGAAGACGCCCGTGTCGTCGGCCGGTGGCGTCTTGAAGGCGATGGCAAAGGACTTGTTGACATCCGGGGTCGCGAGCCAGAGGGCCCGGGCGCCCGTGGCGTCGTGGCACATCACATAGCCTGTGCCCGCAAGCTCGGGCAGCGGCTCGATCGCGGTGATGGTGAAGCCGGCGTGATGCGTGCCGACGGCGAGTGCCGGTTCGGCGACAGTGAAGTCCTTCGTCTCGTGCTGCATGGGAACCTCCGGTCCGCGGGCCGGCGCACGGCCGCCCGTCCGTTGTTGTACGGACAGTACTGTACCCAAAGGGGCGGACACCATCATCATTTCGCATGGGCGGGGGTCGGAAATCGTAACCTCCGCGGGGCGCGCATCGGGCCAATGACGGTCTTATAGAGAGACGTTCTGCCCGAAGGGGGGAGGGTCGTCCTGTCCGGCGTTGGTGCTATCCTGCTTTCTCGCTGGATATCGGTATGCAGATGGGGGCAAAGCCGACATGCTCGAACCGCAGGCACAATCGACGCCGGAGGGCGCGCTCGAGGGGGCGACGTCCGATCCCACGGGCAACGCACTGCTCCGCGGCATCCTGATCACCGTGGCTGGCGGCGCGCTCTGGGGCCTCAACGGCACGGTCGCAAAATACCTGATGGACGTCTATGCGGTTGAGCCGCTCTGGCTCGCCTGCGCGCGCGAGCTCACGGCCTGCTGGCTTTTCCTCGGCGCCGCCTGGGTGAGGAACCGGTCGCGCCTCACGGGCGTCTTCCGCGACCGTCGCAGCCTAGCTTCCATCCTAGCTATCGCCCTCGGGGCCATTCTCTTCTCGCAGGTCGCCTACCTCGAGGCAATCGACTGGACCAACTCGGGCACCGCCACGGTCTTGCAGGCGCTCTCCATGCCCATCGTGCTCATCCTCGTCTGTCTCCACACGCCGCGCCTTCCCCGCCGCCGCGAGGTCGCTGGCCTCATCCTTGCCTTTTCCGGCACCTTCCTCATGGCCACGGGCGGCGACCCCACGCATCTCGCTCTGCCGCCGGTTGGCCTCTTTTGGGGACTGCTGTGCGCCGTGTCGGCGACCATCCTGTCGATCCTGCCGGCCCGCATGATGCGGAAGTGGGGCAATTTCGTCGTGAACGGCCTCGCCTTCCTGATCTCGGGACTTATCCTTGCGGCCTTCTATCAGCCGTGGAACCATATGCCGGCGCTCGACGCCCTCGGCTGGGCGCTCGTCGCCTTCTCGATTGTCTTCGGCACCTTCGGCGCCTATGGCCTTTACCTTCAGGGCGTGAAAGAGGTCGGGTCGGTGCGCGGGTCCATCCTTTCGACGTCGGAGCCGCTGGTGGCCACCATCACCTCGGTTGTGCTCATGGGCGTGTCGTTCAGCCTCCCCGAGTTGGTCGGGATGGCTTTCATCCTCGTGACGGTCCTGCTCACGGCTTAGCGCAGACGACTATTTCACGACGAGCACGTCTTTCTTCGATGCACGGATCAGGAAGGTCGATATCGAGCCGAGCAGGGCGTACTTAATGGGGGAGAGGCCGCGCGCGCCGCAGACCACGAGGTCCGGGTTCTCGACGTCGAGCATCTCCTCCTTGAGCGTCTCGCGGATGCGGCCGGCCTTGACGACGACCTTCACGCTCTTGACCAGTGGCTCGGCCTCGGCCGCGGCGACCTGGTCGGCAATCGAGGCGCGGAAGGCCTCGTCGAGCGACTGGATGAGGTTCGCGGGAAAGGAACCCGTGGTCTCGAGCGCCGTGGAGTCGATCACGTGGCCGATCACGAGATGGGCATTGTTGGTGACCGCCGCGGTGATCGCGCGGTCGAGGACCGCCGCCTGCTGCTCGGAGCCATCGAGGGCGACAAAGACCTTGTCATAACCGAGATCCTCGTATTGGGACATTGCCTTCTCCTTCCGCTGCCGCTGCCTTCGGCCCCAGTGTACCCAGCGGGCTTGGCGACGGTCGGTGTTTTTCCGCGGTAGATGCGGCGGGGCGGGCAAACGGCGAGCCTGCGTGTCGTACTATGCCTACGCGCTGGCACCGCACGCCCGCCCGCGCTCCCGCGGCTGCGCGCCTGGGGCCGCGTACCCACGCGCTGGCACCCGCCCGCGCTCGCACGTCCCTGTATGTTTGCCCTGTGTTCGCATACACCCGATCGGCAGGAGGCCGAACGTGAATCTTGCAGTCAGTCTTACCGAAATCCTCAAGGCGGCGCTCTTTGGCCTCGTGGAGGGCATCACCGAATGGCTGCCCATCTCCTCGACCGGCCACATGCTGTTGCTCGACCAGTTCGTGACGCTTGACGTCTCGCGCGACTTCTGGGACATGTTCCTGGTCGTGATCCAGCTTGGCGCGATCCTGGCGGTGTGCGTGCTCTTCTTCCACCAGCTCAATCCCTTCTCGGGCACGAAATCCGCCGAGGAGAAGCGCGGCACCTGGCGCCTGTGGGCCCAGATCGTCGTGGCCTGCCTGCCCGCCGCCATCGTCGGCATCCCGCTGGACGATTGGATGGAGGAGCATCTGAGCAGCCCCTTCGTGATCGCGGCCGCGCTGATCGTGTACGGCATCATCTTCATCGTGATTGAGACCCGCCGGGCGCAGAAGGCACAGGCGGTCGCTGCTGGGGTGGGCCAAGGCCGCCATATGGCCGCGGCCCCCGACGCCAGTCCGAGTGAGCTGGCCGATGCCGATGCGCGCGTGACCTCGATCGAGGAGCTCGACTGGAAGACGGCCATCGGCATCGGCATCTTCCAGGTGCTCTCCATCGTGCCCGGCACCTCGCGCTCCGGTTCCACGATCATCGGCGGCCTTTTGCTCGGCTGCTCCCGCACCGTAGCCGCGGAGTTTACCTTCTACCTGGCTGTGCCCGTGATGTTCGGCGCCTCGGGCCTGCGCCTGGTCAAGTTCTTCCTCAAGGGCAACACGTTCGCTATGGACGAGACGGTAATCCTGCTCGTGGGCTGCGTTGTGGCCTTTGTCGTGTCGCTGATCGCCATCCGTTTCCTGATGTCCTTCGTCAAGAAGCACGACTTCAAGCCCTTCGGCTGGTACCGCATTATTCTGGGTGTCGCTGTGATCGTCTATTTCGCCCTCCTGGCGTAAGCCTGCCGTGCGCAGCTGCCCGCTGCGTGGCTACCATCCAGAGGCGCGTCTTTTCAATCGCTAGGGTCGGCATGTTGTCAAGTATTGCCGGCATGCCGACAAGTACTAACCTCGGTCGCCCCCTTGGGCGGGTTTTTCCGCAAGGCTGCAGGAAAACCGGCCCAAGGGGGCGAATTGCCAAAGTGGCTTTCCCCTCGTATCGCCCCCCAAGGCGGGAAATTCCGCATGTTTGCGGAAAACTCCGCCCAAGGGGGCGACTGCCTTGGATTCCACGCCTCATACACCCAGCTTGGTTTCGGGAAAAGCTGATGCGGAGGCAGGTGGTTCGTCGAGAGGAACCAGGTGAAGCCCCGTGGGGGGAGAGTCGGGCGGTGCCCGTGGGAAGACCAGATGGCACATCGCGGAAAACCGGGCGGCGCGCCATGGGAGAATCAAGCGGATGAGTGCCCAGTTTGTCCACAGCGTCTCCATATCTCGGCGCTTCTGGTTGGTGGTCGGCGACGAACATCCCGTTATTCGGTTGGCCAACCTTATGCCCTCTGGCGGCGCATTGATGAAAACTTTGCAGTTACCTGCAAGCTGCCTGCCAGTTTGTTGCAAGGGAGGAAGAGAAAGACATCTCGCATCACGTTGTCTGAGGTTAGTCTATCCCCACCTTTGGGCGCACTGGGTATCGGGTGCACTGGCCGATTCGCTGCCCCATGCCGCCGACGTCGTTATGGGGTGCGCCAACATCTCTCGTTGTGCAGGAGACGAATGCTCTTTGTGCTTACCGATATGACGGCGTTGCGATATCACCGTTTGGCTCGGGCGGGCTTGGTGCCCAAGCCCCAACCTTGTCATGTATGCAGCTTGGCTGAGGCGGGCGCATCGTTGAAAAAGGCCGACCCCACAGATTTCCTCTGGCGTCATATCACACCGCCGTTGCTTGCGGCGCAGGGGATTATTGCACGCGCGGCGGTCGAGCCCGGGCTTGCCGTCGCCGCCAGGAACAAGTGTGTCCCGGGGAGGGATTTTCTCTATGACCTTGAACGGCCGCCATCCGATGATGGGGACCTGCGAATCCAGGTCCTACGCAACCTTGTGAGATGGTCGCGCTCTGCGCTCGCCAAGTATGACCCCGCAGCGTCACAAGGACGCGGCGCGCTTGACGACCTGCTCGGCTATGACTTTCCTCGGCTCGATCTTCTTGTGGGCGAAAAGAGTGGCAAACGAAAATCGAACAACGTGATACCGCATACGTGGCAAGGCGACCTCCCCGTCGGCTCTTTGATGCGCTGCAACGATTCCGTCCTTGTCATATCGCCGGAGTTGCTGCTGGTGCGTTTGTCGATTCTGCATCCGGGTGCGCCACACCTCTTAACTGCGCTTGGCCTCGAGTTCGCGGGGAGGTACGCTCTGCTGCCCGAGGGGTATGCGGACTGCGGCAAGTGCATCGATGAGGGCAAGGAACTCGTCTCAGCCGACGGCCGTTTGCTGGGGGATGGCTATGTGAGGGCAAAGGAGGCGCTCGATATCGACCGTCTGAAGGATTTCTTTGGGCGTGCGAACGTGATCCGTGGACGGCATGCGCGAGAAACGGCGCTGCCGTGGATACGTAATGGAAGCGAGTCTCCTTTCGAGTCGGCTAGCAATGTGTCGCTCGTCCTCCCTCGGACGTCGGGAGGGTTCTCGGTCGGGACGCCCGAGCTCAATGCGAAGGTGAGTCTCTCTGCCGAGGCGTGCGCCCTAAACAACGGGGTGCGGTCCTGCCGTCTCGACGAACTGTTCATCGGGCGCAGCGGGCAGAAAGTCGCCGTCGAGCCTGGCGGGGACCTGTGGCATAGGGGCCTGGCTTGGAAGAGGGACAATGGCCGCAGACAGGCCCTCGAGCACGATGGATACACGGTGGTGGCAGTGAGTTGGGACGAGTTCGTCGACTTCGGACGGTGGAGGGTTATCGCCGAGGACGTGGCTGCACGCCTTGACAGGGGTCTGGGACCGGTCTCCAGTCGAATGCGGGAACGACAGGCTGCGGTGCACGTAGACCTATGCAATACCGATCTCTTGCGCGAGACGTTTGGCTGATGCGGACGTGATGGGGCTGCTGGCATTCGCCCCCTTGGGTGGGTTTTCCCACAAGGCTGCAGGGAACACGGCCCAAGGGGGCGAATTCTTGGGAGGCGGGATATGAGCAATCGCCCCCCAAGGCGGGAAATTTCGCATGTATGCGGGAAAACCCGCCTTGGGGGGCGAATGGATGCGAGAGGATGCGGGCGGCAGGCGAGAGGCGGGCGGCGTAAGAGGAGGCAGACGGCAGGAAAGGGTCGGGCGTAAGAAAAAACGCCCTCCCTGAAGCTGGGGGAGGGCGTTCACTGCCGTGATACTGGGTCGTGCTGGTCGGACGCTACTCGTCGCCGAAGCTGATGCCCAGCTCACGAGCCTCGCGGACGAGGTCGCTCTCCGGGTCGACGTACTTGAGCTTGCCGGCGATGTCGGCGAGCGGCACGCGGGTCATCTTGCCGTCGACCTTGGCGACGAGGAAGCCGGAGTCGCCCTCGACGATCGCGTGGCCGGCCACGGCGCCGCACTGCGAGGCGAAGATGCGGTCCTCGGCGTCGGGCGCGCCGCCGCGCTGGGTATGGCCGGGGATGGCGACGCGGGTCTCACGGCCGGTGCGGGCCTCGATCTCGCGGGCGAGGGCGTAGGCGACGCTCGGGTCGGTGCGCTGAGCCACGCGGGCCTTGTACTCCTTCTTGGGCAGGGCGGCCTCCTCCTTAGTGATGGCGCCCTCGGCCACCACGACGATCGCGAAACGGCCGCCGCGCTTCTCGCGCTGCTCGATGGCCTTGACGACCTTGTCCATCTCGTAGGGGATCTCGGGGATCAGGATGACGTCGGCACCGCCGGCCACGCCCGCATAGAGGGGGATCCAGCCGACCTTGTGGCCCATGATCTCGATCACGAAGACGCGCCCGTGCGAGCTGGCGGTCGTCTTGATGTCGTCGATCGCCTTGGTGGCGATGTCGATGGCCGAGGGGAAGCCAAAGGTCATGTCGGTGCCCCAGGTGTCGTTGTCGATGGTCTTGGGCAGGCCGATCACCTTCAGGCCCTCCTCGTTCAGGCGGTTGGCCGTCTTGAGCGAGCCGTTGCCGCCGAGCACGCAAAGGTAGTCGAGCTTGAGGCGACGGTAGGTGGACTTCATGGCCTCCACCTTGTTGAGGCCGTGCTCGTCGGGCTGGTCGAGGTACTTGAAGGGGGTGCGGCTGGTGCCGAGGATGGTGCCGCCCACGGTGAGCAGGCCGCTGACGTCGGTCCAATCGAGCTTGCGGTAGTGGCCGTACATGAGGCCGCGGTAGCCGTCGAGGAAGCCGTAGAACTCCGCCGGTTCCTTGCTCTCGTTGAGGACCGTGCGGACGATGGCGCGCATCGTCGCGTTGAGTGCCTGGCAATCGCC
The DNA here is from genome assembly GCA_900315165.1 of uncultured Actinomycetes bacterium. Taxonomy (GTDB): domain Bacteria; phylum Actinomycetota; class Coriobacteriia; order Coriobacteriales; family Atopobiaceae; genus Olegusella. The sequence continues at coordinate 50,507 of OMXZ01000005.1, read as the reverse complement.
GCCGCTGGTGAGAATACCGATCCTGAGCATGGGCCCTTCTTCCCTCGATGAGGACGTATGAAAAAACTCTGAACTGATTGTACGCCGCAAACCGCGCGCGACATTCGCCGTTGGCGGACGGATTTGGGCCGATTCAGAAATCTCGCTTGCGTGGGGCGTCTCGTCTGCTACCCTTCGGTATCACAGGGTATAACAAAAACGTACCAAGTCATACCACAAACGCAGCAGACTGAGGTCTTCATGAAAGAGAAGATGACCCCCATCGTCGCCAAGGTGCTCCCCGACGAGAAGGACCGCTTCTTTGAGGCAACAGAGAGCATCGGCACCACACCCTCGAATGCGATTCGCATGTTTATCTCTGCTTTCAATAGGGCGGGGACGTTCCCCTTCGAGATCGCCAGCGCCCATGTCCCGGATGGGAGGAGCGGTCATGCGGGCTAGGATCCATTGGGGGCTCATGCGCATCGCCCTACGGCTGGCCCAGGCCCTGCCCTGCACCGCGACCGAGCGCTGGCGCAGCTCGCAGACCCGTTACTGCTACAACCACATGTGGAGCGACCTGCGCTAGGCGCCGTACTGGGGATAACAGGCGCCGGGTAGACGTGGCGGAGGCGCCGGCGCAGGAAGCCACGGACGCACACGTGACAGTCGCGCCGTTTCGCAGCGGTGAACATCCGCGCCGCGGGCCTTGCCGCCGTGCCGTCGGGTCATAAAATAAGCGCGAAAAACGGACCCGATCCGAAAGGGAGCTATATGGCCCTTACGCGAGAAGACGTCGCGGGCATCGCCGACTACGCCCGCATCGCCCTGACCGAAGACGAGCTTACCGAGATGACCGCCTATATGAACGAGGCGGTCGACCTGCTCCAGCCCATTCGCGAGTACGACCTCGCGGGCGTGGAGCCCACCTTCCATCCCATCGGGGACCTCTCCAACGTGATGGGGGAGGACGTGCCCGACACCGACGTGCGCGCGCTGCCGATCGACGTGGCGCTCCACAACGCCGGCTCGAGCCGCAACCGCTCCTTCCGCGTCCCGTCCATCCTGGGCGACGAGGGGGGTGACCGCTGATGGCGCGCAATCTCGATGAGCTGACGGCGGCCGAAGTCGCCACCGGCGTGCATGCGGGTGACCTCACGGCGACTGAGGTGGCGCGGGCCGCGCTCGACGCGGTCGAGAGTCGCGACCCGGAGGTCCAGGCCTTCCTGGAGGTCTCGGCGGACCTGGCGCTGGCGGCGGCGGCGCGCACGGACGAACGCATCGCAGCCGGCGAGGAGGTCGGGCCGCTCGCGGGCGTGCCCGTGGCCTTCAAGGACAACATGCATCTCATTGGGACGCATACGACCTGCGCGTCCAAGATGCTCGAGAACTACGAGTCCGTCTTCACGGCGACCTGCGTGCAGCGCCTGCTCGACGCCGGTGCCACGCCCGTGGGCAAGACCAACATGGACGAGTTCGCCTTTGGCAGCTCGACCGAGAGCTCGGCCTTCCACCCCACCTGCAACCCCTGGGACACGGGGCGCGTGCCGGGTGGCAGCTCGGGTGGGTCGGCTGCCGCGGTGGCCGCCGGCGAGGTCCAGATCGCGCTTGGATCCGACACGGGCGGCTCGATCCGCCAGCCGGCCAGCTTCTGCGGCGTTGTGGGCCTCAAGCCCACCTATGGCGCGGTCAGCCGCTACGGCGTCGTAGCCTTCGGCAGCTCGCTTGACCAGGTCGGACCCTTCGGCCGCACGGTCGTCGACGTCGCGCTCGCAATGAACGCCCTGTGCGGGGCGGGTCGCGACCCCTACGACTCCACCAGTCAGGAGTGCGCGGTCGACTTCACCGAGCACCTCGAGGACCCGATCGAGGGCAAGACGGTGGGCATTGTGCCCGAGCTGCTCGAGATGGAGGGCCTCACGGCCGAGTGCCGTGCGGCCATCGACCAGGCCCGCCGCGCCTTCGAGGACCAGGGTGCCAAGGTGGTCGAGGTCGACCTGCCCAATATCTCCTCGGCGGTCGCGGCCTACTACGTGATCGGCCCCTGTGAGGCCTTCTCCAACCTGGCCCGCTTCGACGGCGTGCGCTACGGCTATCAGGAGCAGGGCTGCGCCACGCTGGCCGAGCAGACCTCGCTTTCGCGCGCACACGGCTTCGGGGCCGAGGCCAAGCGCCGCCAGATGCTGGGTGCCTACCTGCTCTCCTCCGGTGTCTACGACCAGTACTACTATCCTGCCCAGCAGGTCCGCACGCTCATCACGCAGGACTACGCGCGCGCCTATGAGGCCTGTGACGTGATCATGCTCCCCTCGAGTCCCAACACGGCCTTCCGCTTCGGCGAGATCTCGGACCCGACGGCCATGTACGCCTCGGACATGTACACCATCTCCAACAACATCGTCGGCAACGGCGGCATCTCGGTCCCGGTGGGCCTGGGGGCGGACTCCGGCATGCCTGTCTCGGTCCAGCTGCAGGGCCCCGCCTTCAAGGACCGCTCGCTTCTGCAGTTCGCCCGCGCCGTCGAGCGGGGCTGCGCGCGGGATGCCCTGGTCGCGCCCGGTTTCGCCGGGAAGGGAGGCGAGCTGGCATGAAGAAGCTCCAGGAGGTCCTGAAGGACTGGGAGGCCGTGATCGGCCTCGAGGTGCACACCGAGCTCACCGCGCTCGACACCAAGATGTTCTGCAACTGCCGCCTGTCGCACGACGACGCGCCCAACACCAACGTCTGCCCAGTCTGCCTGGGCATGCCCGGCGCCCTGCCCGTGCCCAACAAGAAGGCGATCGAGTCCATCGTGATGGCGGGCCTCGCGACCAATTGCGAGATCCAGAAGCACTCGATGTTCTACCGCAAGCATTACTTCTATCCCGATATGGCCAAGAACTTCCAGACCACGCAGGGCCCCGTCGCCTTCTGCATGTACGGCCATCTGGACCTGGAGGTCTCGGGCGAGGGGGCCAAGGAGCGGCCCGACGGTATCGTGACCGGCCAGGACACCGTGGCCGCCCACGACGAGCCGCATCCCGTGACGCCCGAGCGCGCGGCTGACGGCTCCTACACCGTGCCCATCCGCATCCTGCGCATCCATATGGAGGAGGACGCGGCCAAGATGGTGCACGTGGGCGGCGAGGAGGGCCGCATCACGGCCGCCACCGAGAGCCTGATCGACTACAACCGTTGCGGCACGCCCCTGATCGAGCTCGTCACGGAGCCCGACCTGCGCACGCCCGAGGAGGCCCGCCTCTTCATGGAGAAGCTCCAGCAGACCTTCCGCACGCTGGGCATCTCCGACTGCTCGCTCGAGAACGGCTCCATGCGCTGCGACGGCAACGTCAGCCTGCGCCGCCGCGGCACCACCAAGCTGGGCACCAAGACCGAGCTCAAGAACATCAACTCCTTCAAGAGCCTGCACGACGGCCTGGAGTACGAGATCTGCCGCCAGGCCGAGGTGCTCGAGGAGGGCGGCATCGTCTACCAGGAGACCCGCCACTGGGAGCCCAGCCGCAAGCACACCATCGTGATGCGCGTCAAGGAGACCGCGGACGACTACCGCCTCTTCCCCGACCCCGACCTCGCCCCCTTCGACCTGACCGACGACTTCATCGAGCGCTGCCGCGCGCGCATCCCCGAGCTGCCCGACGCAAAGCGCGACCGCTATATGCAGACGTACGGCCTGAAGCGCAAGGACGCCGCCCAGATTGCGGGCGACCCGGCGACGGCGGAACTCTTCGAGAAGAGCGTGGCCGCGGCGGGCGAAAAGGCCGCCCCGACGGTGGCCAACGTGGTGGTCAACATCGTGCCGAGCTTCAAGGCGCTGACCGCTGCACAGGTGGCCTCCGTCTCCAAGCTGCTCGCTGCCGACGCCATCACCTTCGCCCAGGCCCGCGAGGTGATGGAGGCCGTGGACGGCACGGACGAGGACCCGGAGCACGTGGTGGACGAGCGCGGCATGCGCCAGGCCACGAACACGGACGACCTTGCCCCCATCGTGGACGAGGTGCTCGCGCGCTGCACCGACCAGGTCCAGCAGTACAAGGACGGCAACAAGAAGGTCGTGGGCTTCCTCGTCGGCCAGTGCATGAAAGCCGCCAAGGCGGCCGGCGCCCCTGGCAACCCCAAGCTCTTCAACCAGCTCCTGACCCAGAGGCTCGAGGCGTAGGGCTCGCCCCATCCGTATTCCAGGCGGCGCGGCATCCATCGGGTGTCGCGCCGCCTTTTGTTCGGTCTGCCCGTTGTGCTGACAGGATATTTACCTCCCGAGCGGCGAGTCGTTTCGCTTTTTACGCTAGGATGGGGGAAATTGGCTCGATGGGCGCGCCTTGCGTGCCCTTTGCGTGGACGGAATGCGATGGCGCGCGGCGTGAATCAGTCTGGTTTGGCAGGGAGGGTGCTCGCCCTCTGGCCGGTATGGCTGATGTACGTGGCGCTGGCTGTCGGTGTCGCGATGGGACGTGTGCTCCAGTCTGGCGACACAATGACGTATTTCCGCTGGTTCGCCTTCTTTCTGGCTTCTTTTTCGGCCCTGTACTGCGTGCCCTTCGGCTTTTTGGTGGGCATGGTCGCCCAGCTGAGGGTCTGGTACACAGCGCGATATGCCCACCGGTTCATCGGTGTTGCGACGCTTGTCATGCTGGCCGTTATGCTCTACGGCTGGTCGCCCTGGCTCTTCAAGCACCCCGACCCCACCTATGTGCTCGCGGTCGTGTGGCCCACGCTGGCGTCCGGGCTCTTTATGCAGCTCGGTATGTTTATGGTGCGCCGCAACGAGTACGAGCAGGCGGCGAGCGACTCGGGTGTCGACGACTACGACGACCTCGAGGAGTGGGAAGAGGAGCTCAACGAGGAGGCCGGCGGCTCCCCGTACGCCTATCCCGACGGCCAGTCCTATGACCAGCAAAACGGGCAAGCCTCTGATCGACCTGTCGACGATTACCCCGATGCCGGCGATCCCAACGACGATCTCGGTTTCGGCGAACCTGCCGACGCCGACCGCCCCGGTGGCGACCTCGATGGCATGTATCACGGCGGCACCCACTTCAGGGATGATTTCGACGACTATTTTGATGCCGAAGAGCCGGATGACGATTCCCTCGAGTCCCTCGGCCTGACCACCCGCATCGTCAACGTGCTCGGACAAGCGGGCGTCTCCGGCGCCCATCAGCTTGCCGACATGTCGGACGACGAGCTTCTCGCAATCAGGGGCGTGGGCAAAGCCTCTCTCGAGCGGATCCACGAGGCCCTCGGCCGCTAGGGAAATCCACAGACGGAAAGTCTTCAAACCTCAACCTGTTCAGGGCTACTCACAGACGGAAAGCCTTCGATTTATCGCGACCAGGGGTTTCTTGGAAACGCTCGCCTTCCGTCTGTGGGCTGCGGGCCGGCGTGCTCTCGATAGGGCCTTTCCGTCTGTGGGCTGCGGGCCGGCGTGCTCTCGATAGGGCCTTTCCGTCTGTGGGCTGCGGGCCGGCGTGCTCTCGATAGGACCTTTCCGTCTGTGAGTCTGGGTGGGTAAGCGTGGGACTGCCTACCGTTTGGCCATCTCTTACGGATTTCACGAATAGTTTGCGTCCGCAGAGGGGTAAAATTTAAGCGTTGTGTTTAGCGAGCGTTTATAGGAGGGTTTCATGGCAGTCAATCGTTTCGTGCTCAACACCATTTCCTATCATGGCGAGGGCGCCATCAAGGAGATCCCGGGCGAGCTGCAGCGTCGCGGCTACGGCCACGTCTTCGTGAGCTCCGACCCCGACCTCGTGAAGTTCGGCGTCACCTCCAAGGTCACCGACCTGCTCGACGAGGCTGGCATCAAGTGGGACCTCTATGACGAGGTCAAGCCCAACCCGACCATCAAGAACGTCCAGGACGGCGTCGAAGCCTTCAAGAAGTCCGGTGCCGAGGCCATCGTGACCATCGGCGGCGGCTCCGCGATGGATACCGCCAAGGCCATCGGCATCATCGCCAACAACCCCGAGTTCGCTGACGTCAAGTCCCTCGAGGGCGTCGCCGACACCAAGAAGCACGCCGTCTTCACCATCGCCGTGCCCACCACCGCCGGCACCGCGGCCGAGGTCACGATCAACTACGTGATCACCGACCCCGACAAGGAGCGTAAGTTCGTCTGCGTCGACACCAACGACATCCCTGAGGTCGCCGTCGTCGATCCCGATATGATGTCCTCCATGCCCGTCGGCCTCACCGCCGCCACCGGCATGGACGCGCTGACCCACGCCATCGAGGGCTACACCACCAAGGGTGCTTGGGAGCTCTCCGACATGTTCCACTACAAGGCCATCGAGGTTATCTCGCACAACCTGCGCGACGCCGTCCAGGAGGCCAAGGACAAGAAGCCGGGTACCGGCCGCAAGGAGATGGCGCTCGGCCAGTACATCGCCGGCATGGGCTTCTCCAACGTCGGCCTGGGCATCGATCACTCCATGGCCCACACCCTCTCGGCCCACTACGACACCCCGCACGGTGTGGCCTGCGCCATGCTGCTCCCGATCTCCATGGAGTTCAACAAGCCGGTCGTCGCCAAGAAGCAGGCCGAGATTGCCAAGGCCATGGGTATCGACACCACGGGCATGAGCGATGAGGAGGCCGCCGACGCCGCCATCGCCGCCGTCCGCAAGCTGGGCGAGGACGTGGGCATCCCCAAGACCTGCGCCGGCCTCGTCGAGGAGGATCTCGACCAGCTCGCGACCGACGCCCTGAACGATGCCTGCTACCCCGGCAACCCGCGTGAGGCCTCTCACGAGCAGGTCGTCGAGATGTTCCGCAAGATCATGGCGTAAGCGGAAAGAATAACTCTGTGAGTCGGAGGACCCTGCGGCTTGGAGTCGCGGGGTCCTTCTTTTTAGAATAGGAAGGCATGTGGGACGGGACTGCACGCGACGGCGGGGCTGGCCGCCGCGGGCTGGACGGACGGAGGCATGCCATGCGGACACTGGGGATTCCCGACATCGTGGGGCCGGTCATGGTGGGGCCGTCGTCCTCCCACACGGCAGGGGCGCTGCGCATCGCCGCGATGACCCGGGCCCTGCTCGACCGGCCCCCGGCCGATGTGACTTTCACCCTCTACGGGTCCTTCTCGCGCACCTACCGGGGCCACGGCACGGACCGGGCGCTGGTGGCGGGCCTTCTGGGCTTTGCGGCCGACGACCTGCGTATCCGCGACTCCTTCCAGTTGGCGCAGGAAGCGGGGCTGAGCTTTCGTTTCGAGGTGGACCCCCGCACCAAGGTGCGCCATCCCAATACCGTGGACCTCCGCGTGACCGACGTGGACGGCGATGTGTTGGAGGTGCGGGGCGAGTCGATCGGCGGCGGGGCTGCGCGTCTGGTGCGCGTGGACGGGTTCGAGGTGGACCTCACGGGCGAGTTCAGCGCCCTTATCGTCTACCAGTGCGACAGGCCCGGCACGCTGGGCTTCCTCGCCACCACGCTGGGCCGGCATGACATCAACATCGGCTCGGTCCTGCTCTTCCGCAACCACCGGGGCGGCGACGCCTTCAACGTGCTCGAGGTGGACAACCCGGTGCCGCAGGAGGTGCTGGACGAGATCCAGGCCGATAGCCGCGTCTCGCGCGTGCGACTGATGCCGGCGGCCGACCTGGCGGAACATGGGGTGGAGGGTCCGGGCTCGGACGACGTGGCTCCCGTGCTGGCGCCGGCCGAAGCAGAGGCACGCTTCCGCAAGGTGGACTACGAGGATGGGACAGCGCTTCTTGCCTATGCCGAGGCCGAGGGTGTCACGCTCGGCCAGGCCTTCCTGGCGCGCGAGGAGCTGCGGCTGGCCATGCAGGGCAGCCGCGGGGATGCCGGTAGGCCCTACCTGCGACGGGCCCTCGATGTGATGCGGGAATCGGTGCGTCTGCCGCTGGCTCGGACGCCGCAGACCATGGGCGGCCTCATCGGCGGCGAGGCGCGCCAGGTGGACGGGATGCTCACTGGCGGAAGCGGGAAGGACCTCGACACCTATACCTGCGCCGCCGCCTATGCGATGGCGGTGCTCGAGACGAACGCATCGATGGGCCGGATCGTGGCGGCGCCCACCGCGGGTTCGGCGGGCGTGGTGCCGGGCGTGCTCTTCGCCCTGCAGGAGGAACGGGCGCTCTCGGATGAGGAGCTCGTGGATGCGTTGGCCACGGCCGCGGCCGTGGGTTATGTGGTCACGCGCAACGCCACGGTGGCCGGGGCCGAGGGCGGCTGCCAGGCCGAGATGGGCACCGCCAGCGCCATGGCCGCTGCCGCGGCGGTCCAGCTCGAAGGCGGCAGCCCGCGTCAGGCCCTCACGGCGGCGGCCATCGCCCTTACCAACATGCTGGGCCTCGTGTGTGACCCGGTGGGCGGCCTCGTGGAGGAGCCCTGCCAGAAGCGCAACGCCTCAGCGGCGGCAAATGCGCTGGTCTCGGCCCGGATGGCGCTCGCGGGTGTGGCCTCCACGGCACCCTTCGACGAGACGGTGGACGCGATGCGGCGCGTGGGCGCGGCGCTGCCCATGGAACTGCGCGAGACGGCGCTGGGCGGCATCGCCACCTGCGCTAGCTGTGTCGCACGTTGTTCGAAATAAGACTAGGAGGACTGCATGAAGATTGCCTTGCTTGAGCCCCTGGGGGTCCCGGGGGAGAGGATCGAGGAGCTTGCTGCGGGCATCCGCGCCGCGGGTCACGAGTTCGTCTCCTATGCGGACAAGACGACCGACCCAGCCGAGCTGGCGCATCGCTCTGAGGGCGCCGACGTGGTCATGATCGCCAACAATCCCTATCCGGCGGCGGCCTTCCCCGCTGAGGGGCCCAAGGTGATCGCGGTGGCCTTCACGGGTATCGACCACGTTGACCTGGCTGAATGCAAGCAGCGTGGCACCATGGTCTGCAACTGCGCGGGCTATTCCGATACGGCGGTGGCCGAGCTCGCCGTGGGCCTTGCAATCGACGTGCTCCGCAAGGTGGTAGCGGGCGATGCCGCGACGCGCGCCGGGCAGACCTCCGCGGGGCTCGTGGGGACGGAGATCGCCGGCAAGACCGTGGGCATTGTGGGTACGGGTCACATCGGCACGGCAACGGGCAAGCTCTTCCGGGCTTTCGGCGCCCGTGTGCTGGGTTATGCCCGCCACGAGCATCCCGAGGCCACGGCCGCGGGCATCGAGTTCGCAAGCCTGGACGACCTGCTTGCCCAGAGCGATATCGTGAGCCTGCACATCCCCAGCAACACGCAGACCTGCGGCTTCCTATCCGCAGCCCGCATCGCACAGATGAAAGAGGGCGCGGTCCTCATCAACTGCGCCCGCGGCGCTGTGGTGGACAATGCCGCGCTTGCCGAGGCCCTGCGCGACGGCCATCTGGCTGGCGCAGGTATCGACGTGTACGACGTGGAACCGCCCCTGCCCACGGACTATCCGCTGCTCGGCGCCCCTCATACGGTGCTCGTGCCGCATGTGGGTTTCCTCACGGCGGAGTCCATGGAGCGCCGTGCCGCGATCGAGTTCGCCAATGTGGAGGCCTGGCTCGCGGGCGCTCCGCAGAACGTCTGCGAGCTCTAGTGATCTTCCTCGCCTGCACGGTGAGCGTGGTGGATCAGGTGGCCCTCGCGCGTCTGCTTGAGTCGGGCGACTACGACCGCCACGTCGCCCGCTACCGCACCCAGCAGCGGCGTCTGCGGGACGAGCTCCTGGACGCGCTCGCGGCGAGTGCTGTGGGACCGCGCCTTGCTTTCGAGGAGGCGGACTCCGGCCTGCATTTCGTGCTTGCGGTCGAGGTTGCCGGCGATGCGGCGGAGGAGGAGCGTCGCATTGCGCGAGAGGCCCTGGCGCAGGGCGTTCGTCTTGCCCCGCTCGGTGCCTATGCCCATGAACATGCTGCTCTGCCTGCGGACGGGTACGCCCGCTTCGTCATGCAGTACGACGGCCTCGATCCCAAACGCGTGGAGCGCGTCGCCGAAGCGATCGCGGCGGCTATATAGGCACGTCGAAAGCCGTTGCCCACCCCTTACTCCACCTTGACACGCGAGCGCTAGGCTTAAGCGGGCACAACAGTATCCATAAGGCGAGAAAAGAGATATCAAGAATGAAAGAAGAACCCGACCGCACCGCGACCCTTTCGGCTGACCTGCCCGACGCTCCGATCGATACGGGCGAGCCCGCTACCTACCATCGCGGCCCCGTGATCATGCGCGGGCCTATGGTCCCGCACTCGACCACGACCAGCCACCTGCTGGCCCCGGAGGAGAGCACGGACTGGTTACACATGGATCCCTGGCGCGTCCTACGCATCCAGGCGGAGTTCGTGGACGGCTTCGGCGCGCTGGCCGAGGTCGGACCGGCCGTTACCTGCTTCGGTTCAGCGCGCACCCCGCGTACTGATCCCATGTACCATGCGGCCTGCCGCGTGGGCCGCGCCATCGCCTCGCGGGGCGTGGCCGTGATCACCGGCGGCGGCCCCGGCATCATGGAGGCTGCCAACTTCGGCGCCTGGCAGGCGGGCGGCACGTCCGTGGGCTTGGGTATCGAGCTCCCGCACGAGCAGGGCATCAACGACTACGTCAACCTCGGCATGACCTTCCGCTACTTCTTCGTGCGCAAGACCATGTTCGTCAAGTATTCCAGCGGCGCCGTGATTTTCCCGGGCGGCTTCGGCACGCTCGACGAGACCTTCGAGCTGCTCACGCTGATCCAGACCCACAAGGTCGGCCAGACTCCCGTCGTGCTCTTCGGCAGCGCCTATTGGAAGGGGCTGCTCGACTGGCTTGCGGGCACGGTCACGGATGCCGGCAACATTTCGCAGCTCGATCCCGAGCTCGTCCATGTGACGGACGACGAGGCCGAGGCCGTCGACTTCGTCCTCCAGAATATCGAGCGGTAAGCCTCGTTCAGATAAACTAAAAATACGTTATAGTTAACTCCAATACTAATAGCATATTTTGATGTTATTGATAGTTTTTTGGAGTGCTATAGCTGGCAGGACGCCCATACCCGTGATGCGCGCGCAGCGCCAGATCGCTGCCAATCTCGATTTGGCGCGGCGGCAGCAGCGCGTGCCGATGAGCCTATTGGCGGAGCGCGCCAACCTTTCCGAGCCCACGGTGAGCAAGCTCCTGCGCGAGGGCACGGGCAGCCTGGAGAACTTCCTGCGCGTGACGCACATACTGGGGCTCATGGACGGCGCGGTCGAGGCGACCGATCCGCTCAACACGCCCATCGGCCGTCTGCGCGCCGACGAGGACACCCCCAAGAGGGTGCGTTGACCATGCAATACGACGTGACAGTACAGGTTTCCGGCGCCGATGTCCTGGCCGGGACGGAATCGCGCGGGCATCGATAGAGCGTATGAGGTCCTGCTTCGAAGGCGGAATAGAAAAACTGCAGGCCGCACACTAGCGCGACCTGCAGCTCGGACTGTTATTATCCGACCAGCCTACGCCGCGGCCTCGACGGTGTCGGCAGGCTCGTCCTTTGCTGCCTCGGCGGGCTCGGTCGCATCGGCGGCGCCGGGAGTGGCCGCTTCGGCTGCGGCGGTCTGGGGCTTGCCGCACTTGCTGCAGAATTCGGCGTCGGCGGGAAGTGGGGCGCCGCAGTGGATGCAGAAATTCGTGGTCTCGGCTGCGATGGGGGTCTTGGTTTCCTTTACTTCCTCGGGTTCGTCGTCGCCCTCCATGCCCTCACGGACGTTCTTCACGGTCTCGCCCATGGCCTTGCCCAGCTTGGGCAGGTTCTTGGGCCCGAAGATGACGAGCGCGACGACGAGAATAGTGATTATCTCAAAGGGACCGAGGTTCATGGGATGCCTCCAAAACGAAGTTTCTTCATGTCGTTTCCAGAACGCCTCCATGCTAGGTCCGGCGTGCGGGAAACGTAAAATACAAAGGGTGGCCTGTGGCATACACAAGTTATATACCGTGAGGTAAATTCAGCCACTATCATCAGATATAGAAACAATATGGGTGACCTATGGGGGAGGAATATTGGATATCCGTCAGCTCACATACTTCGTCGCGATTGCCGAGGAACGCCAGATCACGGCGGCGGCACGCCGACTCCATATCTCGCAGCCGCCCCTGTCCTATGAGCTCGCCTCGCTCGAGCGTGAGCTGGGTGTGACGCTCGTGGACCGCGGCCCGCGCGGCGTGACCCTGACCGAGGCGGGCAAGCTCCTCTACCAGCGCGCAACCGAGATTCTCTCGCTCACCAATTCCGCGCGTCAGGAGGTCGAGGGCTTCGGCAAGGGCGAGCGCGGCGTGCTGTCCGTCGGGATGATCTCGTCCTCGGGCGGCCAGGTGCCGGGCCGCGGGCTCGCGAAGCTTGCCGACTCGTATCCCGACGTGCGGATCGAGCTGCACGAGGCCAATACCTATCAGCTCCTCGAGCTGCTCGAGCGCGGCGTGGTGGAGGTCGCGGTGGTCCGCACGCCCTTCCCGACGGAGGGGTTGGCCTGCCGTTATCTGGACCCTGAGCCGATGGTTGCGCTGACCTCGGAAGCCTATCCCTGCGGCAAGCGTGTGGGCGTCGCCTCGCTCGAGGACCTCGCCGGTGTCCCACTTGTCCTCTATCGGCGCTTCGAGCAGATCGTGCGCGACGCCTTCGCGGAGCGCGGGCTCGAGCTCGTGATCGGCTGCGTGAACGACGATGCGCGCACGACCTGCGTCTGGTCGCAGGCGGGTTTCGGCGTGGGCCTCGTGCCGAGCACGATCCTGCCCGTGATGAATGCGGAGGGCCTCGCCCCCAAGCGCCTGGAGGAGCTGGAACTCACGACCCGCATCGCGGTGGTCTGGCGCGAGAGCCGCCGCCTTTCGCCCTTGGCGCAGCGCTTCATCGACCTTTTCGGCGGGGCAGAGCTTCCGGCTTAGGCGCTAATCGTCCTCGTCATCCACGCCGAGGGCCTTGCTCACGACCGCGTAGACGACCGAGATGATGATCGCGCCGAAGAAGGCCGACCCGAAGCCGGCGACCTCGATGCCCGCGTCGAAGAGGCCGACGGAAAGCCAGCTCGCGAGCTCCAGCATGAGGGCGTTGATGACCAGCGAGAAGATGCCCAGCGTAAGGATCGTGATGGGCAGCGACAGTATCTTCATGATGGGCTTGATCGAGGCGTTGACCAGCGCGAGCATGAGGGCGCACATGATCGGCCCCATGTAGTCGCCGCCGACTGCCTCGATGCCCGGGATGATCGCGGTCGCAGCCAGGGTCGCGATGCTCGTGGCGAGCCAGATGAGAAGGAAGTGCATGGTGTCCGCCTTTCTGCCGGCGCGAGTGCGTGGGCCGATTTTACCGCAGAACTCCCCCTGAATCCCGGCACCGCCAGGACTCAGGGGCAATTTTGCTGCAGCATGGCCTGAATGTCGCAGGATTACTTTCAGATACTGGCACCGCCGGGATTCAAGGGCAATTTTGCTGCAAGATGGCCAGTTTGCAGCAAAATTGCCCCCGGATGCCGGCGGCGCGGGACAAGCCGCATGACAGGGCGCTCTCTTGTCGACACTTTAGTATGATAAAGTGCTGAAAGGAAGAAGTAAGGAGGCGACGTGGCGACATCGGACGAGCAATTAACATCGCATGAGGAAAGTCGCCTCTTCGAGGCCCTTTGTATGCTGCGCACGCCCGAGGAGGCGCGTGCCTTCCTGACCGATGTCGCCAGTGTCAAGGAGATCGCCGACCTCGCCCAGCGCCTTGAAGTCGCCACGATGCTGCGTTCCGGTGCCTCCTATCTCGAAGTCTCGCATGAGACCGGGGCGAGTTCCACGACGGTGAGCCGTGTGTCAAAGTGCCTGAACGGCGAAGCGGGCGGCTACCGTACCGTCCTCGAGCGCCTCGACGGTTGAAACTGAAAGAGCAATCATTGCATGGGGCCGCCCAGGTGAGTTTATAGTCCTGCGAAACCAGCGGACCAAGAAATCGGGCGGGCTTCGCCGATGAGGACCCGCCCGATGCGGTTAACTATGAAGCCTCGCTCTTATGCCTCGCGGCGCAGGTGCCTGGCCTCGAAGAAGGCGAGGGTGCCGAGGGCGGCGAGCACCGCGGACGTGGCGCCGAAGGGATCGCCGGTCTGGGGCAGAGACTCGCTGGCGGCGGCGTGGGCTGCGGCGGGCTTAGTCGTTGCGGCGTGCGTAGCGGCGGGTTTGGCTGCTGGGCCGGGCTTCACGGACGCGGTCGTCGTGGTTGCGGAGGGCGTCTCCGTGGAGCCAGACGTCTCTTTGGAGATCACGACGGTGTAGCGGGATAGCTTCTTGGTCGTGACGTTCACGACACCGTTGGCGTCGACGGTGGCGTCGAGCACCTCCTGGGAGCCGTCCTCGTGTTGGACGTAAACCTTGGCGGCGCGGCCTGCGTAGTCTGAGCCCACCGAGAAGCCGAGGGCGAACGTACCGGAGGCCGCCTCCTCTCCGACGGAGGAGACGATGAAGGTCTGGTAGACGGCGTCGTCAGCGGACTCCGCGGGCGCGTTCGAGGCGGCGACCGGCGTCTGGCGGACGGCTAGCACACCCGTGGTCGCCGTGGCGGTGCTCGGGGCGGCCTTCTCGGCGGCTGTCGCCGACTTGGAGAACGCGATGTCCTGGGACAGGCCTTCGCCGTCCCCCTCGGTCGCGCCAGGGCGGTTGTAATAGGCAGAGCATTCGCTGCCGATGGACACCCCCGATTCGGAGTCCTCGCGCGTGCCCGACCTCAGCTCGGAGCCGTCGAGCGAGAGGGAGCCGGCCATGAGGTATTCGGAGCAGCGGAAGTCCGAGCGGGTGACGGCGAGCCTGCCGCCCACGTTCACATGCCCCGAGGAGAGGTCGACCGACGAGTCAGTGACGATGACGTCCTTTCCAGTCGAGAGAGCGGCAAAGACCTCGACGTCTGGTATGGTTCCGTAGCCGTACGTGGTCTGGAGGACGCTTCCGCCGGAGACCGTGACGTTGCCGCTGGCGGTCACCATGCTTCCAGAGCTCAGCGTCGATCTGTCAGAGACTGTAATGTCGCTATTATTATTGCTGATATAGTTAAAGCCACCTGCGTTGATGCCTCCGCCGGAGGTCAGCGTTGTGCCGCCGTTTACCGTGATTGACCCAGGGGCGTCAACTCCGGCTTTCGTGGTGACCGTGCCGCCGCCCGTGATGGTGAGGGAGCCCTTGGGGTCGACTACGTTGCCATTCTTATCAGTCACCACAACATTCGAGTATCCTTGGACGGAGGTATCAGCAGTCTCCACACCATTCGAGTAGTTGTAGATGAAGGAATCGGCATTCTCGTTCGTGTAACGGGTGACCGTGCCGCCGTCGGCTGTGCTTTCGTGTATCGATTCGGTCGCCGTGCCAGTGTATTGGACGCCCTCCCCGTTGTTCACCTGGGGATCTGAGTAGGTCATCGTGACGTCCTCGGACCCCACGGTGTTCTGGCCAGTGGCGTTGATCACGAGGTCGCCACCCTGCCAGCTGATGGCGCCGCCGTTGTAGCCGTTCAGGTTGAGCGGGTCGGCGTCGTTGCCGCCCCAGCTCCACGTGCCGCCGCCCGAGCCGTTCCCGCTCGCGGCCTTGGTGTAGGTGTTGCCGTCGATGCCGATCTGCGTGGCGGCGAGGGCGGGAGTCGCGAGCAGCGCCGGCAGCAGGGCCGCCGTCACGGCCGCCGCGGCGGCGCCGGACCTCAGGCCCCTCGCGGCGAGGGGCACGCGCGCGACCTCAAGTTCCTTCATGTGCTTGGGCTGGTACTGGTAGCGCACGGTCTTGCTCCTCTCGGATACGCCGGCGGCGACGGGCGCGGCGGTAGTTTGACAGGCCTGAAAGCCCCCTGAAAATCGACCTTAAAAGTAGTTCCCGGGGGGGCGTTGTCAAGGACTGAATGGGTGACGACTTTCAAGAGCGAAACAAACCACGCCGTTTGCCGCATACCCTGCGTTTGAATATATCAGAACAACTGTACTATTACGTTGCCATGATGGTGTCCGCCGCGCGCGGTACCATGGGATGCAAGAGACGGGAAGGGGAGGCCATGGCGCTTCGCATTGTCAGGACACGCGACAAGCAGCTTGCAAATGGCGAGGTCAGAGCCGCGATAGCCACAGCTTTGGACAAAACGGGTCGCGCGCTCGTGCTCGTGCCGTCCTTCGATGTTGGACTTCGCCTCCAACGTGAGCTCGCCGATGGCGAGGTGCCGACCTTGGGCGTCACTGTCACGACGCCAAACGCCTGGACGGACGAGCGCTGGGAGGTCTATGGCGACGGCCGCCACATCGTCGAGAACGAGACGCGGGTCGCGTTGATGCGGCTTGAGCTCGATGCGGCAGCCGGCATCGAATTGACGAAGGACGAATCGCCGTTGCCCACAAGCCCCGGCATGCGAAGGATGCTTTGCTCGTTGGCAAAGGACGCACTGCCGGCGATTCCCCGTACGTCGGCTGGCGATCTCGATGTTACCGCTCCGTTGACGCAGGGTCTCACGCCGGGAGAACGGCGGGCCTGTCAGATTGCCTGCAATTACGGTCGCCGTCTCGCGAGCCGCAATTTCGTTGAGCGGTCAGAGGTTATGGTCCGCTTTCCGCATGTGTTGAGCGAAGCAGCCGCCTTCCAACCGCCCGTCATCTGCTGCGGTATCGACAGCCTACCCTGGGCGTCCCGCCAGATGCTGGGGGAGCTGGCTGTCGTGACCGATGTCACACTGGTTGTTCGCGAGCGAAGAAGCCTGGCGGACCAGATGGCCGAGCACCTGATTTCACAGATGACCGCTCAGGCGCAGGCCCTCGGCGCGACGGTCGATACGGTGGACGACGGAGGTGAGGTTGCCCCCGAACCCCCTGTTACGGAGCTCGATGCGTTGCGGGCTGCGCTCTTCCGCGAGGACGCTCCCACCATCGTGCCCACGGGTGCCGTCACCTTGCTCGAGCCCGCCGGGCCCGCCGCGCAGGCGGAGGCGATCTGCCGGCAGATTCGGGGCCTTGCGGCATCGGGTTTCGGGACAACGGTCGTCTCCACGGGCGATGTGGAGGGCACCTGGCGCGCCCTCGCCCCCAAGCTCGCCGCCCGTGGCATCGCCGTCCGCGCTGCCGTGCGTATGCCTGTGATGGAGCTGCCCGCCGCGCGGGCTTTCATGGGCTACGTGGAGACGGTCGCCCGCCTCGCCGAGCTTGCGGAGACCTGGCCCGAGCCCGAGACGTCCGACGAGGGTCCTGTGCCGCAGCTCGGGGATATGAGCTGGTGGCCGCCGCGCGCAATCACGGACTTCCTGCTATCCGACATCTCTCACATGGATGCCCCGCGCGCCCGCGCGCTCGACCTCAAATGGCGTGGCAACCGCATGCTCTCGCCCGCGCGCGTCCTGGCGGACCTCCAACGCAAGAACGCCGTCTCCACCTCGGTCATGAGGGCGACCCGCCTTATTCTGCAGGGGCGTGTCGGCACGGCGGCAGCCGAGCTCGCGCGTGCGATTGTTGACCCTGCGGTCCCGCCCGAGATTGCGAAATCCGAGAACCCCGCCGACCCGCCTACCGTTCCCGAGCCTCGTGCCTTCGACCCTCTGCGGCATGACCAGAGCGTCTCGGTCCTCATGCTCATCCAGCGCGTCTGCCGCAGTCTGTCCGAGCAGGGCGTCGCCGCGACCGAGAAGGGCGCCGCTGGTGTCGCACCCCTGAAGCTCACGGAGCTCGTTTCCCTTCTCAAAGAGTTACTGGAGGATGAGGTGCAGATCCAGCGCCTCGAGCTAGCGCCCGTGCGGGTCGATGACGAGGCGCACGAGGTCCGCATCTGCGGTCGCGGTGAGGCTGCGAGCCTGCCCGCAGGCTCGGCGGACGCCCTTGTCGCCTGCAACCTTACGGCAGCGGAATACCCGCTTGCGGCCCCCGATGATGCGCTGACCGCACTTGAGGATCGTCCCGGGCTGGGCATGCCCGCCGACCCGCTCGACCGGGCCCGCCGCGACTTCGCGGCCGCGCTCGACGTGCCGCGGAGCTGCCTTGTGCTCGAGCGCGTCATGCACGACGAGAACTCCGCCCCGACCTACCCGGCCGTCATGCTCTCTGAGTGCCTGGCGGCCTACGGCCTCGCCGCGGACGAGACGGATGGGATCGACCCGGCGTCAGACCTGGCGCCCCTCATCCCGACCACGCTCGGCGAGGACCATCCCGCATCGGCTGCCACGGCCTCCGGCCACGCGACTGCGCCATGCGCGAACGAGAAGGTCGACGACAGCGGCCGCATCTCGGACGCCAGTCGTCCGATGGTTATCGTCCCGCGCGAGGGGCAGAGCGAATTGCCCGGCGGCAAGCCTTCGCTGTCCGCCTCCCAGATCGAGTCCTACCTGGAATGCCCCTACAAGTGGTTCACCCTGCGCCGCCTGGGCCTGGGGTCGAACGACGCCGACTTCTCCCCGCTGCAGACGGGCAGCTACGCCCATCGCGTCCTCGAGGTCGCCCGACGCAACATGGCCCTCGCCGCGGTCAAGCAGGCGGGGCTCCTGCCCGCGGAGGCGGGGTACGCCGAACTCGAGGTGCTGCCCGTGACCTACCTGCCCGGTTTGGCTGTCACGGCGTCCAACCTCGACTTCGCACACGAGATGGTGTCTGTCGAGTTCGATTACCACCTGCGCCACCAGCGCCAGCGGGCCAACACGCTCGCCGCCCAGTCCCTGGTCCCGCACGACCAGACCGAGGCGCTCGCGCTCGACCGCCTGCGCACGAGCCTCCTGTCCGTGATGGACTACGAGCAGGACCGCCTTGAGGGTTTCGAGCCACGCTACTTCGAGCTGCGTTTCGGCGGGTCGCGCGAGGACGCCGTGCACGTGGACTACGCCGGTGCGGATTTCGTGGGGTCCATCGACCGCGTGGACGTCAACGCACACGGCGTGGCCGTCGTGATCGACTACAAGCACAAGGGCGCGAACAATTTCGCAAAGGAATACGACGCCTTCCCCGAGGGCTGCCCCGTCGAGGGGGAGGGGCTTGCACTGCCGCGCCGGGTGCAGTCGCTCATCTATGCGCAGGTCATCCGCCGGATGTACCCGGACCTCAAGGTCCGCGGCGCCGTCTACCTCTCGACCCGGGGCAAGGATGCGGGGGACCACGAGATTGCCGGCGCCCTCGACGCCAACGTGGTCGACCAAGTGATGGGCTCGCTCAAGTCCAGCCGCATGGAGACGCTCGTCTGCGGTAGTCCCGGCCAGATATCCTTCGAAGACCTGCTCGACCGGACCGAGGAGGAGATCTCCCGTGCCATCGTCCGTATGCGCGCGGGCGAGATTCAGGCTAACCCGTGCGACGCGCGGGCGTGTTCGTATTGTCCTGTCAAGAATTGCGCGAGGAGGCTCGCCTAATGGCCAATAAACTCACCGCTGACCAGCAGCGCATCGTCGATACCCTCGACCGTCCGCTCTTCGTGGCAGCTGGCGCGGGCTCGGGCAAGTCTTCCACCCTCGCCGAGCGCGTTTGCCAGGCCTTCCTTCCCGGCCCGCACGGCGAGCCGTCCTACCTCGAGAGCCTCGACCAGGTCCTGGTCATTACGTTCACGCATGCCGCGGCCGATGAGATCAAGGAGAAGATACGCGCCCGCCTGCGTGAGGCGGGGCTGACCCGTCAGGCGCTCCAGGTGGATTCCGCCTGGATCTCCACCATCCATGGCATGTGCTCGCGTATCCTGCGCCGCCATGCACTCGACTTGGGGATCGATCCACGCTTCGAGCTTATCGGCGACACCGATGCCGCCAATGCGACGGAGGACGTGATCGATAAGGTCCTGACCCAGATCAAGAACGAGCGGCTCTATCCCGAGCTCCGCCGGGAGTTCGATTTGCGGGGTAGCCAGGGCGACAACAGCCGCGGCAGTGTCTTTGGCATGGTCGACTCCCTGCGCGACGCCGCGTCCAGCGCGACCGCCGGCTTCGAGTCGCTCTCCTTCCCCGGTACGGACCCGGACCTGTGGGCTGGCCTCAAACGTCTCGCGGATGCCTACACCTCCCTGCTCAACGTCGGCTATGAGGAGGGGAGCTACAAGTCCAGGTCCGGTGCCAAGAATCAGCCCGAGTTGGAGGCATCGCTGCGGGTGTTGGAGAAATCCCTGCTCACCCCTCCCGGGCAGCGCACGGCTGACGCTGCCTGCGAGGTCCTCGCGCAGGTCGCGAAGCCTGCCCGGAATTTCGGAAGCGCGACCTACAAAGCGGCTGCGGCCGACGCCGCGTCCTGCCTTGTCGACTGCCGGCTCGACGCCTTCCTCGCCCGGATGCGTCCGCTCGCCGATGACCTTCTGCACATCGCCCGCGATGTCGACGGGAAGTACCGCGCCGCGAAGTTCGAAAAGGGCTTCCTTGACAACGACGACCTGCTCTCCCTCACGCTCAAGGCCTTCCGCGAGCATCCCGAGATCGCGGCCGAGTATTCCGACCGCTTCAAGCTCGTTATGGTCGACGAGTTCCAGGACACCAACGCCCAGCAGGTCCGTATGATCGAGCTTATGAGCGGGCCCGACGCCTGCCACCTCTGCACGGTGGGCGACGCCCAGCAGTCCATCTACCGCTTCCGCGCGGCCGACGTGCATGTCTTTAGCGACCGCGAGGATGCGCTCAAGGGCGCGGGCGAGGAGTCGCTCGTCCGTCTCGACAAGAACTTCCGCTCGCATGCGGACGTGCTCAAGCTGGTCGAGAGGCTGCTAGGCGGCGGCCTCATGCCCGGCTTCATGACCCTCAAGCCCAACGAGGGGCGCAAGGACGGCCTCAGGGCGCGAGACATCCCGCGCGCCGACCTCGAGCTCGTCACGTCGGGTTATCACCAGGCAAACTCTGAGGAACAGGTCGCGGTCGCAGCAGAGATGGTCGCGCAGCGCATCGCGGAGGCGGTGGAAGACGGCCAGGGTGCGGGTGATGTGGTGCTGCTGCTCGGCCGCATGAAGAACGCCGCGACCTATGTGGATGCGATTCGCCGTTATGGCCTCGACTGCGTGGTCTCGGGCGGCTCGACCTTCTCCAAGGCCGAGGAGGTCGGCCTGGTTGCCTCCATGCTGCATTTCCTCGCCTGCCCCAAGGACACCGACCGCGGGCTCTTCCCGCTGCTTGAGAGCGACCTCTTCCGGCTCGACGCGGACGACCTCTGCCTGCTCGGCACCAAGGTCCAGCCGCTCAACGGCGCCTTCGCCAAGCGGTCAATCGACGTCGGCCTGCTCGGCTTTGACCTGCCCGGCGACGCCCAGCCCTCGGCCCGCCTCGCCGCGGCACACGAGGTCCTCTGCCGCGCCCTCTCACGCGTGGGGAGCTGGCGTATCCAGGACATCCTCCTCGGCATCATGCGCGAATCCGGATGGCTCGCCCGGCTCGAGGCCCAGGGGGCGGAAGGTCTGGCCAAGGCGGCCAACGCCCTGGCGGCGGCCCGCTTCGTCGCCGAGCTTGCGGACGACCACGCCATGGGGCCCGCCCGCGCAGCCTGGGAGTTCGATCACTGGCTCGAGGTCTCTAAGGAGGGGCCGAAGTCCCTGGTGGGCGGCGCGTCGGGTGCCGTGCGCGTGATGACCATCCATGCTTCCAAGGGCCTCGAGTTCCCGGTGGTCGCGATTGCCGACTGCTGGGGCTCGGCGAATGCCCCCAGTTCCACCGGCATCACGAGCGTCAACCGTGGGGGGGCGGTGCTCGCGGCGCTGGTGCCGAAGGGCATCGACCGCAAGGACCTCGTCGCGCGGGCTCCCGAGAGCGAGACGGAGTGCGAGACGCGTGCCGACTGGGCGAGCTATCTCATCCAGAACGACGCCGAGGACGAGTTCGCCGAGTCGGTTCGTCTGCTTTACGTCGCGATTACCCGTGCCCGCGAGGCGGTGATCCTCGCGATGCCCATGACCGTCACGAAGAACAGCCGCGGCACCCGTCTGGAAGAGGGTGTCCTTCATGCCCTGGCGGGAGACGATCTGCTGCCTGTGGGTGAATCCGCCATCGACTACGGCGGCAGCGCTCCCTGTCGGATCCGTCACGTCATGCTTGCGTTGGACAAGGGGGATTCCGCTGGCGACGGGACGGGCGGAGTTTCTGTCAAGGTGTTGCAACGTGCCCTGTTCATGGAATCCGAGGGGACTTTCGCTGTGGGCGAACCTTCGGCTGCGGGCGATGGGGGAGGCGAGACCTTCACCCTTTACGATCAGGCGGTCGAGGACGGCCTGGCCTTTGGTCTCGGGAGAGCTGAGGCATGGCGCGGGCGCGAGGACGTCTTTTCCTACTCGTCCGCCCACCAGCAGATGTGGGAGGCCCATGCGGGTGAGTTTGACGAAGGGCCTGTCTCGGCGGTTTCCGCGCCAGTATTGCCGACGATTGCTCTTGTCGACGATGAGAACGAGTCGAGCGAGCCTGCGCCTGAGACCGACGACGCCGACAAGGCGACCAACTTGGGCTCCGCATTCCACGAACTGGCCCAGGTCCTGGTCGAGACGGGTCGCGGCCTGAAGCCCGAGAAGGTTGAGGCGTCGGAGCGCTATTGGCATCTTTCCAAGCGCGCCTGCTCCCGCCTCGAAGCGGCGCTGGACCGCTGGCAGTCCTCCGCCATCCGCGCGGAGGCCCTCAGTCACCGTGAGGTCCGCGCCGAGGTGCCCTTCTTCAGCAGGGTGGACGCGGACTACGGCTCCTATGTGGAGGGCGCCATCGACCTGCTCGCCACGGACCCGGGCTCGTCCGCCGCATTGGTCGTCGACTACAAGACGGGCGATGCGGGCCTCACGCTCGAGCAGGTCCAGGCGCGCCATGCCATGCAGGCCAACTTCTACGCCCACGTGCTTATGCAGCAGGGATTTACCGAGGTCAGATGCGCGTTCGTCTGCGTCGAGCGCGACGCGGCGGAGGTTGGCGGCACACTCGGCCAACCGGTCGTCGCCACCTATGACTTCGATGGGGCCAATCCGCCTGGGATCTAGATGTATTTCCAGTCAGAAGAGGCTAGTACTGGTTTTCAAGGACGGCAAGCATGGTCATTGGGTCGAGCGCCACGACAGGGGAATGAAGGGCAAGCTCCTTGTCATTTGTGACGAGGTAGTCGGCATTAGCACGTCGTGCGGCGGCGATGATGAGATCGTCCTCAAAATCGCCGTGCACAGGCCGGAGCCCTTCTGCATAGTCAAGGTCATGAGCGCTCAAGGTGGCAAGCAATCCGACGCGACGTATATCGGAGACGATCGACCAGGCCGTATCGTCTATGGATGCTGAGATATCGGCCGTCAAGGTGGCCCCTGAGGCCGCGAGCAGGCGCTTAGTCCGTTGACGGAAGATGTAGAAGATGTCCTTGATTGATGGAGACGAGTAATACAGATCAAGCTCATGCAGCTGGGCATAGCTGAAGAAGGATGCGCAGGCGCTGCTGTTTGCAGAATCGGGAAGGTATCGATCGAGCCAGACGTTCGTGTCGACGAATACGATCGGTCTTGCTTTCATTCGTACGTCCCTTCTGGCTTCTTCGCGAGCTGTTCCTTGATTTCTTCCGGTGTCATGGGCGCAAAGATCTTCTCCTTCTCTAGATAATGCTCATAGAGGGCAATTTCTAGGAGCTCATTATCATCGGCTTCGTCAAGCTCGTCGGTAGCGATTGGCTCTTGGCGAAAAGCCTCAAGTTGTTCCTCAGTGATTCCCGCATCAAGGTAGAGCTGGCGGACTCTGCTGGCGAGTTCATCCGATTGCTTCAGACTTCGTTGCGCCTTGCCAGTGGGGAGGAACGGTTTTTTTGTAAGACCGCGAACCGAGCTGTCGTACTCGATGGCGATGGTGCCGGAAAGAAAGGCATGGATGAGCTCGGGACGGTAGCGGCCGGATGCGGCGACCTCCCAGAGGCTGCGGGCCGCCTCGGAGGGCGTGTAGCCGGCCATGGCCAACGCCTCGTCGCCCCGTTTCTTGGTCTCGGGGTCGAGACGGAAGTTCGTCTGGGCGGTCTTCGGGTGCTCAACGGCGGCGGGCATGGCTCCTCCTTTGACGGCGTGACCCCAGATTAGCATATGTATAACGGTATAACAAATAGATACCAATTCGGCATCGAACATGCCGTGGAAGGTCCGCGAACGACCGCCGCCTGGGGATGGTGTCCGACCCTTGCGGTAGACTGAGGAACGGAAAATCACGACTTGCGGAAAGACTGACTATGGCCTTCGTACACCTCCACAACCACTCCGATTTCTCGATCCTCGATGGGGCCACGCGCATCCCCGACATGGTCAAGCGCGCCGTCGACCTCAAGATGCCGGCCGTCGCGCTGACTGACCACGGCTACATGTTCGGCATCCCCAACCTCGACCTGGAGTGCCGCAAGTACAACGATGGGCAGAAGGACGCCTGGCAGTGGCGCCACGATGTGGAGTGCTTCACCAAGGACTGGGAGCTCGAGGAGCCCGAGGCCGATCCCGAGAGCGACAACGTCCACGATTTTGCCCACCGGCAGTGGGAGTCCGACGTCGCGATCTGGGAGCAAAACGGCGGCAAGGCCAACAAGGACGTCGCCCTCGAGGCGGTCCGCGCCAACAAGCCCTCGCCGCTCATCAAGCCCATCTTCGGCTGCGAGGCCTATTTCATCACCGACGACTGCATCGAGAAGGGCACCAAGCAGACCCGCTACCACCTGATCCTTCTCGCCAAGAACTCCACGGGCTACCACAACCTGATGAAGTGCATGTCCATCGCCGCCGGCCACGAGATGATGTACTACAAGCCGCGCACCACGCTGGCCATGCTGAGGGAGTACCACGAGGGCCTCATCTGCCAGAGCGCCTGTGTGCAGGGCATCATCCAGCAGCACATCCTCGATGGCCTCTTCGAGGACGCCCGTCAGTGGGCGATCACCTTCAAGGAGATCTTCGGCGACGATTTCTACATGGAGATCCAGGACCACGGGCTCAACTTCCGCAACGGCTGGACCGACCGCACGCTCGACGAGCAGCTGGTCAAGATCGCCCGCGAGCTCGACATCAAGATCGTGGCCACCAACGACTTCCACTACCTCACCCGCGAGGACGCCCCCACGCAGGACATCCTCTCCTGCATCGGCAAAGCCACCACGCTCGATGACGCCAGCCGTATGCGCATGGAGGGCACTGAGTTCTACATGAAGGACGAGAGCGAGATGCGCGAGCTCTTCTCCTGGATTCCCGAGGCCTGCGACAATACCCTCGAGGTCGCCGCCAAGTGCAACTACGAGATTGACTGGACCAAGATGTACCTGCCCAGCTACCCTGGTCTGCGCGAGGGTGAGACGGCAGAGGAGCGCTTCCGCGAGGAGTGCGAGAAGGGCCTGGCCAAGCGCTATGGCGAGGGCTGGCGCGACCTCGTGATCGGCGGCGAGAACGTCAAGGATCGCTTCGAGTACGAGTACAAGATCATCTGCGACAAGGGCTTCGCCAACTACTTCCTGATCGTGCAGGACTACGTCCAGTGGGCCAAGGACAACGGCATCGGTGTCGGCCCGGGCCGTGGTTCCGCCGCGGGCGCCATCGTCGCCTACGCGATGAACATCACCAACTTCGACCCGCTCGAGAACGGCCTCATGTTCGAGCGCTTCCTCTCGCCCCAGCGCTCCGAGATGCCCGATATCGATATGGACTTCGACGACGAGCACCTCCAGGACGTCCTCCAGCACGTCCGCGAGGTCTATGGCGAGGACCACGTCTGCAAGGTCATCACCTACTCCACCATCAAGGCCAAACAGGCCATCAACGACGCCAACCGCGTGCTGGGCTTTCCCGTGTACAAGGGTCAGCAGCTCTCCAAGATGCTGTCCAACGACCCCAAGCTTACCCTGCCCAACGCCCTGCACAAGAACGAGAAGAAGCCCGAGCAGTACAGCCCCGACTTCGAGAACGCCTACAACACGGATCCCGACGCCCACCGCATCATCGACGCGGCGCTCGCGATCGAGGGCCTGACCCGCGGCGAGGGCGTACACGCCTGCGCCACGCTGATAGCACCGACCCCCGTTACCGACCACGTGCCCACCAAGCTCGACACCAAGGGCAACGTCACGATCACCCAGTACGAGGGCCATTCGGTTGCGGACATGGGCCTGCTCAAGATGGACTTTTTGGGCCTGCGCACCCTGACGGTCATCAACAAGGCGCTTGCCAACATCCGCCACTCCTATCCCGATGCCTCCGACATCGACAAGATGCCCGAGGCCGTGCGCGCCTGCCTCAAACCGGGCGCCACTTGCGTCGATATCGACGTGGACAAAATCGACTTCTCGGATCCCAAGATCTACGAGCTGCTGGGCTCGGGCCACACAGCGGGTGTCTTCCAGGTCGAGTCCGACGGCATGACCAGCACGATCAAAAACATGCAGCCCACCGAGTACAAACAGATCGTGGCTCTGATCGCCCTCTACCGCCCGGGCCCGCTCGGCGCCGGCATGGTCGACAGCTACATCAAGCGCATGCACGGCGAGGAGGCCATCTCCTATTACGACGACCGCCTGAAGCCGATCCTGGAGGAGACCTACGGCACCATGGTCTACCAGGAGCAGGTCATGCAGATCTCCGTCAAGATGTCGGGCTTCTCGGCCGGCGAGTCCGACTCGCGCATGCGCAAGCCTGTGGCAAAAAAGAAGATCAAGATGCTCACGAGCCAGGTCTTCCACTGGGAGGGCAACGGCGCCGATGAGACCATCTACGACCACTGGATGAACGGCGCCGAGGCAAACGGCTACAAGCGTGAGACGGCCCAGGAGCTCTGGGACAACGTCCTCGAGTTCGCCTCCTATGCTTTCAACAAGTCTCACTCCGCCGGCTATGCCATCCTCGTCATGCAGACCGCCTGGCTCAAGGCCTACTTCCCCAAGGAGTACATGGCCTCGGTTCTGACCTCCTACATGGGCAAGACGGACAAGATCGTCCACTACGTCACGTCCTGCCGCCACGAGGGCATTCCCATCCTGCCGCCCGACATCAACGAATCCGGTCGCGACTTCACGGCCACGCGCGAGGGTGTCCGTTTCGGCTTCGCCGGCATCCGCGGCGTGGGCGAAGGCGTCGCCGAGGTCATTATGGCCGAGCGCGAGGAGGGCGGCCCCTTCAAGAACCTCAACGATTTCGTCGACCGCGTGGACTCCGGCTCGGCCAACCGCCGTGTCGTCGAGGCGCTGGTCAAGGCAGGGGCCTTCGACTCCACGGGCTACCCGCGCCGCCAGCTCATGGTGATGATCGACAAGAACAACCCGGAGAACATCCTCGATGCCGCGGCCAAGCGTCAGCGCGACCGTGCGGCGGGCCAGAGCTCGCTTTTCGACATGTTCGCCGATGTGGAGGGCTCTGGCTTCGAGAGCGACGTCCCCGAGCCCGACGGCCAGGAGTGGGACCGACTGACCAAGCTGCACGCCGAGCACGAGGTCCTGGGCCTGTACGTCTCGGACCACCCGCTCTCCCCGTATGAGTATGCCCTCTCCAAGGCACGCGACTACACGATCGGCCAGCTGGCCGAGACCGAGGAGACGGCTGACGCGCTCACGGGCGTCGTCGCCGAGCGACCCAAGGTCCCCGACGGCACGGACGTCCGCCTCGCCGGCATGGTCAACGCCGTGCAGAAGAAGACGACCAAGAACGGTGACCCCATGGCCATCGTGACCCTCGAGGACATGGAGGGCGAGATTACGCTCGTCGTCTTCCCCAAGCTCTACAAGAAGTGTGCCGGCATCCTTGCCGGCGAGCCTGACCCCGTGACGGGGGAGTCCTCGACCGACGTCTTCATCAAGGTCTTCGGCAAGCTGGAGCGCGGCGACCGCGGCGACCAGGTTATCTGCTCGACGATCGAGAACCTGGAGCTCTCGGACAAGACCAACAAGCCCCGCGTCATCGAGGTCTGCATGACCCCGCACCTGCTGAGCTATGGCCGCATCCAGCGCCTACAGTCAATCTTGGCCCGCTACCAGGGCATGGACCGGGTGGAGCTCTTGGTCGAGGAGGCCTCGGGCAACACGATGCGCATGGAGCTGCCCACCAAGGTCGACGCGCGCAATATGGTGCTGATGGCCGAGGTCTCGGACTGCATCGGCCAGGAGGGCCGTATCGTCTGCGCATAAAGGGCTTACAGGAACATCGCCATGTAATGGGGGATGGTGACTATTCCCATATCGCTGGTCCCGACGTTCGCATCGGCGATTTTGTAGGCGACTTCAATGTCGGGAGATGACTTCATCATCACGGTGAGCGAGTTCGCGGCGGAACGTCCGCCTTTGGTCTCTATCGGTATGACCCGTCCGTCGACCTGGATGAGGAAGTCGATCTCACGCTTCGTCGTCGTGTTGCGCAGGAAGTGCAGCTCGTGTCCATTCTTTAAGAGGGCGTCTGCGATGATGCTTTCGTACAGCCCGCCTTTCGTGTTGCCCGAGAGCGTGTTCTCGACGATGCGCTGTTTGAGGCCGAAATCCCTCATGGCGAGAAGGAGTGACAGGTCGCAGCAGTAGAGGCGGAAGTTGCCCTCGTCCTCGTAATCCGTGAGGTCGTACGCGGGCTTCGTCACATTGACGCTTTGCGCGGCGATGTCGGCGCGCACGAGCCAGTCTATGCTCGAGTAGAACTTGCTCGCCTTGCCTCCCTGTTCCACCAGCTTGTATTGGAACTTATGGTTTTCCTTGCCCAGGAGCTGACCGGCGATGGAGAGGAAGCACCGTTCCGCTTTAATCTTTTCAACGGGCGTCGCGTAATGGGCGATATCGTAGAGATAGCCTTCCAGCAGGGACCGCTGAACGGCATCCGCTTCGCGAAAATCATCCGTGTCGATGAATTTCTGCACCACCTCAGGCATCCCACCGAGGGCGCAGAACTCCCGGAAGTATTTGAAAACCTGCTCGTGAATTGCCTGGGGAACGGGTTCGCGCTTATCGAAGGCGCTCCGCAGGAGACCGGTCAGGTCGTGTCCGACGCCGCGCGCCCAGAGATACTCCTCGAAGTCGAGGCCCGTCATGCGCAGGTAGTCGACATAACCGACGGGATAGGAGGAGGGGCGACCGTAATCCAGTCCGAGCATGGACCCGGATGCGATGACGTCATAACGGCTGTCGCCCGTCCAAAACTTGAGCGAGGTGATCGCCTCGGGGCACTCTTGGATTTCGTCGAGGAAGATCAGGGTTTCGCGAGGCTTGATATGAGCCTGAGGATAGCGGAACCGGAGGGCGGTGACCATGCCGTCTACGGATAGGTCTCCTTGAAAGATCGATGCGGCGCTCGGCGTCTCCTTGAAGTTGATGGTGAGACATTCGGGATATTCCGAAGTGCCGAATTGCTCAATGGAGAAGGTCTTGCCGACTTGGCGTGCTCCTTGCACCACGAGGCTTTTTTTGTCAGGCGAATCTTTCCATTCGAGGAGTCTCTGGAGGATTTTACGCTCGAGCATTGTTGTTCCAAACTTTCGAAAATCTCCAATTAAGGAGATTATAACTTTCGAAAATCGCCATAAATAGAGATTTTCGAAAGTTATAGAGCGATGCAGGCTCGAGATCCGAAGGCCGCGGGATTAGTTTTCCGAGAAAGGGCTCGAACCGAAGGGGCCGAAAGGATTGAAGCTGTCGCCGCGGCGGCTATTGCGGCCCTCGCCGTCCGGGCGCGCGCCGTCGTCGGAACGAATCGGGCCTGCGCCCATACCGTCGGCAAGGTCACGCAGGTAGCCGAGCAGGTCGCCGATCTCGCGGCGTGCTGTCTCCTCCGGGTCCTCCTCGTATCCGTCGTCGACGTTACCGGCCTCGTCGGATGTTGAGACGCGGTCCGCATAGCGGCGGAAGGCCTTCTCGATCTCCTCGTCCGTGGGTGTCTCCAGCTCGAGCGGGTTGCGGGCACGGTCGCGCCAGGCGATGCCGAAGGGGCGGCGCGCGTCGGCGAGGGGCCGGCTGCTTGCCTCGAGGATGACGCCGGCGGAGGTGCGCCCGGCCGAGCAAACGTTCAGACGGTCGAGGACGGCTTGGACGAAATCAATGCCCCCGTCGACTGTGGCGAGGTCACCCAGTGCGCGCTCCCATTCGATGCGCGAAGCGAGCACCAGGTCCATCTGACGGAGGCGGCGTTCGGGGGAGAGGCCCGTAAGCGACGGGTCGTCGAGCAGGGGGACGTCGCAGGCGGCGATGCCCGCATCGGGGATGACGGGGGAGATGGTGTTGCGCATACGGACCATCTCGAGCACGTCGGTGCGGTAGAGGTCGCCGAAGGGCAGGAGGGCACCTTCGACCGAGGTGCGCTCGCCCGCCTCAAGCGCGAGGTAGGTCTTGTCTGTGGGGGACAGCACAACCGAGCCGGTGCGCGCGGCAAGGTCGGCCAGCTCGACTGCGGCGATGCCGGTCTCGTGCCGGGCAGCAAGGACGCGTTCGGTCTCCCCATGGGCCGCGTCGAACCCGACGACCGTGGCACGGACGAGCTCGGGGTCGCGTTCCTGCGCGTCGACATGCAGGTTGGCGGCAAGGCGGCGGCAGGCGTCGGCACGGGACGCACCGGCCAGCACGCGCTGCCAGGCGCCAGGTTCATCATTGCGGACGTTGTTGCCCGTCTTACCTGCGGGAACGCCGGTAAGTGGCGGTGCGAGAAGGACATGCACGCGGGTGGGCCCCAAGGCGTCGCTTGCGAGGGTAGCGAGGGCTTGGGATGCGAGCGTGCCGTCGAGGGCGAGCGCGACGTCCGTCTTGCCCTGCGCGGCCACAAAGCCGCGGATGCCCAGCGCAAGGGTCTCCCAGCAGAAGAAGGGATGGTTGTAGACCTCGGGCTCGAGTGACTCAGCCTTGGCGTCCGGGCCCACGTGTGTGAGCTCGGCGCTGATGAAAGCCTCCTCGAAAGAGGGGGCGGAGGCGACCAGGTCGCCGTCGGGGGATATGACGAAGCTGCCGCCCGTGAAGACCTGCGTATCGTACACGCCGAGCGAGCCGGCGGCGATGACCCAATAGCCGCTGTCGACGGCATCCTCGTCGAACCGGTTCTCCGCGAGCGCCGCGCCGAGCACGCTGGCAGGGTCGTCGGCCGCATAGCCGTAGGTGGGCAGGTAGATGACCGCGTCGAGGTCGATCTGGTAGTCGCAGAGGTCCTCGAACTCGTCGTAGTCGAAGGCGACGGCGAAGCTGAATCCCCCGGTTGAGAAGGTGGGGACGGCCATGATGTCGCCCGCGCCGGGCTCGGCGTCGTCCGGATCTCCTCCCGCCAGCGACTTCGCATAGGCCGAGAAACGCAGCGGCAGCGCCTCGCCATGGTCCAGGAGCATCGCCTCGGGCATGACGTCCTCGCCGACCATCGCGATCACGGGGAGCACGGTGGGCACCTTGACGCGCTCCGCGAGGTCCACGACGGTCTCGGCGAGGTCCATCATGTAGCCCTGACGCTCGACATAGGGCACGGGCGCCGGCGTCGTGAGGGCGCAGGCGGGCAGGACGAGCAGACCGACGTCCTGAGACGCGGCCTGCTCGCTCGCTGCGACGATGCGGTCGGCGGTGGGCCCGAAATCGGACCCCGGGGTCTGTATTTGCGCGACGGCGACCCTCATCTGTGGCTAGGCCTCGGCCTTCCAGAGGCCGTGGAGGTTGCAATACTCGTACACGGTGCCCTGCTTGCCCTCGGCCAGATGGAAGATCACCTGGGGCTTGTCGCCGGGCTTGAGGTACTTGACGACGGTCTTGTCCTCGGTGGCCAGGGCGATCCACTGGATGTAGTGCTCAGGGAGCATCGGGTGCTCGACGGAACCGACGGTCGCGGTGATGGTGCTGGCGCTCGTGTGCTCGATCGCGGGGACGTGCTTCTCGGTGGCCGCATCGGTGGTGTTGGCCTTGAGCTCCTCCATGGGCTCACCGCAGCACTGCGGGACGCAGGTGCCCTTGTTCACGACCAAGACCAGGTTCCCGCACTTCTTGCAACGATAGAAAATCGGCTCCGCCATGATCTGTCCTCTCTCTTTTTTCGGCGCCTTCTGCGCCTTTGCTCGTATTGTCGCACAGCGGGCGGACACGTGCGCCGTCGGTTGTCCGTGTCCGCCCCATGTGGTATAAAAGAACAGGTGTTTGCGAACGGTGACACATACGGCAGCGGTGCGAAGACAGGGAGGTGCACATGGTCGTCCTCGGGATAGACCCCGGACTCGCTCATACGGGCTGGGGCGTGATTGAGACGCGGGGCTCGGTGTCTCGCGCGCGGGCCTACGGCTGTGTGACCACCGCGGCATCCGAGCCCATGGACCAGCGCCTCGGCAAGATCTACCGCGAGATCTCGGAGGTCATCGAGACCTATCACCCCACCCAGCTCGCGATCGAGAAGATTTTTTTCGGCCAGAACGAGCGATCGGCCATCGCTACAGCCCATGCGCGCGGGGCGGCGATCGTCGCCTGCGCCCAGGGCGGCCTTACGGTGGGCGAGTACACCCCCATGCAGATCAAACAGGCCGTCGTGGGCACGGGCAGTGCCGATAAGTACCAGGTCATGTACATGGTGCGCACGGTGCTCGCGCTCGACCACGATCCCCATCCCGATCACGCCGCTGACGCCCTGGCTGCGGCTGTCTGTCATGTAAACCTGATGCGGACGGTCGAGCTCACGCGTAAGGCGGCCTCCGATGAGGCGATCCGCGAGGCCGATCGCGCCATGATGGAGGAGCGGGCCGCCCGTGCCCGCGAGGTCACCGCCGCGGCCACGGCCGCCAATATCGAGAGGGACGGCAAGGTGGGCATCTCCGCCCGCCCGAGCCGCATTTCCACGAGGAAGGCATCGTAAATGATCGTTCAACTGACCGGCACGCTCGTCGAGGTCTACCCGACGCATGCGGTGCTCGATGTGGGGGGCGTGGGCTACGAGCTCGGCATCTCGGCCAATACGGCGGCCGCGCTGCCGGCGGTGGGCGAGGCCGGCGTCACCCTCTTTACCCGCATGATCGTGCGCGAGGACGCGATGGAGCTCTACGGATTTTCGACCCGCCAGGAGCGCGCCCTCTTCGACCGGCTGATATCGATCTCGCGCGTGGGGCCGAGTCTCGCCCTGAGCACCCTTTCGACCTTCACACCCCAGGCGCTCGCGACCGTCGTCGCCACGCAGGACGTGACCCGCATGACCCAGGTGTCCGGCGTGGGCAAGAAGAACGCGCAGCGCATCCTGATGGAGCTCCAGGATGTCTTTGCCAAGGATTCCGAGCTTCGCAGCCTGGTGGGCCTCTCCACGCAGCAGGAGATTCAAGCGGACGTCCTGCGTCCTCAGGTGCAGGACGTGGCTGCGGAGGCCACCGAGGCCCTGCTCGGGATGGGCTTCGCGCCGCAGGAGGCCGAGCTCGCACTCGAGGGGCTCGACGAGAAGGCCGACGTCAGCGCCGCGATTCGCTACGCGCTGAAGCGCCTGGGCTAGCAGAGGGGAGGACGACGGATGGCAGTGTGGGAGGCGGACAAGGACGACCTCTTCGACGACGTGCCGCAGGGGCGCGAGCGTCCCTCTTCCCGCGCGGTGACGGGGGAGCTCACGGCGGACGACCTGGAGGTCGAACGCACCCTGCGCCCGCAGACGCTTGAGGAGTACCTCGGCCAGACGCGCGTGTGCGACAACCTGCGCGTGCTGATTCAGGCGGCGCGCGACCGCAACGAGCCCCTCGACCATGTGATCTTTTCCGGCCCTCCGGGTCTGGGCAAGACGACCTTGGCCGGCGTCGTGGCAAACGAGATGGGCGCCAAGCTGCACACCACCTCTGGTCCGGCCATCGCGCGTACGGGCGATCTCGCCGCCATCCTCACCAACCTCGAGGCGGGCGACGTGCTCTTCGTGGACGAGATCCACCGGCTCAACCGCCAGGTGGAGGAGGTCCTCTATCCGGCCATGGAGGACTTCTGCCTGGATATCGTGATCGGCAAGGGGCCGGCGGCCCGCTCGATCCGCCTCGATTTGCCCAAGTTCACGCTGATCGGCGCCACGACCCGCACCGGCCTGCTCACAGGCCCCCTGCGCGACCGCTTTGGCATCAGCTATCGCCTGGATTACTACACGAACGAGGAACTCGCCCAAATCGTCGGGCGCTCGGCCCGCATCCTTGCGGTCGAGATCGACCGGCAGGGGGCCGCCGAGATCGCGAGCCGCAGCCGCGGCACCCCGCGCCTGGCAAACCGCCTGCTCAAGCGCGTACGCGACTACGCCCAGGTGCGCGCCGGCGGCAAGATCACCTGGGAGGTGGCCTCCGAGGCCCTGACCTTCTTCGAAATCGACGAGCTCGGCCTCGACTGGATGGACAAGAAGATATTGCAGGCGCTCGCAGGCACCTTCCGCGGACGTCCCGTCGGCCTCACGACGGTCGCCTCCGCCGTGGGGGAGGACCCCTCGACGATCGAGGATGTCTACGAGCCCTATCTGTTGCAACGCGGCCTGATCGTCCGCACGCCCCAGGGACGCCAGGCGACGGCAGCCGCTTTCGAGCACCTGGGCCTACCCCTGCCGGCCCAGAAGTAGGAAGGGATCCCACATGCTGCAACGCGACTATTTGCTGGAGGTCATCGGCCAGTTCGTCGAGTCGGTCACACAGGCGCTGCTCTCCGCCCGCGCCGCCAAGGACAAGCCAGCCGCGCTTGAGTCCGCCACCGAGGTGGAGCACGACGTCGCAGGTCTTCTCGATATGGACTCCGATGTGGCCATGGACCTGACACCCGACTCGCTGGTCACGATGATGCTGCTATCGGGCATGGGCGACGCGCTGGCGGGCTATGTGGCCTTTGCGCTCTCCCGTGTCGCCGACGTGTACGACGAGGCGGGGGAGGCGGAGGCGGCCGAAGCCCGCCGCGAGCAGGCGGCGGCGATTGCCGCGAGTTTTGAGGTCGATACGGACCGGCCGCCCGAGGAGCTCCGCGCGCTCGCGGACCGGCTGGACACGTAGGGGCCCTTGGCGGTCCCATGGATGCGCCCCGCAGGCGCTAAACTACACGGAGTGTTTTCCGAGGCACACAGCAAGGAGTGGTATGGCCAGGTACAGGGAATACAGCGACTACGGTTCCTACGGTGGTGAGGAGCATACCGTCGGGGCGGCCATCGGCGGCTTCGTCCTTGTTGTCTTTCTTCTTTTCGTAATCGCGGCCATCGTGATCGGCTTCGAGCTCTTCCGCGAGGCAAGCGCGATCAAGGAGGAGGCCACCGACACGCTCGCACAGGTTTCCGTCCTCAAAGACGAGCTGGGCCAGGGCGATTTCCAATCGGCGACCACGACCGCTGCCTGGATATCCGAGCACGCGGATAGCATGCGCGAGGGGACTGAGGGCTGGGTCTGGCAGGTCTGCGCGCATGTGCCCGTCATCAAGGACGACGTGGAAAACGTGCAGACCCTGACGACCGTCTTCGATACGCTGTCGGATAGCGTGATCGACCCCGTCGTGCAGGCGGGGGTCTCGGGCGACGTGGCGGCGCTCGCCACGGCCGCCGCCGATGCGAACGGACAGGTGGAGCAAGCCAAGGCGACGCTCGACGCGCTGCCGCCTAGCCATTTCTCCCAGATCAGCAATGCCGTGAGCCGCGCGGAGGAGGCGCTCGACGAGGTGTCCGCCTACACGTCGAACGCGGCCAATGCCGTCCAGGCAGCCCAGGCGGCACAGGAGGCCGCCACGGCGACGACCCAATAGGAGGAGGACCGAGATGGAGTCAAAGTTCAAGAAAGCATCCGACCGCCGCGTGGCGATCTTCTTCGCCGAGGGGCTCGAGGAGGTCGAGGCGCTGTCGCCGGCTGACATCCTCTTTCGTGCGGGCATCCCCCGCGACCTCGTGGCCATCACGCCCGAACGCCTAGTCCAGACCTCGCATGACGTCTATGTGCGCTGCGACCGTACCATCTGCGACGAGGACTTCTCCTTCGACGACTACGACTTGCTCTTCCTGCCGGGCGGCATGCCGGGCACGCTCAACCTCAAGGCCTGCGAGCCGCTGACCGAGGCAGTCAAGCGCTTTGCGGCTGAGGGCGCGGGCACGGGCGCCGAGGGCAAACAGGTCGCGGCCATCTGCGCGGCGCCCTCGATCCTAGCGGAGCTCGGCCTGCTTGAGGGGCGCCATGCCACGGCCAACCCCAACTTCCAGCACGTGCTCGTGGAGCACGGCGCCACGGTGGAGGCAGCCTCGCCGGTGGTCGAGGACGACAACATCGTCACGAGCCAGGGCATGGGCACCTCCGTCGACCTGGGGCTCGCCCTCGTCCGTCGCCTGCTCGGCGAGGAGGCGGCCGCCCGTGTGCGCGAGGGCATCGTCGTCCTGCATTAGGCAGCCATGGCGGGCAAGCAGCGACAGTATCTGGTAATTGACCTCAAGTCCTTCTACGCGTCGGTGGAATGCGCCGACCGCGGTCTGGACGCCATGACCACAAATCTCGTTGTGGCCGACCCCACGCGCACGGATAAGACGATCTGCCTGGCCGTCTCGCCCTCCATGAAGGCGCTCGGCGTGCGCAACCGCTGCCGCGTCTTCGAGATTCCTCCCGGTATCAGCTACATCACCGCGCCGCCTCGCATGCAGCGCTATATCGACGTCTCGTCCGATATCTACGCGATCTACCTGCAGTGGATCGCCAAAGAAGACATCCACGTCTATTCGATCGACGAGGCCTTCCTCGACGTGACGGGCTACCTCGACCTGTACGGCTGCTCGGCCCGTGAGCTGGGGGAGCGCATCCGCAGCGACGTGGTGGCCAAGACGCGCATCCCCGCCACCTGCGGGCTCGGTACCAACCTCTACCTCGCAAAGGTTGCCCTCGACATCGTGGCCAAGCACCGCGCCGACTTCTTCGGCGAGCTCGACGAGGCAACCTATCGCGGGACCCTCTGGGGGCATAAGCCGATCACGGACTTCTGGCAGGTGGGCCCCGGCATCGCCCGCCGTCTCGAGGCGATGGGCATCACCTGCATGGGCGAGCTCGCCCTCGCGTCTCAGGACCCCCGCCGCCATGAGGCGCTCTACCAGGAGTTCGGCATCAACGCCGAAATCCTGGTCGACCATGCCTGGGGCATCGAGACCGTGGGCATGCCCGAGATCAAGGCCTATCGGTCCGACAACCACTCGCTCTCCAACGGCCAGGTGCTCGGCTGCTCGGTGAGCGCGGAGGATGGCCTTTTGCTGGCCAAGGAGATGGTCGAGCGCGTCGTGCTCGACCTCGTGGACAAGCAGAGCGTCGCAAGCTCGCTTTACGTGTGGTGCGGTTTCGACCTCACGCCGGAGGAGAAGAAGTGGGCCCGCCGCGTGGGCGCCCGCGGGGCGGTCATGGGGCCGGGCGCCCATGCCGCGGCATCCTTCGTCGTGCCCACCGACTCACGCCGTATTGCCCTCGACGCCCTCGTCAAGATCTGGCCCCAGATCGCTGCCGCCTCGACGGGCCGCACGATCAAGCGCATCGGCGTCGTCCTCGGCAACGTGGAACCTGCGGGCCAAAGCGGTCAGCAGCTCGACCTTTTCGGCGACCCGGAGGCTGAGGAGCGCGAGCGCCGCCGCCAGCAGACCATCAGCGCCATCAAGCGCAAGTACGGCAAGAACTATCTGCTCAAGGGCATGGACCTTCTTCCCGCAGCGAACGCACGCGAGCGCAATACGCAGATTGGGGGGCATCGTGCCGGCGCCTGATCCCTTCGCCCTGCGACCGTCGCCCCCGGGCGGACGCAGGCGCATGCCGCTCGCGCAGCGGGCAAAGATCTTTATCCCCTTCGACCCACTAGAGGGCTTCTCGGATGCGCTGCGGTCCGCCGAGCTGCGGGTTGAGATGGAGAAGCGCGCACAGGATGAGCATCCCGCAGGCGACGACTTCGATGATTGACGCTCACGTGTTTGCGCCGCTCCCGCAAGGAATCCGCATTGCGCCTGCACCTCACGGCTCAACGCGCGAGCCCCACGGAATCTCCGATAATTGACGCTTGCGCGGTCGCGGTTCGATTCGTATCATATGTATCTGCTGCGGCGCATGCGTCGCGACGAATGCCGGCATAGCTCAGTTGGTAGAGCACCGCTCTCGTAAAGCGGGGGTCATCAGTTCAAGTCTGATTGCCGGCTCCATCGAATGCAAAGGCCAGGGTTCGTCCTTGGCCTTTTTCGTTGTCGGCACGTCCCTCTTGCCCCTGCTGACTGCTAATATAAAAATAGCTGCCCATTCGGGGTGTACGTCAGGCGAGGCGCACATGGCACGGGGAGAGGGACACAGCGGGCTGAGGAAGACCTACACGGTCTTGCGGTTCGTCTTGGGTCTCGCCTCCGTCGCGCTCATCTTCGTCGGCGTCGTCGAGCTCTTCCAATCGGTCCAGTCCGCCAGCACACGCATCCGCGACATCGCCACCGAGTCGCTCCAGAGCGAGAGTGACCACCGCGTGCTCTTCATCTCCTCCTACTCGCAGACCCATTTCACGGTGCCCGAGGAGTGGCAGGGCCTCGAGGAGGGCTTCGCGGGCAAGGGCGTCTCCTTCGATACCGAGTACATGGACACCAAAAACCATCCGGACGAAGCCAGCGTCGAACGCTTCGCCGCCTTGCTGGAGGGCAAGCTCGAGACCACCCACTACGATGCCGTGATCGTCGGCGACGACGCGGCCCTGCATTTCGTGGACGACCATCGCGCGGACTTCTTCCGGGACATGCCCGTGGTCTATATCGGCATCAACGACATCGACTACGCCCAGCAGGTGCACGAGGACGGCTGGGCGACCGGTGTGCCGGAGGAGGGCAACTTCTCGGACGTCTTCCATAGCGCCGCGCGCCTCTTCCCCGATTGCACCTCTTTTGCCTGCATCGTGGACGACACGCCGACCGGCGCCGCCGACCTCGTGCAGATCCAGCGCATCAAGGGGCAGTTCCCCCAGTACGACTTCAATATCATCGACACCTCCGTGCTCTCGCGCGACGAGTATATCGACGCGATTGAGGCGCTCGACGACAAGGCGATCGTGATGGAGCTCGACAGCTTCGAGGACGGGGACGGCAACGTCTACACGATCGACGACACCGTCCGTCTCATTGCATCCCACACCGACCGGCCCATCTTCCGCGCCTCGACGGGCGGGGTGGGCAACGGCGTCCTCGGCAGTGGCTTCCTCGACTTCAACGAGCATGCCCGCCAGGCGGCGCTCATGGCGGTCAAGATCATCCACGGCACCTCGCCTGCGGACATCCCGCTCGTCCACCAGACCCAGACGCACTACGTCTTCGACGGCAAGCTGATGGACCGCTACGGCATCGACAAAGCCGACCTGCCCCCATACTCGACGGTCATGAACAGCAGCGAGACCTATTGGGAAGAGTACCGCGACGTCCTCACGCCGGCTCTGCACATCTTCACGGGCCTGATCATACTGATCCTCATCCTAGTGGGCAGCACGGTGCAGTCCTCGCGGGATGCCAAGTCGCTGCGCAAGAGCGAAGCCGAGCTGCGTCACCGGCTCTACTTCGACCGCCTGACCGATCTCGGCAACCGCAACAGCCTCCTCACCTCGGACAACGACAAATACCGCTCGGCTGCCGCCTTCAATATCGACGACTTCAAGTTCATCAACGAGCGCCATGGCATCTCCTGCGGCGACGAGGTGCTGAAAGAGGTCGCGCGGCGCCTGAAGTCCATTCCGGATTCAAAGCCCATACGCCTGGGCGGCGACGAGTTCCTCGTGCTCTTCGAGGGGGGAGTGGGCGAAGACCCCGAGCTGATCGGACGCCTGGACCGGATGTTGCACGAGCCTTACCTCTACGGCAACGAGCGTATTGAGGTATCGATCGCGGCGGGGTTCGCCGACCGGCAGGAAGGCGAGTCGATCGATGACCTCACGACCCATGCGGAGCTGGCGCTGTACTACGGCCGCCGGGGCGACGTCCACCACGGGTTCCAGATCTACGAGCAAGGCATCAAGGACAAGATCGACCGCCGCAACGCCTTGGTCAACGACTTGCAGGCGGCCATCCAGGAGCAGTCCTTCACGGTCCTCTACCAGCCCCAGGTCGATGCCGGAAGCAAGGGCCTTGTGGGTCTCGAGGCCCTCTGCCGCTTCAAGGACAACAAGTACTATCCCGACCAGTTCATCCCCGTGGCGGAGGAGAGCGGCTACATCATCGAGCTCGACCGCATCGTCACGCGCAAGGTGGTCGAGCAGCTGGCCTCTTGGCGCGACGTGGGCTATGAGCTGCCGGTCGTCTCTATCAATTATTCCGCACACCAGCTGCGCGACACGGGCTATGCCGAGTACGTCGGCGGGCTCCTGCGCGAGCGCGGCATCCCGAGCGATCGCATCAAGATTGAAATCACGGAACGCAGCGTTTTCGCCGACCAGGAGCGCAGCGAGGAGTTCTTCCGGGCGATGCATGCCATGGGCATCCGGGTGGCGCTCGACGATTTCGGCACGGGCTACTCATCGATCACGTCCGTCTCCCAGCTGCCGGTCGACGATATCAAGTTTGATAAATCCCTGATTGACAACTACCTGGTGGAGGGCCGCCTCACCTTCCTCGAGAACCTCACGGCCCTCGTCCACGATATGGGCAAGAAGGTCATCGCCGAGGGCGTGGAGACGAGCGACCAGTATCAGCTCGTCAAGCAGATCGGCATCGACCAAATCCAGGGCTACTATTTCGACAAGCCCCTACCCGCCAACCGCGCGATCTCGGTCGAGTACTCCTCGCGCTGAGGTGCGTGCTCCGCACCTACGTTCAATTCGCCAACGCCCAGTCGTTTGCTGCCGCGGTCCATTGTGGTTAGCCCCTTATAAAAAGAGCGCGATGCAGACGACACCCGTGGCGTTGAGTGGACCAGTGGGCGCGGGCTTCTCGCCCGAGGCGTCCGGCGCGAAGAAGATGCACCGCCATACGAGGTAGAGCACGGCGCACCCGACCATCCACCAGTGTCCTCGCACGATCTGGTCCATGGTCAGTCCTCTGTCTGCTGTCGTTTTCGTCATGCGTTGCCCCGGATGGTATCACCTCACGGAAAGCCTTTGTTCGCAAGGGGCGTCCGCGCCATCCATCCCAAGAAGGTGTCCGCTAAGGCCATGCTAGCCATATTGTTTGACAAAGCCACAGACGGAAATCACCCAATCGCGATTCCACAGACGGAACGAGCTCGATTTCTCTCAGCCTCGGAGTCATTCACAGACGGAAAGCCACCGCGATCGCAAACCTGCTGGTCACGATAAATCGCGGCCTTTCCGTCTGTGACCAGATGGCAGGTCATCGAGAATCGCAGTCTTTCCGTCTGTGAGTGCGGAACTTCGAGGGCCTTCCGTCTGTTATTTGTCCCTGAGGCAAGGCGTGGGTGAAGGGGAGGGTTTGAAACTGTGGGTCCACATGCGGAGATGTATACGAAATCGTAGACATTAATATTGTGCGGGAATTATAAATGACTATATACCTCTATACATTCTCCCATTGCAAGATTTATTTTGCGAAATGCCTGATAAATCGGTATGCGTGACAATCTTTGTCAATACCGTTTCCTTACGATGATTCAAATATTTCAGCCTATACTATGCGACTTGGAGGTAGGTTGAGCCGAAAGCACGTCGGACGGTTGGAGAGGACCGGGCGAGCGTGAAAAGGTTCGGCAGGCCTCCATCGCGGGGCTATGCCTCGCACGTACCGGCGGGGCGGATGTCCCGCGACACACTTGCCGCATGACTTGCGGCCAGAAGGAGGAATGCACTATGGGTCGTTTCACCAATCCGCGCGACGTGTACTTTGGCGAGGGCGCTCGCCACGAGGTCAAGAACCTCAAGGGCCACAAGGCGATCATCGTCTCCGGCGGTCACAGCATGCGTCGCGGCGGCTTCCTGCAGGACATCCAGAAGGACCTCGAGGATGCCGGTTTTGAGGTCAAGCTCTACGAGGGCGTCGAGTCCGATCCTTCCGTCGAGACCGTCATGAGCGGCGCTGCCGTCATGCAGGAGTTCCAGCCCGACTGGATTATCGCCCTGGGCGGCGGCTCCCCGATCGACGCGGCCAAGGCCATGTGGATCAAGTACGAGTACCCCGAGTGCACCTTCGAGGATATGTGCAAGGTCTTCGGCATCCCCGAGCTCCGCAAGAAGGCCCACTTCTGCGCCATCAGCTCCACGTCGGGCACCGGCACCGAGGTCACCGCGTTCTCGATCATCACCGACTACGCCAAGGGCATCAAGTACCCGATCGCCGACTTCGAAATCACCCCGGATGTCGCCATCGTCGACCCCGAGCTCACCTACTCCATGCCCGCCAAGCTCTGCGCGCACACCGGCATGGACGCGCTGACCCACTGCCTCGAGGCCTACGTCTCGACCGCGGCCTCCATGTTCACCGACGCCAACGCCCTGCACGGCATCCGTGAGATCACGACCTGGCTGCCCAAGTCCTATGAGGGCGACAAGGAAGCCCGTCAGCACATGCACGAGGCCCAGTGCATCGCCGGCATCGCCTTCTCCTCCGGCCTGCTCGGCATCGTGCACTCCATGGCCCACAAGACCGGTGCCGCCTTCGAGAACGGCCACATCATCCACGGCTGCGCCAACGCCATGTACCTCGGCAAGGCCATCCAGTGGAACGCCAAGGACGGCCGCGCCCGCGAGCGCTACGCCTATGTCGCTAAGGAGATCCTGCATCTCGAGGGCACCACGGACGAGCAGCTCGTCGAGGCCCTGGTCCAGGACATCCGCAACATCAACGACACCCTCAACATCCCGCAGGGCATCAAGAACTACGCCAACGGCGGCATCAAGGCTGACGACAACAATGAGCCTGTGATGGTCTCCGAGGCCGAGTTCAAGGCCAAGCTCCCGCAGATCGCGGCCAACGCCGTCCTCGACGCCTGCACGCCCGAGAAC
This sequence comes from uncultured Actinomycetes bacterium, assembly GCA_900315165.1. Taxonomy (GTDB): domain Bacteria; phylum Actinomycetota; class Coriobacteriia; order Coriobacteriales; family Atopobiaceae; genus Olegusella. The sequence continues at coordinate 7,890 of OMXZ01000005.1, read as the reverse complement.
CCGCGCGAGACCAAGGCCGAGGACTTCGAGAAGATTCTGACCTGCTGCTACTACGACGAGCCGATCAACTTCTAAATCGTCTCGCGTAGAGCGCCGAAACGCGCCTGATTGGTGCACGGCAGAAAATGAGCGGCGGAGCCCCTGCGGCCCCGTCGCTTTTTCATACCGATTTTGCTGCAAACAAGTCTTCTCGCAGCAAAATTACCCCCGAATCCCGGCACCGCCATCATTCACGTGAGCTTTGCGGCAGAACGGGCGATTTGCCGCAAAGCTGGCCTTGGGTGCCGGCGGGTGCGCGACGGGTAGGAAAATGCTAGCGGGCAGTGGGGTGTTAGCAGGCAAGAGGGGGACCGCTGCGTTGCTGAGGCTGCTGAGGAATAAGCGGATAAGCCTCTCTGGGACGAGGTTGTCGCTTTACTACCCCAAACTGGGTGGTGTTTGGGGTAGTAAATCCCGCTATCTATACCCCTCTTCGAGAAAATAACCCTTCTGAGTCACCCTTGTGTGTACCAGCCCCTGAGAAAGCGCTGGTAGAAAGATCGCAGTCTCGACCCGGGAAAACGCGGCACTTCATAGATAGTTGCATCACACATATTTGCAGGTAAAACAGCAATAAAATTTGATAGGTAGGCTAACAACGGTTATGAAAATGGTCCAATGACTCAGAAGGGTCAGAATCTCGAAGAGGGGTCTGCTGAAGATTTATCGTCTGCTACTTTAGGGCGGCAACCATGGGTGAGCGGCAGAAAAAACGCCCGTCGGGAGGACGGGCGCTGATGATGCGGTGAGGTGGCGGATTGTGGCGGACGGCGGGTGGGCGATGCGGGGCTATGCCAGGGGCAGGACCGTGGCGTCGTGCGGGTAGCTGTTGAGCACCTCGCAGCCGTCGGCGGTCACGATTAGCAGGTCCTCGATGCGGACGCCGATCTCGCCCGGGATGTAGATGCCCGGCTCGATCGAGAAGATCTGGCCCTCCCGCACCGGCTCGTCGTGCGTGGACGAGACGTCGCCCGGCTCATGGTCCACAAGTCCGATCTGATGGCCCAGACGATGGGTGAAGTACTGGCCGAAGCCGGCTTCCTCGATGATGTGGCGCGCGGTCAGGTCGATCTGGGCGAAGGTGACGCCCGGGCGCACGATGGCCTCGGCGGCCTCGTTGGCCTGTTTGACCGTGTTGTACACAAGCAGCTGGCGCTCGGTGGGCTCGGCCGTGAAGAAGGTGCGGGTCATGTCCGAGCAGTAGTGCTGGTACTTGCAGCCCACGTCGAACAGGACCATGTCGCCGGGGGCGAGCACGGTCTCGTCGGGCTCATGGTGCGGGTCGGCGGCGTTGGCGCCAAAGCTCACGATCGGGGTGAAGGAATGGTCCTCGGCGCCCAGGCTGCGGTACTCGCCCAGCAGGCGCTCGGCGATCGAATGCTCGGTCACGCCGACCTTGACCTGCGCGGCGAGCCAGGCCATGGCCTGGTCGTTAATGGCAGAGGCGCGTCGCATGAGGTCCTTCTCCTCCTCGTCCTTGGAGGAGCGGGCGTCGTCGACGGCCTTGGAGGCGAGTTTGCAGCCGGCGGCCGCCCCGGCGTCCATGAGTGGCAGGAGCCAGCGGGCGGTGAGGTCCTTGTCTACGCCGAGCAGGGCCGCGGCGTCGAGCTCGGCGGCGACCAGCGGCACGGGGTCGTCGGTGTCGTTGAAGGTCACGACCTTGTCCGCGTGGCCCGTGGCGTCGGGGAAGAGGTTGTTGCAGAAGAGGACGGTGCGGTCGGCAGTCACGAGCAGGCCGAAGAAGCGCTCGTAGGGCTCGGTGGTGTAGCCGGTGAGGTACCAGATGGAGGTCGGGTCGCAGAAAAGGGCCTGCTTGAGACCCATTTCTGCCAGGTTTGACCTGACGGTGCGGATACGTTGTTCGTTCATATGCGACTCCTTTGGGACGCGGATCGTGGTGTGACTAGGCGAGTGTACCGCTTGTCCCGCACTTCGCCGCGGCAATTCATATGACGGTAAATTTAAGATTTTGTCACGTTTATGCACCGCTCGCGCCAAACTGCTTGCATTTGTCCAGCTCACCCGACAAAATAACGATTGTTTGCAGGAGCAGACATACGGTAAGGGACCCGAAAAGGATTCAGGGGGACAAGCATGAAGACGTCCGTCAAGAAGGGCAACCGCACCTGCGTGTACGACACCGAGGGTGCCACCGAGCTCAAGACCGTCAACCACGGCAGCTGGGGCGATCCGGCCGGCTATTCCGAGACCCTCTACCAGGGCAAGAACAAGCTCTATTTCATCTATGGCGTCGGCGGTGCGGAGAGCCCCTATCCCGAGGAGACCATCAAGCCGATGAGCGCCAAGGAGGCCAAGGCCTGGTAGTCCGGCCTTTCGGCTGAGCGATGACCCAGACCCTCCTTCTGCTCGCCATAGCCCTGCTGGTCGCCTTTGCGGCGCCGCTGGTGGCGAGCGTGATACCTGGCCGCTCGGTCCCGGAGACGGTGATTCTCGTCTTTGCCGGGGCGGTGATTGGTCGCTATCTGCCCTATGCCTCCAACGAAGGCATGGGGCTTTTGTCTGAATTGGGCATGGCCTTCCTCTTTTTGATGGCCGGTTTCGAGATCGTGCCGTCGGAGATGAACCTGGCCATGACCAAGCACGCGGTGCTCTCCTGGTGCGCCTCGCTGGGCATTGCGCTCGTCTTCACGCTGGTCATGCCCCTCAAGAGGTTCGTGGGGCTCGGGGCCTACGCCTTCGCGATCCTCCTCACCACCACGGCCTATGGCACGCTGGCGCCCATCATGCGCGAACGCGGCCTGACTGGTACCAAGGTGGGGGAGGTCGTCACCGTGTATGGCGCGATGGGCGAGGTGCTGCCCATCATCGCGATGGCCTTCCTGCTCTCCACGCGTGCCCCGCTGCGCACGACCGTCGTGCTCGTCCTGTACGTTGGTGTCTGCATCGCGATTGCGAGCTTTCCCCGCCGGGCCAAGACGCTGGGAAGCCGTCTGCAGGCCTTCCTCCATACGGCGGGCGCGGCCACGTCGGAAAGCTCCGTGCGCGCTGTGTCGCTTTTGCTCGTCTTTCTCGTCTTTCTCGCGGGGGCGATGGGGTTCGACGCGGCGCTCGGCGCCTTCGCGGCGGGCTTCACCCTGCGGGCCCTCCTGCCCGAGGGTGACGAGTCGCTCGAGGCGCGCCTGCGCGGGATCTCAAGCGGCTTTTTTGTGCCCGTCTTCTTTTTCGTGTCCGGCGCGTCGATCGACCTGTCCGCGGTGTCGGCCGCGCCAGGGCTGCTGGTCGGCTTCATCCTCCTGCTCGTGCTGATCCGCGGGGTGGTGGTCGCGGCATCGCTGCGCCTCGCGCCCGAGACCCGCGATATGAGCTGGCAGGAGACCTTCTCGGCGGCCACCTATTGCACGATGGCGCTGCCGCTGGTCGTAGCCATCACCAATGAGGCCATCGCCCGGGGCGCCATGAGGCCCTCCGACGCCTCGGTCCTCGTGACGGCCGGTGCGATCACGGTGCTCGTGGTGCCCATCATCACGTCGCTCGTGCGCCGCACCTCGGCCGTCCATCCCGTCGCGGCCGCTCATGAGCTTGCGGCCCATGAATCGCTGCACGAGGTCTTGCAGCGGCAGCGGGAGGATTTCCAGGCCGAGCAGGAGCGTCTGCACGAGCTGCGCCACGATGTCCACAACCGCCTGTCCTCCGCCGACTATCTTGCCCTTGCGAGCATGCGGGCAGAACGCCGCCGCACCGGGGAGGACAGCGGGCAAACCCCTCCCGACAAGTAGGAATTACACTCTCAAAATACCCCTTGTAAGCTGGGAATTCATGACCTTGCGACCACTTGCGCCAGGGGTCGAAAAACATCTGCCGTGAGCCTTTACAGACGCCCGCACAGTGATACCCTAAGCCCAAGCATCGGCCATCGGAGAGGTGTATGGCCCATACATAAGGAGGAGAACATGTCCTACCCCGTCATCAATACCGACGACTGCGTCGCCTGCGGCGCCTGCGCCGACGCCTGCCCCATGGGCGTCATCGAGGTCAACGACTACGCCGAGGCCATCAACAAGGACGACTGCGTGGGCTGCGGCGCCTGCCTGGACGCTTGCCCTGCCGGCGCGATCACGGAGATCGCCGAGGACTAGTCGGTCCCACAGCACGAAAGAAGGCGCCTGGCCGCGAGGCCGGGCGTCTTTCTTTATGCCGGGGGAACGGTGTGCTCATGGCTCCTGATTGCGGTTGAGGATAGCATCCAGTCTTTACGAACGGTGGTCAGCCTTGTATTGCCGCAAAGCCTGCGCGAGCTGGTCGGGGCAGGAGGTCTCCCGGTTGCCGCAGGGGATTCCCGAGAGCCGGTCAATCGCCTCGTCGACGTCCATGCCGCGCAGGACGGATGCCAGCCCGACGGTGTTACCGGGGCAGCCGCCCACGAACTCAACGCTCGCGATCTTGTTGTCGTCCGTGATGTCGAAGAGGATCTCGCGGGAGCATGTCCCCGTGGTCGTGAATGTCTGCATGGTATGGCCTTCCTTTTTGAGGTGGCACTTGCGCTGATACAGTATGCCCGATCAGCTCGTCAGATAACGGAAGGTCTCGCGCGCCACGGGATGCTCGAGCGTGAACGGGACACGTAGGATCGGCAGCTCCTTGCCCGCATCGTTACGCTGCTTCTCCTCCGTGATCTGGCCGATGTGCGGTCGCACGCAGCCAAGATAGTAATGGTCGCTGCCCTCCGAGTCGCTCTTCTTGATGAAGAGGTGGATGCGTGTGGTTGCGGGATCGAAGCGGGAGAGCTTGCGGTAATCCTCGCTCTGTAGGCTGCGGTTGCTCTGGGAATACCAGATGAAGTTCTCTTGCGAGACAAGCTCGTCGCGGTAGCGGATGCTCGCTGCGACATCAGCCGCCTTCTCATACGTGACGAAGATCACCCAGTCGCTCGTCTTGAAGGCGTAGCCGTTGATAGTGCCTTCCTCGTTCTTGTCCCAGCACAGGAGCCGGCAGGCGTCCTTGCGCGCATAGCGGGAGCTAATACAGAGGCGAGATTGCGGGCTGGCGTCCGCGTACTCCAGCTCTAACGTGTGCAGCCCGAAGTCAATGACCTCCTCGAGCTGCCGTTTGAACTCGGTATCCGCCAAGGCATCGAGCAGCTGTTGGGTCGGTTTGGCGGCATCGCCGTTGCGGGTGAGGAGGGCGGGGTATTTGTTCCTCGTGACCGTCGGGTAAAACTCGAGCGACAGGACACGGCGGGCATTGTGCAGCTCGCGTGTATAGTCGCGACCCGGCCGATAGGCGCCGCGCATCTCTTCCGCGGCCCGGACCTCGCTTGCGATGTCGGAAAGACGGACCGGCGCGCCATCAGATTCCATCAAAGAGCGAAGCAGGACAAGGTCGGTGGGGCGCTTGCCGTTCGCGAGCTCGCAGGAGACGAAGCGCAGGATGGCGCGTTGGTCCTCGTTGAAGTGCACATGGTAGTCGGGCTCGCATCTGGTGAGGAACTCGTGGTAGCTGCCCAAGCTCTTGCTGTCGAAGATGTTGTAGGGACTCGCCTCGCCCCAATCGCGAAAGTCCTCGAGCGTGGGGATGCGGCCCAGGCGCCGACGGAGATTCTTATAGGCATCGCGGAGTAGCGACATCTTGGTGAAGTTTGCATTGTTGATACTCCGCAGGACCTTCTTTCGCGAGACCTCATCAAACTGGATGGAGGTCGTCCCGGGGATGAAGGCACCGCCGGAGTGGACGTCGTGGCGGAGCCGTTCCTTCTCGAAGGAACGGTCGCCGTTGAGCGCGATGGGGATGTTGTAGTTGTTCTGGTAGTTGCCGATGAAGTCGATGACGCAAACGTAGTCCTTCTCGGGATTGATACGAAGGCCTCGGCCGAGCTGCTGGACAAAGACGATTGCGGACTCGGTCGGGCGAACCATGACCACCTGGTTGACGGTTGGGATGTCCACGCCTTCGTTGAAGATGTCGACCGTGATGATGTAGTCGAGGGCATGCGGTCCGTCAGGGGCTTCGAGCCGCTCCATCGCGTTCTCGCGCTCATCGTCGGTCGACGCCCCGGCGAGCGAGACGACGCGGGCGCCCAAACGGCTCATCTCCTCGGCAACGCGCTCGGATTCGACGTTGCGCGAGCAGAAGATGAGGCACTTGAGACGAGGACCGGAGTAGCCGAACTTACGCGACTGGTCGATGATCGCCTTGGCCTCTGCCGTGTAGTCCGGCTCGCCGCCTTCGAGCTTTGGCGCAAAGGCCTCGTCCGTGATGCCAAAGTAATGGAAGGGCGCCACGAGGTGGTTCTCGAGTGCCTGCTGCAGGCGGATCTCGTAGGCGACTTGGTAGTTGAAGAATTCGAAGACGTCGAAGCCGTCGTTGCGTTCGGGCGTGGCGCTCATGCCCAGCAGGAACCTCGGCTCGAAATAATCGAGGACGCGTTGGTAGGTGCTGCCTCCGACGCGATGGACTTCGTCGACGATGATGTAGTCGAACTCCCGCGGGCTGAACTGGCGGTAGTTGTCACTTCGCGACAGGGTCTGGATGGTGCAGAAGAGGCAGTCGGCATCGACATCGGTGTTGCCGCCACCGTAGAGGCCGTAGCTCGGATAAGCGTCTCCCAGGACGCGCCTGAAGCTTTCGAGCGCCGCCTTGGCGATGCGCTCGCGATGGACGATGAAGAGCACGCGGCGCGGCTTCGGGGTGCACTGTTTGACGTCGAAAGCGGCGAGGTAGGTCTTGCCGGTGCCGGTCGCGGATATGACGAGGGCGCGCGGCTCGCCCTGCGCGCGCTCGTCGGCGAGGTTGGCAAGGGCGGGGCGCTGCATGTCGTTGGGCTCGATTACGCCGTGTGCTGCGGGACCTTCCGTCGTCGCTACGACTCTCTTGGACTGGTTGGCTCGGTAGGCAACCTCGTAGTCCGCGATGAAATCGGATGTGAGGGGCACGCAGCAGGGCGCATTCCAGACCTGCTCATAGACGCTGTAGAAGGAATCGACCACATCGCCGTCCGCAGCGGAGCTGACCGCAAGGTTCCATTCCATATTGGCCTGCAGCGCCCGCTCTGTAATGTTGGAGCTGCCGACAATCAGGTCGACGGTCCCGCCATGGCGGAAGGCATAGCCCTTCGCATGGAGCCCGCCCTGTTTGTACTCCGTGTCGTTATAGACGCGGACGTCGATATCGGGGTAGAGGAGAAGGGTCCGCAGGGCCTGCGGGTCGGTGAAACTGAGATAGGTGCCCGTGATGAGACGTCCGTGGACCCCGCGGCTCGCCATCAGGTCGAAGGTCAGCAGGAGCTGGTCGAGGCCGCCTTGGTTGATGAAGGCGATGGCCATGTCGAACGAGTCGCCAGGGCCGAGCTGCTCGAACTTCTCGATCAGGGTGTCGAGGACGCTCGTGCCGGTCTGTGTGTTGTTGTAGACAATGGAGGGGCGGAAGCTCTCGCCGGATTGGTTGCGGCGATTGATGAAGCCGGTGGAGACGGCGGAGACGAGGCTGTCCCTTGTCGCTTCGTCCACCCCGGTCGGCTGGACGATGTCCAGGCGATAGATGCGGTCGCCGGCGCGCTCGAGGTCGGGTAATCTACGTGCTGTTTCTGCCATGTGCGCCTCGCCCCCTTGGGTCCCTGGGATCATACGTCTGCTATTCGGGCGGTGACCGGCTGCCGACCGTCCGATCGACAGACGGTTGGGGTGGAGGGACCCTGGCCTGATTGTGCTCAATTGGGCATCCGCTAGTCCGTCGCTGAAAACGGGTATTATGAGGGTGGTCCTCCGAAAGAGGGCTTCCAAGTGCCGGGGACGTTTTCCCAATGTCATTAACTTAAGCGGATGACATTCACGCCGGCGTCGCTTAGAGCAAGAACCCCTGGGCGGACAGCCCCGGGGTTCTTTTATGACCCGTAGG
>OMXZ01000015.1 GCA_900315165.1 uncultured Actinomycetes bacterium | reverse complement strand
CGTTTCTCGACAATTCGAATCATACCTGCGGGAGGGGCCGTGCCTCCTTTCTCCTGGACGTATTCAGCTCTCAAAGTGCGCAAGAAATTTTACGTTATCAACGATGATGATGGCGAGTAGCGTGATGCCGATGATTTTGAGAATCTTCCCGATCATGGCGTGTCTTTCGACGGGCGTGTATCCCAATGATGCCGCAAACCGTGGTGATGGGTGATGGTGACAGGGGACGGGGGCGTCACGCGACCTTGTGGCCGGAACCAAGCTCGAAGAAGTACTTGACGATGCCTAGGTCGACTTTGGACCAGGGACCCAGCTTTGCCTTCGCCGTGACCGTGTCACCGTTGAGGGCAAAGACGAACTTCTGCTGGTTGATGGCCGTCGGCGCGAGCATGGCCGCCTCCATGCCGGCACGGAACCAGTCGGGTAGCTCGCCCGTGCCCGTATAGTGTTTCTCCAGGGGCTTCGACGTGTGCGGCTTGCCCTGCGTGGTGCCGTAGCCGAAGGCGATGGCGTTGACCACGGACTCGCCTCCGGCGAGCTCGCAGCGCCTCTCGGCCTCCTTCTTATTGAAGGACATGGCGACCCAGACGGAGTTGAGGCCGAGCTCCTGAATCGCGAGCAGGATGCGGGCGCCGTAGTAGCCGAGGACCTCGTCGTCGCCCTTGCGGCCGACGAGCGCGATGCAGTTCTCGGCGCCCTTGACCTTGCCGGCGAAGACCGCGGTCTCGTCCCAGATGACCTGGATGTGCAGACCGGCGTCGCGGTTCGCCTGGTCGACCGCCTCCTGCACCCGTGCCCGTATATCCGCGGGGACTGGCTTGTGCTCGTAGCTGCGCACGGAGTGCCGTGCCCTGATCGTGTCCATGCTGCTTATGGGGTACCTCGATTCATCGATTGCCTGTCTTCAATGCTACTCAATGCCGAGCAGCGGGCAATCCTCATCGAATGGGTGCTTGACGGCTTTTATAAGTTAAAAAAGTATAGATGCTATACATACATGTACCCTATCATGATAGGGAGATATGAACACTCTGGGGGGATTGGACCAGTTTGGACGCGTGGGGAGACGAAAGTATCAGGGTGGTCTGTGACCCGCCTGTCTATTTGTTGGCTGCGACCTATCGTATTGATGGCGGGGAGATAGACCCTTCCTCTCTTGAGGCGCTTCGCCCAAAGAGCGCCCGCAAGCTCCACTGGCGCGATATGGGAGATAAGGCCAGGGTCGCTTCCATAGAAGCCGTTGCCGATATCAATGCGTCGCACACAATAGTTGTCGGCTGTAATATCGCTGTCAGCAAGCAAGAGCGAGCTCGCCGAAAATGCTTGGAGGTTATGCTCCCACGCTTGGAAGCGATGGGGGTCAATCGCTACATCTTGGAAAGCAGGGAGTCGTTCAGGGACAGGGGCGACGTAGGTCTGCTGCAGTCCTTGAGGGCAAAAGGTGTGTGCGGGGGTATTGACCTCGTGCATATTCAGGGCTCCGATGATGCCCGTCTGTGGATTCCCGACCAGGTGCTCGGTGCCTATGGAGACCTGCGCAGTGGAGTGGCGAAGGCATCCCTTAAATCAGCGTGGAACCGCCTGTCCCCGAGCGTGAACACAGTGGAGATCTTCCCCTGAAAAGCGCCGGGGCCGGGGCCCATGATAATCACGGGAATCCCGGCCTCGACTTCCTGGTCCCCCGCAGGGGTGGCGTTATCTGTAGTTTACTTGCCCTCGCCAGAAAGGGCAATCGTTTTTCTTTCATCATCTATCTATCCCGATGTGAGGATAGCAGGTGAAGCGACCTTGTAACGGTGACGTGGGACGAGGGAGTGTTACGAAGCCGATATCAGAGGGCGTGCTTGGGGCAGGCCTTCACGCACTCCATGCAGAGGATGCACTCCGTGCCGTTCGTGCGGTTGCGCGCGTCGTCGAGCATGTCGACCTCCATGGGGCAGGCTCGCCGGCAGGCGCCGCAGCCGATGCACTTGTCGTGGTCGCACGTGATGCGCAAAAGCGAGAAATAGCTCATCGGCTTGAGAAAGACCGTGACGGGGCAGACATACTTGCAGAAGGCGCGGTTGTCCTTGAGGGCGTAGGCCAGAGCGATGCCGATGGCGTAGTAGGCGATGTTGCCGATCACGAAGGCCCAGAACATGATGCGTTCGATATTGGCGACCTGCGCGAGGAAGAGCGCCGCCACAAAGACAAGCGACGCCGCGAAAGTGAGGTAGCGTATCCGGCCGATTTGCTTGCGCGGACCTTTCGGCACCTTGTAGGGCAGAAAGTCGAGCGCCATAGCCGTCCAACAGGCATACCCACACCAGCCACGGCCGAACAGCAGTGGGCCGAAGATCTTGGCCACGGCGTAATGGATGGTGGCGGCCGTGAAGGAACCGGAGAAGAGGTAGTACCAGAAACCCTCGATCTGCATGTTCTCCCGTCCGATCAGGCCGAGGAAGACCAGCATATAGAGGCCGACGAGCAGCTGGGTGACGCGGCGGGCGCGGTCGCTGCCCCGGATGAAGAGGACGACGCCGAGCGCGACGGAGGCGCCGATATAGGTGAAGTTGAAGAGGTAGAAGAGGTTGTCCTTGGCCAGCCAGAGCGCGATGGCCACCGCCTCGAAGGCAGCGAACAAGGCTATGGGCGCTGCGTACTTCTTCATGGAGGACCTCCTTTCAGGTAACGTAAACCTATGTGGCATCCTGCTGCAAGTCGGCGAGGGCAATGCTCACGTCGGCCTCCGACGGGTAGGCTACGGACATCCGCAGGTGATCCCATAGGAGAACGTGCCCACACCGGCCCTTTGGCTTGGCGCGACGCGGACGAGACGAAAGGGACTGTCATGACCCGTCGCATCGCTCGCTCCTCACGTTTTACAACTGCCGACCACGTCACGGACGATTCCGCCACCCTCACCCGTCGCGGCTTCCTCGCCGGCATGGCCGGCGCCGCGGGTTTGGGCCTGGCCGCCTGCTCGGGAACCGCCGCCGCATCGGCCGGATCGGAGGTGGCGGGCTCGGCGGAGGAGGCCGTAGCCGGCTCCAACCCCTCCGACCTCTCGCCCCTCACCCTGAACGACGCCGCCTGGTCCTATGATGCCGACAACGATATCTACTACCAGATCGGCGTGCAGTACTGCGCGTCGCCCGCGGCCACAGCCTATGAGTCGATGGGCATCTACGTGCCCGGCGGCTACTTCGACGCAACTGACAACGACGACGGCACCTACACCTGCGCCGTGCGCGAGGGGGCGACGGTCGGCAGCTTCACCTCGGCAAATGCTCCCGTGGTCATGCCCGTAAACACCGCCGGCTACTCCGCCCAGGAGGCGCCCACGTCCTACTCGGCTGACAGCCTCACCGACTACACCGCCGCCGGTATGGTCTACGTGTACGCTGGCTGCCGCGGTCGCTCAAACGGTACCAACGACGACGGGTCTGCCTTCGCGGGAGGCGCGCCCTGGGGCGTGACCGACCTCAAGGCCGCCGTGCGCTGCCTGCGCTTCAATGCTTCCAAGCTGCCCGGCGGTGCCACGAACGTTTTCACCTTCGGCCACTCCGGCGGCGGCGCCCAGAGCGCGCTCATGGGCGCGACCGGCGACGCGGACCTCTACACGCCCTATCTCGAGTCCATCGGCGCCGTCTTCCAGGACGACATGGGCAAGACGATCAGCGACGCCCTGACTGGGGCCATGTGCTGGTGCCCCATCACCTCGCTCGACGCGGCCGACGAGGCCTACGAGTGGATGATGGGCCAGTTCGCCTCCAGCGGCACGCGCGCCGAGGGCACCTGGACGAGCGCCCTTTCCGCCGATATGGCTGCAGCCTACCCCGACTACATCAACGGCCTCGGCCTGACCGACGAGGACGGTAGCGTTCTCGAGCTGACTGAAGGCGGGGAGGGTTCCTACACCGCGGGGTCCTATTACGAGAAGGTGCGCCAGACCATCGAGGACTCACTCAACAACTTCCTGGCCGACACGACCTTCCCCTATACGCCCAGCTCACAGACCATGGCCGACGGCGGCTTTGGCGGAGACGGGTCGGCCGGCGGCATGGGCGGCGGCCCCAGCGGCGACTCCGGTTTTGCGGGTCCGTCTGGCGATGCGGGCGGATCCGCCCCCTCGGGCGCCATGCCCGGCGGCTCGACGGACTCCGACGAGTCCACCACCTACGAGACGGTGGACGACTACATCGCCGCGCTCAACGCCGACGAGGACTGGGTCACGTATGACGCCGCGACCAACACGGCGACCGTCTCTGGCATGGGTGCCTTCGTGCGCGCCTGCAAGCAGGCCACCAAGGACGTCGGCGCCTTCGACGCGCTGGACCGCAGCCAGGCCGAGAACGATGTCTTCGGCACCTCTGAGTCCGATGCGCTGCACTTCGACGCCACCATGGCGGACCTGCTGAAGGAGAACGGCGACGCCTACGCCGCCTATTCCGACTACGACAGCTCCTATGCCGATGCCTACGCCGAGGACCTGGAGAGCGTCGACGACCTGGGCACCACGAGCCCCGTGCGGCAGGACATGTACAATCCGCTCTACTTCCTCAGCGACGCCTTCGAAGGCTACGGCGCGGCCACGCCGGCGGCCCACTGGCGGATCCGCACCGGCATCGAGCAGAGCGACACGTCGCTCACCACCGAGCTCAACCTGGCGTTGGCGCTGGAGGCAAATAGCGACGTGGCCGATGTGGACTTCGCCACCGTGTGGGAGCAGGGCCATACCACGGCCGAGCGCACAGGCTCCTCCGGCGAGAACTTCCGTGCCTGGGTGGAGGATTGCTGCGCCTAGGCCGCGCTATGGCTAACGGCTTCTCTTCTGCCGGCGATAGGCACCGGGGGTCACCCCGAAGAGACGCTTGAAGCGGCGCCCGAAGTGATCGACGCTTCCATAGCCGACGGCGGCGGCGATGCGCTCGAGTGGTTCGTTTGTATTCTCGAGCAGGTCCATCGCCTTGGTCATACGCAGGTCGGTCACATAGTCGCTATAGCTGCAGCCGATCTTCGTCGCAAAAAGGGACGAGAGGTACGACTCGTTGTAGCCGAACATCTTGGCGAGACGACCTAGGCTCACGTCCTGCAGGTGGTTCTTTGTGTATTCGAGCGTGGCGTAGAGGTGGAGGTTGGACGTATCCATGCCGCGGTAGGAGCTCTGGAAGTCGAAGTCGCGGAGTAGGGCGACGAACAGGAGGTGCGCCCAGTGCAGCGAGGCCACCGGGGAGTACTCGTCGGGATAGTTGGTCTCGATGAACAGGTTCTGGATCACCTCGCGCAGGCTGGCGGTGTTCTTGCCCAGGAAGAGCAGGTAATTGGGAGACCGCTGCTCATACAGGACGTCGCGGACGAACTCCGACACGATGTCGAACTGGGTGAGCACCTCGAAGAAGGCGGTGTCCATCACGGACTGGCGGATGTATACCGTCATGATTACGGTCACATCGTCCTTCTCGAGACGGTAGGACGAATGCGGGGCGATGATGCAGAGGTCTCCCTCGTGGAGGTTCGTGAGCACGCCCTCGTAGTCGAGGGTGGCGCTCCCCCGATAGACGTAGTTGATGTCAAAGCAGCCATGGGAATGGACGTGCTGTGCGACATGGGGGAGATGCCTGAGGGCAAAGAGGTCGAAGCCATCGGGAATCATGGACGACTCGCTTGCCGGGTGTGTGGCCTCCCCATCGCCCTTGGTGTCGTTCAGGAAGCGCGTGGGAATACAGGACTCATCGACGCAACGGAGGAAAGCATCGGGCGCGAGGTCGCTGTGCGAGGGGGCGGCGGGGCGGTGCGACACTGTGCGCCCGGCCTCGACAAGCGAGCGCAGGGCGTCGATGAACTCGCCATAGACGCCCGTGCGCTCATAGGTGTCCTTGAGCACGGCCTCCAGGTCCGCATACCTCACATACCCGTCGCTTGCCATCGCCTTGACCTCACCTGATGCAGAGGGACTTCACATCGACCGTGCCCTGGGCGCATGATAGCTTGACGACGACATCGCCAGATGATGTCACGGGAGCCTCGAACGACGTCCATTCCATGCCGTCTACCTCGAAGGGAGCTGCCTGCCTGCAGACTTCGACCCCAAGCGTACCATTGCGGGACGAGCGGGCGGAGACAGAGAGCGTCGCGCCGGTGGGCAGGCCGCGGAACGTGTAGCAGGCGAAATCGCCTTCGTGCAGACGCAATGACAGGCGGGGGTAGTCGCCATACTTGGGAACGCCCGCGAGCTTTGCGAACTCGACGTCGTAGGGGGCCACGCCCTCGTCGAGCACAAACTCCATGGGGTCCTCCCGGCGGTAGCCGCAGAAGGCGCAGTAGGGATAGGAGCCCTCAAAGGACTTGCCCCGGCCGGGGACGGCGTCATAACCGATGGCGGGGACAACGGCGCCCGCCCCGCGCAGCATGGCGCGCGCTTCCTCCTCATGAATCGCGCAGTTGACGAGGCGTGTCTTGTCTATATAGGCATCAAAGATGCGGGCGGAGCGCTCGAAGCCCGGACGCGGACCGCCTTCGTTGGCATAGCGGACGATCTCGTCGAAGCCGTCGGGAACCTCATAGGTGACGAGCGTCGGCGCATTGGGCCTCCACACCGCCTTATACACCCACACATTGGCGCCGATATGGTACTGGCGCAGCATCTCATAGAGGACCGTCCCCCAAACGGCCGCACCGCCCGACTCGCCCACCCATACGGGCACGCCCAGCCTCTCGCGCTCGGCGAGGATGGGGCCGATGAGGCCCAGGTCGGGCAGGGTCTCGTAGATGTGCATCGCGAGGCACCAGTTGTGCGCGACGGGGTCCATATCGGGGCGTAGCAGGTCGGAGCGATGGGCGAAGCGGTGGCCCTGTAGGAAAATGATGTGGCGGCAGTCGATGGCGCGGATGCGACCGATGCATTCGTCGTAAAAGCGAAGGAGCTCTCCGTCGAGACGGTCGAAGGCAGGCAGCGCCAAGGGCTCGTTGAGGAGCTCGTAGCCGGCGACGCAGGCGAGGTTGCCATAGCGGCGGGCGAACTCCTCCCAGAGCACGCAGGTCCGCTCCCAGCTCTCCCGATCGGTGAAGAGATGAGGCTGATTGTCCCACTCGTCGTCGCAACCGATGGTGCTCTGCCCGCCGACGGCGGCATGCAGGTCGAGGATCGCATAAATGCCCGCCTGTTCGCACCAAGCAAGGAGGTTAGCGAGGATCGAGAAGCTCTCCTCGTTCCACCGGTAGCCCGGCCCCTCCTTCAGAAAGAGGCGGGCGTTGAGCGGGACGCGGACCGAGTTCATACCCATGTCGGCCATGAGCCGGATATCGTCGGCGGTCACAAAGGCGCGATGGTACCTCGGCCAGAAGGATCGCGCATACTCCTCGCCTGCGAGCTCGGAGATAATCCGGTCGATGGTCCTGCCGCGGTCCATGCCCTGGGCGCGCATGAACGGCTTGAAATCGGCCGAGAAGCCGCCCGTGCCGAAGAGGAAGGCCTCTTGGATCATCCAATTGCCCAAAGCGTAGCCACTGAGGATGACCTCGTCTCCCGACTCGTTGATGATGCGCTGCCCGTCCGTCCTGAGAAAGTCCATGGTGGGTTCCGTTCCTATGAAAAGGGGATGCCAGAGGACTGGCATCCCGAGAGGTCCTGTCGATAGTCTATCAGGCCGTTATTCGGCATCCTCGGCCGCGGCGGCCTCCTCGGCCAGATGACGCTTGTCCTGGACGCGCATGAAGGGGAGGATCAGCGCAACGTCGAGGACGAAGAGCACGACCTCGAGGATGGCGAGAGCAAGGGAGCCGTTCATCAGGCCGGTTGCGATCATGGGCACGTTGAAGACCGTCACGCCGGCGTAGGCGGGCACCAGGCCAAGCGAGATTGCGCCGTAGCCCAGAAGGAGGTTGATTGCCGGAGTGAAGACGAAGGGCACGAACATGATCGGGTTGAAGACGACGGGGATGCCGAAGACCAGGGGCTCCGAGATGCCGAAGAAGGCGGGTACGACCGAGATCTTGCCGACGGTCTTGAGGTTCTCGGACTTGCACAGCAGCGCCGCAACGGCTAGCGCCGGATAGAAGACCGCGGTCGTCATGCTGTAGGAGAAGGCCATGCCGATTACGTTGGGGATGGCCTGGCCGGCGGCGAAGGCGGCCTGGTTCATGGCGTCGAGGCCGAAGAGGATGGGGGCGAAGGTGCCGGTGATGAAGCCGCCGTGGATGCCGAAGACCCAGACGAGCTGGAAGAGGATGTAGAGCAGAATGATCGTCCAGATGTTGTCGCCGACGATGCTCTGGAGGGGAGCCTGCAGCATGGCATACACAAAGTCGAAGGCGCTGCCCCAAAGCGTGGCGGCGAAAACCATCCTCAGGACGAGGGTGACCGCGGCGATCACAAAGGCCGGGATGAGCGCGGTAAAGGAATCAGAGACGTAGGGAGGTGTGCCTGCGGGCATCTTGATGACGATGTTGCGGTCGATGACGAACTTGTAGATGTGGACCGCGAGGAGGGCGAGCAGGATGCCGATGATCATGCCCTGGGTGCCGAGGTAGGTGATGGGCAGGAAGGTCCCGAGCTCATCGGTCTGGCCGAAGGGCAGAAGGCCGAAGTACAGCACGAGGGCCAGGATGTTGATCGCCTTTGCCTTAAGGCCGAGTCGGTCGGCATAGACATGGGCGACGGATGCGCAGACGAAGACGCCGAGCATGCCCGACGCGCCGTTCGCGAGCATCGAGAGGGCGGTGTTCAGGCCGGTCGACGCGATGAAGCTCTGCCATGCTGGGATGGGCAGGCCCACGAAGAGGCTCGCGAACGCCCCCACGATGATGATCGGCAACACGCCCATGACACCTCGCGAGATGCCCTGGAGCACGTTGTTGGAGTCCATCCTGCTTGCGAACGCTCCCAACTTGTCGAGAAGTTTGTTGTCCATCGGAGTCCTTTCTCACGCACACTCAGTCTGTCGTATGACGTCAGATAGATTGTGCTTGGCACACCGATGGCGGACAATGTCGGCAGATTTGGTAAAAACCGACATTTTCTTAGGTACTCGCGGAGTGAACGTAAAGCCCCTTGCAGGCACGCGAATCAGCAGGGGGTTTCGGAAGGCGCGCTTTGTTGCTTGATTTACGTAGCGCCGCCACCTGGTTCCGACAGAATAGAGTTCGAGCGGTGACACATGAAAAGGCCCCGGCAGCGTGTGGCTGGCCGGGGCCTGAAGGTATGTGTTCCGGGCTTACTTGGTGTAGTCGTAGTAGCCCTTGCCGGCGTTGATGCCCGTCTCGCCGCGATCGATCTTCTCCTTGAGCTTGGCGGCGATGACGCTCTGGATGGTCGTGGGATCCTTGGCGCGCGGGTCCATGATGGCGATGTTGTAGGCGGTCGTCAGGCCCACGATGTCCAGGATGCGGAAGGGGCCGGCCGGGGCGCCGGTGGACAGGGTCCAGGCGCGGTCGATGTCCTCCACGGAGCCCACACCGCCGGCCCACAGGGCCTCGGCCGCGGACAGGAAGGGCACGAGCATCGAATTGAGCAGATAACCCGGGACCTCCTTCTGGACCTTGAGCGGCACCATGCGGATGGACGCGGCGAAGGCCACGGTGAGCTCGAAGGCCTCGTCGCCCGTGCCGGCGTGGCGCATGACCTCGGCGGTCGGCATCTTCCAGATGTCGTTGGCAAAGTGGAGGGCCAGGAACTTCTCGGGGCGGCCGGTGTACTCGGCGAAGGTGCTCGGCAGCAGGGTCGAGGAGTTGGTCACGATGAAGGTCTTCTCGGGCAGGTGCTTCTGCAGCTCGGTGTAGAAGTCCTCCTTCTGCTTGGGATCCTCGGCCACGGCCTCGATCACGTAGTCGGCGTCGCCGAAGGCCTCGTCCCAGTCGGTGACGAGCTTGAGGTTCTTGTAGGCAGCCTCGACG
This sequence comes from uncultured Actinomycetes bacterium, assembly GCA_900315165.1. GTDB lineage: Bacteria > Actinomycetota > Coriobacteriia > Coriobacteriales > Atopobiaceae > Olegusella. The sequence goes on along the minus strand of OMXZ01000015.1, from coordinate 59,154 downwards.
TTGGCCTTGAGGGCCTCGCACTTCTCGGGCGTGCATTCCTCCTTGGCCACCAGGCCGTAGGCATAGGCGCGCGGATCGGTCTTCATAGCCTCGAGAGTGTCGAGGTAGATTTTGTGCAGACGGTCGATCTTGGGCTGGCAGCGGCCGATCGAGCCCTCGCTGCGCAGCCAGATGGTGACGTCGTAGCCCATGTAGGCGGACTGGAAGGCGATCTGGCTTCCCAGCACGCCGCCGCCCGCGACGACGACCTTCTTGATATCTTTCACGTCCATGGAGCCTCCTTTGTCGTGGTGCCGACATAGCACCCCGCCAGTATATCGGGGAGATTGCAAGACAAACGGTTATGCCGTCGGCGGTTCGGCGAGCGGGCGCGAACCATGTTCGGTCAACCATTTTTCTTCCCGTTTAGTGGGGCTGGGGCGTGACGGGCTCGCGGGATAAAAAACGGGGGCGGCTCCATGGCCGCCCCCGCGCGCGTCTCTAGCTACTGATCAATGTCAGGCTTAAAGCCGCGAAAGCTTAATCGTCGTCATCCTCGTCATCGCCGTCGTACTCGTCGTAGGAGGGGGCAACCGGGCTCATGAGGACGGTGCCGGTGCCGCGATAGACGTTGACCAGGCCCTCGCCGGACGCCGCAGAGCCGATCAGGCTCTTGCTGGAGCGCTCGACGGTGAACTCAAGGCCGGCGCTCCACATGACGGCAAGGTTGCCATCGATCTTGAGTGTGTCGTTCTCGAGGGTCACGGCAACAAGCTCCTCCATGGGCACGTAGCTCTCGAGGGCGACCACGCCGGTGCCCGAAAGCGAGAGGTTGAAGAGGCCCTCGCCGCCGGCGATGGCGCTCGAGAGGCTGCTGCGGGAGACGACGCTCTGCTGGACGGTGCCGTCGCAGGCCAGGAACATGCCGTCCTCGATGCACAGGCCGCCAGGCCAGTCGGCCACGTTCTGCAGGATGATGAACTTCTCGGTGGGCTCCAGCGCGATGGTGCCGTGGCCGGAGAACTCGGGCTTGATGGCGCTCTCGCCCGTGACGGCGCCGCTGACCATCTTGCCGAAGAAGTCGCCCGCGCCCTTGACGCCCGTGTTCATGGCGATGGGGCCGGCCATCCACTGCATGGCGCCAGCCTGCAGGATGGCGGGGGCGCTCTCGTCGAGGTCGATGACCACCTGACGACGGCGGACGTTCATCTTGGAGGCGAAGTACTCGTCGATGGCGTCGGAGTAGCCGACGGAGAGGTCGCGCTCGTGCTCCATGACCTTGAAACGGCCGAGCTGCTGGACGAACTTGCGGTTGTCGTTCTCGAAACGCTCCAGGGTGACCTTGCCCGACGGCATCGGGGCCGCCGCCTGGGGGGCCGGGCTCGCGCCGCCACCGGTAAGGCTGTCAAAAAGTCCCATGTTCCTGCCTCCTTGATCGAGATGTACCTGTCTTATCCGTGCGGGACGAATCCGTTGCACAAACTTATCCCGAAATCTGGCAGACAAGGGGCGTGTGTTGCCGCTTCGCTTCCCAAACGTGGCTGAAAGAGCCTAAACGTTGGTGGCGTGGGCGAGCGGCATGGCGAGCGGCACGGCGAGCGGTCAGAGCTCGCGCACCGCCTCGAAGAGGTAGTCGTGGTAGGCAGCGACCACCTGGGCCGCTCCGTTCGCCCTGATGGGGACCTCATGGCCGTCGTCCATCAGGAACCCCTTGCCCATTACGCGCGACACATGGTCCATATTGACCATGAAGCTGCGGTGGCAGCGCAAAAAGGACCGGCCGCCAGCCTCGTCGACCTTGGTGAGCGGAGTGGTCGTCTCGATGGTCCGGTTGCGCAGGTGCAGCAGCGTCCGGTGGCCGAACGTCTCCGCATAGATCACGTCGTGCACCAGCACGCGCTCGGTCATGCGCCCCGAGATGACCTCGATGGCGCGGCGCTCGGCGGAGATGATGCGCTTGCAGCGGGCGAGGGCGACGTCCACCGCGGCCGGCGTCGCCGGCTTCATGAGGTAGTGGGTCGCGCTCACGTCGTAGCTGGCCACGGCGTAGTCGGGGGAGGAAGTCACGAACACGATGGGGATGTCGGCGTTGTGCTCGCGCACCTTGCGGGCGATATCGATGCCGGTCTCGTCCTGCATGAGGATGTCGAGGAAGAGGATATCGGTCTCCTGCGCGTCGTAGTTGAGGAGGAGCTGGTGGGGGGCGGAGAAGGATTCGATCCGGTGGTCGACATCTCGAAGCAGGCTGCACGCGCCCAGGGCGCGCCTGAGCTGGGCCTCGTCCTCCTTGTTGTCCTCGCAAATCAGGATGTTGAGCACACGCGACTCCTCGTACCATGGCGGCTGCACCCGCCGCGCATTTTTTGCCCATTGTAATGAACGACTGAGTGCGGGTCGCATTAAATTTCCTTGTCGTAATCACAGGGGGAATGACTTGCGCCAGGTGCGGGAAAGCGCGCAAACTGTCCTGTAGGGAGTGGATGCATAAGAGCGAGTGTGGGAGGAGCATTCATGAGCTACAGGAATTCCAAGGTGGTCATCGTCGGCGCGGGCAACGTGGGCTCGACCACGGCATATAGCATCATCAACCAGGGGATTTGCGAGGATCTCTGCCTGATCGACGCGCGAGCGGAGGTGGCCCTGGGCCAGGCGCTCGATATGAGCGATGCCGTCTATTTCATGCACCGCAACATGAGCGTGCACGCCGGCGGCTATGAGGAGTGCGCGGATGCCGACATCGTGGTCGTGACCGCGGCGGCGCCGATGCCCAAGGACTCCAACGACCGTCTCGAGATGCTGAAGCCCAGCCTCGGCGTCGTACGCGAGGTCGTCACGAGCGTGATGGACTCTGGGTTCAACGGCATCTTCATCGTGGTGTCCAACCCCGTGGACATCATGACCTATTACACCTGGCGTGTGAGTGGCCTGCCGCGCGAGCGCGTGATTGGGTCGGGCACCTACCTCGATACGGCTCGTCTCTGCCGCATGCTATCCGAGATGTACGACCTGGCCCCTGCGAGCGTCGAGGCCTATGTCCTCGGCGAGCATGGCGACTCCGAGATCGTGAGCTGGAACAGCGCGACCATCGGCGGCAAGCGCGTGGACGACGTCCTGCGCGACAACGAGTCGCGCACCAAGGGCGTGACCCGCGACGACCTGCGCCGCCGCACCATCCAGGCGGGCTGGGACATCTTCTCGCGCAAGGGCAACACCTGCTACGGCATCGCCAGCTCCACCACGGCCATCGCGAAATCGATCCTATTCGACGAGAACCGCATCATGCCCGTGAGCGTGTGCCTGTCCGGCCAGTACGGTATCGACGGCACCTACCTCTCGGTCCCGACCATCGTCGACCATACCGGTGCCAAGGAGATTGTCGAGATCGCGCTCGAGGCGGACGAGCTCGCGGCGCTTCAGAAGTCGGCCGAGCTGCTCCATTCCTTCTACCCGCGTCTTGGGGAGTAGCCGGTCCAGGCGAGTAGACGGCCCAAGCGGTCGGCAAGCCGTGCGGTTGGCAAGTGTTCTGTCAGTAGCCCACGGTGCAGGGAATGCCCAGCTCGCGGACGCGGTCGGCGATGGCGTCGAGCGTCTTGGCGGGTGCCTTCTCGAGCCCGGGCGTGGGGGTGTCGCGGGCGACCGTGTAGACCGTGACCTCCTCGGGCTCGATCTCGCGGATCGCGTCGAGCCAAGGACCCACGTATTGCTCGGTCGTATTGTCGACGTCGCGCCCGGCCACCGTGCCGCGCAGGAACATGGTCTGGATGGTCACGTGCCCCTCGAAGGAGCGCGCCAGGTCAATCTGCCTCTGCACGTCGTAGGGTCCGACGGGCTGGTCGAGGAAGGCGATGTAGTCTGCGTCCACGGTGTCCAGCTTGAAGAGGTTGGAGTCCACCCGCATGAGGGCGTCGTGGACGGCCGGGTCGCCCGCACGCGTGCCGTTGGAGATGACCGAGACCTCCGCCTTGGGCGCGAGTTCGTCGCGCTGGCGCAGGACCACGTCCACGATCTGGGCGAACTCGGGATTGAGCGTGGGCTCGCCGTTGCCGGCCAACGTGATGCTGTTGAGGGTCTGGCCCTTGTCCGCGAGGTCGCGGAGGACCGGCTCGAGGTCGGCCTCGATGCGCGCGGCGGTAGGGAAGGGCGATTTTGTGCGTCGCTCGGCGTCCGAGCCGCACTCGCAGTAGATGCAGTCGAAGCTGCAGATCTTGCCGTCGTTGGGCAGAAGGTTGATGCCGAGGGACAGGCCGAGGCGGCGGCTGTGCACGGGGCCGTAGACGGGGCCGGGATGAAGTTTGGTTGCCATGGGACCTCCTTGTGTTGCAGGCATGGTAGCGCGCAAGTGTTGCAAAGAAAAGACGCGGCCCGGATTGCCGGGTCGCGCCTTTCGGGGGAGAAGCCAGATGCTAGAGCTTAGGACTGAGCCTTACGCGTGCTGGGCGGCGCCGGTCTGGGCGGCAGCCTCGGCCTCGCGCTCGGCGACGTGCTTGCGGCCCATTTCGGTCCACTCGGGCTGCTCGTCGGGGATGGAGCCGGCCTCCTTATCGAAAAGCTCCTTGAGGCAGCTATAGGCGACAATCACGCCGAGCACCACGAGCAGGACGGCGAAGACGAGCTGCAGGCCGGCGGTCATGATCGCGGCGGTGCCGCCCGCGACAAGCGCGGAGTAGCAGGCCACGATGGACATGACGAGCGAGGTGAAGGTGCAGCAGAGCAGGAAGGCGACGGGGGCGTAGAGCATCCAGCCCTTGCGGCCGGTGCACTTGCAGAAGACGGCCAGCGTGATCATGGTCATGCCACCGAGCAGCTGGTTGGACGCGCCGAAGAGCGGCCAGATGTTGAGGTAGCCGCCGAAGGTGAGCATGAGGCCGAAGAAGAGGGTCACGACGGTCGCGAACCAGGGGTTGCCGAGGACCTTCATGGCACCGATTGTCTCGGCCTCAGCCGCATCGTTGGTCTTGGCGAAGAACTCGGAGAAGGCGAGGCGGCCGATGCGGGCGACGGCGTCGAGCGAGGTCAGGGCCAGGGCCGAAATGCACATGGTCATGAAGACGGTGGCGACGGTGGTATTGAAGCCCATCATGGTCATGCCCTTGGCGATGCCGCCGGCGAAGACGTTGAAGGGGCTGTAGAGGGCGTTGCCGGCGGCGTCGGTCATGCCGACGTTCATGTCCGCGAAGACGATGCCTGCGATGACGATGGCGATGACGCCCACGAAGGACTCGAGAATCATGGCGCCGTAGCCCACGGGCAGAGCGTCGGTCTCATTGGAGACCTGCTTACTGGAGGTGTTCGAGGACACGAGGCTGTGGAAGCCGGACAGGGCGCCGCAGGCCACGGACACGAAGAGCACGGGGAAGAGGAACTGGCCCTTGGCGTTGGTCAGGCCGACGAAGGCAGGCGCAGTCATGGTGGCCTCGCCGTGGGCGCCCATCACGAAGATGCCGAGCACGGCGCAGACAATCATCGTGACCATCATGATCACGGTGAGGTAGTCGCGCGGCTGCTTGAGAGTCTGGATGGGCATGGCGGCGGCGAAGACCAGATAGACCATGGTCACGGCAATCCAGCCGTTGACGTCGAGGTAGATGGGGAACTGCATGCCGATGGCGAACATGATCACCATGAGGGCCACGGCGAGGGCGAACTGGCGCCAGCCGCCCAGGTCGAACTTGCGGCAGAACCAGCCGAAGCCGATGGCGAAGAAGGTGAAGAGCAGGGAGACCGTGGCCGCCGCGCCATTGGCGTAGGACGCGTTGGCGGCGTCGACGCCCAGGCCGATGCCCGCGGCCTGGCCGGGCTGCATCTGGAAGGCGGTAGCCACCATGGAGGTGAAGGCCGCGATGACGATCAGGCAGAAGAGCCACTGGAAGAGCAGGAAGAGGCGGCGGCCCGTCTTGCCGATGTACTTCTCGATGAGCTGGGCCAGGGACTTGCCGTTGTTCTTCATCGAGGCATAGAGGGCGCCGAAGTCGTGCACAGCGCCGAAGAAGATGCCGCCGACGAGGACCCACAGAATCACGGGCACCCAGCCGAAGGCCATGGCGACGATGGTACCGGTCACAGGGCCGGCGCCGCAGATCGAGGAGAACTGGTGGGAGAAAGCGGTAAAGCGCGATGCGGGCGTGAAGTCATGGCCGTCCTCCATGCGCACGGCCGGCGTGTAGGCTTCGGGGTCGACGCCCCACTGGCTGGCAAGCCAACGCCCGTACAGCAGGTAGGCCGCCACTAGAATCACCGCACTCACCACAATTATCAAAACACCGTTCATGCTTCAAAACCTCCTTTACGCGTACGGGCGTGCGCGGGCCTCTCCCGCGCGTTCGCCGAGGCAAATCCGTACGTTAGGCTTCCAAAAAATGTGAGTCAAAAAGGCTTAGTACAAAATAAAATGCATGCAGAAGGAAAAAACGGCAAAACTTATGCAATAGTCTGTGTATCTACCTGACATCTTTTCATTCGGGCAGAAAATCTGGCGGAAAACAGGTTACACAGCCGTTCGCGGCAGTTTATCTACCGTTCACATTCTATAAGTAAGAAAAAACTAACATGAATAAGTAAAAGCTAATTATTGTTGAGTGCCGAAAAGCTTCCGAAACGAGGATTCGACATGGGTGAGGCCCAATTGCTGGGGATGCGGTATGACAACGGCGGCGGTGCCGGTTGCAGTGAGGAAGAAGCGGGCATGGCGGCCTACTTCGTGCGTCGCCTGGTGTTGAGCGCGGCGGGGGTTGTGTCCGGCGTCAAGCCCGCGTCCCTCTTTAATTTCATGCCGCAATCCTGCATGCACTGTCGTGATACAAGCGGCGTCGTCTGCCGAGCCGCCCGAGAGACGATAGCCGTCGGAGCCCGGAGTCTCGCGCGATTCGGCGTGACGCTCGTCGTGCTCGATCGGCGCGGCGGCAAGTCGGTCCTTTTCGCTTATCGCGACGCCTGTCTTGCCCAGATCTTGGAAAAGCCCGAATGCGCCGCTTTCCTGGAGGGCCTGGGCTACGACGTCTCGAGCGTGGGGTCCGTGGTCCATGAGCTGAGGCGCCGCATGGCGGGCTATTACGGTTCGCCCGACCGTATGGCGCCCTACCCTCATGAGGTTGGCCTGCTGTTGGGCTACCCGCTTGTGGACGTGCAGGGCTTCATGGCCGGCGAGCACGAGACCTGCCGCGGTAGCTGGAAGGCATATGGCGACGAGGAGGCGGCGCAGGAGGTATTCGCACAGGTGAAGCGGTGCGAACGCCGCTGCTGGGAGCGCTTCAAGGAGGGTGAGTCGCTCGAGGAGCTGCTCCGGCTGCCCGTCACGCGGCTCACGCTGGGGGTGGCATAGCCCCATAAAAGGAACCACGCCGCATAGGCGGCTGGATAAGACCATGTACGGATAAGTGGAGGTAAACATGAGCAAAGTTGCAGTGGTGTATTGGACGATGAGCGGCAATACCGAGACGATGGCGAATGCAGTCGCTGACGGAGCTGCCGGCGCAGATGTCTATCAGGTGTCCGACTTCAGCGCGGACAAGGTTGCCGACTACGATGCTTTCGCCTTCGGCTGCCCCGCGATGGGATCCGAGGAGCTCGACCACGACGAATTCGAGCCTGTCTGGGACGAGTGCGTCAAGGTCTTCGGCAACAAGCCCGTTGCGCTTTTCGGCTCCTACGACTGGGGCACGGGCGAGTGGATGGAGACCTGGAAGGATGCTGCCGAGTCCGCCGGCGTCAACGTCGTGGATACCGTCATCGCCAACCTCGACCCGGACGACGAGGCCCTCGCCGCGCTCAAGGAGCTTGGTGCCACGCTCGCCAAGTAGCGCCTGCGCGGGACTTGGGAATCTGCCGACAATATAATTGTCTGCAATCTGGCCGGGGCCTCGCGTCCCGGCCTTAGTCTCGTCAAGAGATGCCCTCCGGAACGGCGGGCAGATTCATCAGAGCATCGGCTGCGTAGAGAGGCAGGTTTACTAGCCACCCTTGGTCTTTGTAGCCCAGCAGCGAGAGTCGCACGCATCTTTTTATTCCGTAGTTATGGGCAAAGTTGCCCAGACTTGTGCTTGATACGTTCCTCTCTGCCTTGACCTCCACGGGAATGACGGTTCCTGAGTAGTCGTAGAGGAAATCGACCTCTGCCTTGCTCTTTTTACCGTCGGCCGACCAATAGTATGGTGCATTGCCGCCGTATGCCATGAGCTGCTGACACACATACTGCTCGGCATAGGCTCCCTTAGCATGGGTGAAGAGAGCGTCCCCCTCGATGATGACTTTCTCGGGAAGACGCAGGGCGGCACCCAACATGCCGGTATCCAGCATAAAGAGCTTGAAAGAACGGTCGTCGGCATAGCTGCGCAGGGGCATGCCCGGCATGCCAGCCCGACGCACCCGTATGACCAAGCCGGCATCCACGAGCCATGACACGGCATCGCGATAGTCGCGCCCGCGCCCACCTGTACGGATCTGCGAGTATACGAACTTGCCGTTGCCGCTCTCGCGGGCGATTTGCGTGGGCACGGAGCGCCACGTCTCACGGATCCGCTCCGTGTCGATCGGAGACGCCACATGCTTCGAGAAGTCGTATTCGTAATCGCGAATCAGATGCTCCTGGACTGCGCGAGCCTCTTTCAGCGAGCCGGTCGCCACATAGCGCGCAACTGCCTCGGGCATACCGCCCACGTAGAGGTATATGCGAAGCAGGTCCTCATACTTCTCGCTCATGGCGCTAACGAGGTCGAAAGAGCCGCCGCGCACGAGATCCGCAAGCCCTTCTTCTCCCATGGCGTCGAGGAATTCCAAAAATGTCATGGGATAGAGGTCGAGATAATCGACTTTTCCGACTGGCCAGGATACCCCGCCCTGACCGTCTGCGTCGGCACCTCTATTGAGCGCGACGCCCAATAACGACCCTGCGACCACCACGGGAACATCAGGTCTCTGCTCGCAGAACATCTTGAGAGATGTGAGCGCGCGGGGGCACTCCTGCACCTCATCGAGGAAGACGAACGTATGGCCATCGCTTGCAGTGGTGCCGGTATAGGCGCTGATGGCTGTGAGCAGACGGTCCGGGTCGAGGCTGCCCGCAAAGACCGACTGCATGGTTTGGTTGTTCAGGAGATTGACATAGGCGAGGGGAGCGCGACTTGATGCAAAATCCTGCACGAGCCAAGTCTTTCCCACCTGTCGGGCCCCGCTCAACACGAGAGGCTTGCGCGTGGGCGAGTTGTACCACTGTGATAACTTTTCAGTTGCTTCACGTTTCATCAGCACCTCCTCGGTATCTTTTCTTGCAGTATATCGGAAACAACCATAGATGGCGGATTCCGATATCGGAAACAGCCAAATTTGACAGAATCCGATATCGGAAATCGCCATCAGGGACGAAGGGAGTAGGTATGACCGGAGAGAATAAAGGACGCAGTTTTGGGCGGGCGGCCGATGAGATGCGGCCCGTCACGCTGACGCCGGGCGTGATGATGAACGCCGAGGGCTCCTGCCTGGCGCAGTTCGGCAACACCAAGGTGCTCTGCAGCGCCACGATTGAGGAGGGCGTGCCCCGCTGGCGCAAGGACGCGGGTGCCGGTTGGATCACCGCCGAGTACGCCATGCTGCCCGCCTCCACCAACCATCGCACGCCCCGCGAGTACAAGGGGCGCAGGGGCCGCTCCATGGAGATCGAGCGCCTGATCGGCCGCAGCCTGCGGGCCGTCTGCGACATGCGCCGTATCGACGGCTATACGATCACGCTGGATTGCGATGTGATCCAGGCTGACGGCGGCACCCGCACCGCCTCCATCACGGGCGCCTGGGTGGCACTCCACGACGCGGTGGAGCTCGGCCTGCGGAAGGGCTGGTTCAAGCGGACTCCCATCACCGGTCAGGTCGCCGCTATCTCCATGGGCGAGGTGGGCGGCCGGCTCCTGCTCGACCTCGACTACCCCGAGGACTCCAGCGCTCAGGTCGACCTCAACCTGGTCGGCTCCGCGGACGGCCAGATCATCGAGGTACAGGGTACGGGCGAGCGAGCGACCTTCAGCCGCGACCAGCTGAATGCCCTCCTCGACATGGGCCAGCGGGGCATCGACCAGCTCCTTGCCCTGCAGGCGCAGGCCGTCGCCGCCGGCACTATCTAGCCTTTGGTCTCAAAATAACGCTTTTCCCGTATGCCGTAGCGTTTGATCTTGTAGAAAAGGAAGACCTCGTATGAGATAGCCGACCGCTCGCGGGAAGGTCTTGAGAGCGCGTATGCCCACACCGTACAATCAGACAAAGGGTCGGGGCGCCTGACACGTCGAACGACTGGCATGTCGATTGGGTTGAAATGCAAGGCAGCCGGCATAACGTGTGGCTAGCGCGCCTTCCGACGGAATCGACGAAAGAGGGGACTCACATGGGTTTGCGCAAGGACTTCCTGTGGGGCGGCGCACTGGCCGCGCACCAGGTCGAGGGCGGCTGGGACCAGGGCGGCAAGGGCATGTCCGTTGCCGACGTGATGACCGCGGGCGACAACGTCACGCACGCCCCGCGTCGCATCACCGACGGCGTGCTGCCGGGCGAGAACTACCCCAACCACGAGGCGGTCGACTTCTATCATCACTACAAGGAGGACATCGCCCTCTTTGCCGAGATGGGCTTCAGGGCGCTGCGCACCTCCATCCAGTGGACCCGCATCTTCCCCGAGGGCGACGAGACGACCCCCAACGAGGAGGGCATCGCCTTCTACAACGACCTCATCGATACCTGCCTGTCCCATGGCATCGAGCCGGTCATCACGCTCCAGCACTTCGAGATGCCCTGGGGCCTGGTCAAGAAGTATAACGGCTTCATGGACAAGCACGTGATCGACTATTTCTGCCGCTTCGCGAGCGTCTGCTTCGAGCGCTTCGGCGACCGGGTGAAGTACTGGATGACCATCAACGAGATCAACAACCAGGCCGCGCAGCCCATTGCCCACCACATGCTGCAGGAAGGCGGCGTCCTCATCCAGGACGGCGACCCCAAGGCTGAGGAGATGATGTACCAGTCCGCCATCAACGAGCTCATCGCGAGCGCCAAGGCGGTCCAGATCGGCCACGCGATGAACCCCGACCTCATGATTGGCTGCATGATCGCCAACGAGCCCCTCTATGGCGCCACCTGCAAGCCCGAGGACATGCTCGAGATGGAGAAGGCCAACCAGAAGCGCTACTGGATGCTCGACGTCCACGCGCGTGGCTACGTGCCGGCCTTCGTCGAGAAGCTCTGGGCACGCAAGGGCTACCAGATCGACCTCTCCGACGCCGAGCGTCGCGTGCTTGCGGCCGGGACCGTCGACTACATCGGCTGGTCCTACTACATGTCCCAGGCAGTCGCCTGGCGTGAGGCCAATACGGACTTTGACTTCTACGAGCTCGAGGACATCGTCGACAACCCCTATGTCAAGAAGAGCGATTGGGGCTGGCCGATTGATCCGCTGGGCATCCGTTACGGCCTCAACTGGATGGAGGACCGCTATCACCTCCCGCAGTTCATCGTGGAGAATGGCCTGGGCGCCTACGACAAGGTCGAGCCCGACGGCTCCATCGACGACCAGTACCGCATCGACTACCTGCGCGCCCACATCGCCAAGATGATCGAAGCCGTGGACGAGGACGGCGTGGACCTGCTGGGCTACACCATGTGGGCGCCGATCGACATCGTCTCGGCTTCCACGGGCGAGATGGACAAGCGCTACGGCTTTGTCTACGTGAACAAGAACAACGCGGGTGAGGGCGACCTTTCGCGCAGCCGCAAGAAGAGCTTCTACTGGTACAAGAAGGTCATTGCGACCAACGGCGAGGATCTCGCATAAGGGCTGATAAAAGGGGTGACAAAAGGGGACAGTCCCCTTTTGTCACTTATCCACCATGAACCACCCGCTCACGCCGCGCGTGAGATAGACAACGACCTTGATGGATGATGGGTCGAGGGCGAGCTGTTGCAATAGGCGTGGAGAAAGTGAGAATGTCTTGCGGGTTGTTTGACTGTCTTTTCCCTGCTCGGTAGGGTAGGCAATCGACAGACAATAGAGTCACCGGAGGACAGGCGGCCGCAGCCGCCATTGTCGGACAAGGTGTCGGGGGCGCCCGGTTTGCAAAGGCTACCGGGCGCCCCTTTTGCGCCGCGGGGCCGCAAAGGAGGAACGATGGCTTTTTCCAACTGGATATCCGTCAAGCAGCCGCGCCTGGGCAGCGGCGGTCTGCTCGTCCTGATGGTGCTCGCGACGGTCTTTGGCGCGCTATCGTCGGATATGTACACCCCGGCCCTGCCCGAGCTGCCCGCCTATTTCCACACGACGGAGGCAGTGGTCGGGCAGACCATCACGTTCTTCTTCGTGTCCAACGCGCTCGGTTTCCTCCTGTCCGGCCCCGTGAGCGACAAGCTGGGCCGGCGTCCCGTCCTGATCGGCGGGTCGCTCCTGTACGCCGCCGGCAGCGTGCTCTGTGCCATCGCCCCGACCATCGGCACGCTGATCGCCGCCCGCGTCGTGCAGGGCTTCGGTGCCGGCACGATCGACACCATGTGCACCGCGCTGGCCAAGGATTGCTTCTACGAGGACAAGCGCGAGCAGGCGCTCTCGCTCATCCAGACCCTCTTCGTGGTCGTCCCCATTGTAGGGCCGCTTTTGGGTGGCTTCGTTCTGACCGTGCTGCCCTGGCACGCGATTTTTCTGATTCAGGGCGCGGTCGCGATCCTGTGTCTGGCGCTCTCCATCCTTTTCGAGGAGAGCCTGTCTGCGGATGAGCGCAGCCAGGTGCCTGTCTCCCGTTCGCTTGGTCGCCTGGTCGTCGTGGCCAAGAACCCCGGCTTCAGCTTCGCCCTGCTCGTCCTCTCGGCGGTCAACTTGCCCTTCATGGCCTACATCGGCTCGGCGCCCTACATCTATGTGGATGAGTTCGGCCTGACCCAGCAGCAGTACACGTACTTCTTCGCGGCGTCGGCGCTCTTCGCCTCCTTCGGCCCATCGCTGTCGGTCATCATGCTCAAGCGCATATCTGGCAAGAAATACGCGACGTTGATGATGGCTTGCTCGATTGCCTGCGGCGTGGCGATGCTGCTGGTGGGTAGCACGACGCCCTTCGTGTTCTGGACCTGCTTCATGCTCTACGCCGTAATCGAGGCGGCCATCAGGCCCTTTGCTGCCAACCTCCTGCTCGAGCAGCAGGAAGGCGACGCCGGCAGTGTGAGCTCGCTCTACAACTTCGTCTGCACCGTGCTCGGCTCGGTGGGCACCGCGGTCATCATGCTGCCTTGGCCTACCTACATCATCGGTCTCGGTCTGCTGATCGTCGGTGTGATGGGCGTGGCCCTGTTTGCGTGGGTCTTCGGCCTGCGTGCCGGCGTAAAGGTCGAGGGAATCTAGCCCTACTTGCGGATGAACTGCTGGTCGGTCTCGGGCATCGTGTCGTCGGACACATAGCGCTCGACCTGCATGTGCAGGTCGTACTTGTCGCGCAGGGCAGCCAGCGTCTGCATCATCGGGGAGGCGTGATGAGCGTCGATTGCCTCCTGGCTCTCCCAGCTATCGATCAGCAGGATGGTCTCAGGATCGTCGAGCGGCTGAAAGTAGCGGTACTTGAGGTTGCCCGGCTCGGCCCGGATGGCGTCGACCGTGCCGGATGCGACCATCTCGTCCGCGAACTTCTTCGCTGCGCCGTCCGCGCCCGTGTAGTACAGGTTCACCGTGATTGCCATGCCGAGCCCCTTTCGAGACGTGTGCTCTCGTGTATCAGTCTTTATTTTTACTCTTTATCGCATCGAGTGCGAGTGTGAATCGGCTGTCAGGCGCACGCCGTGCGGGGTGTGTCGGGTCGTCTTGCTCCTCGGGCGAGGCGCCCTTGAAGCAGAACAGCGCGGCCGCGACCCATACGCAGGCGCCGACCGACGCCTCCAGCGCGTACAGCGCGGGTACCGACACGGGAGCGAGCAGGGCGAGCAGGACGACCGCTCCCGCCGGGGGCAGCCATGTGCGGAACCGGTCCCAGGCGACTACGAGCAGGGCGTAGGCCACGGGGGTGACGGCGATGTAGCCGAGGTTGCCCCAGCCTGCGGCGGCGAGGGCGTCCGCTGCCGCACGAGCGCCAGCACCGATGAGCGCGGCGCAGACCAGGACGCCGATGCCGCGCGGGGGACGGCGGCGCAGGTTGTTGTCCGGTCTCGAGAGCTCGGTATAGACGACGAGCAGGGGCGGTACGGCAAAGAAGGGCTGGCGCAGGGCATAGGCGGGCAGCGCCAGCACGCAGAAGACCGCAAGGCGCCTGCCCCAGGAGCGCAGGGCCTCCCCGGTGGGCAGACGCAGCGGCGTGTACGCGATGGGCTCGCGGAGCCCCAGGTGCTCGAGGACGACCTGGCCGGCGCAGATCAACGTCACAATGACCATGACGGCGACGGGATAGAGCCAGTCGGTTGTGCCGAGCAGGAGCGGTAGGACGACCGCCGAGACCATCGGGGTCATGTCGGCGGCAAAGACGTGCATGGTTAGGGCCACAAAGGCAAAGCCGAGCGGTGCCTTCACGACCAGTGGCGCGGGCAGCCAGAGGTTCATGGCCACACCCGCGACCGACCCGATCGCCATCAGCGCGAGCATGCGGGGGCGATCGACGTTCCACGCCTGCGCCGGCTGGATCCAGGCGCCGCAGAGTATCGCGGCGGCCTCGGGGAAGAGGAGCTCCCAGGTATCCGACACGGCGGCAGCGGTGACCATCGCCCAGATGAAAAGGCCGGCGAGCACGATGGGCAGCCAGCGTCTGCGAAATGACATACCGATAGGCTCCTAAACCTTGATGAGCTCGTATTTCCTCGTACCGTGGCCGATCTTCTCCGCGTGCTCGAGCGTGGCCTCCCAGCTGGTGTTGGGGTTGGCCATGTGCAGGTGGTCGTGGATGCGGGGGTCGTCCGGGTGCGCATGCTCCTCGTCTGCCAGGATGGAGAGTGGGTTTGTCGGCGCGCTGTTGACCGCGTCGACGCAGGCCTGGTCGAGGGCGACCGGGTCGTAGCTCGCAAAAAAGCCGATGTCCGGGACCATGGGGGAGTCGTTGAGCTCCCAGCAGTCGCAGTTGGGCGAGACTTCGATAACGAGGGACACATGGAAGCAGGGCCGCCCGTCGCAGACCGCCTTGGAATACTCAGCGATGCGCTCGCCCAGGATCTGGGTGGCCGCCTCGTCGTTGGGGACGATCGCGTCCTGGTTGCAGACGCCCATGCAGTGACCGCAACCGACGCACTTGGACTGGTCGATCGAGGCCAGGCGAGGGCGCTCGGTGCGATGCGATATGGCCCCATGGGCGCAGGCGCTGGCGCAGGCCATGCAGCCGATGCAGCGGTCTTGGTCGACGTGGGGTTTGCCCGCCGCATGCTGCTCCATCTTGCCCGCTCTGCTGCCGCAGCCCATGCCGATGTTCTTGAGCGCCCCGCCGAAGCCGGTCTGGTCGTGCCCCTTGAAATGGGTGAGCGAGATAAAGACATCCGCGTCCATGATCGCGCGGCCGATCTTGGCATTCTGCACATGGACGCCGCCCGCCACGGGCACCTCCACGTCGTCGGTCCCCTTGAGGCCGTCGGCGATGATGACCTGGCAGCCGGTCGTGAGCGGGCCGAAACCGTTTGCTGTCGCCGCGTCCAGGTGGTCGAGCGCGTTTTTTCGCTCTCCGACATACAGCGTGTTGCAGTCTGTGAGGAAGGGCTTGCCACCCGCCTCTCTCACGAGGTCGGCGACGACGCGCGCATAGTTGGGGCGCAGGAAGCTCAGGTTGCCGGGCTCCCCGAAATGCATCTTGATCGCCACGAACTTGTTCGCGAGGTCCATGTCGGCAAGACCCGCCTTGCGGCAGAGCCTCTCCAGCATCTGCGGGCGGCTCGTCTTGCCATGGGTGCGGAGGTCGCACCACCACACCTTGGACGGCGGTGTTGCCTGGGTGCTTGTCTTGTCCTCTGCCATGCCGGTCTCCTCTCCCATTGCTTTCCAAGATGATACGGCGACCGTCGGACACCATCTAGCGCGGGTCCGCTTCGCCGTACTCGGCGATGTAGGCGCGCAGGTGTCCGAGGTAGCGTTTTGCCACGGGGGAGAGCGGCCGGCCCGTCTGCTGCAGGTAGCCGATGCGCATGACCTCGTCTCCCTCGAGCGGCACGGAGACGATGTCGGTGCCGTTGAGGTCGGAGGAGAGGACGCCCGAGGAGATCGTGTAGCCGTCGAGGCCGATCAGCAGGTTGAAGAGGGTCGCGCGGTCCAGCACCACGATCGACTTGGGGGCCTCGGCCACACTGTAGAGCTCCTCGGCGAAGTAGAAGCTGTTGCGTTCGCCTTGGTCGTAGGAGAGTCGCGGGTAGGGGACGAGGTCATCGAGGGTGACCGAGGAACGCTGTGCGAGCGGGTTGTTTCTGCCTACAAAGACATGGGGCGTCGCCGTGAAAAGGTCCGTGAAGGAAAGCCCCGCGTTTCGGCAGACGCGCTCCATGACCTCCGCGTTGAAATGGGAGAGGTAGATGACGCCCAGCTCGGAACGGCCCAGGCGCACGTCCTCGATGATGTCGGCGGTGCGGCCCTCGCGCAGGGAAAACTCATAGCGGTCGCGGCCGACCTCCTCCACCAGGCGGACGAAGGCGTTCACAACGAAGGCATAGTGCTGCGACGAGATGGAAAAGACACGCCGTGCCGGTGCGCTGCCCTTATATTGCTCCTCGAGGAGGTCGGCCTGCTCGACCACCTGGCGGGCGTAGGAGAGGAAGCGGGTGCCCTCCTCCGTCAGGGTGACGCCGCGGTTTGTGCGCGCCAGGATGGTGATGCCCATTTCGCGCTCCAGGTCCTCCACAGCCTTGGACATGGTGGGCTGGCTCACGTAGAGCGCCTGCGAGGCCTTGTTGAAGGACCCATAGCCGACGACGGCGACCAGGTAGCGAAGCTGTTGGAGTTTCATTCGGCCCCTTTTCGCGCCATCCCTCGTGACGGTGGTTTCTTGTGGCGGTACTTTTCTATTTATAGCTAATACCTATAACAAATCAAAAAGAATAGGTATTAACGCTAACAAGATGAATCGTCCTACCATGTCTCTCGCAAGCAGATACACCAACCAATCCGCTAGGAGAAGACATGGCCGATAAGAATCTCAAGCAGCCTCCCTACACCTACGACATCGTCGGCAGCTTCCTGCGCCCCGCCTATCTCAAGGAGGCCCGCGCCCAGTTCGCCGCTGGTCAGATCGACCGCGACCAGCTGACCGCCGTGGAGGACAAGGCTATCGCCGAGCTCGTCGAGGCCGAGAAGAAGGCCGGCCTCAAGGCCGTGACCGACGGCGAGTTCCGCCGTGCCATGTGGCATCTCGACTTCCTCGAGGCGCTCGACGGCGTGGAACATGTGGACACCACCAACTGGTCCGTGGAGTTCAAGGGCCCCAAGCCCAAGGGCGCCCAGCTCCGCTTTGTGGACAAGATCGACTTCCCGGCGGACCATCCTTTCGTCGAGCACTACCGCCGCCTAACCGAGATCGCGGGCGATTACCCGACCAAGCTCACCATCCCCGCGCCGAGCATGCTGCACCTCATTCCCTGCGTCCGCGGCAAGGCGACCTACCAGTCCATCGACCGCTACCAGGACGAGGATGTGCTCTCCCATGACATCGCTGTGGCCTACCAGCATGCCATCACGGTCTTCTACGACCTGGGCTGCCGCTACCTGCAGTTCGACGACACGAGCTGGGGCGAGCTCTGCGATGCCGATAAGCGTGCCGCCTACGAGGCACAAGGCATCGACCTCCATGCTTTGCAGGAGCGCTATGTGTGCACGATCAACGAGGCGCTTGAGGCCAAGCCGGCGGACATGACCATCACGACCCACGTCTGTCGCGGCAACTTCCGCAGCACCTGGTTCTCCTCCGGCGGCTATGCCCCCGTGGCCGAGCAGCTTTTCCAGGCCAATTACGACGGCTTCTTCCTCGAATACGACTCCGACCGCGCCGGCGACTTCGAGCCGCTGCGCTATGCCAAGGACCGTATCGTGGTGCTGGGTCTGATCACCTCCAAGTTCCCCGAGCTCGAGGACGAGGATGCCGTGGTCGACCGCATCCACGAGGCCGAGCAGTACGTCCCCCTCGACCAGCTGCGTCTCTCCACCCAGTGTGGCTTCTCCTCGACCGAGGAGGGCAATGTGCTCACCGAGGGGGAACAGTGGGCCAAGGTCGCGCTCGTCCGTCGAATCGCCGAGCGCGTCTGGGGCGCGTAGGATTCCACTCCCTAGGTCGTAGCCTATGCGGCAAAGAGCTTCAGATGT
The DNA here is from genome assembly GCA_900315165.1 of uncultured Actinomycetes bacterium. Lineage (GTDB taxonomy): Bacteria > Actinomycetota > Coriobacteriia > Coriobacteriales > Atopobiaceae > Olegusella. Next base: position 40,919 of record OMXZ01000015.1, on the reverse strand, counting down.
GTGAGCATGTCCTCAGCGGTCATGGCTTTGACGTGCGGATTCTCGATCAGCTTGATGTCCGATGTGACGATATAGTCTGCATTGATGCGCTCGGCCGCGGCAATCATCAAATTGTCTTCGAGGTCGTTGTGGATGCCACGCAGCTTACGGGCCATCCAGATGTCGGCGGCGTCCATGCCGATGGGGGTGGCGACATCGTTGAGGCCGTCTGCGACATCCCAGGCGCTGTCGGTGGCCGCCGCAGCGCCGGCCTCTGTGAGTGTCCCCTGCATCTCACGGGCGTACTTTTTTAACTGCCGCTCTGCGATGTAGAACACATCCTTGACAGCGGTTATGGCATAGGCGAGCTCGATGTTGTGATGCCGCGCATAGGCGATGAGGTCCCAAGCGCTCTGGTGCCCTTGGCGCCAGACGATTGCATCGTCGAGCCAGACATTGGTGTCAAGCACGAGGATCGGGGCTTTTTCGCTCATCGGTGCTCCTCCCAGTACCTCTCCATCAAGATCTCGCCGAGTGCATCGCGGTCATCCTCGTCATCCGCATAGGGAGTGGAGGTGTCGATGCCGATATCCTCAAAGCGCTGCTGAATTGCCTGAACGCGAGCCTTGTGGGCACGGAGCCCCTCATCGTCATCCGCTTCGATATCCTCCTGCGCTGCATCGGCATCGTGCTGCGCCTGAGACGGCGTTGCCGTTCCTGTAAGATAATCCCGTAGCGATTCCGGCTCCCTGCGCATGCGCACCGCGATTTCCCAGAGGGCGCGGACCGCCTGTGAGGGCGTGAAACCGGCAGCGGCGAGGGCTGCATCGCCCTCGCGTTTGAGCGTGCGGTCGATACGGGTGTTCATCTGTACGGCATCCATGGCAACAGGCATGATGACCTCCTTGTTTATGAACATATAGCTGCTATACATATGCTGTCAACGAGAAATTTTCCGCTTGCGGAACAAAGCCATCCGCCCGCGGGGGTCGGCGACGGGCGCCCTCGCGGCCTTGCGATAATTGGGCCATCTTATCCGCCAGCCGAGGGAGGCTCCCATGCTGCATGAGGTCAAGTTCGATTCCTACAACGGTCGCGACAAGGTCACCGGCTGGATCTATGTGCCGGCCTGCCCGCCCGAGGGCATCGTGCAGCTGGTCCACGGCTTCGGCGAGCATTCCCGCCGCTACCTGCATATGATCGTCGCCTTTATGGATGCCGGTTTCATCGTCGCCGCCGACGACCACGTGGGCCATGGCGCCACGGCCATCGACAACGACTCCTGGGGCGACTGGGGCGATGGCGGCCCGCACACCATGATGGAGGACGAGAAGACCTTCCACGACCTCGTCTGCGAGAAGTATCCCGATCTGCCCTACTTCATGTTCGGTCACTCTATGGGCTCCATGATCGCCCGCGACTTCTCCGCAAAATACGGCAGCCTGCTCGCGGGCGTTGTCTATTGCGGCACGACGGGATCCTTTGCGACCACGCAGGAGGCCCGCAAGCTGGCAGATGACCTCTGTCAGTCTGGGCATGCGCACGACTCCGACCCCGAGGTCACGGCCAAGCTCTTTGGCTGGATGTTTGCTCGCTGCGAGGAGGGTGCCACGCGGGGCAACGAGTGGATCTGCCACGACCCCTGGGTCCAGAAGGACCACGCCGAGGATCCCTTCGACGCCTTCACGCACCCCACGGACAACATCAGTATGCGCGACTTCATCGATATGATGCTCTGCATCGAGGGCAAGGAGTGGGCCGAGCGCGTCCCCAACGAGCTGCCGATTCTCCTCATGTCCGGCGATCAGGACCCTGTCGGCAACTATGGCGAGGGCGTCTACCAGTGTGCCAACTGGCTGATCGACACGGGCCACGAGAATGTGACGACCCACCTCTGGAGCGGCTTCCGCCACGAGATCCACAACTACGACGAGATCAAGTTCGAGGTCGAGCAGACGATCATCGACTGGCTGGAGGAGCAGCTCTAACCGAGCAAGCATCTGACACGCGGGCAACTGTCTCTGATCTGACAACGGCGACTCATGTATCTCAAATAATGATAAAATTCGGATAATATCCGGATAAGGAGGGGTGCTGTGAATATCAGACCGGTATCTGACCTGCGCAATCATTACGCGGAGGTGGAACGAGATGTGCAGGAGCAAGGTCCTGTCTTCTTGACGAAGAACGGCTATGGCTCGATGGTGGTCATGAGCATGGAGCAGTACGAGTATCTCTCTGGCTCCGTAGAGAAGGCGCTTGACGCCGCGGATAGGCAGGCTGCCACCACATCTCTCAGGTATTCGCATGAGGACGTATTCGGGTCCATCCGGGAGGTGCTGGGAGATGGGGGACAGGCCGTTGCGCTATAAGCTTCAGTACCTTCCGCTTTTCTGGGACGACCTCGAAGAGACCGTTACCTATATCTCCGACGTGCTAAAGAACCGGGCCGCGGCAATACGATTGGTTGATGAGATCGAAAAGGGGATCCTTGCTCATCTGGCTGCACCGACTATGGCCCCAATATACAGAACCACTCGTGATCGGCCCCAACCTTACTACTGGTTTTCCGTGGGGAATTATATGGTGTTCTATGTCGTGATGGGCGACGTTATGGAAGTGCGCCGCCTCGTGTATGGCTCACGTGACCTCACGCGTATGCTGCCGTGATATGACGTAGCGCGCAAACGACTATCCAGCTGTGCGGGACTGACTAATCGAAGAAGGAGGCGGCGTTGTCGTAGGCGATGCCGTGGGCGATATCCGCGCCGAAACGGCTGGCGAGACGGTCAATGAGACTCGGGACTTGCTCGCAGCCGTCGAGCCACGCGGGCACTTCGCTGCCGTCGAAGTCACTTCCCAGCGCGAGGACCTTCTCGCCACCTAGGTCGAGGAAATGCTCGATGTGGGCCGAGAGCTCGTCAAAGGTCACCTCGCGCGTGGGGGAGGCGGCTTCCCCTTCGCTCATCTCGCGGATGAAGGCGCGGTAATAGTTGATGCCCACGAGGCCGCCACGCTCGGCGATGGCGCGGAACTGGCTGTCCGTGAGGTTACGCGGATGGTTGCACATAGCGCGCGCATTGGAGTGGGAGGCGACCAGTGGCGCATCGGTTGCTACCAACACGTCAGCTAATCCCTGGTCGGACAGATGGCTCACATCCACGGTGATGCCCAGCTCGCCCATGCGCCTCACCACTTGCTTGCCGAAGGAGGTCAGGCCGCCCGGCTCCTGAGCGCCGCCGGCGATCTGGTTGGCGCCGTTCCAGGTGAGGGTGATCATGCGCACGCCATCGGCAGCCATGCGGTCGAGGACGTCCAGGCTAGTCACGGGCGTGGCGTTTTCCACGGTAAGGAGGGCAGCCACCTTGCCCGCGGAGAGGGCCTGCTCCACGTCGCCTGCATGTCTCGCCTGGGCGAAGACGTCGGGGTGGGCCTCCATCTGGCCTGCGAAGTAGTGCTGACAGCGGTCGTAGAAGCCGAGGGGAGAAAGGCCCGTGCCGGTCAGGTCGTCAGGCACCCAGACGGCATAGCACTGCGCCCATCCATCCGATACGGCGCGCATGCGGTTGCCCGCCAGATGAAGGCTATTGTCGGCAAGGTCGCCCGTGGTCGCGTTGCCCAATTGATCCGAAAAGGTAGCCGAGACGTCGCGCAGGGCCAGGGCATCCACCGTGTCGCAATGCAGGTCGAAGATCCTCATGCGTACCCCCATCCGATGTGCTTGTCTAGCGGCGACCGCCAAGGTCACCGGGACGGCGCGAGCCCTTCTTGCGCTTGGCCGAGGTTGACTCATTCACGAAGCCGCGCGGCAGCTCGTCGCCACTGCGGCGGCTCCCGGCGCGGTTGGGCCTGCGTGCGGCGTGCCTCTTCTCGGCCGCCTCCTTGGCACGGCGGACGACACGCTTCTTGCGGGGGATGCCCTTTGCAGGACGCGCGATGCGATTGGGGTCGAGCGCCGGCGGCTCTTCGCCCAGGTCCTCGGCGCCGATGGCGATGTAGGTGGGCACAATGCGGTCCATCAGCGCCTCGCAGCGGCGGAAGTCGTCGAGGTCGTTGACGGTGACGAAGGTGAGCGCCCAGCCTACCTCGCCTGCGCGGCCCGTGCGGCCGATGCGATGGATGTAGTCCTCCGGGTCCTCGGGGACGTCGAAGTTCACGACGTAGCGTACGTCGGAGATGTCGATGCCGCGGGCCAGGACATCGGTCGCGACGAGCACGTCCGTCTTGTTGTCGCGGAAGTCCGCGAGGGCGCGTTCGCGCTGGTTCTGGCTGCGGTTGCCGTGGATGGGGGAGGCCGAGATGCCCGCGCGGCGCAGGCGGCGGCAGCAGGCGTCGGCGCGGTGCTTGGTGCGTGTGAAGACGATCACGTGCTCGGGGCCGGCCTGCTTGAGGACCTTGGCGAGCAGGGCGTTTTTCGCCTCGAGCGAGACGGGCAGGACGTATTGGTCGATCGTGTCGGCCGCGACGCCCTTGTGGGCGATCTCGACGCGGGCGAGGTCGTGGACCAGTCCCTTGACGTGGGAAAGGACGCTGTCATCGAGCGTGGCGGAAAGGAGCAGCGTCTGGCGGTCGGCGGGCAGCTGCGCCACAATCTTGCGCATCTGGGGCATGAAGCCCATGTCGAGCATGCGGTCGGCCTCGTCCAGCACAAGGACCTCCACGCCGCCAAGGTGGCAGGCGTCCCGCTCGATCAGGTCGACCAGGCGGCCGGGCGTCGCGACAAGCACGTCGCAGCCGCGGCGCAGGGCGTCGATCTGGGGCTGGTAGCCGACGCCGCCGACCACGGTCGTGCAGCGGTGGTGGCTGTGCGCGGCAATGGTGCCCGCGACGTCCTCGATCTGGCTCGCGAGCTCGCGCGTGGGGGTCACGACCAGCATGAGCGGGCCCTGGCCGCGGCGGGCGTGGCCAAGCCGGCCCATGGTCGGCAGGAGGAAGGCGGCCGTCTTGCCCGTACCGGTCTGGGCGGCGGCGAGCAGGTCGCGGCCTGCGAGGACCTCGGGGATCGCGGCGGCCTGCACGGGGGTGGGATCGCTATAGCCGAGGTCGTCCACGGCGGCGAGCATGGTATCGGAAAGCCCGAGGTCCGCAAAGGAGACGGGCGCGCTGTTGCTTTGTGTCATGCGGAAAATCAACTTTCTGATATGGCCGTCCGCCAGGCCGTATGCCCGGGGAGGCTTGAATCGTCAGGTCTGCAACTCTAGCCGACCGATGTGGGAGAGTTATGGACGGTCGGACCGGTTGTAGAACTCCGTGATCTTGGCGTTGGCATGCTCGGAGATCTTGCGCTCGCGCCAGGTGTCGCGGAAGGACGCGATGGCGATGGCCTCGTCGGCGATCTCCTCGATGGAGGCTGGTTTGGCCCCGCGCAGATAGGAAGCCATTTTGAGCATGGTGGACTCGGATCCCAGCTGGGCTTCCAGCGCCAGCGCCAGCTCGACGGGATAGCCGAGGTCCACCACGGCGGAGCGCAGCTTGGCGCGGGCCTCCTCATACGAGGCGTTACTCATGTGCGGCCTCCTTGCGGAAGACGAGATAGTCATTTGACCTGCCGTTCTTGCCGTCCGCGCGATAACGGGCGAGCAGCCGAGCGGCCCCGCCTGCCTTTCGGGCGTCTCCAACGGGATTGGCCGCAAGCTCGATCAAACAGTTGACTTCCTTATCCTCGAAGCTGTGGCAGTAACGGAAAGACGAGCGGGTGTCCTTCCAACCGAGCAGGTAGTCGCCTTGCGCGAGCTGGTTGTCAAGCCCGGGATTGACGCTGGACAGGCTCGCGAGAGCGCGCTCTGTCGCCCGCTCGGCCTTCGCACGCGTGCGGTCGTCATCGGCGAACCGCCAGAGTGAGAGGGCAACGATGCCGCCGGGGCATACGTTTCCGAGCAGCCACGACAAGGCACGCTCTCGTGCCTGCGGCGTCGGGATGTGGTGGAAGAAGCCGAAGCAGACCGCGAGATTGCATTCAGCCGTCGAGAGTTCGAAACCAGTCGCAATTGAGCCGCCAGCAAGAAGGGCGTCCACGATGTCGAGGCGATGGTGGGTGACCGACACGTTTGTCTCAGACAGATCGCTGCTATCGCGAACGAGCGGGTCGCAGTTGTCCCACGTGCGGAAGGCGAACGGCGTAGCCGGAAATTCATCCATCAAAAAGCGCTCGAACCGTTGGTTGCCGCAGGCGAGGTCGGCCACGGTGCGTGCCTTGTCCTTCTTGGTATCCCACGCCTCGTGCAATGTGCCCGCAAGAGCCTGCCACCCATCCCACGGCGCCCGGCGCGTGGCGGAAAACGACGCTACGTTGTCGCGATAAAATTCGCAGGTCATGAGGTTGAGGAAGAGGGCGGTTTCGCGGTCCATGGGCCTTCCAGGACGGGGGTGTGCGCGGGGCACGGCTGTTACAATGCGTATCTATGGAAGAGATACTCCTAGAGATAGTAGCGCGCATTCGCCGCGGCGAAACGCCATCCTCGACGCCAACCGCGGCATCTCCGACAACGCCGACCACTATGCCAAGCGGCAGCTGCTGCCCTACTATCGCGAGGTCAAGACGGGCGACCCCGCCCGCTGGGCAAGCTGGGGGATCGATCCGGCGACCGAGGCCGAGCTTGTGCGCGTGCTGCAGGTCAAGCCCCGCCGTACCGCCTCGGGCGTCGCGACCATCTCGGTCCTCACCAAGCCCTGGCCTTGCGGCGGAACCTGTCTCTATTGCCCCAACGACGTGCGGATGCCCAAGAGCTACATCTGGGATGAGCCCGCCTGTCAGCGGGCGGAGCACAGCTTTTTCGACCCCTACCTGCAGGTGGCGGTGCGTCTGCACGTTCTTTCCGAGATGGGCCATCCGACCGACAAGGTCGAGCTGATCATCTTGGGCGGCACCTGGGACGACTATCCGCGTGACTATCGAATCTGGTTTGTCGAGCAGCTCTTCCGTGCGCTCAACGACGGCGATGCCTCATGGGACCGCGTGCAGGAGATCCGCGATGCCTATCACGCTGCGGGCCTGGCAGATGAGCCGGACGCCCTCCGCGATCAGACGGCTTCGACCCAGGCCCGTATCGACGCTGGCGAGCTCACCTACAACCAGGCGGTCGCCGGGCTCTATCGCGACAGTCCTGCCTGGCAGCGCGTTTCCGCAGGCCAGGCGAGCACGCTCGAGAGTCTGCGCGCACAACATCGTGTCAACGAGCGTGCTGACCACCGTGTCGTGGGACTCGTCGTGGAGACGCGGCCCGATGCCATCACGCCCGAGAGTCTGACCTTCATGCGCGAACTCGGCTGCACCAAGGTCCAGATCGGCGTGCAGGGCATCCGTCAGGACCTGCTCGACCGCAACGGTCGAGGTCTTACGGTCGACCGCATTGCGGATACCTTTGCCCTGACGCGTCTATATGGTTTCAAGATTCATGCCCACTTCATGCTCAACCTGGCCGGTGCCACGCCCCAGGCCGATGTGGACGATTACCGTGCCTTCGCGACGGGGACCGCCTTTGCGCCCGATGAGGTCGCCGGCACGGGTCTCATGCGGCTGCGCGACGAGGGTGCCTGGCGCCCCTATACCCGTGACGAGCTGGTCGACATCCTCGTGCGCGACATCATGGCGACGCCGGCGTGGACCCGTGTGTCGCGCATGATCCGCGACATCCCCTCCACCGACATCGTCGACGGCAACAAGCAGACCAACCTCCGCCAGATGGTGGAAGGGACGATCGATCGGCGTGGCCTGCGCTCACAGGTGCGCGAGATCCGTATGCGGGAGATCCAGGGCGAGCGTGTCCGTCTCGACGACCTGACCTTGGAGGATGTTCCCTACGAGACGACCGTGACGACCGAGCATTTCATCCAATGGGTGACGCCCGAGGGCGGGATCGCGGGCTTCCTGCGGCTGTCGCTGCCGGACCAAGCATACGTGCGGGACCATGCTGCCGACCTGCGCGTGGGCGTGGGCGAGGCCATGATTCGCGAGGTTCACGTGTACGGTCGCTCGGCTCATCTGGGCGTCGGCGATAGCAACGCCCAACACCGTGGTCTCGGCCGCCGCTTGGTTGAGGAAGCCTGCCGCATCGCGCGCAAGGCCGGCTGCACCAGCGTCAATGTGATCTCATCCGTGGGCACGCGTGAGTACTATCGCAGCCTCGGCTTCATCGACAACGGCCTCTACCAGCGGCGCGCGCTGTAAGGCGGCTACCTGTGGGCCAAACGCAGCGACGGTGTCGATCTCAACGTCCGCTACAAGGGCAACAATGTGATGTACATTAGCATCTACGACAACGCCTAGACGAAGGAAGACGGACCGTGGCCAAGGCGCTCTTTTTCGATATAGACGGAACGCTGATGGACACGTTTGGCAAGCATAATGCGGTCATCCCAGCTTCCACGGTCGGCGAGCTCCATCGTCTGCAGCGTGAGGGCAATAAGATTTTTATCGCGTCCGGACGCCCCCTCGGCTTCCTCAACGAGGCGGTCACGAGCGTCGGTTTCGATGGATACGTGCTCTTCAACGGCGGCTATGTGGAGATCGACGGCAAGCCCGTCTCCGAGCGCCGGATGGGTTTCAAGGCAGCCTGCCTGACGGCGGAGGTGCTCGACAACCTGCACGCCCAGTACATGATCGAGTGCCGCGACACCATCTACATCGACCGGCGTTTCGATCGGATGTGGGACCATTTCAGCGGCTTCGCCGGGGGCGACCGGGTGCGGTTCGTCTCCGATTTCGACCGGGCCCAGGCGCTCCGCGAGTGCATCAAACTCGAGGCGGATTTCCCCATCAGCCACACGGGCATGCTGGCCCAGCTCTGGAACAACCTGGGTGCGCTCGACAAGATCGACGAGAACGGCACGGGCAACCACGCCGAGTTCTATTCGCGTAGGATTTCCAAGGCCTATGGCCTGCAGAAGGCGCTCGACCATTTCGGTATCCCCCGCGAGGACAGCTATGCCTTCGGCGACGGCTTCAACGACCTCGAGATGGTCGAGTATGCCGGCTGCGGCGTGGCGATGGGCAACGGCGTCGACCAGCTCAAGAAGGTCGCGGACGTCATCGCCCCGCCCGTGGACGAGGACGGTATGGCCCGTATCCTGCGCGATCTCTTCCCGTCTGCCTAGCGTAAGCCGGTTGAGTCATCGAACAGCGCTCGCACGTAATCGCTGGAGCCCCAAAGCACTCGTGCCACAACGGGCGTTTCCGCTTCGATCCAATAAAAAATCATCCAGTTGTCGCAGACGATGAAACGGTAGTCGCTTCGTACGGGGCAGACGTTATCGAGCGGAGTGCCGCGGCGAGGAAATGCGCCAAGCACCTCTGCCTTGTCGATGATCCTGTTGACCGTGTCTATGGCAGCCTTTGGATTGCCGAGCTCCTCGGAGACATATTCTGCGATGCTGCCGAGGTCGCTCTGTGAGGCGGGGGAGAAGATCGTTTTAGCCATTGAACTGCGCCTTTATCCGCGTGCGCATGTCTTCTGCAGTAATGCCGCTATTTTCTTCGTATGACCGGCGACCCTCTTCGAGTTGGTTGAGGAGGCCAACGGAAGCTTCTAAGCGCTCGTAATCCCTTAGGTCGAGCACTGCGTAACGGCCGCGGCCATTGAGGGTGAGAAAGACCGGGGAGCCCGGCAGGACGTCTCGCAGCACCTCGTTGTAGTTTCTCATGTCAGAGACAGGCTTGATTTTCGGCATTTGTAATTCCTTTCGTAATATATTACGAAGAATATTAGCACACCTATGGTGGCATTCTGGTGAGGACAGCCACGCATAAGAACTCGGGGTGTAGGCCGGAAGGGGAGCGGCGCCTGCGCATGAACGTGTCCGAGGCGTGGGTTAGACTGATTGCGTAAACAAGAAGGACGATCGGAGTCTCGTGGGACAGTCATTTCAGGATTTTATGAATACGCAGCCGCTCACACCTGTGGTGATGCCGGGAGCGCCCGTGCCGCAACCGGTAGCGCCCGCGCCGCAATCTGTGCCGATGCCGATGCCGGAGTCGGCTTCCGCGGGGGCGGATGCATTATCGGCTGCAGTACCGGCATCTTGGACCGGCTCGGGTGCGGTCGATATCGACTCGCTCAATCCCGCCCAACGCGAGGCGGCGCTCTGCACCTCGGGCCCGCTCCTCGTGCTCGCGGGCGCCGGCTCGGGCAAGACGCGCGTGCTCACCTACCGCATCGCCCACATGATCGCGGACGAGGGCGTGCGCCCCTGGCAGGTGCTGGCCATCACCTTCACCAACAAGGCGGCCGCCGAGATGCGCGACCGTCTGAACGCCCTGCTCCCGGGGGGAACGCGCGGCATGTGGGTCTGCACCTTCCATGCCATGTGCGTGCGCATGCTGCGCGAGGACGGCGACAAGCTCGGCTACAAGTCAAATTTCACGATTTATGACGACGACGATTCCAAGCGCCTCGTCAAGTCAATCATGACCGAGCTCGATATCGACCCCAAGCAGTTCCCGCTGCAGGCGATCCGCTCGCGTATCTCCCAGGCGAAAAACGCGATGGTCACGCCCGAGGAGATGGCCGACCAGGCCGCGGGGGACAACAACCCGCTCTCCCGCAAGGCCGCTCGCGTGTATGCCGTGCTCCAGAGCCGCCTTGCCCGCGCCAACGCGATGGACTTCGACGACCTGCTGGTCAAGGCCTATGAGCTGCTCTCCCAGCACCCGGACGTGCTCGAGCGCTACCAGGATCGTTTCCGCCAGATCAGCGTGGACGAGTATCAGGACACCAACCACGTCCAGTACGCGATCACCAACCTGCTCGCGGCCAAGTACAAGAACCTCATGGTCGTGGGCGATGACGACCAGTCCATCTACAGCTGGCGCGGTGCCGACATCAAGAACATCCTCGCCTTCGAGCAGGACTATCCCGAGGCGCGCGTCGTCAAGCTCGAGCAGAACTATCGCTCCACCGGCCACATCCTCGCCGCGGCCAACGCCGTGGTCGCCCACAACTCCCGCCGCAAGCCCAAGCACCTCTTTACCGACCGGGGCGACGGCGACAAGGTCCGTCTCTACCAGGCGGACGACGAGCGCGACGAGGGACGTTGGATTGGCTCGGAGATCGAGAAGCTCCACGATGGCGGTACGAGCTACGACGACATCGCGGTCTTCTACCGCACCAACGCCCAGTCCCGCGTGCTCGAAGACATGCTCCTGCGTGCCGGTGTGCCCTATAAGATCGTGGGCGGCACGCGCTTCTTCGACCGCGCCGAGATCCGCGACGTCACGGCCTATCTTAAGCTCGTGGTCAATCCCGACGACGATGTGAGCGCGCTGCGCGTGATCAACACGCCCCGTCGCGGCATCGGTACCACCTCCATCAACAAAATCCGCAGCTACGCGAGCCAGCATGGGGTGAGCTTCTTTGCGGCGGCTCAGATGTGCACCGCCGAGACGGGCCTGCTCTCCGCCAAGGTGCGCAACGGCCTGTCGGACTTTACCTCGGCCGTGGAGGCGGGCCGGCATTTCGCGGGCGACCTCTCCGACGTCGTTGAGATGATCGTGGACAAGACCGGCCTCATCCAGGCGCTCGAGGCGGAGCACTCGGTCGAGGGCGACAGCCGCATCGAGAACATCCGCGAGTTCTTTGGCGTCGCCGCCGAGTTCGACGAGACGCACGACGACGTGGCGGAGACCTTGGAGTCGCTTGCCCAGCTCAAGGCTGCCGGTGCGATCGAGACGCAGCCGTTGCCTACGCTTGTGCCCGGGGTAGCCGCTGCCGCTGCGGCGCCTTTGGCGAACCCGACTGACGGTGCCGATGGAGCGGCGGCCGCGCAGACCTCCGCGGCGGAAACGCCTGCCGACTCGGGCGTCGCCGCCGAGAAGCTGCCAGCCTTCATGGAGTGGCTCGCCCTGCGCTCCGACCTCGACAGCCTCGCTGGCTCCACAAGTGCCGTGACGCTCATGACCATCCACTCGGCCAAGGGCCTGGAGTTCCCGGTCGTCTTCGTCGCCGGCATGGAGGAGGGCCTCTTCCCCCACCATGCCAAGGAGGGCGAGGGCGATACGCTCGAGGAGGAGCGTCGCCTCGCCTACGTCGCCATCACACGTGCCGAGCGTCGACTCTACCTCACCTACGCCTCCACCCGTCGCATGTACGGTTCTACCACCGCAAACGCGCCCAGCCGCTTCCTGCGCGAGCTGCCCGAGGAGCATGTCGAGTCAATTGGCATCGGCTCGGCGGGCTTCGCAGGTGTCGGCTGGGAGAAGCGTGGCGACCGTCACGGCACCTATGGCTCCGGGCGCGGCAGCGAGGTCTATGGGGGCAACGTCTTCGGCTCCCGCACCCGCTCCACGGGCGGCTCGCGGGAAAAGGCGGCGGGCCCGACCCCCATCCGCCGCAACGCGGCCAAGGTGTCCGAGACCTTCGAGGTCGGCGACCAGGTCTCGCACAAGACCTTCGGCCCCGGCGTGGTCAAGGCGGCCGAAAAGGACACCATCACGGTCTACTTCACGCGCACGGGCAAGACGAAAAAGCTGATGAAGGGCTTTGCCCCCATCGTCAAGATTGAGGGGTAGGGAGATGTACGGACTCAAGACCGAGAGCAACTTCGACGGCGCCCACTTCCTGACCGACTACTACGGTAAATGCGAGAATCTCCACGGCCATCGTTGGCGGGTTGTGGCTTACATCCGCCAGCAGGAGCTGGGTGCGGAGGGCACCGAGCGCGACATGGTGCTGGACTTCGGCGCCTTCAAGCGGATCCTGCGCGAGGAGACGGCCAAGCTCGACCATACCTTCCTGGTCGAGGAAGGCTCCCTCATGGACAAGACGATCGCCTGCCTTAAGGAGGAGGGCTTCACCCTCTCCGTCCTGCCCTTCCGCACGACGGCGGAAAATCTTGCCCGCTACTTCGCCGAGCGGCTGCAGGAGCGGGGTCTTCCTGTCTCGCAGGTAGACGTATATGAGACACCGCTCAACTGCGCAAGCTATTTCGTCGAGTAGCGCGAGTATACTGAGTCCACGTATCATTTTCCGTTCCAAGGGGTTGGCATGGGTGCGCGCGCATTGCACGGGGTGAACCTGACCGGCTGGCTGATGCTGAGGTCTTGGGTCACGCCTGGCTTGTTCGCGGACTCTGGCGCCCTCGACGAGCCCACGCTCATCCGTGCGGTGGGGGAGCGGCGCTACCGCGAGCTCATCGCCCATCATCGTGCCAACTTCATTAAACAAGCCGACTTCGTTCAGATTGCGGGCCGCGGCTTCAACGCCGTTCGGCTCACGGTGCCTTGGTATGCCTTTGGCGAGGATGGGCCCGATCCCGGTCCCTATGTCGGCTGCATCCAGCAGGTCGACGATGCGTTCGAGTGGGCCGAGGACGTCGGTCTCAAGATTGTACTGGTGCTCGGCATCGCCCCTGGTCGGGAGGCCGAGGGCTATGGTTCCGTACGCGGACGCGACCGATTCTCCGAATATCGCAGCGACGCGCTCTCGGTCCTTGCGGCTCTGGCGGGCCGCTACAAGATGCGTGACGGCTTCTACGGCATCGAAGTCGCGGATGAGCCGCTGGCGCAGGTGCGCCGTGGCCTGGTCGTGGGTGATGGTGTGCCCCTGCACGACCTGCGCAGCTATTACCGCGACGCCTACGAGGCGGTGCGCACGGCAGCGGGTTCCGATCCCGTCGTCATCCTCCCCGATGCCGGCCAGCCCAAAGCCTGGCGGGCTTTCATGGCGCAGTCGCGTTACGAGAACGTCTGGCTCGACAGCCATCTCTACCACTACGCAGACAATGCCGACGCGACCGGTCCTCTGGGGGTCCGCCGCTTGGTCGAGGCGTCCGCACGGTCGCTGGATGAGGCGCGCCGCAGCGGCCTGCCGACGATGGTGGGCAAGTGGTCCGGCTCGCTGCCCTTCCCCGATTCGCTCATGACGCCGGAGGGCCGCATTGCGCTAGAACGCGTCTACATCGCCGAGCAGATCGGCGCCTTCCGCGACTGTCCCGCCTGGTTCTTCCAGACCTGGAAGACGACGGGCCGCCTCATCGGCTGGGATGCGCGCGTCGCGCTTGCCACCTTCGAGCGACGGATGCTCGACTGATGGCGCAGGGCAAGACGGATATGGTCGGCCTGCTCTCCATGGTCGGTACGCCGATCGGCAATCTTTCCGATGCGTCGCCGCGCGTGGTGGAGACGCTGCGCGACGCCGACGCCGTGCTGTGCGAGGACACCCGTGTCACGGGCAAGCTGCTCGCCCATTTCGGTATCCGCACCCCGCTCGAGCGCGCGGACGAAAACGTCCTCGCCTCGCGCATCCCCGGCATACTTGACCGGATCGTAGGCGGCGCGCACATCGCTTTTGTCTCCGATGCGGGTATGCCCGGCGTGAGCGATCCGGGACAGCGCCTGGTGGATGCGGCGCTTGACGCCGGCCTACCCGTCGAGGTGATTCCCGGTCCGTCGGCTGTGGTCTGCGCCCTGGTCGCCTCGGGGCTTCCCATGGAGCGCTTCTTCTTCGAAGGCTTCCTGCCGCGCAAGGCGGGTGCCCAGCGCGAGCGTCTGAGCATGCTTGCCGCCATCCCGGCTGCCCTGGTGATTTACGAGTCGCCCCGTCGGGTCGCGGCGACGCTCCGGGTGATTGCGGAAGTGATGCCCGCACGACGGGTCGCCCTGGTGCGCGAGCTCACCAAGCTCCACGAAGAGGTCCTGCGCGGCACGGCGGCCGAGCTCGCGGAGCAGACGGGGGAGCTCAAGGGCGAATGCGTGCTCGTGATCGCCCCTCCCAGCAAGGAGGAGCGGGCGCCGCAAGTGACAGTCGCCGACCTCGACGAGGCGATCCGCATTGGCCTTGCCGCGGGAGAAAACAAAAGCTCCCTCGCCAAACGCTTGGCAAAGGAGCTCTCGCGTCCAAAGTCCGAGGTGTATGACCGCATCCTCGAGCTTGCTTAGCCTGTCTATCGCCTATTCGCCGATGACGGTGATCACGCAGCGGCGCTCGCGGGGGCGCGTGCGGTCGAAATCGGCGAAGTAGATGTAGCCGGTGGTGCCTACGCCCAGGTGGCCGTCGACCACGTCGAAGACCTCGCTGGAGCCGAGGATGGTCGAGCGCAGGTGCGCGTCGCCGTTCCAGAGGTCCTCGGGGCCGTTGGGCAGGTAGCTGGCGGCATCGGGCCAGCTGGCGACGGCGTCGTAATGGGCCTGGCCGGGGTAGCGATAGGTTTCGGCCGAGGTGTGGTCGGGAATGATCTTGGCGAGGGCGTCGTTGAGGTCGGCCTGCAGATACTCGTCGCCGTTCTCATCGTAGTCGTGGCAGAACTCCTCGAAGAAGACGGAGCAGGTGGTGTGCGGGGAGATGACGGCGCAGATGCCCGTCTGGATGCCGCTCTTTTCGATGACCTCGCGGACCTGGTCGGTCACGTTGATGTAGCTCGTACGGACGCCGTGCGACTTGACTTTGATGACTTCGCGGTAGACTGCCATTGTTCCTCCTTGTCCCATAGAAGGGATAGAGAAATTGATAAATGCAGCTACAACGGTCCGTCGAACTGTCGTAGCATGTGAATCATGATAGGCTTTTCACCTACATGTTGTCTAGCACAGATTGTACAAGTGATTCTTTAGAACGGACGATACGTAGTGACCGGCACAGACAGACAAAGTAGAAATGAAAACAAGACGCCCGACACCAGTCCCTCGAACGGGACACGCTATAACCAACTTGCCAACGTGTTGCGGGAAAGAATCTATTCCAAGGAATGGGCTCCCCACACCCTCATCCCTTCAGAGCACATGTTGATGAAGGACTTCGGGCTCTCGCGTGGCACGGTGCGCCGGGCCATCAAGGTGTTGGTGGACGAGGGCCTGCTCGTCCAGCGGCATGGCAAGGGCACCTTCGTCGCAGAACCGGGCATCACGCACGCCGCCGGCGTGCACCCCATCTCGTTTGCAGCGTCCCTGCGTGCGCAGGGTATGGACTTCGTGACCAACGTCCTCGACAAACGCATCGAGCCCGCGCCTGCAGAAATAGCCGAGGCGCTTGGGATCGAACCCGGTAGCGACGTCATGTTCATGCGCCGCGTCCGCACCGTCGAAGGCGAGCCTGTCATCTGCCAGGAGAGCTGGTCGAACCTCAAGGAGTGCCCGGGCCTTTTTGACGAGGACTACACCCAGGCGACCCTGTTCGACGCGGTTGAGCGGCACTCGGGACGCAAGATCCAGGTATCGCGCATCAGGTATTCCGCGCGCATCGCGGGCAAGGAGCACGGGCAGCTCCTTGGGTGCGACGAGTCCGCCGCCGTCCTTCTGCTGGAGCAGACAATCTATCTGATGGACGGCGCGCCGATCGAGTGGAGCCACACGTGGCTCAAGCCGGGCCAATCGGTGGTCGGCTCCTCGATCAGCGGCGACTAGCGCGCCGTTCGCCGACTGGCCAAGGAGGGAACGAATCATCTTCACATTTCCTTCATGGTATGGTACCATCTACTTGTCCATAGGAGAATGTACAAGTTGTCCTAGGAAGGAAAAGGAATGGAGAAGATCGTCCTCAAGCGTCCGTTTTTCGTCGTCAACCCAAAGTCGTACCTGTATGGCGAGGAGCTTCGCCAGCTCGCGAAGAAGACCGATGAGCTCTGCGAGCGCTATGACTTCCAGAGCCTCTTCACCGCCCAGTTGATTGACCTGCCCTGGGTGATCGAGAACTGCCCACACGTCATTCCGACCGCGCAGTTCATGGAGAGCCTCAAGCCCGGTCGCGGCATGGGCCACGTCCTGCCCGAGGCGCTCGCCGCCGCCGGCGTCAAGGCCACCTTCCTCAACCACGCCGAAAACCCCATGACCGTCCACGAGCTCGCGGCTACCATCGTCCGTGCCCGCGAGGTCGGCATTCTCACCTGCGTCTGCGCAGACTCCGTCGAGGAGGCCCGCGCCATCGCCGAGCTCCATCCCGACATCATGACCTGCGAGCTCAACTCGCTCATCGGCACCGGCCACATCGCGGGCGAGGACTATATCCGCGCCTCGACCGAGGCCGTCAAGTCCGTCTCGCCCGAGACGATGGTCCTGCAGGCCGCCGGCATCTCCACCGGCCAGGATGTCTACGATGCCATCATCTATGGCGGCGACGCCACGGGCGGCACGTCCGGCATCGTCGCGGCGCCCGACCCCATGGCAAAGCTCGAGGAAATGTTCGCAGCCCTCGATAAAGTCCGTACAAAGATCTCCGAGTAGGGCTACGAGGGCTTTCGGATATCTCGCCGATGTACCCTTATCCCGACGTCACGTTGAACGGCTGAAACCACCGAGAAGACACGAGAGGAGGAAGCATGAAGAACATCATCCTGGCATGCGGTTCGGGTATCGCCACGTCCACGGCGGTCGCCGCCAAGATCAAGGACCTGCTCAACGCCAATGGCTACGAGGGCGAGTTCAAGATCACGACCTGCGCTATCTCGGAGGCCCCGAGCAAGTCGCAGACCGCCGACCTGATCATCGCCACCACCGTCAAGCCGGACGGCATCGAGTGCCCGTTCATCTCGGGCATCCCGTTCTTGACCGGCATGGGCCGTGCACAGGCAGAGCAGCAGATTCTCGATTTCATGAAGAACAACTAGCTTTGCAGGGTAAGGGGGCGGCGCAGCCGATGTGCCGCCTGTTCGACAGAAAGAACTGAACTATGGATGCAATTGTTGCTTTCTTTGGGGGCGTTCAGAGCCTTGGCGTCTCGGTCGTCATGCCCATCGTCCTCACGATCATCGGCTGCGCCTTCGGCGCGGGCTTCGGCAAGAGCCTCAAGGCCGGCCTCACCGTGGGCATCGGCTTCATCGGCCTGAACCTGGTCATCAACAACCTGATGGGTACCGACCTCGCCGGTGCCGTCACCGCGATGGTCACGCGCTTCGGCCTGTCCCTGTCCGTGATGGACGTGGGCTGGCCCGCCGCCTCCGCCATCGCCATGGGTTCCGTGGTCGGCACGATCATCATCCCGCTGGGCCTGCTGGTCAACATCGTGATGCTGGTCACCAACACCACCCAGACGGCCGACGTCGACATCTGGAACTACTGGCACTTCGCCTTCACGGGTGCCATGGTCGCCATCGTCTTCGATAACGTCATGTTCGGCATCTGTGCCGCCATCATCAACGAGGTCATCGTCCTGATCATCGGCGACGTCACCGCCCCGCTCGTCGAGCCCTCCCTGGGCCTGCCCGGCGTCTCGATCCCCCATGGCTTCTCCGGCGCCTTCGCCCCGATCGCCTACGCCTTCGACTGGATCATCGACAAGATCCCCGGCCTCAACAAGATCGACATCAACGTCAAGAGCATGCAGAAGAAGTTCGGCGTCTTCGGCGAGCCCGTCCTGCTGGGCACCATCATCGGCCTCGTCATCGGCCTGCTCGCCGGCTACGGCTTCCTGCCCGGTACCGATGCCGACGGCAACGCCGTCCCCAGCTTCCTGACCACCGCCGTCTCCATGGGCGCCGTCATGGTGCTGATCCCCAAGATGGCTGCCCTGCTGATGGAGGGCCTGCTGCCCATCTCCGATGCGGCGTCCGCCTTCATCCAGAAGCACTTCCAGAACCGTGGCAAGATCTACATCGGCCTCGACTCCGCTGTCGGCTGCGGCCACCCCGTCACCCTGACGCTGTCGCTGATCCTGGTGCCCTTCTGCATCGCCCTGGCCTTCATCCTGCCGGGCAACAAGGTCATGCCGCTCGTCGACCTCGCCGTCATCCCCTATATGTTCGTGCTGATCACCCCGATCGTGCATGAGAACGGCTTCCGCGGCCTGCTCGTCGGCATCGTCGTCCTCGCCGTCGGCCTCTACATCGCGACCGACCTGTCCCCGCTCATCACCACCGCCGCGGCCAACGTCGGTTTCGACATGGGCGGCGCCTCCGCGATCTCCTCGATCTGCGACGGTGCCAACCCCCTGACCTGGCTGCTCGTCCGCGTCGGTGGCATCGGTGGTGGCATCGGCCTCATCATCCTGGGTGCCGGCGCCATCGCCCTGGCCCTCTGGAACCGCAAGCGCATCATCGCCGAGGCCAAGGCGCTCCACGAGGCTGAGTCCGCGGACAAGGCCGAGTAGCTCCGCGCTGCCTGACACATCGCATCGCGCTTGGTACAGAGAACGGGGCCTTTCTTTCGCGGAAAGGCCCCGTTTGTCTTGAAGGAGTCGCATGAAGGTCTACCGCTACAATCGCAAGGCGTTCAATTTCGAGGTCACGTTCATCGGCGTGTTCTGCGCCGCCCTGGTCGTCCTGAGCCTTGTGTCGTTGCTCGGCTATCCCGTGGTGCCTCGACTCATCGCCGTCGTCGTCCTCGTCATCGCTGGCTATCAGGTCTGGAATACCTTTGGTGCGATCGCGAATCCCGAGACCGTCACGATCTCGGATGACGCCATTTCCTTCGGGGCCTATGGCCGCACCGACACCTTCCGATATGACGAGATCGAGAGGTTCAACATCCGCGAGATGGGCGGCAGAGACAAGCTCTATATCCGCATCAACGGCGGCAACCTGCTGCATGGCCGCTATTGGGTCCAGACGGCAAAGATCGATGAGGGTGGCGACGAGCTCTTCGAGTGGCTCGAGGATTTCGAGATGCGGGTCGACCCGGATTCCATCAAATCCCAGGCCCGGCGGTCCAACCTCTCTTATGACAAGCACCGCGACGAGATAGAGGCCTCCCTCAAGCGCGACAAACAGGCAAAGAAGAACAAGCGCAAGAAGAATCACTGACGAGAAAGGATTCCCATGCTGGTAAACCTGCGTGACATCTGCGCGATCGCCGAGCAGAACAATATGGCGATTCCGCAGTTCAATACCCCGAGTCTCGAGGCCGTCCGCGCCGCGCTCGACGCAGCCGAGCAGACGGGCTACCCCGTGATGATCGCCCACGCCGAGGGCCACGAGCCCATGGCTCCGCTCGACGTGATCGGACCCACGATGGTCGCCCTGGCCGAGCGCTCCTCCGCGATGGTCTGCGTCCACCTGGACCACTGTGAGCATCTCTCCTACATGCGCCGCGCGCTCGAGATGGGCTTCGGCGGTGTGATGTTCGACGGCTCCTTCCTACCGTATGAGGAGAACGTCGCCAATTCCTCCCGCGCGGCCGACATGGTCTCGCTCTACGACTGCGGCCTGGAGTGTGAGCTCGGCTCGATGGGCTCCCGTGAGGCGGGCCTGCACGACGAGGGCGGCACAGCTGAGGAGTCCGGCGCCATCTACACCGATCCCGACCAGGCGGCCGACTTCATCGCCTCGACCGGTCTCGACATCCTGGCCTGCTCCTTCGGCACCGTGCACGGCCTCTACAAGGGCGAGCCGCACCTCAATTTCGACGTTCTGACCGAGATCCGCAAGCGCGCCAACGTGCCCCTGGTCATGCACGGCGGCTCCGGCGTCTCCGATGAGGACTACCACAAGGCCGTCGATGCGGGTATCCGCAAGGTCAACTACTTCACTTACGGCGTCAAGTTCGCAGGTGAGGCTGCCGAGAAACTCATCGCCGACAAGAAGGCCGCCAAAGCCGACGCCACAATCTACTGGCAGGACCTCACGATGGTCGCCTACGAGACGATGCGCGACGACTTCGAGCACGTCATCAAGGTGCTCGCCAACGGCGCGGTCCCGATCGCGTAGGGAAGCGTTCCGATAATGCGGGGCGCACCCCGCTCGTGCGGGTGCGCCCTCTCTTATCACCTCATTTTCGAAGGAGTGTATATGGGACAGGTTGATACTTCGCTCTTCACGCCCGAGCTGGTCTTCTTCGATGTCGATGCCTCGACGTCAGACGAGATGTTCGCGGCCCTTGAGCCCGAGCTCAAGGAGAAGGGCTACATCAAGGACACGTGGCTCGACGCCATCAAGACCCGCGAGCACAACTATCCGACGGGTCTCGAGTGCCAGGCCATCAGCGTGGCCATCCCGCATGTCGAGCCCGAGAACATCGCCAAACCCTACATCGCGGTCGTCCGCAACCAGAAGCCCATCGCATTCGCGCCCATGGGCGGCATGGTCGACCACGATGTCCAGGCGCATCTGGTGCTCAACCTGGGCCTGCTTGCCCATGACGAGGACCAGGTTGCTGTCCTGCAGGCGCTCATGAACGTCTTTATGAATGACGCCGCCTGCGCGGACATCCTCGCGCAAACCACGGCAGACGACCTCCTCGCTGCCCTCAAGAAGTACATCGAGGAGTCCGCCGAGTAGGGGAGCGAGAGCTTTCGGGCGTGGTGCTGATGACATGGGGAGCCGTGCGTTTGGCCCCGGATTCGCGTCCCTGCTGCGATTTCGACGCCAACCGCTCCGAGGTGCTTTCACTCTTTATGCTGTTGCGACACCAACCGCCATCTGGCGTCAAAAATCTAGGGAAACAGATTCCGTAATGACGCCGATTGGCGGTTGGTGTTATTTTTCATTTACCTGCGATAACAAGCGTTTGTCCAGCTAGATAGTTAACAAAATTGATTTGCTCCAACCGCCAGTCGGCGTTAAATGATGACGCCAACTGGCGGTTGGCGTCAGATTGTTACGCCAGATCACGACAGCCACGGGTAGCCCTGAATGACGAAAAGGACCTCTCGGCCTTCGTCATCGCTGCGATTCGCGCATTTCGCAGTCCATCGGTTGACGACCGCCGAGAGTTCTTGTCCTAAAGCTTCGACTTCGTCGGGCCTCAGGCAAAGGACCGTGTCGAGTCCTACCTCGCAGCGCTTCCACTCATCATCAATATCGGGATACGCTTCGAGAAAACGAGCGTAAGTCTCTGCGTAGGAGCGGGCCGAGGCCTGTCTCAGGCTAATCTGGACGTCGTCCGATATATCCTTCTCAGTTGCGGCGTCGATGAGCGTTGCCGTACTCGTCGGACGCCACCAGGATATCTGTGGAGCTGGCTTTGCGCTCTCGGGTCTCTTTGCAGATCTGCGTCTTATATCCGCCGCGGTCTTCCTTGCGGGTCTTGACAGCGGAGCATCATCCACCCTTCTACTGAAAACTTATCTCGCCCGTATCGGCGACGGCCCGGTGGCGACCGCCCTTTCAGTCATGAATCTCGCCGCCTTCGGCACGGCATCGTTCTCGTACGCCGTATTCGGCGGCATCTCGTCCGCCGCGTCCCCTACCATGGCATTTCTCATCTTTGGCAGCGCAGTCGCTATAAGCGGACTGGCATTTTGCAAGGAGATTTGACCCCTATTCGAGATTCTGACCCTTATGAGTCACCCCATCGGTATGTCACCGATATAACAGTGCTGGTAGGCAGCTCACTGTCTAGACCCGAGAAAACACGACCTCTTTTTTATAAATAAAAAAATAATAATCGCAGGTAAATGGCATAATAAATAAATGAATTATAACCAAACTCGGGCAGAATCTGAGGCAATGACTCAGAAGGGTCAGAATCACGAATAGGGGGTGCGGATTACTGCCCCGGGCCGCAAAGTAGATGGGGCGCTGCTTGGGCTACAATGGGCCAGTTGCATCATTCGCACGCGTTTGGCAGGAGATTCACCTATGGCAGACAAGCCTTCCTTCTACATCACCACGCCCATCTACTACGTCAACGCCGCCCCGCACCTGGGCACCGCCTATTGCACAATTATGTGCGACGTGCAGGCACGCTACCGCCGCGCCGCTGGCTACGACGTCAAGTTCCTGACCGGCCTCGACGAGCACGGCCAGAAGGTGGAGGAGGCCGCCGAGGCCCACGGCATGACGCCGCAGGCCTGGTGTGACTCGCTGGCCCCCGCCTTCACGGACATCTGGCAGACGCTCGAGATCTCCAACGACGACTTCATCCGTACGACCCAGGAGCGCCAGGTGCGCGCCGTCCAATACCTCTGGGAGCGCATGAAGGAGTCCGGCTACATCTACAAGGGCAGCTACGACGGCTGGTACTGCGTGCCCGAGGAGACCTACTTCACCGAGACCCAGGTCGCCAAGTCCGACGAGGCCAACCATACCGAGGGCCAGCACCTCTGCCCCGACTGCGGCCGTCCCCTTCAGCGCGTGCAGGAGGAGAGCTGGTTCTTCAAGCTTTCCGCCTTCCAGGACCGGCTCCTCAAGTTCTACGACGAGCACCCCGACTTCGTGATGCCGGGCTTCCGCATGAACGAGGTCCGCAGCTTCGTCGAGGGCGGCCTGCAGGACCTGTCCGTCTCGCGCACGAGCTTCGATTGGGGCATCCGTCTGCCCTTCGATAACAAGCACGTGACCTACGTGTGGTTCGATGCCCTGCTCAACTATGCGACCGCCGTCGGTTACGGCCAGCCCGGCGAGGAGGCTGCGGCCGACTACGCCCGCCGCTGGCCCGCTCAGTACCATGTGGTGGGCAAGGACATCATCCGCTTCCACTGCGTGATCTGGCCCGCGATGCTGATGGCCATCGGCGAGCCCATCCCGGAGCACGTCTTTGCCCATGGCTTCCTGATGGTGCGCAACGAGGAGACCGGCCAGGGCGAGAAGATGTCCAAGTCCCGCGGCAACGCGATCGCCCCCCAGGACGTGATTGACATGCTTGGCGTCGAGGGCTACCGCTACTACTTCATGCGCGACGTGAAGCCGGGCGAGGATGGTGCGATCTCCTTCAACCGCATGGATCAGGTCTACAACGCCGACCTGGCCAATAGCTGGGGCAACCTCGTGTCCCGTGCGCTCAACATGTCCGCCAAGTACTTCGACGGCAAGACCCCCGTGCTGCCCGCCGGCTGGGCCGAGCGCGAAAGCCCGCTGACCGAGGCGGCGAGCGGCCTCTACGAGCGCTATGCCCAGCACATGGACGTCTTCGAGTATCCCGAGGCGATCGACGAGGTCATGGCTCTGGTCGGCGCCGCTAACCACTACATCGAGGACGCCAAGCCCTGGGCCCTGGCCAAGGATTCCGCGCAGGCCGACGAGCTGGCCTTCGTGATCGGCGGTCTGCTCGAGGCCATCCGCATTTCCGCCCACCTGCTTGCGCCCTTCACGCCGGAGACCTGCGCTGAGGTGCTGCGCCGTCTGTCGCTCGAGGGCGAGATCGGCGCCGACGACCTTGCGGCCACCTGTGCCTGGGGCCAGATCCCCGGTGGCCTGTCCGTGACCAAGGGCGACGCCCTCTTCCCGCGCCTGCAGAAGAAGGACTAGAAGAGAAGGACGCGCGTGGCAGACCCGCAACCGACATACCCGCAGGCGCCGGCCTCCCGGCTGGCGTCCGTGCGCGAGACCCGTGCCGCCCTCGAGCGGCACGGCCTTTTTACCAAGCACCGCCTGGGCCAGAACTTCCTGGTGGACGACTCGGTCATCCAGCGGATCTTGGGTTTGGCGGAGCTGGAGCCTGACGACCGGGTGCTGGAGGTCGGCCCCGGCATCGGTACGCTCACGGTGGCCCTTTTGCCGCGGGCTGCTCATGTTGTGGCGGTCGAGGCGGACCGGACGCTCGAGCCCGTGCTGGCCGAGACCTGCGCGCAGGATTCCGACAAGTTCGAGCTCGTGTGGGGCGATGCCCTGCGGGCCGTACCCCACCGTCTGCCCGACGGGGGAGCGGGCATCACCAAGTTCGTCTCCAACCTGCCCTACCGGATCGCCGCGACGATTATCCTGCAGGCCTTCGAGCAGATGCCCGACCTGCGGCGTGCTATCGTGATGGTCCAGGCCGAGGTCGCGGACCGCATCGCGGCGCGCCCGGGCACCAAGGACTACGGCGCCTACACGGCAAAGCTCGCCCTGTATGGAAAGGTGACCGGCCGGTTCGAGGTCGGTCGCGGCTGCTTCATGCCTGCTCCGCACGTGGAGAGCGCCGTCGTCCGTATCGACCGCGATGAAATGGACTGCGACCGGGCAGCCGTCGCCCAGGTGATCGACGCAGCTTTCGCCCAGCGTCGCAAGACGATCCGCAATTCGATGTCGGCCAAGGGTTACGACAAGGCCGCCCTTGATGCTGCCTTCGCGACTACGGGCATCGGTCCGACCTGCCGTGCCGAGACCCTTGCGCCGACCGACTTTGTGCGCCTCGCGGCGGCCCTCGGTGTTGCGGCGGACGAGTAGGCGGTCACCATGGACTTTACGGACAAGAAGGGGCGAGGCGTCGAGGTCCCGGAGGCGTTGGCGCCACTGGCAGACACGCACGGCCATCTGCTGCCGCTGAAATGCGACCCCGCCGAGGCGCTCGTTCGAGCCGCGGAAGCCGGCGTGCGTCTGCTCGTCTCGCCTGTCGACCCGACCGACGACGTGCCCGATGCTGGGGCGTTTCTTGAATGGTGGGGGCGCCTTGTCGAAGAAGCGCCGGTCGAGATCGAGCACCTGCGCTACCTGGCCGGCGTGCATCCCTACGGGGCAAAGACGCTCATGGAGGACCCCGACGCCCAGGCGCGGCTGAGCGTCCTGCTCGATGACCCCCGCTGCATCGGCGTGGGGGAGATCGGCCTGGACTTCGGCCCCTGGAACGAGCTGCCCGCCGACGTGCAGGAGCAGGCCTTCCGCTGGCAGCTGGCCATTACGCGTGATCGCAACATGCCCGTCGAGCTGCACATACGTGACGGCGCCGACGATACGCTGGCGCATGACATGGCGGCGCGGATCCTGCGCGAGGAAGGCGTGCCGGCCGCGGGCTGCGACCTGCACTGCTTCACGAGCGGCCCTGAGGTGATGGCGCCCTTCGTCGAGATGGGCTGCCATATCGCATTTGGCGGGGCGGCGACCTTTAAGCGGTCGGAAGACATCCGTGCGGCTTTTCTGGCTTGCCCGGACGAGCTCATCCTGTCCGAAACCGACAGCCCTTACATGGCGCCGGTGCCCCTACGCGGCCTGGCTTGCGAGCCGGCCATGGTCGCGTTGACCGTGGCGCAGCTGGCCGAGCTCCGAACGCCCGAGGATCCCGCGCAGACCTATCGCCAGCTTTGGGACAACGCCCTCGCGTTTTTTTGCCTCTCGCAACGAGATCGGTGTTAGACTGATTTCACGTCGGCCGTCCCCGCGCATGGATGCGTGGTGGGTGACTATGGGCCGAAAAGACAATCGCTCAAATCGATATTCCTTCGGGGCGGGCATGGCGGAGCTTGCGTGGCCGACGCGCTGCGTCTCCTGCAACCTGCCCGGGGAGCTGCTGTGCGCGGAGTGTCGAGCAGACCTTGCCTGGATCGACCAGCGCTGGGCTTGTCCGCGCTGCGGGGCCCCGCACGGCTGGCTTGCATGTACGGGCTGCGGAGCCGACTACATCCATGCCACTGTGCACGGCGAGGAGGGGCAGGTCGGCCAAACCCGTTGGGAGACACGGG
Source organism: uncultured Actinomycetes bacterium (assembly GCA_900315165.1). Classification (GTDB taxonomy): domain Bacteria; phylum Actinomycetota; class Coriobacteriia; order Coriobacteriales; family Atopobiaceae; genus Olegusella. Next base: position 14,769 of record OMXZ01000015.1, on the reverse strand, counting down.
CGGTGGTCTGCGCCCTCGAGTTCGCGGGCACGGCGGCGCTCATGGCAACGGACCTCAAGGACCGCCATGAGTTGCGTCTCGCCCCCATCATCGCGGCGGCGGTCGCCACGGCGCTCGACGAGGCGGCCTCCTGGCCCGCGGCCGACGGGCGTCCCCGCTACGACGCAGCCCGGACCGATGCCCTGTGCTTCGTGCCCGCCACGCAGAAGGCCTATGCCCGACGCGGGTTCGACCACATGGAGCTCGTCGCGGACAGCCTCTCGCGCGAGTTGGCCATACCCTGCGTCGACCTGCTCGCGCGGGCGACGGGCGCGGACCAACGTGCCCTCGGGGCGGCCGACCGTGCAGCCAACCTGCGCGGCAGCGTGTCGGTCGTCGACGAGGTCGCCGGGGCGCATCTGTTGCTGGTGGACGACGTGGTCACGACCGGAGCCTCCATGCGCGAGGCTGCCCGCACCCTGCTCGCACACGGCGCCGTCTCGGTCACGGGTTGCTCGCTTGCCCGTGTCTGGTGAACGGTGCGTTATGTTCGCTTCCCGTGGGTGGCGCATCAGGACGCCTAGCTGGTATAATCGGTCCGTCTTTCCAGGTCTGTGGTTGCGGGCGGGCAAGGCTCCGCCCTAGTCCATGGCAGACGAGGTCGAAAGGATCCACGTAAGTTCGGGCGCGCGTGCCCGGGCGAGCATGGCTCGTCCTAGAGGTAAGCCGCACCGCCCGTCAGACAAGAGGCATACGGCTTCGCGGGCGAGAGGGTTACCAGTGGGGGTGCGCGCGGCACCCGAAGCGAGGACCCCGGTGCGCGAGTGTGGGGTCAAATACCAGGTCAGCTGGGAGGACATGCGTCGTTTCCGGACGGCGCCATGACAGATGGGACGTCGAGGGAGAGTGTATGAAAGCTGGAATTTCGAGGCTGGCCGCCAGCGTGGCGCTGGGCGGCGCGTTGATGGCGGGACTTGCCGGATGCAACCCGCAGAGCCTGCCCGATGTCTCGCAGCTCCCGTTCTTGGACAAGACCCCTTCGGTCGCCGAGGGCCTCGAGTCCCTGAGCACGGCTTCGGACGCGTCCCTGGCCACCCCGACCATCCGCGAGGACGGCGTCCTCACCGTCGGGATCGACGCCGACGCGTCGCTCGCCCCCATGTGCATCTCGGGTGACAACGACACGGTCTCCGGCATCGACATCGACCTCGCCTCGGCTCTCGCTGACCAGCTCGGCCTCAAGGTGCGTTTCGTGTCGATTGTGGGTACCGATGAGGCCACGGCCGATAGCTGCGACGTCGTCATGAATGTCTCGCCCGACTCGGTCTCCGACTCGATGGTCGTCGGTTCCTATGCCGAGTCTGCCTCGGCCTTCTTCCATAAGGGCGATTCCGGTGTGGTGAGTGCGAGTGACCTTGCGGACAAGAAGGTGGGCGTCCAGTCTGGCTCCGTCTCCGAGCGTGCGCTCGGCAAGACAGGTCTCGACATGACCAAGACCCCCTATGCCAATCTCAACGAGGCATTCGACGCCCTCGAGGCGGGCGAAATCGATTACGTGCTCTGCGATGCCTACGCGGGCGCCTTCCTCGCCCATAGCTACGGCGACCTCGCGTTCGCCGGCACGCTCGACGCCCCCGCGACGCGCGGCATCGCCGTCGCCTCGTCCAATACGGAGTTGCAGGTCGCCATTCAGCAGGCGCTCGACGAGGCTCTGAACGACGGCACCTACGAGGCCATCCGCGCCCGTTGGGTCGGCGAGTTCCCGACGCTGACGGCCGATCAGCAGATCTCGGACATCCCCGAGGCGGAGTCCTCTACAGGGGACACCCAGACCGATGGCTCCGGGGAAGCGGAGGGCGATGCGAGCGACTCGACGGAGCAGACGCCCGCCGAGGCCGGCTCCAACGCGGTCACGCTATAAACCCGCCCGCTCGTCGTTTGGTGTGAACAAAACGAAACGAGTTGGGGTATCAATGTGTCATCGGGTTCGCGCCCGTTATACTCCGCGGTATTGCGATACAGAAGGAGGACCATATGGTGGACATCAAGATCTCGGGCCGCAAGGTCAGCGTCACCGACGCTTTGCGTGACGCGGTGCAGGAAAAAATCGGCAACGCCCTGAAGGTTTTCGACATCCAGCCCATGACGTGCGACGTCGTGCTCCGCGTGGATAAGAACCGCTCCAATCCCGACCGCCAGGCCTGCGAGGTCACGGTGTACGTGCGCGAGAACGTCGTGCGCGTCGTCTCCGAGAGCTCCGACATGTACGCCGCCATCGACGACGCGGCCGAGAAGGTCGCCCGCCAGCTGCGTCGCTACAAGACCCGCGTGGTGGACAAGCGCCAGCGCGCCGGCCGTGATATGCCCCACCCGATGCCCGCGTCCGTCGACGACCTGGCCGACCTCATCGTGCCGCCCGACGAGGACGACCAGCTGGTCCGCGAGAAGTACATCGAGCTCAAGCCGATGACCGAGGAGGAGGCGTTGGTCCAGACCGACCTGCTCGGCCACGACTTCTTCGTCTTCGAGAACGCGACGACCGGCCTCATCAACGTCATCTACCATCGCAAGAACGGCGGTTACGGCATCATCAAGCCTAAGCTCGAGGAGGACGATGAGCAAGCATAGCCAGCAAGAAGAACAGCTGACTGGCACACAGGAGGGCCCCGCCGCGCAGGACGGGGCCCTCTCCGCCGTTTCTGAGGATACGACGAACGCGCCAGCCGGCGAGGACGTCTCAAAGATCGGCAGGGCCTACCACAAAAAGCGCGCGTGCCGCATCATCGTGGACTCCACCTCGGATTTCAACCTCGATGTGCTGCAGGCGCTCGGGGTCGACCTCATCCCCTTCCGCTATGTCGGTCCCGACGGGGAGCATGTCGATGACCTCTGGAAGACCAGGTCATCACATGACTTCTACGACTTCATGCGCAATAATCCGGAAGTTCGCTTCACGACGGAGGCCGTGACCCCCGGTGCCTACTACGAGTACTTCGAGGACGCCGCCAAGGAGGGCACGCCGACGCTGTACATGTGCCTGTCGGAGGGCCTCTCGAGTTCCATCAACTCGGCCCGCCAGGCCAAGGAGATGATCGCGGACAAGTACCCCGACTTCGAGCTCTACATCCTCGACAACTGCTGTGACTCGGCCGCGGGCGAGCTGCTCGCGGTCGAGGTCGTGCGGCAGGCGTCGCTGGGCCTCACGGCCGAGGAGCTCTACGCTTGGGCGCAGGACGCGCGCTATTTCATCCATGGCTACTTCACGCTCGACAGCCTGCACTGGCTGGCGCTCGGTGGCCGCATCCCCGCCGCCGCGGCGCAGGTAGGCGGCAAGCTCGACGTGAAGCCCGAGCTCAGCTACGACACGACGGGCGCGCTCACGCTCCGCGGCGTCTGCCGCGGTCGCAAGAAGGCCCTGCGTGCCATCATCCAGGACTTCCGCGACGATTACGCGCACGACCCCTCGCTTGCCCTCGCGATCGTCTCGACCGACGCGGAGAAGGATGCCGACTGGCTCGAGGCGCAGGTCCGCAAGGAGAAGGGCTGCGAGGACGTCGCGATCATCCGCAGCTCGGTCTCGCCGATCCTCGGCTCGCATGTGGGCCCGGGCATGGTCGCGCTCGTCTTCTGGGGCACCGATCGCCGCGAGAAGCTCTCGCTGACCGACCGCATCGCCCATCGCGTCAGGAACAACAAGTAGCGGGCCTGCCGGCCTACGGGCGGGACAAGCCGCCCCGAAAGGATTTGCATGACTTTGCAGCATATCGATACGGTCGCCTTCATCGGCACCGGCATCATGGGTGCCCCGATCGCCCGCCACATCATGGAAGCGGGCTACCGGCTCACCGTGCACAACCGCACCCGCGAGAAGGCCGACGCGCTCGTCGCCGCCGGCGCGGCCTGGGCCGACACACCCGCGCAGGCCGCGGCCGGGGCCGATGCTGTCTTCACCATGCTCGGCTATCCGGAGGACGTCGAGGACGCCTACCTCGCCACCGACGGCGTCCTGCGCGCGAGCAAGAAGGGCGCCTACCTGATTGATCTCACGACCAGCTCGCCCGATCTGGCCCGCGATATCCACGATGCGGCGGAGGTCGACGACAAGCATGCCTTCGACTGCCCCGTGACCGGTGGCCAGGAGGGCGCCGAGGCGGGCACGCTCACGGCCATCATCGGAGCCGATGAGGCGACCGTGGCCCCGGTGCTGCCCGTGATTGCGTCCTTCTCCGCCAAGCAGTACTACTTCGGCGGCGCGGGCAAGGGCCAGATGGCCAAGCTTGCCAACCAGGTCTCGCTTGCCTCTTGCATGCTGGGGTATGCCGACGCGATGGCCCTGGCCGAGCAGGGCGGGCTCGATGTCGCGGAGACGCTCGAGATGATCGGTGACGGTATGGGCGGGTCGGTGGCGCTGCAGCGTCTCGCCCCGCGTTCGTTCGCGGGCGACTACGCGCCGGGCTTCCTTGCCGAGCACCTGCGCAAGGACCTGGGCCTGGCCCTCTCCGCAGCCGAGGACCTCGATATCACGCTGCCCGGCGCCGACACCGCCTACACCCTCTATGACCTGCTCTGTCAGGTCGGCGGCTCACGCCTCGGCACCCAGGCCATCTCGCTTTTGTATGCCGATCAGGCGACGGGCGAGGCGGCCGGCCTCGATTGGTCCAAGCTCGATGACGAGAACGAGCACGATCACGGGCACCATCACCATCACCACGGCGAGGGCTGCGAGCACGGCGAAGACTGCGACTGCGAGGACGGGCACTGCCACTGCCACGAGGGCGGGGAAGCGTAAGTGGTTGATTTCTCCCTTGCCATCGTCGCGATTCTCATGTTCTTCTTCGGCCTGACCATTGGGTACAAGTACGGGGAGGACAAGGGCGTGCAGTGCGTGACGACTCACGAGTACACCATGGCAAATGTGAAGGTCCTGGTCGCGGGCGTGCTCGTCTCGTCGCTCATCTGGGCGAGCGGCTGGCTCATGCTCGCGGGCATCGCCATCGGCGGTATGGCGGGCGCCCTCGTGGGCCTCAAGATGACCTTTGGCGAGAGCGTCGGTCCCTGGAAGGTCCACGACCGTTTCCTGCGCGTCAACAAGGACCAGCTGCGCCGCGCCGGGTCGGAAAACGCCGAGGCGGTGCGCCGCGCGCGCAGGGACGGCACCCCCATGCCCGAGGTCATGAGCGTGGCCGAGGACGAAAAAGACAAGAAGCATTAGGAACGAGTTTTTATATGACGGAAAACGACATTCAGCAGAGCTCGATGGCGGTGTTCATCGACTACGAGAACCTCGCGCTGGGCACCGGCAGGCGCAAGCGCAACGGCCATCAGGAGGCCGGCCCCCGACCCGACGTCAAGCGTATCTTCGAGCGCCTCGTGGACAAGGGCCGCATCGTGGCAAAGCGCGCCTATTGCGACTGGCAGCGCTTTGACGACGCGATCACGCCCCTGCACGAGCTGGGCATCGAGCTCATCGAGATCCCCGACCGCGCCTATACGGGCAAGAACTCGGCGGACATCCGCCTGTCGGTCGACGCCGTGGAGATGTGCCTCACGCGCGACCACATCGACACCTTCGCGATCCTCTCGGGCGACTCCGACTTCTCGCCCTTGGTCGCCAAGCTCAAGGAGTTTGGCAAGACGGTCATCGGCGTGGGCATGAAGGACGCCACGAGCCCCCTGCTCTCCGAGAACTGCGACGAGTTCATCTTTTACGAGGACATCGTGAGCAACGCGGGCGTGCCCGACTACAAGGGCAAGGTGCCCAAGGAGAAGCACGAGTGCTACCAGCTCCTCTTCGAGACGATCGACGCACTCGAGCACGAGACGGACAGCGCGGTGCTCGCGAGCCGCATCAAGGACACGATGCGCCGCAAGCGGCCGCAGTTCTCCGAGCGCACCTATGGCTACCGGTCGTTCACCAATCTCCTGCGCGAGGCCGCCAAGCTCGGCTTCCTCGGGATCCACACCGACCAAAAGAGCGGCACGGTGGTCGTGGACGGCTTCAAGGAGAAGGAATAGGCAACCAGACTGCATCGGACGGAAAGGATAGATCGTAATGGCAGAAGAGACTGAAATCCTGATGGAGGGCCTTGTGGCCAACCTCAGCAGCGCACGTCGCCGCGTGCGCCAGGACGCCGCGCATGAGATCGCCCTGCGCGCGCACGAGGACCCGGAGCAGATGGTGCCCTACATCGGCCAGCTGGTCGAGGCGCTCGACCATACCGAGGCGCAGACGCGCTGGGAGGTGCTCGATGTGCTGACGCTTCTGGCCGAGGGCCATGCCGACCTGGTCGCCGACGCCTGCGAGGGTGCCGAGGCCGCGCTCTTCGACGAGACCTCCTCGGCCGTGCGGCTCGCGGCCTTCCGCTTCCTCGCGGCCTACGGCAAGACCTCGCCCGAGCGCTCGGACGCGGTCTGGGGCCTCATCGACGAGGCCATCCAGTGCTATCACGGCGACCCCGAGTACCGCGACATGCTGACCTGCCTTCTGGACTTCGCCCACGGCAACCTGTCCGATGCCACCCGCGCCACGCTGGCCGACCGCATGCGCTTCGATGCCAATCACGGCTTCAACTACATCCGCGCGTATTCCTCAGATATCCTCAAGGTTGTTGACGAGGCTGCGCAGGGCGATGGCGAGTAGTACCATCTGTACGTCCGTATACCGATAGAAGGAGGGCCTCGTGGCTCTGGATGATGACAAAAAGGATGAGGAAAAGGCCGCTAAGAAGACTGCCGAGGCGGCGGCTGACAAGGCGGGGCGCAAGGACGGCAAGGCCGACCGCAAGAAGCCGGTCAAGCTGCGCCGCGGTCTGCCGACGGGCGTCTGGGTGCTGATTGCCGCGGTCTGCCTGGCCGCGGGCATCGCGCTCGACCACTTCGTTCTCGGGAAGGGCGGCGTGCTGTCCGGCAGCGTCTCGGGCAAGACGACCGTGACCGAGGGCGAGCTCGACGACGTGATGGGCACCTACACCTACAACGGCAAGAGCTACGACGTGACCATCCGCGACGTGATCGAGCTCACCTCCACGCTCGACCAGGCAAAGAACGATGACGACACCTACAACATGCCCGCCGCCGACGGCGTGCTCTCGGCCGCGCGCAACCAGATTCTGCTGCAGGAGGCCAAGAACCAGGGCATCGAGGCGTCCGACGACGAGGTCGCGGAGTACGCCCAGGAGCAGCTCGGCAGCTCCGACTTCGACACCGTCGCCTCCCAGTACGGCCTCGACAAGGACACCGTCGTCACGATGGTCACCGACTCTGCGACCATGAACAAGCTGCGCGAGTCCGTCGTGACCACTAAGGTCGGCGACATGCCCGACGCACCGTCCGAGCCCGCCGAGGGCGAGGAGAGCACTGCGACCGTCGACTACTACAACTACATCGTCGGCCTGGCCGGCGACGCCTGGGATGCCGACAAGGGCACCTGGGCCGACCCCGCCGGCACCTACGCGACCGCTCTGGCCAACTACACCATCTCGGCCGACGAGGGTGCGACCTACGAGGCTGCCCAGGCTGCCTACTACGTGGCCTATCAGGAGTACTCCGCCCAGACCACCGCGGCCAACAACGAGTGGGTCGACTACTACAACAAGCTCTTTGCCAACGTGTCGGTGCAGCTGAGCACGGCTATCAGCTCGCCCGCGACCACGACCAGCGCCTCATAAGGCCGCGCGCGTGCGCATCGTCGTCAGCGACTGCCTCCGAGGGATTGCCTGCCGGTATGACGGCGGGGCCAAGCCCTCGGGGGCGGTCCTTTCTTTATGCGCAAAGGTTGAGGCGCTCGGCGTCTGCCCCGAGCGGGAGGCGGGTCTTCCCGTGCCGCGACCGCCCGCCGAACAGCGCGACGGTGGCGTCTGGTCTGCCGACGGCACTAATCTGACCTCGGCATTTGCCGCCGGTGCCCAGACCTGTCTGGACAAGGCGCGTGACTGTGGGGCGCCGCTCGCCGTCTTGAAGGAGAAAAGCCCCTCCTGCGGCCCTACGTGCGTTTACGATGGTAGCTATACGGGCCGTTTGGTGAAGGGTGCGGGCGTCTTTGCACGTCTGCTGCAGGAAGAGGGGATTTGCGTGGTGAACGAAGACGTGGTCAAGGCGTGCAAGCCGTCGGTGGAGCATCCCGTCGCGATCATCCTGGGCACAGGCCTCGGGCATCTGGCGTCGCTCGTGCGCCCCGTCCGCCGTATCGGCTATCACGACATCGAGGGCTTCCCGGCCGAGGCACGGCCGATGGAGGGCCATAGCTTCGAGGCGACCATCGGCAGCGTGGACGACGTGCCTGTGATCGTGTATCCCGGCCGCATCCACCTCTACCAAGGCTACAGCGCCGCGGAGGTCTCGGCGCTCGTCCGCCATGCCCATCGTCTGGGTGCCTGCGACATCGTCTTTGCCTGCGCGACAGGCGCGATTGAGGGCAACGCACACACGGGCCTGGGCATCATCTCCGACCAGATCAACCTCACGGGCCGCAACCCGCTTGCCGAGTGGGACGAGATTCGCGACGTGGACTCGCCCTTCGTCGATATGACCGATGCCTATAGCCCCTACCTGCGGACCCTCGCGCGCGGCGTGGCCGACGACGCGGGCATCGCGGTGGAGGAGGGCGTCTATGCCGGCGTGCTCGGCCCCTGTTTGGAGACCCAGGCCGAGGCTGCGATGATGCGCCAGATGGGCGTCTCCTATGTGGGCATGTCCCTGGCCTGCGAGACAATCATGGCGCGCGCCCTGGGCATGAACGTGCTCGGCCTTACGCTGGCCACCAACATGGCGGGCGATGGGGCGACGCACGACAAGGTCGCCGAGGTCGCGGCTGAGCACGCGGACGATTTCGAGCGTCTGGTCCGCGGGGTGCTTCGCCTGCTCTAACGCCTGTCCCCCTGAGCTTGTCCTTCTTTAATCCAGATCCTCCGGGAAGCCGGCGCGGTAGTTGTCGAAGATGACCTCGCCGATGTCTTGCGTCTCGTCGAGCAGCACGTCCGCGAGGATGCGGAAGTCGTGGTCGCCGTCGGAGTCGCAGACCGTCTGGGCCACGTGCCAGACGTGGTCAGCCTTCTCGTCTTTCTCATCGATCGAGAAGAACTTGGCGCTGCGGGCATCCGCGCCCAGTTCGATATAGCCATGGGCCTCAAAGAAGGCGTCGGCGGCCTCACGCCAGCGGCGCTCGCTCCAGCCCCAGTCGAGGTCGGCGTCGCCGAGCGTGCGGGTGTCACGATGGGCGAGGCAGCGGACGCGGCGCCAGAGGGCGTTGCGCACGAGCAGCGTGACGGCACGACGGTCACGCACGACGGCGTCGGCAGCCGTGGGAGGTGCGGCCTCGAGCCCCTCCTCGCCAGCCGCCTCCCAGGCGTCCACGAGCGAGGAATCAACGGTGCGCACCGTGAAGCCCAGCCAGTCGATGATCTCGCGCAGGCGGTCGTCCACCTTGTCGGCAGGTACGGTGCGGCTGAGGGCGCGGTAGGCCTCGGAGAGGTAGCGCAAAAGGGTCCCTTCCGACCGGCTCATGCCGCAGCCGGAGACGTAACCCTTGAAGTCGCTGGCGGTCTCGAGCATGTCACGGAGGACCGATTTTGGTGAGAGCTCGTAGTCGCGGGCCCAGGGGACCTCCTCGCAGTAGGCGGCAAAGGCGCGGCCGAGCAGGTCCTCGAGCGGCTTGGGATAGGTAATCTCAGCCAGGCGGTCGACGCGATCGTCGTAGTCGATCCCTTCCGCTTTCATGGCGGCCAGGGCCTCGTCGCGGGCGCGCTTCTGCTGCACGCGGAGGATCTGCCAGGGGTCCTCGAGCGTGGCCTCGACCATGGACACCACGTCGAGCGCGTAGGTGTCGCTTTCGGGGTCGAGCAGCTCGAGCGCCGCGAGCAGGAAGGGCGAGAGGGGCTGGTCGAGCGCGAAGTCGTCGGGCAGCTCCACGGTGGTCGTATAGGCGGGCGTGCCGTCCTCGCCCTCGGTGCGAAGGACGACACCCGCGTCGATCAGCGTGGCAAAGATCTCGTCCGCACGCGTGTAGAGGCGCTCCTTCTGTTCGTCGGTCTGGGCGCTGTCGGCAATCAGCTGACGGACGCGCGCCTCGGCGTCGCCTCCCTGCATGACTTCGGCCAACACCATGGAGTGCGTGATGCGCATGCGGGGTGTGAGGGTCTCGGGGACTGATTCGGCCAGCTGGTTGAAGGTCTGCTCGCTCCAGCCAACGAAGCCCTCGGGTGGGCGCTTCTTCTTCACGCGGCGGCGGGCCTTGGGGTCGTTGCCGGCCTTGGCCAGGGCTTTGGCGTTCTCGATCTCGTGCTCGGGCGCCTCGGCGATGACCAGGCCCTCGGTGTCGTAGCCCGCCCGTCCCGCACGGCCGGCGATTTGGTGGAACTCGCGGCTGCGCAGGCGGCGCACGCGCGAGCCATCGAACTTGGTGAGAGAGGTCAAAAGGACGGTGTGGATGGGGACGTTGATGCCCACACCCAGGGTGTCCGTGCCGCAGATGACGGGCAGAAGGCCCTGCTGGGCGAGCCTCTCCACGAGCAGGCGGTAGCGCGGCAGCATGCCGGCATGGTGGACGCCCACGCCGCTGGCCAGCAGGCGCTTGAGGGTCTTGCCGAAGGCGGTCGTGAAACGGGTGCCGGAGCAGGCCTCCTTGACGGCTTCGCGCTGCTCCTTGGTGGTGACGCCGTAGCTCGAGAGGGCCTGGGCGGTCGTGAGGGCGTCGGCCTGGGAGCTGTGGACGATGTAGATGGGCGCCTGGCCCTGCTTGATTGCGAGCTCGACGGTGGTCTCGAGCGGGTTGAGCGAGTACTGGTAGGAGAGGGGCACGGGGCGGGGTGCGTCGAGGACCTGGTCCACGGCGCGGCCCGTGCGCGTTTCGAGGTCGGCGGCGATACGGCTCACATCGCCCAGCGTGGCGCTCATGAGCAGGAACTGCGTGTGAGGCATCGTGAGCAGGGGCACCTGCCAGGCCCAGCCGCGGTCGGGGTCGGCGTAGTAGTGGAACTCGTCCATGGCCACGGCGGCGATGTCGGTATGCTCGCCCTCGCGCAGGGCAAGGTTGGCGACGATTTCCTCGGTGCAGCAGATGACCGGCGCGCCGGAATTGATGTGGGTGTCGCCCGTGACCATGCCCACGTTGTCACGTCCAAGCAGGTCCACGAGGTCGAAGAACTTCTCACTCACGAGCGCCTTGATCGGGGCGGTATAGTAGGCGACCTTGCCCGCGGAGAGGCAGAGGTAGAGCAGGCCGAGCGCGACCATCGATTTGCCCGAGCCGGTCGGCGTACCGAGGATCACATGGTCGCCGGCAGCGAGGGCCAGCAGGGCATCCTCCTGATGCTGCCAGAGGTCGATGCCGCGGCCCTGGGTCCACGAGAGGAACTCGTCAAGCGCCTCCTCCGCGTCCAGGTCCTCCTCGTAGATGGGCAGTGGCACCTTGGCCGTCATTGCGCGCTGCGTCTGTGCGTCTTCCATGCATCCCCGTTCCGGTCTGTATCCAGCGCTTCCATGATACGCACCCGTCGCGGAGGGTGTGGGCAAGACTTGCCAAGCTTGCCGGATACTGTATCTGCTTTTCAACAAATTCGCAGGTAAAAAGCTCGTCAGTTTGCTGCCAGCTGCCTGCCTGTTTGCTGCAAGCAATGCCGAAATTCTCGGCAGCGGCGCGGTCGGCTCACCGTATCCTTCTCGCACACGAAATGAGGGAAAGGAGCACGGCATGGAAGTGAAGCGACCCTATCACGGCATCGATCTCGTCGACCCCCTTGTGGTAGCCGAGTACTGGGAGGGACACGAGGTCGAGTGCGTCTACCGCGCGTGGGAGAGTTTCTGTGGGCAGGTGGACCCGTATGTGTCACATGTCGAAGACCCGCGGGGCGTCGACATCGACCTGGTCGACAGCATGTTTTATGAGTGGTTCGTCTTCGACTATCAGACAGACGAGGGCAGAACGCCACTTGAGCTCTACATCGAGCTCGCCCCCGATGGGATGGGAGAGGAACAGCGTGCCCTGCTGCGCCAGCTGGCGGACAGCCAGCGCTTCGCCCAGTATTGGGTGATGGATCAGGACCCCAAGGCAGGTAGTTCGGAGCTCGTCGACGCGGCGACCGGGGAGGAGATCGTCCTGCTCGACGACGTGGTTGCCCAGACGCCTTGGTGGAACGCCGGACTGGTCGGTTTGCGCGTGGCCCGGTTGGGCGGCAGCTGGTTCATGGTCGGCCGCACACCCCTGCATGATGCAGGTCGGCGTCTGCCGGATGTGCCACGTATCGAGCGGCCGTCCTTCCTGCGCCTCGTCCAGAAGACCGTCGGGCTCGATGGGGAGTATTCGGCTTCCGTTTGTTTGCACGAGTGCGTGTTGAACGCCGCCTGACAAAACCGCCGGAAGTCCACTACCATCGACGGGGATACAACTCGTCGATGGGAGTGGGTCGATGGCTGATCAGGCAGTGTGGCGATGCGGGGAATTCACCTTTCCGGCGGAGGGGGCCGATGTCCGTCCCTTGGTGATGGGCATCCTCAACGTGACGCCCGATTCCTTCTCGGACGGCGGCACGCACAACGCGCCGCAGGACGCGCTTGTCTATGCCGAGCACATGCTCGGGCAAGGCGCCAACATCATCGATGTGGGGGGCGAGTCTACGCGTCCCGGCTCCGATGAGGTCGCGCCGGAAGAGGAGCTTGCCCGCGTCCTGCCTGTGGTGCGCGAGCTGGCGGCGCGCGGCCGCTGCGTCTCCGTCGACACCCGTCATGCCCCGGTCGCGCAGGCATGCGTCGATGCGGGTGCCGCCATCATCAACGACGTTTCTGGCTTCCGCGATCCTGCGATGGTGGAGGTCGCCGCGGGGTGCGATGCCGGCCTCGTCGTGATGCATATGCTAGGCGAGCCCAAGACAATGCAGGCCGAGCCCCATTACGAGGACGTGGTCGGCGAGGTGGGCGCCTATCTGGTCAAACAGGCGCATATGCTCGAGCAGGCGGGGGTCGCCCCCGAGCGCATTTGTATTGACCCCGGCGTGGGCTTCGGAAAGACAACCAAACACAATCTACAGCTCCTCCAGGCGACCGATTGGCTCGCAAGCCTCGGCTACCCGCTCATGGTGGCGGTCTCGCGTAAGCGCTTCATCGGTGAGCTGACGGGTGTGGACGTTGCGGCAGATCGCGTTGCGGGTTCGGTTGCGGCGGCGCAGTATGCTGTGGAGCATGGCGCCTTGGTCGCACGTGTGCACGATGTCGCCGAGACCGTGCAAGCTTTCCGCCTGTTTGGTGCCATACAAAGCGCATAGCACTCAATACCGACGGACGGCGCCTTTTGCCCGGCGAACGGTATGCAAAATCAGCGCCCCTTTCGAAGAAACCTCAGCAAGCTTGGCAACAGGACCGCCGAGCGGTTGCATACGCGCTGGCCAGGGGCTGTCGAAAACCTCTGGCAAGCTACGTCGCATAGCTGCCTGCCAGCTGCCTGCCAGTTTGCTGCAAGCAGCCGGGAGAACCTCGGCCGCCCCGTACCCGCCTGCCCCTACACTGCCTTTCACGAAAAGCGAAAGGGAGGGAGCGGTACATGCAGATGCCGGCAAACGAGGTCATGAGAGCGCTGAGCAAGGTGGTCGAATACTGGTATCACCATCCGGAGGAGGGGGAGCTCGAAAAGGCGTGGCGGAGGTTCTGCGCGGAATTCAATCTGTACGATTTCTTCGGTGAACGTCCTGATTCCGATGTGATTCCTTGGCTTGAGGATGAGTTCGAGGAGTGGTACCTCTTCTCGTACCGCCTCCAGCGAGGTGACACACCCTTGCAGCGTTATCTCGACCTGCATCTCCCGGACATATCGCCCCGTCTTCAGCGTGAGCTGCAGGCCGTGGTGCGTACCGAACTCTTCAGCGTCTTCGGGATCGAGGAGTGCCAGGGGGCGGAATCGACCGTGTGTCTGTTCGACCTTAATACCGGCAAGAGGTATCCCTTTGCAATCGCGGAGATCGGCGGACGCATCGAAGCGCCCGCAGTATGCATGCGCATAGCCAAAGTTCGTGGTGCCTGGCATGTGGTGGGTGCCTTTGCCCAATTCCTACCCGGCCATTACCTACGGGCGCTTGTGATGCCCGATTGTCTTGACCTGGATGGCGATCCTGTCGAGTGGCAGCCTCGACAGATCGGATTTGTCGAGGTGGGACGTCTGATGGCGCTCTCGATGAGCCGTTATGTTCGTGAGCCCGATTATCACGGCGAGGAAGTCGCCTCCGACCCCGACCGCCTTTCTGAGATGCATCAGATTCTCGAGCACATGCGCGAAGAAGAAGAGATGACCGACGACTGCGCCTGATATTCCGTCCATAGCCCCGGCCGCCCTTGCCCCCTTGTCGGGCGCCGCTGCAGTACGCCTTTCGGGACGCCCCGGGGAACTCCACAAATTGTCGCAGCGGCGCCCGACCGGAGGTCTGTCTCGCCTTTTATCAGAGGGGGATTGAAGAGATAGACGGAGGATTGCCTCAGGTCTGCAACTAAAATTCATTGCAAATTGATTCTCTGTCGATTACGCTAAGGACGGTGGTGCATGGGAAGGAAAGACAAACTAATCGAGAGGTTAAAGTCCCATCCGAAAGATTTCACTTTCGAAGAAGCTGAGACACTGCTGGGATATTTTGGCTATCATCGGCTCAATAAAGGGAAAACGAGTGGGTCTCGAATCACGTTCTTCCGAGATGACCGCTCAATACAGATTTCATTTGATAGCGTCCCTATAGTGGTGTAAAAGACGGGCGATGAGCCAGAGGCCCGTCTTCCAAGTAGACTCGTAATCGCCGAATTATCGAAGGGACTTGGAGG
>OMXZ01000068.1 GCA_900315165.1 uncultured Actinomycetes bacterium | reverse complement strand
CGTGACGCTCACCGATGGCGTGCCCGTGCTCGCATCAACCGTCGCGCTCGCACCGGTGATGGTCGCGTCCGCGCCATCGTCGCCCGTGTCGCCCTTCGGCCCCTGCGGTCCCGTGGCGCCGGTCGCGCCGGTCTCGCCCTGAGGCCCCGTCTCGCCCTGGGGACCGGTCTCTCCCTGGATTCCTTGGATGCCCTGCGGCCCGCGAAGGTCGGCCGAGCTCGTGCCCGACGCGCTCGTGACGGTCAGCACCGAGCCGTTCCACGAGTGCGTGCAAGGCGTGCCGTCGGCGCCGGAAGGGCCAGTCGCACCTTGAGGACCTGTGTCGCCCGCATCACCCTTGGGACCCTGCGGTCCCGTCGCGCCGGTGTCGCCAGTGTCGCCCTTCGGCCCTTGGGGACCGGTCGCGCCGGTGGCACCGGTGTCGCCCTTGACGCCCTGGGGACCTTGCGGGCCGGTATCTCCCGTGTCGCCCTTCGGACCCTGCGGCCCGGTCAAGCCCTGGATGCCCTGCGGCCCCTGCTCGCCGGTGTCGCCCTTGGGCCCCTGTGGTCCGGTCTTGCCGGTGTCTCCCTTGTCGCCCTTCACGCCCTTGGCGACGTCGGCCGTGGTGATCCCGTTCTTGTCGGTGATCGTTATGGTGCAGCCGCCCTCGGTGGCCGTAACGGTAGCCGTGGGAGAATAGCCGTCCGCACCGTCCGCTCCGTCGTAGTCTCCCCGGGCCGCGGCCTGCTGGATCGCGTTGGCAACGGCCGTCGCACTGTCAGCCGCGTCCTCAGCGGCCTCGGCCGCCTCGTTGGCCGCGTCTGCCGCAGCCGTGGTGATTTCGATCGCGCCCTCGTAGCGCTTGATGGTCTCCACGAACAGGGTGAAGCCGTCCTCGCTTTCGGTGCCGCCGATGATCACCGGCTCCACGCGGATAGTGAAGGCGCGTGTCGAGATGGACTTGTTGTCCCAGCTCACCATGAACTGCGCCTCGACAACGCCCTCGGACTCCTGCATGGCCGCCGGGTAGTACACGACGTACTGGCCCAGCGACTCGTCGATCTCCTCCATGGGCTCGCACCCGCGCCTGCCGGTCATCTTGTGCCGCCAGATGAAGTACACCTCGGCGCCGGTCAGGTCGGCGGCGCGACCGCCCTGCCTCACGTGCAGCTCCAGGCCGCGCCCCGTGGCGTCCGCAGGCGAGGCGACCAGGAAGTCTCCCAGCCGCTCGTCCGCCGAGTCCCAGATGATCGTGTGAAGTCCGTATCCGTCGAGCATGGCACCTCCAATTCCTTGTCCAACTGGAGGAATCATCCGCTCGTGTCACAGAAAGCCGTCCATGCGTTGCGCGGCGCCTCGTACGCATTCGCACGCTCAACCCGCGCAACGTCCGGCCCCGCCCGCGGTGCGCTTCGCGCTCACGTGCCTGCAGGCTCGCAGGGCAGGTGGGCTCCAGCGCACTGCGGCCGGAGCCGCTCAATCAGTAATGCAGGGCATAGGGTCTTAGAAGTCCAGGTCAGCGAGCTCGTCCAGGTCGTCGATCGCCTCGGTGACGGTCTCGTTCACGCGCTCGGTGGATGCCGCGCTCGTCAGGTTGCCGTCGATGCCGACAACGTCGTTCTGCAGCGTGGCCACGTCGGCCGCCAGGGCGCTCACCTGCTCGTAGTCGGCCTTCTGGACGGTGCCCACGATCACGCGGGCCACCACTGTCTCGCCGAACGTGCGCACGCGCCGGACGATCCTCGCCGTAAGCCGCCATTCGGGGTCCCGCGATGTGTCGATCACGGCCACGGTGTCTCCCAGCTCGGCATCGTCGCCGTCGAGCGCCGCCACGTCGATCTCGTAGCTCACCTTGGGCTGCGTCGCTTCCGCAAGGGCCCGCCTGGTCAGCACGATCAGCCGCTCGGGCTCGGTCACGTCGGAGAAGGTCACCTGCCCGAAGGAATGCACCCTGGCGGTTCGGTCCGCGTTCCATCGGCCCCAGACCAGCTTGGCGCTCTCGTCTGCCACGTAGTTCAGGCCGCCGTTGATGTCCCCGAAGGTCAGCTTGCGCCGGTAGCCGGCCTTGTAGTTGCCGTCCTCGTCGGTGAAGGGCAGGCCAGCCCCGAAGCCGTAGAGCGCCGTGTACACGTCCTGCTCGAGCACCGTTCGCGTGCATCCGGCCATGTTCTTGCCGTAGGTGAAGCGCAGCCCGCGCCACTCGCCGCGCTCCTCGTCCAGGCGGATTGCCCTCGATGCCACGCGCCCGTTCGCAACCGTGATGATCGGCGTCACCTCGCCACCCCACACCTCGGCGACGCGCCGGAGCGCCCAGAGTGCGTTCTGGTGGTAGATGAGCGCCCCGGCGGTTCCAAGGGATGCGCAGTACGCGATAGCCCACCTCGTCGGCGCGAGCACAGCCGTCAGCGCCTGCCGCGCCGTGCGGGAGACGAGCTGCGCCTCCTCGATGAAGTCGTCCAACATCTCGCAGAGGGATGATTCGGCATACACGGAGCAAAGGCCCTCCAGGGGCTCCTCGGTCCTCACGACCACGTGCTCGCGCCAGGTCTCGCCGTCGAGCCACAGAAGCCGGTCGCCCTTGGCAGGCACCTCGTAGCTGCAGAACTCGAGCGTGTCCTCGCCGTTGAGCTCCTCGGTGTGCACGATCTCGCCGACCACGCGCAAAAGCCCGATGCGCTCGTCCCAGCGGTCGAACCAGTAGAGCGTCGGCACCATGCTCGCCATCACGCCCACCTCTCGGTAAAGCGCGTCTCCACGTAGGTGCAGTTGGAAGTCGAGAGGATCGCCTCACCGGGGTCAAGCGAGAAGAAGTCGCTCGCAAGCGCCACGCAGTCGCGCGCGTCCACGTCGTTGATGCGCACCGTCTCGCCCTGGCAGTCGACGACGACGGCCTCGCCGCCGGAGAACTCGTAGTCCACGCGGATGCCACGCCCAATCGACGGCGCGGAGACCTGCAGGTAAGAGCCCGCAGCCGCCACGAGCCGGATCTCGGGCAGCGTCGGCCAGTTGCCGCCCACGTCGAAGCGGGCCGTGCGCTCGATGCGCTCGGCGCCCCAGCCGATGGGGTCGAACAGGGTGAACGTCAGCTGGCACTCGCCGTCCTCGAAGAGGTTCGACCAGTCGGCCGCGCCCACGAGAATCACGTCGCGGTACTCGATCTCCGGGTCGTCAGGAAGCACCAGGTTGCCGCCGCCGGGCCACGACAGCCAGCGGCGCACCTTGGCCCGCATCTGCGCCATGCCGGTGAAGCCAGGGTTGTAGCCCATGTCCATGAAGAGCCGCACGGTCACGTCGACCGGCGGGATGTAGCCCGTGACGAGCAGCGCCCCGGCGCGGCCGGGGACGCGCATGTACTCGGGGATGACGGGGTTCGCGGACCTCGCGACCACCTCCGCGCTGCAGACGTCGGAGAAGTCGTTGCCGGCGTAGACGATCGACCTCATGCGTTGCCCCTCGCTCTCCCGTAGG
>OMXZ01000008.1 GCA_900315165.1 uncultured Actinomycetes bacterium | reverse complement strand
GACGCCGACTGGCTCCGCGCCCACTTCGGCACGGACGACCTCGGCCAAATCCGCGAGGGTGTGCGCGCCCAGGCGACCGACACGGCCTACGACACCCTCGAGCGCCAACGCCAGACCGAGTGCGCCGAGGAGCTTGCCAACCGCCTGGCCCAGTCCATCCCGCCCGCCCATCTCGCCGAGGTGAGACGCCAGCTCGAAGCCAGCTTCCGCGCGCAGGTCCAGGCATCGGGCATGCGGCTCGACGACTTCCTGGCCCAGATGGGGACCTCGCAGGTCGGCCTCGACAGCTCGCTCGACGAACAGGCGCTCTCGATCGCGGAGCAGGACGCGGCGCTGGGGGCCTTCGCTCAGGCGCGCAAGCTCACGGTCGAGGAGGGCGACTACCCGCGCCTCCTGCGCATGCCCGCCTCGCAATGCCAGATCCTGGTCGAGCAGGCCAAGGCCATCGGCCAAGAGGACCAGATCCGCGACAGCGCACTACATAACCGCGCGCTCGAAATCGTGGTCGCCGAGAGCATCACGCACTACCACTACGAGACGCTCGAGGAGGCCCGCGAGCGCGTCGCCCAGATGAAGGCCATGGGCTCGCATATGGGCCCCGATGCAGCCGCAGCCATGCGCCCGGCCGGCGGCCCTGGTTTCAGCGGTCGTCCCAAGCCCGCCGTCAACCCCAATCTCAAGCTGGTCTAGCGCTTGCCCGAGCTATCGTCGGTCCAGCCCCTGACCGAACTATCGCCGGTCCAGCCCCTGCCCGAGCTATTCCACATCTAACACCCGCACCAAGTTCCCGCACCCCCAGATCGCTGGTAGGCAGTTACCAACGATATGGGGGTACGGTCCACAAACGCGCAGGTCAGGTTTTCCACACCCCTTCATGGTTGGTTTCTCCCCTACCAACGATGCGGGGGTGTGAGTCATAAAAGGCCAGGTAAATATAATGGCACCCCCAGATCGTTGGTAAAAAACCACCGCCTTGGCGAATGTTTACCAACGATATGGGGGCGCAAGGGTACAAAAACGCCCGCCGACATGAATCGACGGGCGTTTTCAGTACTGGGGGGCGCAACGCGTATGCGCGCGTTCGCATGAGGTGCTGCTACTCGGCAGCAGTCTCCTCGGCGGCCTCGGGCTCAGCGGCGACCGTGGCGGACTCGGCCTCCTTGGCCTCCTCGGCAGCCTTCTTGGCGGCCTCAGCCTCAGCCTTCTTGGCGTACTCGGCAGCACGCTTGGCCTTCTCAGCAGCCTTGGCCTCGGCAGCGGCCTTGCGGGCGGCCTCGGCCTCGGCAGCCTTAGCAGCCTTAGCAGCCTTCTCGGCCTTGGCGCGCTCGAGCTGGGCAGCGGCGGCACCACCGAACTTGTCGGAGAAGCGCTGGACGCGACCGCCGGTATCGACGAGCTTCTGCTGGCCGGTATAGAAGGGGTGGCACTTGTCGCACAGGTCGACCGTCATCTCGCTCTTGGTCGAGCGGGTCTTCCAGGTGTTGCCGCAGGTGCAGCGGACAGTGCACTCCACGTAGTCGGGATGAATGCCTTGCTTCATTTCTTGCTCCTTACGTTGGCCTGGTTTCCGACCAGGCGAGGGGTTTGACGCTGACCGGCGACGAGCAGGTGTCGTTTTGGTCAAGCTTTGCGATAATAGCACGTGCGACCCGAAACGCAAAACGCACGCAGGAGGCTCATCACATGTTCCTCGCAGTTGATATCGGCAACACCCAGACCACCCTTGGCCTCTTCAGCGATGGAGCGACCACGGACCGCCAGTGGCGCATGGCCACCGACCGCACCGATACCTCCGACGCGCTCCACGCGCGCCTCTACGGCTATTTCCAGATGCTCGGCATGCGCCTCGACGACGTGGACGAGATCGCGATCGCCGGCGTCGTCCCCCTGCTCACGCAGTCGTGGCAGCAGCTCGCCCGCGAACTCATCGGCCACGAGCCGCTCGTCGTGGACGCGCGGCGCGACTGCGGCATCGAAGTCTGCATGCCCCATCCCGACCAAGTCGGCGCCGACCGCATTGCCAACGCCGTCTCCGCGGTCAAGACCTACGGCGCGCCCGTGATCGTCGTCGACTTCGGCACGGCCACCAACATCGACGTCGTGGACGGGCAGGGGCGCTTCCGCGGCGGTGCGATCATGCCCGGTTTGCTGCTTTCGGCAAACGCCCTCTTCCAGCGTGCGGCCAAGCTCTCGAGCGTGCCCTTGGTCGCCCCGCCCCACGCCCTGGGCGACAGCACCGAGACCGCGGTCCAGTCCGGCCTGATTGTGGGTGCCGCCGTCCAAGCCGAGGGCATCGTCCGCCGCATCGAGGAGGAGCTGCGCGCCGAGGAACCCACGCTGGGCAAGGTCACCGTCGTGGGCACGGGCGGATTTTCCGCCACGATCGCCGAGGCAACGGACGTATTCGACGCGCTGGACCCCGACATCACGATCCGCGGCATCCACGAGATCTGGCAGCATCGCGCCGCCAAGCGTGCCGCCCGGCAGGGCTAGGCGCCAGAGGGCCGGGGCCAGGAAAAGCGGACTTTTGGTCCTGAAGGCATCGGAGGGATGCGCGGGTGGTCGCAACTGTCTGAGCGGCGCAGCCGCGAGTTTTGCGACCAGCGCAGCCTGGAGATGACTTCGCTTAGGACCAATGGAGCTTTTTCTGGCCCCGGCCCTCTGGTGACTAGCCCGACCCTCTAGCGCCTAGTCTGCCGGACGCAATGAAACCTGCTCGGGCGCGACCTCGACCTCGCGGCCGGAGGCGGTGCGCACCGTGGCGCGGCCCCAGACGTCGACGCCGCAAAAGGTGCCGTGCGCCGCGATATTGCCATTGGGGAAGACGACCTCGACCTCGCTGCCGAACCCGGCGAGGCGGTCGACGTAGGCCTCGAGCACCGGCGCCAAGGGGCCGGCCACCTTGCCCTCGCGCCGAGCGATCGCGGCCTCCCAATCAGCCGCGCAGTTGCGAATGCCCGTCGCCATTTCCTCGGTCAGGCCCTCACCCGCCACGCGGATGAAGAGCCCGTCGTCGTCATAGCCCCCGCGCGCCGTGACGGTTGCGAGCGGCACGTCCCTCTCGTCTAACAGGGCATGCGGCCAGCGAATCCGAGCATCGACGGCCTCCGCGGCGCCGAGCGCGCAGACGTATGCGGCGCCCTGCAGGCAGTACATGGGCACCTTGGGGCGCAGGGTCAGCTCCACCTTACTTCCAATCGAGCGGGCCGAGGTTGGTGCGGACGTGGCCGACGCGCTGCTCGGGCGGCAGTACCTGGATGCCGGCGTGCGTCAGGAAACGCACGGGGTCGTGCATGAGATCCTCCATCGGCACGAGCACGTAGTCGCGCTCACCCAGGCCCGGGTGCGGCAGGGTCAGGCGCGAGCCCGCATGCGTCTCGCCCTCCATCCAGACCAAGTCGCAGTCGACCGTGCGCGGGCCATGGCCGGCCTGCTCAGGATCGCGCATGCGGCCGAGCTTGTCCTCCACGGCGAGCAGCTGGTCGAGCAGGACCAGCGGATGCAGCTCGGAGCGGATCTCGGCCACGGCGTTGGCCACGGGCGTGGCGATGCCGTAGGCGGGCTCGGTCTCGTAGGCGTCGCTCGCCGCGACCACACAGGTCATCGGGATCTCGTCGATCAGGCGGACGGCACGCGACAGGAAGTCGACGCGGTTGCCCACGTTGGAGCCCAGCGAGACGAAGGCCTGGCGCGGGTCGGCCTTGGACATGGCCCAGTAGGCGTTCACGGCCTCGACCGCCGAGGCCACATCGTGCACGCGCAGGATGCGGGCACCGGCCTCGATGCCCCACATGGCCAGGCCGATCGTGGCAGATCCCTGCTCGGAGGAGCCCGCAATGGTGCCCGAGAAGCCCTTGCGCGAGACGGCCTGCATGAGCGGATAGCCCATGGTCACGAGCTTGCGCGTGTTGCGGCAGATCACGACGTCCTCGTCGGTCGTCTTGCCCTGACCGGGGCCGGGGTCCACGCAGATGCGGTCGTGGGCGACGCCCGCCCGCATGAGTCCGCGCGCCTGGTCGCCGAGAAAGCCCATGATCTCGCGCATGATGGGCGACTCCTCGGGCAGGGTGAAACGGCGGTTGGACGCCACGGGACGCAGGGGCGTGCGCGCGTCGAGCACCACGGAGCGGCGCGAAGCGTTACCGCGGAACTCGTTGTCGCAGAGGATCACGCAGCCGCAGTCGGTCTCGGCCGCCATCTGCACCATGGCCGGGTCGCTGAAGCCCTCGGGGTCGTTGACGACGGAGGCGCCCAGGCGCACGCACATCTTGGCGACGTCGGCATGGCGCGTACTGATGCAGACGATGGCCCCAGTCGAAGCCAGGCCGCGCACCACGGGCACGACGCGCTCGGCCTCGTCGTGCGAGGTCAGGCCCTCGTCGTCAGGCAGCTCGCCGCACACGTCGAGCAGATCGGCACCCTCGTCGAGCATCTCGCGGCCGCGTGCGACCGCCTCCTCCGCGGCATACGCGTTCGGACCGACCTCCAGCACGCCCATGATGCGCGGGCGCGCCAGCGAGAGCTCGTGGCGCCCGCAGCGCCAAACGGCGAAGTCCTCTCGTGCCATGCAACCTCCACTCATCCCCGCCCCGGCGCGGCCGTCGGGCGCGAGTCCCTCTTGCTAGAAATCGAACGCCTTCGCGATGTCGCAGGCGCACACCAGGTCGGCGTCGCGGTCCTGCGGCGTGGGCTGCAGGTTGACGATCGCGAGGTCGTCGCCCTGGAAGTATTGTACGAGACCCGCCGCCGGATAGACCACGAGCGACGTGCCGCCCACGATCAGCATGTCGGCGTGGCCGATGGCCGCCGCCGCGCCAAAGAGCACGTTCTGGTCGAGCGACTCGCCGTACAGCACGACGTCCGGCTTGATGCGGCCGCCGCACTCCGGGCAGTGCGGCACGCCCTCGGTCCCCATGACCCACTCGGCCGAATAGGTGCGCCCGCAGTCCTCGCAGATGTTGCGATGGACCGACCCGTGCAGCTCATAGACGTGCTTGGAGCCAGCCATCTGATGCAGGCCGTCGATGTTCTGGGTGACCACGGCGGTCAGCTTGCCGTCGCGCTCCAGCTCGGCGAGCTTGTAATGAGCGCGGTTGGGCTTGGCGTCCAGCGCGATCATGCGCGTGCGGTAGAAGTCATAGAACTCCTCCGTGTGCGTCTCGAAGAAGCGGTGCCCGAGCATCTCCTCGGGAGGGTATTTGAAATGCTGGTGGTAGAGCCCATCCTCGCTGCGGAAGTCGGGGATGCCGCTGGCGGTCGAGACGCCCGCGCCGCCGAAGAAGACGACGCTACGCGCCTTGGCGATGCGGCGCTTGAGCTCGGCGGCCGCCTCGGAGGAATCGGTGATCATCTGGGCCATGGTGCCTCCTTCACATACATGGCATCACTCTAGCACCCCGGAGCAAATGGGTAGAATGCTCAAACGACAGACGTAACATGAGCGAGGTTGTATGGACAAGACGAACGATTCTTCAAGCCGTGACTTTGTGCTGACCGGCTGCACCGCACATCCCCGCGGGGAGGCGGCAGCGCCGCTCGAGAGCAATGTGCGCGACGTGGCCCTGGTCTTCGAGGGCGGCGGCTACCGCGCCTCCTACACCGCCGGCGTCGCGAACGTGCTACTCGAGCGCGGGATCTATTTCAACGAGGTCTGCGGCATCTCTGCCGGTTCAAGTCACACTGCAAATTACATCAGCCGCGACCAGAACCGCGTGCGGCGTTCCTTCATCGACCTTGCCGGCATACCCGAAGGCGGCGGCATGCGGTCGCTCGCCGACGGACATGGCTACTTCAACGCCGACTACGACTATCCGGGATGCGTGGCCGACGGCTTCCTTCCCTTCGACTGGGAGACCTTCGCCGCCAACCCCGCCCGCCCGCGCATCCAGAGCTTCGAGGCCGATACGGGCCGCACCGTCTCGTTTACGCGTGAGAGCATGGGCACCTTCGACCACATGATGACCGAGGTTCGCGCGAGCTCCACCCTGCCCGGCATGATGCGGCCCGTCCGCATCAACGGCCACATCATGCTCGACGGCGGCATCGGCGTCGGCGCGGGCATCCCCACGCACCTGGCCGAGATGGACGGCTACGAGAAGATCTTCTTCGTCGCGACGCGGCCCGCCGGCTACCGCAAGACCGCCCCCGGCACCGCAGCCAAGCGGCTCTACGCCCATTGGGGCCAGAAATTCCCCGAGCTCGAGCGCGCCCTTCTGACCAGGCACGAGCGCTACAACGCAGCGATCGACCACCTGCTCGAGCTCGAGCGCGAGGGCCGTGCCTTCATCGTGCGGCCCGACGAGATGCCCGTGAAATCCACGACGCTCGATGTCGCACGGCTCTACGCCTCCTATGAGCTGGGACACCGGCAGGCCCTCCGCGACTACCCGCGCTGGGAGGAATGGCTTTTCGGCTGAGTGACGGCGGATAGCACAAACTGACTATAGTTATGGGCATAACAACCGAATCGCCTGCGAATCTGGACCAAGGCTGGGCCTTGGCCAGGCATGTGGGCCACCGTTTCTCAAGTCAACGCGTCGCAGAATAGGGGCTGCATATGACGCTCGATGAACTCGAGATCGGCAAGGACGCCATTGTCGCGTCCGTCGCCGGCAATAGCGGACCGCTCCGCCAACACATCTTCGACATGGGCCTCACCCCGGGGACCGAGGTGACCATGGTCAAAGCCGCCCCGCTCGGCGACCCGCTCGAGATCCGGCTGCGCAGCTACGAGCTCACCCTGCGCAAGGCAGACGCCGCTCTGATCGAGCTGCGGTCCGTGCACGACACCGACATCCCGGAGCGTGCCAACCCGACCACGGGCCGCACGCCCCACCCCGAGCTCGGCGAGGGCTCGACGGCCGGCGAGCGTCATGAGAGGGAGTACCGCTGGCACGCCGAGGGCGAGCCCAAGCCCAAGGGGGCACCGCTCACCTTCGCCCTGGCGGGCAACCAGAACTCGGGCAAGACAACCCTCTTCAACCAGCTCACGGGCTCCAACCAGCATGTTGGCAACTTTCCCGGCGTCACAGTGGACCGCAAGGACGGCCACATGCGCAGCCACCCGGAGGCCACCATCACCGA
Organism: uncultured Actinomycetes bacterium; assembly: GCA_900315165.1. Taxonomy (GTDB): domain Bacteria; phylum Actinomycetota; class Coriobacteriia; order Coriobacteriales; family Atopobiaceae; genus Olegusella. The sequence goes on along the minus strand of OMXZ01000008.1, from coordinate 73,373 downwards.
CCTGCCCGGCATCTACAGCCTCTCCCCCTACACGGGCGAGGAGGTCGTGAGCCGCCAGTTCATCCTGGACGAGCGGCCCGACGCCGTGATCGACATCGTGGACGCGACCAACATCGAGCGCAACCTCTACCTCACCCTGCAGCTGATGGAGCTCGAGGTCCCGATGGTCGTCGCGCTCAACATGATGGACGAGGTCACGGCCAACGGCGGGTCGGTCGACGTCAACCTACTCGAGACCCTGCTGGGCGTGCCCGTCGTGCCCATCTCCGCCGCCAAGAACCAGGGCATCGACGAGCTCGTCGAGCACGCCATTCACGTCGCGCGCCACCACGACGTTCCCGGCCGCGTGGACTTCTGCCGCGAGGACGCCCCCGACGCCGGCGCCCTGCACCGCTGCCTCCACGCGGTCATGCACCTCATTCAGGGCCACGCCGACCGCGCCGAGCTGCCTCTGCGCTTCGCGGCGACCAAGCTGGTCGAGGGCGACGGGCTGGTACGGGAGGCGCTCGGCCTCGACGAGAACGAGATGGCCGGCGTGGAGCATATCGTGTCCCAGATGGAAGCCGAGAGTGGCCAAGACCGTACCGCCGCCCTGGCCGACATGCGCTTCTCCTTCATCGAGGAGGTCTGCGGCCTCACCGTGACCAAGATGCACGAGAGCCGCGAGCATACGCGCTCCGTCGCGATTGACCGCATCCTCACCGGCCGCTACACCGCCATCCCCGCCTTCGTCGGGATCATGGCCCTCGTCTTCTGGCTCACCTTCTCGGCCGTGGGCCAGCGCCTCGCCGACTGGCTCGCCCTGGGCGTCGATGCCGTCACGGCCGCCTGCGACGCGGCCCTGACCTCGGCGGGCGTGAACCCCGTCGTCCACTCGCTCGTGATCGACGGCGTCTTCGCGGGATGTGGCACGGTCATCAGCTTTTTGCCGATCATCGTCACGCTCTTCCTCCTGCTCTCGATCCTGGAGGACTCAGGCTACATGGCCCGCATCGCCTTCGTGATGGACAAGGTCCTGCGCAAGTTTGGCCTATCAGGCCGCAGCTTCGTCCCCCTGCTGATCGGCTTCGGCTGCACGGTGCCCGCCGTCATGTCCACACGCACCCTGCCCTCCGAGCACGATCGCAAGATGACGGTCCTGCTTACCCCCTTCATGAGCTGCTCGGCCAAGCTCCCCATCTACACCCTGCTCTGCTCCTTCTTTTTTCCCGAGCATGCGGGGCTCGTGATGGTGGGGCTCTACCTGATGGGCTTCGGCGTGGGCATCGTGATGGCCAAGATCCTGCAGAAAACGGCCTTCCACGGCGACCCCGTCCCCTTCGTGATGGAATTGCCCAACTACCGCCTGCCCAGCGCCAAGTCCACGCTGCAGCTGGCTTGGGACAAGACTAAGGGGTTCGTGACCAAGGCCTTCTCGATCATCTTCATCGCAAGCATCGCCATCTGGTTCCTCCAGACGTTCGACCTGCGCCTGAACGTGACCGCCGATCAGTCGGCAAGCATGCTCGCCGCCCTCGGCTCGCTGCTTTCGCCCATCTTCGCGCCGCTCGGTTTTTCGGACTGGCGCGCATCGACCGCCCTGGTCACGGGCCTCATGGCAAAGGAGAGCGTGGTCTCGACCCTGACGGTCCTGCTCGGGGGCCAGACGAGCCTGCTCGCCGGGATGTTCACGCCGGCGAGCGCCTTCACCTTCCTCACCTTCACCCTGCTCTACCCGCCCTGCATGGCCGCGATCTCCACGGTCAAGGCCGAGCTCGGCGGCAAGTGGGCGGCCATCGTCTTTGCCCAGCAGACGCTTGTTGCCTGGGTCGTCGCCTTTCTGGTCCACCTCGTCTGCCTGGCCCTGGGCCTGGGTTAGAAGCAATCGGGAGCGACAAGTCAGGAGCGACGGGTAATCGGGTTCGACGGCTAGCCGTCGATCTTGGAGGCGTCCTCGCCCTCTGCCTCATCGTAATCGTCCGCGATGGCGTCGGCGCGCAGGAGCGTGGGGACGCTCGGGTCGTAGGGCGTGTCATCGACGGCAGGCAGGTCGGATTCGGGCAGGTCCTCGACCACATAGGCGTCAGGGTCATCCGCCGCGGGGTCGATGGGCTCGCGCAGGTCGCCGATCTCCAGCACCGTCGCCACCGCGTCGGCGGGCAGGGGTCCCGTCGCCGCACGCCCGCTCTTCTCGGCCAGGTTGCGCAGGTGGTCGGCGGATTTCGCGAGCTGGTCCTCCGTGGCCTGCCAGACCCAGTTGCCCTCAGCGGTACCCGGGGTGTTCATACGGGCGTCGTCGTCCAGGCCGAGCACGTCCTGCAGGGTCGTGATGGCGACCTCGGCATCGGAGGCGAGCACCATGTCCATGACCTTGGTCGCGGCTTCCTCGGCCTCCTTCTCGCCATACTTGTCGGCCGCCCAGCCCACCAGCGTCTGGTTATCGTGAGTGCCGGTGTAGGCGATCCTGCCGGGGATCGGTGTGTAGCCCTTGGCAAGATCGTCGGGATAGAACTGCACGACGTCCATGCCCGGGAAGCCCGTCTCCGCGACCAGCGCGCGCACGGCCGGCGTCACAAGGCCGAGGTCCTCCGCCACGAAGGGCAGGGCGCCGAAGCGATCGCGCACACGGGAGAAGAGCTCGAGCCCCGGCCCGAAGCACCAGTCACCGTCCTTGGCCTTGCCGTCCACGGGAATCTTGAAGTAGGACGAGAAGCCCAGGAAGTGGTCGAGACGGACGTAGTCGTAGAGCTCGAACATGCGGCGGAAGCGGCGCATCCACCAGGAGTAGCGCGTGCGACGGATCGCGCGCCAGTTGTAGGTGGGGTTGCCCCAGAGCTGACCGTCCTTCGCGAAATCGTCGGGCGGCGCGCCGGCAAGGCCGCTCGGGCGGCCGTCGCGGTCGAGCATGAAAATGCCGGGCTCGCTCCAGACGTCGGCCGAGTCGCCCGACACGTACATGGGCATGTCACCGATGATGAGGACGCCGCGGCTGCGGGCGTATTCGTGCATCTCACGCCACTGGCGGTCGAACTCGTACTGCAGGGCGATGTGGCGCTTGACGCGATTCTTGAGCTCCGGGCGCCTGGCCAGCCCGCGCTCCCAGGTGCGGTACTTCTCGGGCCACTCGTACCAGGGCACCGCCTCGCCAACGACCTCCTTGATCGCCTGGAAAGTGGCGGCGGGCAGAAGCCAGCTCTCGTTCACCTCGGTAAAGCGGCGGTACTCCGGCGAGTTCTCGAAATCGGTCGCGAAGCGGGTCGGCCCGTCCTCCATCCCCTCGAGCAGGGAGGTGTTGCCCGCGAAGGCGGAAAGGCCCGCATAGGGCGAGCCGAAGTCGTCCGTGGGGTTGACGGGGAGCACCTGCCAATACCGCTGGCCTCCGTCGGCCAGCCAGTCAATGAAGCGACGGGCGGGCTCGCCCAGTGTGCCGGGCTTGCCGGGATGGGCGGGGTTGGGCAGCGAGGTGATATGGGCGATGATGCCCATGCCATGGGGCATGGGACGCTGGAGGCGCTGCTCGGGATGGAAGTAGAGCACCGCGCTGCCGAGCGGCCAGAGGAAGACGGACGCCTTGCCGTCTGCAACCTCGACCGGACGTCCGCCGACCACGTCGTCCACGGCCTCGTCGCGCATCTCGACCTCGACGGTGTGCGCGTTGGCGAGGCTCGTGTTCACGAGCACGCAGACGGTTGTGTCCCCGTCCCAGCGCCAGAAGCCGAAGACGTCGTCGTTCGGTGCGAAGGGCTCGAACTCGCCGTCGACCAGCACGGGCAGGGCCTTCCGAAGGCCGATCGCGTTGCGGTAGATGTCGTGGCAGTTCTTATCGATGTTGTCCCAGGGGAAGGTGCCGCGGTTGTAGGGGTCGGCATAGCCCTCGCAGCCCGCCTCGTCGCCGTAGTAGATGCTGGGCACGCCCGGCATGGTCATCTGCAGCAGGGCCGCGAGCCAAAGGCGGCTCACCGCGAGCGAGCGGTGGTCCTTGTCCAGACGGAACTCCGCCTTCTGCTGCTCGCCCAGGGTGTCGGGCTTGGGCGTGTTGCCCAAGATAGTGAGCAGGCGGACGCGGTCGTGGCTGCCCAGCATGTTGAGCTCGGAATAGAAGGCGTCGCGCGGGTAGTTCTCGCGCAGGACCTGCATCGTCTGCGCGACCTGGGTGGCCGTCGCCTTGCCGATCAAGTAGTGGAGCAGGACGTGGCGCCAGGGGTAGTTCATCGTGCCGTCCAGCTCGTCGCCCCAGAAATAGTGGCGGAGCTTGTCGTAGGCGCGCTTGGTGGTCGCATCCTCCCAGACCTCACCGAGCAGCACGGCGTCGCGCTTCTCCGCGAGCTCAGCCCGCTTGATATCCACGATGAAGTCATCGGGCAGCTCGTCGGCCACGTCCAGGCGCCAGCCGCGCGCGCCGGCCCGCAGCCAGTGGCGCACGACGCCGTCGCGCCCGCAGATGTACTGGCGGTAGTCCGGGTTCTCCTCGTTGAGGTCCGGCATGTTGGCGACGCCCCACCAGCTCGTGTAGGTGCCGTCGGGCCCGATCTTGTACCAGTCGCGGTACTCGGATTTAGGCGACTGCCAAGCCCCCACGTCGGGGTAGTTGCCGTAGCGATTGAAATAGCGGGAGTCGTCGCCGGTGTGGTTGAAAACGCCGTCGAGGATGACCGAGATACCGTGGTCGCGCGCATCGGCGCACAGAGCCTTGAAGCTCTCCTCGTCGCCGAGCACGGGATCGATCTGCATATAGTCACCCGTGTCGTAACGATGGTTGGAGGCCGCCTGGAAAATCGGGTTCAGGTAGAGGCAGGTCACACCCAGGCTCTCGAGGTAGTCGAGATGCTCGCGGATGCCCTCGAGCGTACCGCCGTAGAAGTCCCAGCCCTCGATTGAACCGTCGGCCTTCCGCCGGTAGCTGGGGGTCTCGTCCCAGTCCTCGACCACCGCGCGGTCGGTCCCCTCGCGGGGCGCCTCGAGGGTCTTTGCGCGGTCCTCCCAATCCTCGCCGCGCGCGAACCGGTCGGGGAAGATCTGGTAGACGACCGCATGACGGTACCAATCAGGCTGCACACCGCGCTTGCGCGCGTACACCGTCAGCTGGAACGAGGGCGGCTCGCCATAGGCGAAGGCGCCCTCCCCCACCGGGCAGTCGGGCCGGGCGCCGTAGCGCCAAATGTCGCCGTTTGCCGCATGTACCCGGAAGCTGTACCAGACGATGTTGGGGCGCTCGGAGACCAGCTTCACGGAAAAATGCAGGTGGTCGCCCTCCTCCGCACGGTCCATCTCGACGAGGCGCTCGCCCTCGTCGTCCGTCCACAGGCGCAGCTCCGTCCAGGCCTCGGTGTCGTCCCAGACGTCCAGGGCGAGGACGACGCTCTCGCCCGTCGGGATTGCCCCGAAGGGGGTGCGGTAACGGGGGTCAGAGGTGATATGGCAAGCTCGCACGGGGTGCCTCCGTTCACAATTTCGTCAAAAACAGACAAAGGATAGCACGTGCGGCCCGCATACGGAAAAGGGACCCGGTTCGCACCGGGCCCCTCCTGTAGAAACTTTCATCCGTCGGCTCGTGGCGCCTTTGCCGCCATACGGTGCCCCTGTTGGCTGGGGTCTCTCGGCCCGACCGTCAGGCTCCGCCAATCGCCCCCTACTTCTTTTTCTGATAGGGGATGATCTCGGGATGCAGGTCGTGGTACATGCCGAGGTAGTCGCCCGCGGCGCGCTTCCAGCTGAAGTCCGCCTCCATGGCCTGAACCATCAGCTGCTTCCAGGCATCCTGATCGGTCCAGAAGACCTCGCAGGCATCGAGCAGGCAGTTGGCCATCTCGTCCGCGTTCATGTTGGTGAAGCGGAAGCCGGTGCCCTCGCCCGTGTACTTGTTGTAGGGCTCGACGCTGTCGGCCAGGCCGCCCGTCTCGCGCACCACGGGCAGGGTGCCGTAGCGCATGGCGATCATCTGGGCGAGGCCGCAGGGCTCGAACTCGGACGGCATCAGCAACATGTCGCCAGCCGCGTACATGCGGTGGGCTAGCGCGCCGTCGAAGGCGATACGGGCGCACATCATGTCGCCGTACTTGCCGTCAAAATAGCGGAAGGCTTCCTCTTGGTCGGCATCGCCAGTGCCCAGGATGGCCACCTGCACGCCGCGGGACATGATGCGGTCCATCGCATAGCGCACGAGGCCCAGGCCCTTCTGGTTGGTCAGACGGCCCACCATTACCACGAGCGGGCGCTCGGGGTCCACGCGCAGGCCGAGCTCCTCCTGGAGCGCCGCCTTGTCCTTCGCCTTGCCCGTCAGGTCCTTCTCGGAGAAGGGGGCGGGGATGGTGGTGTCGGTCGCCGGGTTCCACTCGTCCACGTCGATGCCGTTGAGGATGCCGTGCAGGCACCAGCTGCGCTCACGGAAGATGCCGTCGAGGCCCTCGCCGTAGAAGGGCATCTGCAGCTCGCGGGCATAGGTGGGACTCACCGTTGAGATGGTGTCGGAGTAGAGCAGAGCGCCCTTCATGTAGTTGATGGAGGCGTCGTCGCTGCGCAGCTGGCCCGCTGCGGCGGGGATGCCATCGAGGCCGAGCACCTCCTGCAGCACCTTGTCGGAGAACTGTCCCTGGAACTTGACGTTATGCACCGTGAAGATGGTGCGCACGTTGCGGCACACGTCGCTTTCCTGATAGAACTCGCGCAGGAAAATCGGGGCCAGGGCCGTCTGCCAGTCGTTGCAGTGCAGGACGTCGCACTCGAGCTCCGGGACCTTCTCGATGGCCTCGCAGATCGCCTTGCTGAAGAAGGCGAAGCGCTCGCCGTCGTCGAAGTAGCCGTAGAGGGCGTCACGCTTGAAATAAGCCTCGTTGTCCACGAAATAGAAGTCCACGCCCTGGTAGGTGAGCTTCTCGATGCCGCAGTAGACGTTGCGCCAAGCCAGGGGCACATAGAAGTCCGCGACGTGCTTCATCTTCTCGGTGTACTGCTCGGGAATCGTCCCGTACTTGGGGACGATCACCGCGACCTTGGCGCCGGCGGCCTTGAGCGCGCGCGGCAGGGATCCCGCCACGTCGCCCAAGCCGCCGGTCTTGGCGAAGGGCACCGCCTCGGAGGCGGCAAAGAGAATTCTGATCTTTCTTCTTACCCTGTCTGCCATGGCAATCCCTTACTCGTTGTCGCCCTTCTCCATGATGAGGAGGTCTTCGGTCGTGCCGCGCAGCTCGGTGCCTGCGGGGATGACGTTGTTGCGGTCGATGATCGCGTTCTCGATCACGGCACCGCTCTTCACGACGCAGTTCTGCATAACCACGGAGTTGCGCACGACGGCGCCGCTCTCCACCGTGACCGAGCGGCCCAGGATGGAGCCGGTAACGGTGCCGTAGATGCGATCGCTGCCGGACAGGCGGGAATTGGTGACGTGGGAGCCGGTCTCGAACTTGGCAGGCGCATTGTCGTGGGCCTTGGTGCGGATCGGGCGCTCGGGCGTGAAGAGCTCGTCGGTGACAGCCTGCTTGAGCATGTCCATGTTGGAGTCGTAGTAGTCGTTACGTTCGAAGATGGGGGCGCAGTAGCCGTTGAACTCGTAGGTCTGGACGTTCACGCGGCCCCACTCGCCGTCAATGGCCTCGAAGAGGTCGAGGTAGTCGGTGGCGGTGTACCAGTCGAGGATCTCGAGCAGCTTCTCGCGACCGATGACGAACAGGTCGATGAAGGCGGTGTTGCCCGCGACCGTGCCATGCTTGATGCCCGTCACGCGGCCTTCCTCGGTGGCGAAGCTCATGACGTCCGCCGCGTCGCCGGGAGCCGTCTGCACAACCGCCGTGATGTCGGCGTCGTTGGCCTCATGGGCCGCGATGAGGTCGCGGTAGTCCATGTTGTAGACGAAGTTGGCGGAGCTCATAATCACATATTCGGCGGTAGTGCGCTGGAAGTAGGCCTTGTTGGCGATCATGTCGCGCACGAGGAAGCGAGCGCCGGAGCGCGTCGTACCGAAGGCGGAGCCGGGCAGGCTGAAGAGGCCGCCCTTCTTGCGGGAGAGACCCCAGTCCTTGCCGGCACCCACGTGGTCCGTGAGCGAACGGTAGTTGAACGGCATGACCAGGCCAACCGAGGTGATCTTGGCGTTGACCATGTTGGACAGCGCGAAATCGACCAGGCGGTAGCGGCCCAGATAGGGCAGCGAGGCAACCGGGCGGCTCTCGGTGAGCACGCTCGTGGACTTGGTGGTGTAGTTTGCGGTGATGTATCCGATGGCCTTGGGCATGGCTACTCCGCCTCCTTCCCTACGACGACGTCATCCCCGATGACGGCGTAATCAACAGACGTGTCGGCACTGCCGAGGGTCGCACCCTCCTCGACCACGGCGTTCTCGCCCATGATCGCACGCACGACATGCGCACCCGCCTTGACGGTGGCGCCGGGCAGAAGGACGGAATCCTCGACGATGGCGCCCTCGCCCACGGTGGCACCCAGCGAGACGATGGAGTGCTTGGCCGTGCCGAGGATGGTCACGCCGCCGGCGGCCAGGCAGTCGTCCACGACGGCGTCCGGGCCGATGTAGGCCGGCGGCATCGTGTTGGAGTTGGACAGGATGGTGGGGCCGGCGTACAGGTCGAACGCGGGCTCCTTGCCCAGAAGCTCCATGCTGGTCTCGTGGAAGGAGGCGATGGTGCCCACGTCGCGCCAGAAGCCGTTGTAGTGGTAGGTGTAGAGGCGACGGCCCTCATGCAGCAGCTTGGGGATGATGTCGCCACCGAAGTCGTGCGAGGAATTGGGATCCTGCTCGTCGGCCTTGAGGGTGTCGATCAGGAGCTTGGCGTTGAAGATGTAGATGCCCATGGAGGCGAGGTTGCTCTTGGGCTCGGCCGGCTTCTCGTTGAACTCGAGGATCTTCTCGTCGTCGTCCTCGGTCATGATGCCGAAGCGGGGCGCCTCCTCCCAGGGCACGGGCATGACAGCCACGGTGAGGTCGGCGTTGTGACGCTTGTGGTTGGCGAGCATCTCCTGGTAGTCCATGCTATAGAGCTGGTCGCCGGACAGGATCAGGACGTACTCGGGGTCCTGGGACTCGATGAAGCCCAGGTTCTGCGTGATAGCGTCGGCCGTGCCGGCGTACCAGCTGGCGCCCGACTGCTTCTCATACGGGGGCAGGATGGCGATGCCGCCGCCGTCAATCGTGTCGAGGTCCCAGGCGCTGCCGTTGCCCAGATAGGAGTGCAGCAGGTACGGGCGATACTGCGTGAGTACGCCCACCGTATTGATCCCCGAATTTGCGCAGTTGGAGAGCACAAAGTCGATGATGCGGTACTTCGCGCCGAACGAGACGGCCGGCTTGGCGATCTTGCTCGTCAGGGCTCCCAGTCGGCTACCGCGTCCGCCCGCGAGCAGCATCGCGATGCATTCGGTCTTGCTCATCTGTCACCTTCCCCTTTCGTACTTCCTAACTTTTCCTCCACCGCCCGGTGCCGGGCGGAAAATCCCTTTTGTTTCCGTGCCGTGAGCACAGGGGCGCCTACAGTATCGCTGCCGAGGCATGAAAAGGGGGCGCCGAATCTGCGAACGGCGCCCCCGACAGGTCGGATGTATCAGAGGGGTGCGTTACATCCCCCAGACCTCCTTGGCGTACTCGCGGATCGTGCGGTCGGAGCTGAAGAAGCCGGACTCGGCTGTGTTGTGGACGCCGCAGCGGTTCCAGGCGGCGCGGTCGGCGTAGAAGGTCGTGAGCTCCTCCCAAGCCTGGACGTAGGAATAGAAGTCCTTGAGCACGAGGTCCTGGTCGTTATTGACCATCAGGGCGTCATGGATGCTCTCGAAATTGCCGGACAGGCGGGCGAAGGTGCCGTCGGTTAGCTGGTCGACGATGTGGCCGAGACGGGCGCGGTCGCCGTTGTACATATCCCAGGCGTAGTAGCTGTGGGAAGCACGCAGCTCGTCGACCTCGTTGGCACGCAGGCCGAAGATCTTGATGTTGTCGTCGCCCACGAGCTGGCTGATCTCGACGTTGGAGCCGTCGTAGGTGCCCAGGGTGATGGCGCCGTTCATCATGAGCTTCATGTTGGACGTGCCGGAGGCCTCGGCGCCGGCGACCGAGATCTGCTCGGAGATGTCGGCGGCGGAGTAAATGAACTGCGCGTTGCTGACCGCGAAGTTGGGCACGAAGGCCACCATGATCTTCTTGTTGACGCGATCGTCGTGGTTGATGACGTCGGCCAGCGAGTTGATCAGGCGGATGACCTCCTTGGCGAAGGTGTAGCTCTGGGCCGCCTTGCCGGCGAAGATGAAAGCCGTGGGGTGGATGTCGTAGCTCGGGTCGGCGAGCAGGCGGTTGTAGATGTCCATCACCTTGAAGGCGTTGAGGAGCTGGCGCTTGTAGGCATGGAAGCGCTTGACCTGCACGTCGAAGATCATGTTGGTGTCCAACTCGACGCCCGTGGTGTCCTTGACGTACTTGGCCAGACGGACCTTGTCGGCCGCCTTTGCCTTCTCAAAGCCTTCCAGGAAGCTCGGGTCGTTCTCAAACTGTTCGAGCTTCTTGAGCTCGTCGGCGTCCTTGAGCCAGCCCTCGCCGATCGCGTCGCAGATGAGCTTGGCGTAGGGCGGGTTGGCGTTGCCGAGGAAGCGGCGGTGCGAGACGCCGTTGGTCTTGTTGTTGAACTTGGCGGGCTCAAGCTCGTAGAAGTCCTTCAGCACGCTCTGCTCGAGAATCGAGGTATGGAGGGCGGACACGCCGTTGACGGAGTGCGAGAAGATGACCGAGAGGTTGGCCATGCGCACCTGGCCGTCCCAGAGGATGGCGGTGTTCTGCAGCTGCTCGTGCCAGTTGGGTGCGGTCTGGGGGAAGTTCTCGCGATAGCGGCGGTCGATCTCCTCGATGAACATGTAGACGCGCGGCAGCAGGGCGCGGAAGGTGTTGATCGGCCACTTCTCCAGCGCCTCGGGCATGACGGTGTGGTTGGTGTAGGAAATCGTCTTGCAGGCGATCTGGTAGGCACGGTCGAAATCGACGTGGTGGACGTCGACCAGCTGGCGCATGAGCTCGGGGCCGCACATGGCGGGGTGCGTGTCGTTGGTGTGGATGGCCACGTAGTCGGACAGCTGGTCCCAGGCGTCGTCGCCGAAATCCTTCACGTAGTCGCGCAGGATGGTCTGGAGTCCGGCAGAGACGAAGAGGTACTCCTGCTTGAGGCGGAGCATACGGCCGTGCTCGCCGGCGTCGTTGGGATACAGGATCGTCGAGATGGCCTCGACGTCCGTACGGAACTTGCTGGCCTTGGCGTAGTCGCCGGCGTTGAAGGCGTCCAGGTCGAAGTCCTCGCTGTTGGGCTCGGCCTTCCAGATGCGCAGGCGGTTCACGAGCTCGCCGCCGTAGCCCACGATGGGCACGTCATAGGGGACGGCGCGGACGACCTCGCCGCCCTCCTGGGTGAACCAGTAGTAGCCGTCCTTCTCGTGGCGGACGACCTGGCCGCCGAACTGTACCGTGACGGCGCTGCCGTCCTTGCGAGTCTCCCAGGGGTAGCCGCGCTCGAGCCAGTTGTCCGTGCGCTCGACCTGGCGGCCGCCCTCGATGTCCTGGTGGAAGAGGCCGTAGCGGTAGCGCATGCCGTTGCCGTAGCCGGCGATGCCCTCCGTGGCCATGGAATCTAGGAAGCACGCAGCCAGACGTCCAAGGCCACCGTTGCCAAGGCCGGGGTCGACCTCCTGGGCCTCGAGGGTGTCCAGATCGGTACCCAGATCCTTCAGGCCCTCCTTCACGAGGTCGCGAACGCCCAGGTTGAGCAGGTAGTTGTCCAGCAGCGGACCGATCAGGAACTCGAGGGAGAAGTAGAAGACGCGCTTCTCCTGCTTGGGCTTGTGGGTCTTCAGCTCGATGTTGTGCGAGCGGCGGGCGATGAGGGAGGCCAGCACATAGAAGCGCTCATAGTCGCTGCAGTTCGCGAAGGTGCGGCCGAAAGCCGCCTGGCAGCTGTCCTCGAACTGCTCCTCGAACTGCTCCTTGGTCTCGAACACCTTGCCGCCGATGCCCTTATCCTGTTTCGTCTGGAATTGCATGGTTGCCTTTCGACGCTGGTTGTGCGCAGCTCAGACGCCCGGTCCTCTCCCGGTCCGGTTCCCGCCGCGCCTACGCCTTTTTGGAGCGCTTCTTCGCGGTCGGGGTCGACTTCGCTGCCGCCTTCTTTGCCGTTGCCTTGGGAGCCGCAGGGGATTTCTTGCCTGCGGCGGCCTTGCGCGGCGCCTTCTTGGTGACGGTCTCCTTCTTGGTCGCGGGCGCCTTTGCCGCCTTCTCCTTCTTTGGAAGCGGTCCCTCGTAGGCTAGCACGACACCGCCTATGGGCGGAACACGGATGATGACAGAATTATCGCGCCCGTCACAGTCCTCTGGAAGGGACTCGTACACGGTGCCGCTATTGGTGACGCCCGAACCGCCGAATTCCTCGGCATCGGTGTTGAAGACTTCCTTCCAGAGGCCCGCGCGCGGAAGGCCGATGCGGAACTCCTCATAGGTCGCCGGGTCGAAGTTGATGAGGATGACCAGGTCGTCTGTGGGGTCGTCGCCGTGACGCACGAAGCTGATGATGGACTGGTCGGCGTCGTTGGCGTTGACCCACTCGAAGCCGTCGGACGCGTAGGCACGCTGCCAGAGGGCGGGGTGCTCGTTGTAGAACTTGTTGAGGGCGGCAACGAAGTGCTGCTGGCTGGCATGGGCCTCGTATTGCTCCGTCAGGAAGTACTGAATGCCCTCGTAATAGCGCCATTCGATGAACTGGGCGATCTCGTTGCCCATGAAGTTGAGCTTGGCGCCGGGATGGGTCATCTGGTAGAAAGCCAGGGCGCGCATGCCCGCGAACTGACGCCAGTAGTCGCCCGGCATGCGAGTGATGAGCGAGCACTTGCCATGGACGACCTCGTCGTGGGACAGGGGCAGCACGAAGTTCTCGTTGAAGGCGTACATGATCGAGAAGGTGAGGAAGCCGTGGTTGCCCGGGCGATAGGGGAAGTCGGTCTGCATGTAGTGCAGCGTGTCGTTCATCCAACCCATGTCCCACTTAAAGTTGAAGCCCAGGCCGCCGTCCTCGGGCGGGTAGGTCACGAGCGGCCAGGCCGTGGACTCCTCGGCGATCATCATGACGTCGGGATAGTACTTGCCGATGGTCTTGTTGCAGTTGCGGATGAACTCGATGGAGGCGAAGTCCTCCTCCGTGCCCTTGTCGTTGAACTTCTTCATGCGCGGGTCGTCGATGCCGAAGTTGAGGTAGAGCATAGAGGTCACACCGTCCATGCGGATGCCGTCGGCGTGGTATTCGTCCACCCAGTAGAGCAGGTTGGAGATCAGGAAAGTCTGCACCTCGCCGCGGCCCAGGTCGAACTTGAAGGTGCCCCAGTTGGGGTGCTCCTCCTTCTCGTAGAGCTTGTCGCCGTTGAAGTGCACCAGGCCCTGCTCGTCGCGGCAGAAGCCGCCAGGCACCCAGTCGAGGATGACGCCGATGCCCGCCTCGTGGCAGGCATCGACGAAATGCTTGAACTGCTTGGGCGTGCCGTAGCGGGAGGTCGGCGCGTAATAGCCCGTGACCTGATAGCCCCACGACCCGTCGAAGGGATGCTCCATCACGGGGAGAATCTCGATATGGGAATAGCCCATCTTCTTGACGTAGTCGACGAGCTCGACCGACAGGTCGTCATAGGTGAGGTAGGTACCCGCGTGGTCGTCGGAGTCGGGGTCGCCGTTGCCAGCCAGGCCATCGTCATGGCGCTTCCAGGAACCCAGGTGCACCTCGAAGATGTTGAGGGGTTCCTTGAGGTGCTCGCGCTTCTTGCGCGCGTCCATCCATTTCTTGTCGCCCCATGTGTAGCCGGACAGGTCGGCCGTGCGGGAGGCGGTGCCGGGGATGAGCTCGGCCGAGAAGGCATAGGGGTCGGCCTTGTAGAGCAGGTCGCCGTTCTGGGTCTCGATCAGGTACTTGTAGAGCTGGCCCTCCACGACGCCGGGCACAAACCCCTCCCAGACGCCGCCATAGGGCGTGACGGAAAGCGGCGTGGCCTCGGGGTCCCAGCCGTTGAACTCGCCGATCACATGGACGCCACGCACGCCGGGGGCCCAGACGGCGAAGGAGTAGCCCTTCTTCCCGTCGACCGTGGCCGGGTGCGCGCCCAGCTTCTCGTAGCTGCGGAACCAATCGCCTTCCGCCAGCATATAGATGTCATCATTGGTGAGTGCGTGGACAACGTCGGGATTGGCCATGGCTTACCTCCAACTGGTCGCGTGCCGATACGGACGGCCCCTTGCGGGCGCCATCCCGCAAGAACGATTCCATAGCGTCCACATTCTAGCCCCGCGGGGGGACATAATGTTCCATGAAACCCCCGTGCGGCAGACCTGCGCGGCGGACGGAACACCATGCGGGCGGGAGGCGCTATGACACGGGAATCCAAGAAGGCAAAGCGCGAACGCGCGATCGAGGTGTGCCACAGAATGGAGGAGCGCTATGGCGACGTGGGCAGTGCGCTGGACTTCGACTCCCCCTACACGCTGCTGGTCGCCGTGATGCTCTCGGCCCAGACGACCGACCGCGCCGTCAACAAGGTCACGCCCGAGCTCTTCTCCCGCTGGCCGGGGCCCGCCGAGCTCGCGGCCGCCGACGTGGGCGAGGTCGAGACGGTCATCCACTCCCTGGGCTTCTACCACAGCAAGGCCCGGCACGCCGTGGAGCTGGCGCAAGCGCTCGTGACCGATTTTGGCGGCGAGGTGCCCGCAAGCATGGAGGAGCTCACGAGCCTGCCCGGCGTCGGCCGCAAGACGGCCAACATCGTGCTCAACAAGGCCTTCGGCATCGTGGAGGGCATCGCCGTGGACACCCATGTGTACCGCATCGCGACCCGCCTGGGCTTCACCCGGGCCCCCTCCCCCGCCGCGGCCGAGGCCGACCTGCTCGACCTCATCCCACAGGAGCTCTGGAGCGGGGTGAACGAGACCTGGATTCGCCTGGGCCGCGAAATCTGCCCCTCCCAGCGGCCCAAATGCGACGACTGTCCCCTGGTCGACCTCTGTCCCAGCGCCGGCAACCCTGACCGCTACCGCAAGCGCACGAAAAAGTAGGCGGCGCACACAGATTCACGCACGCATCGATCATCAGTACAAAAAGGACGGCACGCCGAAGCGCACCGCCCTTCTTTTCGCTTGTGTCAGCCGTCCTTAGTAGTTGACGACCTGCTCCTCGAAGTAGCTCTGCGGGTGGTTGCAGACCGGGCAGACCTTGGGGGCCTCGGGGCCCACATGCAGGTGACCGCAGTTGAGGCACTTCCAGACCTTGACGCCCTCGCGGCCGAAGACCTCGCCCTTCTCGACGCGCTCGGCCAGCTTGTTGTAGCGCTCCTCGTGGTGCTTCTCGATCTCGCCCACCATGCGGAACTTGGCGGCGATCTCCTTGAAGCCCTCCTCGTCGGCCTTCTCGGCGAACTCCTTGTACATCTCGGTCCACTCGTAGTTCTCGCCGGCCGCGGCGTCCTTGATGTTGGTCAGGGTGTCGGGCACCTCGCCGCCGTGGAGGTACTTGAACCAGAGCTTGGCGTGCTCGCGCTCGTTGCCGGAGGTCTCCGTGAAGATGTCGGAGATCTGGACATAGCCCTCCTTCTTGGCCTTGCTCGCGTAATACGCGTACTTGTTGGTCGCCTGGGACTCGCCGGCAAACGCGGCCTCCAGGTTCTTCTTGGTCTCGGAATTCTCGAAATCGATAGCCATCGGACCTACTCCTCTCCAGAAACATCCCTGCTACTACACGCGCCAGACGTCGCCCTCGCGGCGGCAGAAGCCCTCGTGCTCGAGCTCCGCCAGAAGGTCGGCGACCTCAGCCGCATCTAGGGCTAGTCTACCCGCTTCCCGCTCGATTTTGGAGAGCTCTTCCGTAAAAGTTTCGGTCGTGGCGGGCACGGCCGCGCCCTGGGTGCGATGGGCCAAAAGGAGGCGGACCAGAGCGGCGCGTTTCTGCCGATGCGACCCCGCCATAGTCGAGCAGGGCGTAATACCAGGTGCGCGGCGTGTCGGCGGGGTCGGACGCATCGGTCGGGCAGGTGGCCGCGACTAGGGGGACGATGGCCTTGTCGGGCACGTCGAGCTCGCCGGGGAAGAGCTCGTGGAGAAAGACTGTGCGCACGTTGGTCTCGAGATATACGCCGGGCAGCTCCCAGGCGAAGGCGCGGATGCCCGCCGCCGTCGCGGGGCCGATGCCCGGCAGGCGCACCAGCCCCTCGGCCTCGCGGGGTAGCTCGCCACCAGTTGCCACGACTGTCCGCGCGGCATCCCGCAGGGCCAGTGCGCGGCGGTTGTAGCCCATGCCCTGCCACTCCCCCAGAACGTCGGCAGGGTCGGCCGCGGCCAGGGATGCGATGTCGGGAAAGCGGTCGAGCCAGCGCTGCCAGCGCCCGTCCACGCGCGCGACCTGGGTCTGCTGGAGCATGACCTCGCTGATCCAGATGGCATAGGGATCGCGCGTACGCCGCCAGGGCAGGTCGCGATAATGCTCCTCGCCCTGGGCGCGCACGAGGTCGCGGAAGTCCACGAGCCGCTCGTCGGCGAAGGCAGACCCCGCCGTACGGCCGAAGACATCCGTACCGCCGCGCACGTCCTTATTGCCGACCTTCATCGCATCGTCTCCCGGGTCGCGGGGCACAAACAAAAAGGGCCTCGGAAACCGAGGCCCTTGTGCAGGCAATGGCGGGATATGCGGGGCTCGAACCCGCGACCTCCGACGTGACAGGCCGGCGCTCTAACCAAGCTGAGCTAATACCCCGTGCATCAGGTGCGGAAGCTATTTAATCAGATGCGTCGGGTCTTGTCTAGCAGTTTTTTGAAATAATGCACAAGTCCACCACACGCAGGTAAAGTGTTGAGGAATCCAACGCAAGCAGACCGGGAGGTCGCCATGCCCCAGATGAACATGCAGCAGATGATGAAGCAGGCCCGTAAGATGCAGGAGCAGCTCGAGGCCGCCCAGGCCAAGTTGCCCGAGATCGAGGTTTCGTCCTCCACGGGCGGCGGCATGGTCAAGGTGACCGCCTCAGCGGATATGCGCCTGAAGTCGATCACCATCGACCCCGCGGCGCTCGACCCCGACGACGTCGAGATGCTGCAGGACATGGTGCTGGCCGCCGTCAACGACGCCCTCGAGAGCGCCCAGGACGCCGCGAACCAGCAGCTAGGTTACGTGACCGGCGGCATGAATATCCCGGGGCTGATGTAGCCCGTGAAGACGACCAACGACGGCCGCGCCCTGCAGCGCCTGCTCGACGAGCTCGGACGCCTGCCGGGCATCGGTCCCAAATCGGCCCAGCGCATCGCCTACTACCTGCTCGAGGCCGACGACGAACAGGCGCGGCGCCTGGCCCATGCCATTCTCGATCTCAAGCAGCAGGTGCATTTCTGCCCCGTCTGCTTCAACTACGCCACGCGGGATACCTGCGATATCTGCTCCGACGGCAGCCGCGACCGCAGCACGATCTGCGTGGTCTCGGAACCGCGTGACGTCCAGGCCATCGAGCGGACCGGTGCCTACCACGGCCTCTACCACGTGCTCGGCGGTGTGATCAGTCCGATGGACAAAATCGGTCCAGACCAGCTGCACGTGCGCGAGCTGATCTCACGCCTGCGCGATGGCGACGTCAAGGAGGTCATTCTCGCCACCAACCCCAACGTGGAGGGCGAGACGACTGCGACCTATCTCGCGCGCACCATCGCCCCGCTCGGCGTGGCGACCTCGCGCCTGGCGAGCGGCCTGCCCGTGGGCGGCGACCTCGAATATGCGGACGAGGTGACCCTGGGCCGGGCTATCGAGGCGCGGCGCGTGCTCTAGGCGCGGCTTGGTTAGAATATCTGTGGTGCACGACAAGCGAAAGGCTCACTATGGCCACCACTCCCCATAAACGCACGGACGCACCCGCCCCTCGCCACGGCCGTCACATGGCTGGTGGCGCAGCATCCGCATCCGATTCCGCGAACGCCCCGCGCACGAGTAGGCATGCAGCGCCCGCGCAGTCGACGCCGCAGACCCCGGCCCGCGCCCGCTTCCCACGGTCCTCCCCCGTCTCGCCCGGCGACACGATGAGCGTCCCCGTCCACCCGAGCGGTCCGGACGCGACGAGCGCCTTCGTGCCCCTCGAGGCCGATGCACCGCGCCCCATCGGCGTGGACCCGTCCGAGACGGGCTCCTTCTCGCGTCTGAGCTCCGGCCAGGGCGCCCGCCTCACCACCCGGGACAACGCGATGGAGGCGCGCGAGGCCGCGACCATCTCGCGCGAATACAGCGGCGACCGTCGTATGAGCCAGTCGCGCCGGCCCAAGGTGGCCTCACACCAGACCAAGACCACGGGCAGCCGCAAGGTCTTCATCGGTATCGCCATCGCCGTGGCCGCCGTGGTCGCCGTCGGATTCTTCCTGCTTCACAGCCTTCTGTCCGCCGGCAGCGATCAGCCCGACACCCCCACGCAGCTCGAGCAAACCCAGGTCGCCGTCGATCAGGCGATCACCTATAACGACGCCACCTATCGCCTAACCCAGCAGGATGACGGCAGTTATGCCCTCACTCGTGCGTATGGCGATGGCGAGGCAACGGCGCTCTTCACGCTGACCGGCACCCCCGTCCAGCTGGTCCTCTGCAACGGCGCGCTGATCGTGCCCGAGAACCTCGACGGCTCCTGGGACGTGATCGCGTACACACTGGCCGACGGTTCCGTGCCCGTGCAGGTGGCCGATGCGGACGGCAACCCCGTGGGCGGCGACGGCAACATATCGTCCGTCACGTTGGAGGACACCGTCCTGCATGTCGAGACCGACGCGGGCACGGTCGACGTCACGGTCGGCTAAGCAGCCAAGCTGATTCCCGTTGCGGTCCGGACCCGCACGCGACCCGGGCTCTCCTGTGCCAAGGCGAGGCTCCCGTTTCTGGCGTCAAAACACACGGCTGCAGACGAAGAATACGTAGGCATCAACAACGAGCTCGTAGCCGCCGACGACGAGCTCGTTGTCCCAAACAACAATGACGTCGTTTTGTGAGCTGGGAGGGTCCGTAGCTCACAGATCGACGGGTTTATTGTTCGCGCCTACGTAGTCTTTGTTGAGGGCTACGAGTTCGTTGTCACCCACGACCAGTTAGCACGCATGCACATGCCAATTGCAGAAATTAATCTGCAAGCCGATTCCGAATGCGCGATTCCACCTAACAGCAAACCACTGCATCATGCAATCATTACAAGTTTGTCCTGATGAGCACAGCGCTACTTGTCCGAGACGTCCTTCACGCCGGCCCCGAAGATATCCGTCAGCATGGCCATCACACTCGCCGCATCGGTCGGGTCGAACGAGACGTAATCGTTCGCGGCATCGGATTGGGGCGCGGGCTTGGGGATGAGCGTCGGGGGCTGCGGGACGTTGACCTGAGACTGCGGCGCAGGTGCGGATGCCGCCTGTGGGACGGTAGCCGGCTGGTGCACGGAGTCGTGCGCCGCCTGCGGAGCGGAAGCAGATGCCGTCTGCGGTGCCGCCGGCTGTTGTGGCATGGCGGGAGCGGGCGGCACCGGCGGCATGTTATAGGCTTCAGTTGGGAGCTCATCGGCATACTGAGGCTC
This sequence comes from uncultured Actinomycetes bacterium, assembly GCA_900315165.1. GTDB lineage: Bacteria > Actinomycetota > Coriobacteriia > Coriobacteriales > Atopobiaceae > Olegusella. The sequence goes on along the minus strand of OMXZ01000008.1, from coordinate 53,816 downwards.
CTCGAAGGGCGGCTGCTCCTGCGTGATCATAGGCATTGGTGCTGGAGTCGGCGCAGGCGCTGGTGCTGGAGTCGGCACAGGGGTCGGCGCAGGGGCGTTCTGTGGCACAGTGGCCGGAGCGCCCGACGCATGGTAGGTGACGTGGCGGCGGCCGAAGACCTCGGACGCGGCCTGATCGACGAGGGCGCTCACGTCCGCACGCGTGAGCTGCTTAGACGCAAAGGGCGACGCCTGATGCAAGTCGACCGTGAGCTCCGTGCCGCTATCGGCCTCGAGCGACGCACTCATGAGGAGCGACCCTCGAGCAGGAGCGGTCTTGAGCAGATAGTCAACCACCTGACGCCAACGACGCTGAAGCTCGCCCTGATCCGTGACCGCGCCCTGGCTGGAGGAAGGCTGGGCCGATGCGACTGGCTGAGGCGCAGTTTGGGGCTGGGGCACGGACGCCGGTCGAGGTGCAGGCGTTGGCTGCGGCGCTGAGGTGGACTGGGAGACCGGCGGCGCCACAGGAACGGGCCGGCCGACAGGCGCCGATTGCGCCGGCGCGGCAGGGGCGGCTTGGGGGGCAGGCGCAGCCGCAGCCGCCCTTCCCGGCTGAGAGAGAGCGCGGACCTGCTGCTCAAGGCGTCCCACGCGCTCGGCCAGGGCCTCGATCGTAGCACCAGGCGCTGGTTGGTCGCGGTGCGCATCTCGCTGGAGGCGTCACCGAGAATGCCCAGCGCACGTGACAGGCGATCGACCGACCCGAAAGCGGCGGCCTCATTCTGGAGAACGGTCAGCTCCTCGGGCGTCACGGCAAGGACGTTCTCGCGCGCGCCGACCGCGGCGACCACGTACACGTCACGCAGGTGGGCAGCGAGCTCGCGGGAGAACTGCAACAGGTCGCGACCCGCGTCGACGAGCTCGCCCACCTCGGCAAAGAGGGCCGGGACGTCGCGTCGCGCAAGGGCATCGGCGGCGGAGCTCAGCGTGGAGACGGCAACCTCGCCCAAAAGGTCCTGGGCCGCCCCGAGCGAGATGGTGCCGTCGCCGAAAACCGACAGCTGCTCGAGCGTGGAGAGGGCATCGCGCATGCCGCCGCGAGCATGACGCACGACGAGGTCGAGCGCCGCCTGGTCGTAGGAGAAGCCCTCCTGTTGACACACATAGACGAGGCGGGCGGACAGCTCGGCAGGGCTGATCGCATGGAAGTCGAAGCGCTGCACGCGCGAGAGAATCGTCTCGGGCACCTTCTGTGGATCGGTCGTGCACAGGACGAAGACGACATGGGCCGGCGGCTCCTCGAGGGTCTTGAGCAGCGCGTTGAAGGCTGCCGTCGTGAGCATGTGGACCTCGTCGATGATGTACACCTTATGGGTGCCCGACACCGGCGCGTAGCTCACGCGATTAATAATCTCTTCGCGGACGTTGTCGACGCCGGTACGCGACGCGGCATCGAGCTCGTAGACGTCCGGATGCTCGCCCGCAGCGATCAGGCGGCACTGCTCGCAGGTGCCGTCGGGCAGGTGGCCCGGGCCCTGCTCGCACATGAGCGCCTTGGCGAGGAGTCGGGCCATGGTCGTCTTGCCCGTGCCGCGCGGGCCGCAGAAGAGATACGCGTGGCTCGTGCGCCCCTCGAGCACCGCGTGCTCGAGGGTAGCCACCACGTGCTGCTGACCCACGACGTCGTCGAAGGTCTGCGGACGATATTTCCGATACAGGGACTCCATGCTGCCTCCCGCGCTCGTTTTCCTCCCCTAGTGTAGCCGACCGGGCGGACTCCACCGAGCCATCCGCCCATTGGGACAAACGCCAGCGTCGACACGCCCGCAAACGAGTACCCTAGACTTATCTTCGCGACAAGAGACACGGGGCGATGGACGAGCGATACAACATCGGCATTCTGGTCAACAACGGCGACGAGCGCTATATCGGCGGCATCGTCGACGGTATGCGCAGCGTGCTCGCGCCGAAGGGTCACAACCTTTTCGTCCTGTCCGGCACGCTCCAGCAATACGACATCGCGCAGGACGCCCATCTCGACTATGCCTTCATGACCGCCGCGGCGCTCGACCTGGACGTCTACATCGTGCCTGTCGGCATGTTCAACGCCCATAGGAAAGACGACGACACCAAGTCGCAGGGCTTTTTGTACCGCCTGCCAAAAGAGAAGGTCATCGTCATCGAGGAGACCGTCCCAGGCTATCGCAGCATCGGGAAGGAGAACGCGACCGGCATCCACCTGGTCATGGAGCACCTGGTCGAGCACCACCACTACCGGCGCATCGGCATGATCTCAGGCGCGGTCTCGAGCGGGGGCGCCCAGCAGCGCGAGGCCGCCTTTGCGGAGGACATGCGCCGTTATGGGCTGCCCATGGACGAGCACACCATCGTGCACGCGCGCTTCGACGGCGGCTGCCTCGACCTCATCGACGACTACGTCGCCGCCCACCCCGACCTCGAGGCCATCGTCTGCGGCAACGACACGATCGCCGGCGAGCTCTACCAGGTCCTGAAGACGCGCGGTCTACGCCCCGGCCGGGACATAGCGGTCACGGGCTACGACGACATGGAGGGCGCATCGCTCATGGATCCGCCGCTCACAACGGTCAGCCTCTCGCCCTTCATGCTCGGGCAGGCCGCCGGCCGCGACGCGCTCCGCCTGGCGGAAGGCCTCCCCCAGACGACGTCGCTTCTGAGCGGGACGCTCTCCCACCGCTACTCCTGCGGCGAGTCCCGCATCTCCGAGGCGGACATCTACCGCGGGCTTCTGACCCGCGACCCCTTCCCGGCCCGCGAGATGGCCGACCTGCTCACCGAGCGCATCGTGCGCGGAAACAGCGTCGACGACTACCTCGATTTACGCGATGCCCTGCAGGAGATGGTCACGGCCTACCACGACGGCCTTCGCGACCTCGCGCAGATCAACCAATACTCAGCCCGCCGGGTCGTGAGCCTGCTGGCCAAGTACGGCCGGCGCGCCTCGGAGGAGCTCTACTTCAACGCCATGAACGACTACCTGAGCGCCCTGGCCGACGTCGCCCCGTCGGGCGAGCGGGAAAACGCCCTGCGCATAGCCACGTATTTTGCCCAATCCGTGGCTCGGAGATCCCAGAGTCAGCAGGTCGAGAAGGTGGCCGTCGTCACCGCCCGCCAGTGGACCATCAACAGCGTCGTCCGCGAGACGATCGAGGCCGGGCTCGACCAGGGCAAGGTCATGACGGGCATCGCCAACGCTCTGGCCGAGATCGGGTTCAAGTACGCGTCGCTTCTGACCTTCGCCCAGCCCCTGCTCCTGTCCGACACCAACCTCCCGCTCCCGCCTAGCATGAACCTCCGCCTCGTGCTCGGCGATGGCAAGAGCCACGTCTTCAGCGACGAGGGCAAGTCCGTTCCCATCCGCGGCATCATCGGCCAATTCGTCAGCCATGCGGAGGGCGGGCTCTACAAGATCATCGGCCTCAACGACCAGAAGGGCTACAACGGCATCTTGATCGCCGAGATATCCAGCGATGACGCCGGCTCCTTCTACTTCAGCTCGCTGCAGATCTCCTATGCACTCGATCACATCCGCATGCTGGAGGAGCAGGACCACCTCATCCAGATGCTCAACCGCTCCAACTCGAGCCTCGTGCTCGAGAGCTCAGTGGACCCGCTCACCCAGCTCCTCAATCGCCGCGGCTTCTTCCGCGAGCTGGGCGACGTCCTCGAGAGGAAGGACTCCCCCTGCGGGGCCATCTTCTATGCCGACGTCAACTCCTTCAAGAGCGTCAACGACACCTATGGCCACAACGAGGGCGACCAGGCCATCGTCGCAGTGGCCGACCTCATCAAGTCCGCCATCGGGGGCGACGCCCTCGTCTCCCGTTTCGGCGGCGATGAGTATGTCTTCTTCATCCCGGCGCAGCACGACATCGACACCGCAAAGACAATCGTCAATGTAAAGGCGGCCATCGCGCGCTACAACGCAAACGGGGACAAGCCCTATGACCTATCACTATCCATCGGCGCCTGCGCCTTCCGCATCGCACCCGACGTGGACATCGAGGCAAAGATCAACGAGGCAGACGAGGCCCTGCTCCGCGAGAAGCGGGCCTGGCACCGTAATCACTAGGCGAGGGATATTCACGCCGATATACCGGATCCGGTCAAACGATTGGGCCTGGCCTCAGTTCCAATCGCGGTAGGAATGGAAGAAGGCTCGGGTCTCGGGATCCGACGGGTTGTCCATGACCTCGGCCGGCGAGCCATTCTCGGCGATCTTGCCCCGGCGGAGCAGGACGATGCGGTCGGCCGCACGGTGGGCGAAGCCCATCTCGTGCGTCGCCATCAGAATCGTCGCCCCCTGGTCCTTGAGCTCGGCGACCATCTCGAGGACCTCGCCCACGAGCAGCGGGTCGAGGGCCGAGGTGATCTCGTCGAGCAGGAGCAGCTCGGGCTCCATCATCAGGGCGCGCGCGATGGCCACGCGCTGTTGCTGGCCACCGGACAGGCGATCGGGGTATTCCTTAGCCTTCTGGTCCATACCGATGCGCTTGAGCAGGACCATCGCTTTGTCCTCGGCCTTGTCGCGGTCCCAGCCGAAGACCTTGCGCGCCGCGAGGGTCACGTTGTTGAGCACGGTCATGTGCGGGAAGAGGTTGAACTGCTGGAAGACGACGCCGATGCGGGCACGGGTCTTGTCCTCGTCGATGCGCGGGTCGGTGATGTCCGTGTCGCCCAGCCAGATCTGACCGTCGTTGACCTGCTCGAGCAGGTTCACGCATTTCATGAGGGTCGATTTGCCCGAGCCCGAGGGGCCCAGCAGGGCCACCGTCTCGTGTTTGCACACGTCGAAGCTGATGTGGTCGAGCACGGTGTTGTCGCCGAAGCGCTTCACGACGTTGTCGATACGCAGGACGGGCTCGCCCAGCTTGCGCTCGGCGCCTTCGGCTGCTGTCGTCGGCGTGACCGTCTTGGTTTCCTCTGCCATGGACGCCTCCTACACCATGCCGCCGGTCTGCTCACGACGGCGCAGATTGGCGGTATAGCGGTCGTTAATCAGGATGAACGGGACGCTGAGCATGATGAAGAGGACGCTCGCGACGACATACGGGGTGAAGTTGTAGGTCTTGGCGACGACGATCTGGGCGGCGCGGACCGCGTCGACAGCGCCCAGGGTCGAGATCATGCCCACGTCCTTCTGCATGGAGATGAAGTCGTTCATCAGGGCCGGCGCCATCTTGCGCAGCGCCTGCGGGATGATGACCAGCCAGGTGGTCTGGCTGGAGGTGAGCCCCAGCGAACGGGCGGAGGCGCGCTGGGAGGGGTGCACGTCTTCGAAGCCGGCGCGCAGGACCTCGGCGATATAGGCGGAATAGCTCATCACGACGGCGATGGTGCCGAGCACGGCCTTGTCGATACGGCCGAAAAGCCCGAGGCCGGGAATGCCGAAACCGATCAGGTACAGGACCACCAGCATCGGGATGCCGCGCATGATCGTCGTGTAGAGCCTCGCAGCCACACGCAGCGGGAACATCACGGGCGACTTGGTGAGTCGAATGAGCGCGAGCAGCGTGCCGAAAAGGGCGGTGAGCGGAAGCGCCGCGAGCAAGACCTTGAGGTTGAGCAGGAGGCCGTCGACAACCTTGGGCCAGGCCTGGACGAAATACTCGGGCGAGAAGAAGGACTCCTTCACGCGGGGCCAGCCCGGCGAGATATGCAGGATGAAGGCGACGATCAGCACGAACGCGATGGCGCTCGCAACGCTGGTGAGATGGGCGCGGAGCTCCTGGCGGCGCCGGTATTCCTCGCGTTCCCGCTCGACCTCGCTGACCTCCGGGGCCGTGGTTTCTGACATGCGCATCCTCCCGTTTTCCTGGGCTGTGCCACTCATGCCGGCAGCTCGTTCACGTGCCGAGAAAGGGCGGGCGCACAGGGGCGCCCGCCCGTCCACAAGACGTACTAGGCGGTGAGCTCGGGGACCTCGACGTAATCCTTGAGCCACTCCTGAACCAGGCCGTCGATCGTGCCGTCGTCGAGCAGCGCGTTCATCGCGTCGGTGACGTACGGGGTGAGCTCGGAGCCCAGCGGCAGGACGATGCCGAGGCCGTCGGGGTCCTCGGTGCCGGGGATCTGGCCGACGACGACGCCGTCGGTGACCTGCTCGGACTGGACCATGTAGACGCACTGGGGCGTGTCGGTCACGAGGACGTCGACCTGCTTGGCGTCAAGGGCGGCCACGGCGTCGGAGTTGTTGTTGTAAAGCTCGATCTTGCTGTCGTCGCCGCCGAAGACGATGTTCTTGACGAAGTCATAAGCGGTGGTGCCGGTCATGACGGCGAAGACGGCGTCCTGGAGGTCGGCGATCGTCTTGGCGGAGGCGAAGTCGGAGTCCTTCTTGGCGATGACAGACTGGGTCGGGCGATAGTAAGCGGGCGAGAAGTCGACGGCCTGCTTGCGCTCCTCGGTGATGGAGACCTGCTGGATGTTGAGGTCCCAGTCCTTGTCGCCGGGGGCATAGGCCTCATCAAAGGTGGTGCGGACCCACTTGACGGTGTCCTTGGGGAACTCCAGCTTGTCGGCCAGCGCGTAGATGACGGCGGCCTCGAAGCCCTCGCCGCTCTCGGGGTCGTCGTTCTTGACCCAAGGCTCCCAGGCGGGGTCGCCCGTGGCGACGGTCAGGTAGCCGGGCTCAAAGGTGACCTTGGCGGCATCGCTGGTCGCGGGCTCGGCGGCGGCAGCGGAGCCAGCCGCAGACCCGGCAGCGGAGCCGGAAGCGGCCCCCGAGGTGGAGCCGCAGCCCGCAAGCACGGCAGCGCTCGCGGCAACGCCAGCGCCCTTCAGGAAATTGCGACGATCAAGATTTGCCATAGTTTCTCTTCCCCCTCTTGTATTTCGGCCGTGCCTTTCTGCACGGACCCCCTACCATCGATGGTAGCAAGAGGGGCGGACACGAACCTCCTCATTTTTCCGCAGTGTTACATTGGACAAACCGAAAGCAACGGCGCCTGCGGGCGCCATGACGGGAGCAGCCATGGGTATTCTGATCAAAGGCGTTCTGGCGGTCGTCCCCGCGGGCGACGCCGACGCCGTCGAGCGGCACGACATCTATATCGAGGGCAAGAAGATCACGGCGCTCGACGAGGCGCCGGCGGGCTTCGTCGCCGACACGGTGATCGACGGCGCGGACCGGCTCGCCATCCCCGGCCTCATCAACGCGCACACGCACACCTACATGTCCATGATGCGCAACATCGCCGACGACCTCAGCTTCACCGACTGGCTCTTCAACACCGTGCAGCCCATCGAGGACCGGCTCGAGCCCGAGGACTGCTACTGGGCGTCGCTGCTCGGCCAGGCCGAGATGATCCGCTCCGGCACCACCTGCTTCAACGACCAGCAGATGCACATCCACCAGACCGGCCGCGCCGTGCGCGACAGCGGCATGCGTGCCGTGATCGGCCGCGGGCTCGTGGGCGACGCCTACGACCGGTCGGACTACCGCCTCGCCGAGGCGCTCGAGGAGATGGCCGATTCCGCGGACTGCGACCGCCTGTCCTTCCGTCTCAACCCGCACGCCCCCTACAGCTGCGGCCCCGACTACCTGCGCATGGTCGCCGATGTGGCCCGCGAGCGCGGCCTCGGCATCCATATCCACATAGCCGAGGGCCAGGCCGAGAGCGACAACATGTGGCGCGACCACCACTGCACCCCGGTCGAGTATGTACGCGACGCGGGTATCTTCGACTCCCCCACCGTCGCCGCCCACTGCATCCGCGTGAGCGAGTCCGACATCAGGATCCTGGCCGACAACCATGTGAGCGTCGTGACCAACCCGGCGTCCAACATGAAGCTGGGCAACGGCTTCGCCCCCGTGCCCGAGCTCATGGCGGCCGGCGTCAATGTCTGCCTCGGCACGGACGGCGCCGCCTCCAACAACGCCCAGAACATGTTCCGCGAGATGCAGCTCGTCTCCCTCATCCACAAGGGCACGCACGACACCTCGCAGTGCATCTCCGCCGACGAGACCTTCCGCATGGCGACCGCGAACGGGGCCCGTGCGCTAGGGCTGAACACCGGGGCCATCGAAGTCGGACGTCTCGCCGACATGGCCCTGCTCGACCTGGACACCCCCTCGATGATGCCCAACAACAACCTCATCGCAGCCCTCGCCTATTCCGCCAACGGCTCCGAGGTCGAGACGGTCATCATCGACGGCAAAATCGTCATGGACCACCGCGAGCTCCTCACGATCGACGAGGAACGCGTCTTCTCCGAAATCCGCCGCATTTGTCATAGACTGGGTCTCGACGCATAAGCCCGTGCCCGGGAAAGGAAGGCATCCATGCCCGCAGAAAACAGTGAGATCAAGGACCCCGGCCTCTACGAGTCCGGCCTGCAGAAGATCGAGTGGGTGCGCCGCAACTGCCCCCTGCTCGGCATGCTTTACAAGGAGTTCAGCGAGACCAAGCCCTTCGCGGGCAAGAAGGTCACGCTTTCCATCCATCTGGAGGCCAAGACGGCCTACCTGTGCCTGGTGCTTGCCGCCGGCGGGGCCGACATGTATGTGACGGGCTCCAACCCGCTCTCCACTCAGGACGACGTGGCCGCGGCGCTCGTGCACGAGGGCCTCGAGGTCCACGCCTGGCACGGCATCTCCGACGAGGACTACGACCGCTGCATCGACGCCGTGCTCTCAGCCGGCCCCAACATCGTGATCGACGACGGCGGCGACCTCGTCTACCGCATCCACACCAAGTATCCCGAGCTCATCCCCAATATCATCGGCGGCTGCGAGGAGACCACCACGGGCATCATCCGCCTGGAGGCCATGAACCGCGAGGGCACGCTCAAGTTCCCGATGGTGCGCGTGAACAACGCGATGATGAAGCACTTCTTCGACAACCGCTACGGCACGGGCCAGTCCGTCTGGGACGGCATCAACCGCACGACCAACCTCGTGGTCGCCGGCAAAATCGTTGTTGTGGCCGGCTACGGCTGGTGTGGCAAGGGCGTCGCCATGCGCGCCAAGGGCCTGGGCGCCCGCGTGATCGTCACCGAGATCAACCCCGTCAAGGCCATCGAGGCGGTCATGGACGGCTTCGACGTCATGCCCATGAACGAGGCCGCCAAGGTGGGCGACTTCTTCGTCACCGTCACGGGCTGCAACAAGGTCATCGACCACGAGGACTTCCTCGTGATGAAGGACGGCGCCATCTGCGCCAACGCCGGCCACTTCGACTGCGAGGTCGACATGGCGGGCCTGCGCGAGATGGCCGTCGAGAGCCGCGAGATGCGCCACAACATCATGGGCTACAAGCTGGAGAACGGCCGCTGGATCTACGTGCTGGGCGAGGGTCGTCTGGTCAACCTGGCCTGCGGCGACGGCCACCCCGCCGAGATCATGGACATGTCCTTCGCCATCCAAGCGCTCTCGGCCAAGTACCTGGTGGAGCACCAGGGCCAGTTCACCGAGATGCTGATGGACGTGCCCGAGGAGGTCGATATGGAGACGGCCAAAAAGAAGCTCGCCTTCATGGGCAAGGGCATCGACACACTGACCCCCGAGCAGGAGCGCTACCTCAATTCCGCCGAGGCTTAAAGACACGCAAACGCGCAGGACACGCCACCGTCCCGGCGACGGTGGCGTTTTTTAGAAAGGAAGAGACCATGCCCCCCACCCCTCACAACGCAGCCCAAAAGGACCAGATCGCCAAGACCGTCCTCATGCCGGGCGACCCGCAGCGCGCCCGTTTCATCGCCGAGACCTTCCTCGACAGCGCGGCGCTCGTGAGCGACATCCGCGACATCTGCGCCTACACGGGCACCTACGGCGGCAAGCCCGTTACCGTGATGGCAAGCGGCATGGGCATGCCCTCCCTCGGTATCTACACCTACGAGCTCTACAAGTTCTATGACGTTGACCGCATCATCCGCATCGGCACCACGGGCTCCTACCTGCCCGAGCTCGCGCTCTACGACACGGTGCTGGCCACCAGCGCCTGGAGCGACTCAAGCTTCGCCCGCGTCCAGTCCGGCGACCCCGACGACATCCAGCTGCCGTCCGCCGAGCTCAACGACGAGCTGCGCGCCAGCGCCGAGCGTCAGGGCATCAAGCTCTACGAGGGGCGTCTGCACTCATCGGACGTCTATTACGCCGATACCGACGACTACGTCTCGGGCGCGATGGAGCGTGGCTGCTGCTGCGTGGAGATGGAGAGCTTCGCCCTCTTCCACCACGCCAAGCACCTGGGCAAGCAGGCCGCCTGCCTCCTCACGGTGTCCAACAGCTTCGTCGACAATGCCGAGACCACGCCCGAGGAGCGCCGCACGGCCTTCCAGGACATGATGAAGGTTGCCCTCGGCGTCCTCTAGACCGTGTTAGGGTTCGGTCAGATCATCAGCGGTAACAATCTGAAGGTCGCCTCTATCGGCGGCCTTCTTTCTCGTCCCGTCCGACACGGGCCTTTTTGTGAAGAGCACGTAGTGACGTCTCGCCGACTTCGCGATAATTCCAGCCCTATGCTCAAGCGTCTCAATCGCATCCGTCTCGTCGAAAGAGTTACGCCAGTTGCATTCACCGGCCAATAGGTCATGCCCCTGTGAGTCCGACGCAACCACATCGATGTCGACCTGTTCACGCAGAGTTGGGTCGCCTCCCCACCATTTGCCAAATTTTGCAGCGAGAAAGCCCAGGTCTCCCATGGCATTTTTCCGGTAAACCCACTGCATGCAGATGTTCTCGAACTGCCCGCCGACATAGGTCTCGAGCATCTCCGGCCTGGCGGCTCGCCCCGCGATGGCGTTGCCCGCCCCCTGATCGATCGCGTCGATATAAGGGCTGACGAACCGATACCAATAGGCAAAAAAAGGATCGTCTATATGCCAGATACCACTGCGGGAGCGGTCGGGATTCTCGCCGAATGGCACATCCCGACGTATAAGGCCCAGGCCCGATAGCGTTGTCAGATATTTCCCAATGGAATTCTGTTCTACACCAGCCCGCTCCGCAATGAGTTTCGGCTGAGTCGCGCCCGCGGCTACCGCATCGAGAATCGAGCTGTACAGCGCCGTCTCGCGCAACTCCTGCCGTAGCAGCATCTCCGGTTCCCTGAACAAGAGCCCATAGGGGTTGAAGAAGAGGCGGCTTACATTTTCCGCAAAGTTCGCGTCGCGATCGATCTGCTCGAGATAGTACGGTGTGCCACCAAAAGCCGCATAGAAACGCACCTTGTCTTCAGCACTCGACCCTCCGAGCAGAGGTAGTGCGGCGAAGAAATCGAGCGGCCGTAGCCTGATTTGCATGGTGCGCCTTCCGTACAGGGGGCTCTTGCTGCCCAACACCTCGCTTTCCATGAAGCCTTGATTGCTCCCGCACAAAATCATGGTCATATCGATGCCGGAAAACTCATGGTCTACCGCGATTTGGAATGCCGAGGGCAACGCGGGGTGTGCCTTGGCCGCATAGGGGAACTCATCAAACACGAACACGAACGGCAAGCTGTATTCCCTTGCGCGCTCTGCGACGAACGAAAGGGCGCTCTCCCATGTACCAAAACTTGGCAGAGACCCTCCCATGCTAAAGAATTCGAAGGCTTTCTCCGAGAACCCGCGCAGGTTTATCTCATTGCTCTTCTCTTGGGCTGTGAAGAAGAGGCACGGCTTGCCTTTGACGAACTCCGAGATGAGGGCCGTCTTGCCGACACGCCGTCTGCCGTAAATCACGGCCATTTCGAACCGGCCGGTCGCATAATGCTGCTCGAGCGCAACCAGCTCTTTATCTCTTCCTACAAACATTTCGGCTCCTCGCATTTTATGTACTCAAAAGTATCTTACTCCAAAGTACGTTATACTAGGGGCAAAGGAAGGCGCTCCCAGGAGAGGCGTATGTCGAAACTCACCAGCTACTACCTGCCCGGCCTCTTTGTGGAGGACCATGCCGTCGAGGTGCCCCTGGACTGGCGGGGGACGGAACCTGCCCGCGTCGCAAAGGACGGCCTGCCCGAGGGCGAGCGCCTCGAGCTCTTCTATCGCGTGGTCTGCGCAGCGGAAAACGTCGGCAAGCCCCTGCCCCTTCTCGTCTACCTGCAGGGCGGCCCCGGTGGCAAGGGCCCGCGTCTGCTCTCCCCCACGTCGGACGGCTGGGTTGCCGAGGCCATCAAGCACTTCCGCCTGGTGCTGCCCGACCAGCGCGGCACGGGCCGCAGCAGCCATGTCAGCCGGCAGTCGATCGCGGCCCGCGGGAACGCAGAGGCGCAGGCCGACTATCTCAAGCGCTTCCTCGCCCGCTCCATCGTGCGCGACTTCGAGTACCTGCGCCTGGCCGAGTTCGACGGGCAGCAGTGGGTCACGCTCGGACAGAGCTACGGCGGCTTCCTCACCCTCACCTACCTGAGCTTTTATCCCGAGGGCGTCCGCGCCAGCTTCACCTGCGGCGGCATCCCCCACGTGCCCGCCAGCGCAGCCGAAGTCTACGCGCACACCTTTCCGCGCATGATCAAGAAGACCCGTGCCTATTACGAGCGCTACCCCGAGGACGAGGCCCGCATGGCTGCCGTCGCCGACCGTCTTGCCACCGGCGACGTCCGCCTTCCCGACGGCAGCCCCTTCACGCCGCGTCGCCTGCAGCAGCTCGGTCAGGGCCTCGGCATGAAGCCCGCACCCGAGCGCATCCACAACCTGCTCGACAGCGCCTTCGAGGCGGGCAACGGCGGCATTCCCACCGATATCGCGCATGCCCAGCTCACGGATGGCTTCCTGATGGGCGCCCTGCAGAACCTCACGACGGCGGACAACCCGCTCTACTGGACTCTGCAGGAGTTCATCTACGCCGACGGTCAGATGGATCATCCCATCGATTGGGCGGCCGCCCACGAATATGCGCGGCGCCCCGAGTTCGACGCTAGCGCCCGCCCGCTGATGCTCACGGGCGAGGCCTGCTTCCCCTGGATGTTTGAGGACGACCCCCTGCTCGCGCCGCTCAAGCCGGCAGTCGACCTGATGATGGCCGATAAAGAATTCGACCAGGTCTACGACCAGCGCCAGCTTGCGGCAAACACGGTCCCGCTGCAGTCCGCGGTCTATTTCGACGACCTCTACGTCGACTCGGGCATGCAACTCGACACCCTCTCGCGCGTCGGCACGAGCCACGCCTGGGTCACCAACGAGTTCGAGCATGACGGGCTGCATGGCGGCAAGGTCTTCAGGCACCTTTTCGATGAGGCTTGCAACCGCGGCGATCTTGAGGGGATTTAGCCAGAGGTCACGCGCTAGCCAGCGAAGTCCGCAAAGTCGAGTTCGAGCCCCTCGAGGGTGTTTGAGGGCACCGGCTGACCGAAGGCGTATTCCCCGTAGGCGAGCGGGTCGAACCCATACACCCTGACCGTGTGTTTTGAGGGGTCCACGATCCAATATTCGCGAACGCCCGCCTTGCGATACTCTTCGAGCTTGATGAGGTTATCCATCGTACGGCTGGACTCTGAGACGATCTCGATGACCCAGTCGGGCGCACCGTTGCAGCCACGGTCATCGAGCTTGGACGGGTCGCAGATCACCGAGACGTCGGGCTCCACGTAGTTGTAGCGATCGTTGAAAAGGAGCACGGCAAAAGGCGCGGGATAGACCTTGCAAGAGCCCTTATGAGACCGGATGTAGAGGCTGATTTCTACAGAGAGATACATTACGAGCTCTTGGTGGATGCGCTTCGGCGAGGCCATGTCATAGATGACGCCGTCAATGAGCTCGGCGCGCTGCCCCTCGGGAAGCGCGTAAATCTCATCCACCGTATGGCGAACAGTCCCCGCGCCCATGGCTTCCTCCGTGAAATCGACTGCAGTATTTGCCCGAATCATAGCACGCCTCCAATACGGTACAGTTGTTTCTTCTATTTCTAAGTAAGTACACATGTATTTATTTGTCAATAACATTTGTTCGTAATAAAAAGTCCTCCCACCTGGATCGCGGGAGGACTCGTTAACGCTGTTGATAGAGGGCTTGCTACTTCTGCGTGCCCGTCAGCGAGGCGGCCAGTTCACGCTCGCGCTGGTTGCGCTTGTGGTTGCGCCAGCCGGTACCAGCGAGCAGGGCAAGCGACACGATGGCGATCACGTTGACCGCGATACGCGCGCGGTCCATGGCCTGCAGGCCAGGCTTGTAGACGCTGCCGGGCACGGCGCCCTGCATGGCGCGGGAGTTGGCCGTGATGTAGAGGACATGGTGCAGCGCCTTGCGGGCATAGTGGTACTCCGCCACGTCGGTCTCGTCGAACGTGTAATCGCTGGGGTTGGACAGCAGGCGGGTATCGCCACCCGCACGGATCATCTGGCTCACGTTCATCAGGTCCGTGGCGCCGTTGGCGGAGTCGGTGATGACCATGCCATCGAAGCCCCACTCGTCGCGGGCGATGCCGGTGAGCAGTGCGTAGTCGCCGCCCGCCCAGGTGGCGCCAATGCGGTTGAAGGAGCTCATGATGCCCTGCGCGGCGCGCTGCTCGCGCGTCTGGGTGTCGCCGTCGGCGTCGACGTAGGTCTCCTCCACGTCGCCGACCTTCATGCACATCTCGAAGGGCAGAAGGTACATCTCGCGGATGGACTGCTCGTTGGCCCAGGTCACGAGGCCGCCCCCGCGGGTGCCAATGCTGTTGTCACCGCGGTGGTTCTCCTGGTCGTTCAGGGCGAAGTGCTTGATATAGGCATACATGCCCTTGTCGGCGGCACCCTTGATCTCGAGCGACGCAACCGTGCCAGACACGAACGGGTCCTCGGAGTAGTACTCGTTGTTGCGGCCGGAGTAGGGGGTGCGATGGATGTTCATCGAGGGGGCATACCAGCCGGAGGCGCCGCCGAGCACGCCCTCGCTGCCAATCATATGGCCGTAATCGGTCGCAATGTCCTGGTTGTAGGTCTGCGCCACCGTGATCGGCGAGCAGAACATCATGGAGTCGCCGCCGATTGCGGAGCCACCGCCTCCGTAGATGAGGCCCGCCGCCGTGTCGGCGTCGATGTTGAAAGGCTTGCCCACGGACTCCAGGTACTCGATGCCGTAGCCGGAGTGACCGAGGATCTCCTCGTAGTCCTCGGGGGTCAGCTGATTGAGCAGGGCGTCCCATTGCGGGTCGTCGAAGTCGAGGCCACGCAGGTCGATCAGGGTCAGGCCGTTGTCCTGTCCATAGACCGGCTCATCCGTGATCTCGTCGTCAGAGACGGGGTTGTTGGACTCGAAGGAGTCGAGCTGGGCGAGGAGCTCGTCGCTCGCCGTCTTGCCGTACACCAGCGAGGCGGGATTGCCGTCCCCGTCGGTCCCGTTGATCTCGTTGCCCCAGGTCGAGACCTCACCCTCGATCGGCTCGCCGTCATGCTTCGGGAAAGTGCCCTCCCAGTCGGAGCGTGTGAGGTAGGTCGCATCGCCCTTGGCCGCGTCGAACTGGTTGGTCACGGCCGTGCCCGTATAGGAGTCGGTCGCATAGGTCGTCGTATCGACATCGCCCGCAATCTCGACAGGCGCGACGAGCGCCGCATCGCCAGTCTCGCTGCCTGCGGAGACACCGGAAGCCTGTACGCTCGCATCGGATCCCTTGGCTGCGAGGATGTTGTTGGTCGCGGCATGAGCATCCGTCGCCGCCGTCACATAGTAAGTGCCGCCGTCGAGAATGTAGGTCTTGGCGGTCTGCGCGTCATACGCCTTGAGTTGGTCGACATCGAAACTCAGGGTCAGCGTCTGGCTCTCACCCGGGTCGAGCAGGTCCGTCTTGGCATACTGGACGAGCTCGACTGCGGCCTTCTCGACACCGTTGGCCTTGTCGTAGTCGGTATAGGGACTCTGCACATAGAGCTCCACGACGTCCCTGCCCGCCACGTCGCCCGTATTGGTCACCGTGACCGTGGTCGTGACGGTCGTGCCGTCCTGTGCGTTCGTGAAGTCACTCCAGGCGAAATCGGTGTAGGAAAGGCCGTAGCCGAAGGGATACACGACCTCGTCTGCGTAGTCATAGGCGCCGGCGTTGCCTTGGCCCAGGACGGCGTCCTCGTAGCGGGTCTCGTAATAGCGGTACCCGACGTAGATGCCCTCCTCATAGGTCACGTAGTTGTAGCCGCTCAGTTTGCCGTCGGCCTCGAGGTAGGCGTAGTCGCCATAGTTCTGGGCCGCGGGGCTGGTGGAGGCGTCCGCCGCGAAGGTGTCGACGGTACGTCCGCTCGGGTTCACGCTGCCCGAGAAGATGCCCGCGAGCGACTCGATGCCATAGGTGCCGGCAGACGGCATGTACACAATGGCCTTGACGTTGGGATAGTCGGCAAGCCAATCGAACTCCAGCGCCGAGGCGGTGTTGACGACCACGACGACCTGGTCGAAGTTGTCGTTGAGGTACGAGAGGATCTCGCGCTCGTCGGAGTCGAGCGTGAAGTAGCTAAGCTGCTGGTCGTCCGCGTTGTCCGTATGGTTGTACATCGAGCGCGGCATGTCGCGACCCTCGCCGGCGACGCGCTTGAGCGCAAAGACGGGCACGGTGCCCTCGGCGGAGTCGAGCAGGCCATTGCGCCCCTTGAGCACGCTGAGGGGGCATTCGTTGATGGCGAAGTCCTCGTCCTGGCCAAAGCTGATGGATCCCTTGCCCAAGTCGTACTGGCTTGCGTCGTCGGAGAGGTAGAAGTCCTCAAGTTCGGTGTTCACCGAGAAGCCCTCGTTCTCGAAGGCCTCGTTCAGCTTGTCATAGCTGCCGGACGCCCCGATAAACTGCGTGACCAGGCTCTGGGACTCGCCAAGATGTTTGCTGGACTCACCGAAGAAGGAGAAGGTCGTGCCTTCCGCAAAGGGCATCGTGTGATTGTCGTTCTTGAGCAGGACATAGCCCTCGTCGGCAATCCGACGGTCGAGCGCATGTTGGGCATCGCCAATCTCGTCCTCGGTGAAGTCCGACGTGTAATAGGCCCCCTTGTCCGGATCGACCTTGGTATTCGTATTGTCCCAGGACTGCTGATAGCCCAACATGTCATTGGCCATGCGGCCGACCATGCCCGCAGTCATGCTCGGCACCACCGTGTTGTCCACCACAAGCAGCACGGCCATGACGACCGTGAGCACGCCCTTAACCACCATCTTGATACCGCGCGCGACCTTGCGCCCGCGGCTCGGCAGGGTCAGCGGTTTTGGCGCCTTCCCTTTCCTCTCCCCAAACGGCATATCTCCCCCTTTGTCGAAGACTACTGCACAAGTCGAAGATACCGACACGGCGGCAGCGCGCCCGTCCGTGGCATAATCGGTCGATAGGTTGGCATGGTTTGCAGACGACGGCGCGAGGAGGCGGTATGTATCGGGTCCTGATCGTGGAGGATGCGGATGCCGAGGCCATCGCCCTCGAAGGCTGCCTCGCCCGCTACGCCGAGGAGCACGGCGGGCAATTCCAGACTCGGCGCCTGCGGTCCGCCGTCGAGTTTCTCGAGGGGTCGCATCCCGCTGACCTCGTCTTTATGGACATCGACCTCCCCGGCTTCACCGGCATGGAGGCCGCCGAGACACTGCGCGAGTACGATCAGGAGACGCCCCTCGTCTTCGTGACCAACCTGGCGCAATACGCCGTGCACGGCTATGCGGTCGACGCCCTCGGCTTCATCGTCAAGCCGATCTCGTATGGGGACTTCACCCTCTGCATGGATCGTGTTATGCGTGCCCTCCAGCGTTCGCGGAGACAGACGCTCACCGTCCCGACGCACGACGGCGTCCGCGTGGTCAACGTCGCCGACCTGGTTTCTATCGACGTGCGCGGCCACGATGCCACCTACCACCTGGCTGGCGGCGGCGCCCTGACCCAGCGCGCAACGCTGTCGTCCATTGCCCGCCAGCTCGAGGAGCTCGGCACCCCCTTCGTCAACGTGTCGGCGAGCTGCCTGGTCAATATGGCCCACATCCGCCGCATCCATGGCGACGAGGTCGAGCTGTCCGACGGCTCGTCGGCCTTTTTCTCCCGCGGCAAGAAACGCGCCGCCCTCGAACGCATCGCCGACTACCTGGGCGGGGCCTGATGGATCCCCGCATGACGTCGGTCCTGGGCGAAGCGGCCGTCACGATGGTGCAGATCGTCCTCGCACAGTGGCTCTTCGCACGGAGGCTTCCCCTCCGTGCCCACGGCACCCTGCGCGGCATTGTCGTCCTTGCGCTCACCGCCGCAAGCACCCTGACCGCCTCGTGGTACGGCACGGTGGCGCAGCCCGACCTGATGGGCTCCCGTCAGCTTGCCACCGTCTTCTTCACCTTCGGCCTTGTGCTCGTGCTCTGCGTGGCCGCCGTGCTCTTTATCTACGACTGTTCCCCCTGGTCGGCCCTGTACTGCTGCGCCTCTGGCTATACGATGCAGAACCTCGCGAGCGGACTTTCGGGCTTCTGCACCCTGTGTGCCTCGGGCCTAAACGCCGGGCTCCTCCCCCTCATCCACACGCTCGCCTTCGCCGCCGCCGTTACCGCCATCGTCTACATCCCCTGCTATCTGCTATTGATCCGCCGCCTCAGCGATCGAGGCCTCGCCCTCGTGCAGGACCGGCGCATGCTGGTCGTCCTCTTCATCGTCGCCAACGCGGTCATCGGCTTCGACGTGATCAACAAAGCGCTTGAGGTGTTCGCCGTGCCTTTCGGCATCATCGCCTCCCTGCGCGTCGTGCACGGCGTCGTCTGCGTGTCCGTCCTGGCCGCGAGCTTCGAGCTGCTCTACAACAAACGCCTGCAAGGCGAGCTCGCCTCCCAGCGGCAGCTCATGGACGAGCAGGCGCGCCAGTGGCAGCTCTCACAGGCGACCGTCTCGGCCATTAACGCCCGCAGCCATCAGATGCGCCATCAGGTCATCGGCCTGCTTGCCAGCTCCGCCGTCGGCAGCGACGGCAGGCTCTTGCGCGAGGTCTCACGCGAGCTCGACATCTACGATGCCCAAGCCAAGACGGGCAACGCCGCCCTTGACGTCATCCTCACCGAGAAGGGCCTCATCTGCGCGCAAAAGAGAATCACGCTCTCCTGCATCGCGGACGGTACCGCGCTGGGCGACATGGCGCCGGCGGACATCCACGCCCTCTTCGGCCGCGCGCTCGATGGCGCGATTTCCGGCGTCGAGGCGCTCTCAGACAAATCCCGTACGAGCATCCGCCTCGACCTGCGCGAACGGGCGGGCATGGCGGCGCTCCGCCTGGAATTCTATGCCGACGCCAGTCCGTACTCCCCTGCCGACCTCACGGCGATGCGCGCCATCGCCGACCGCTACGAAGGCACGCTCTCGGCCCGTGTCGCCGATGGCGTCTGCACGATAACCGCTCTCCTCACCCCATAAAAAGTGGCCGGGGCAGGCATCACCCACCCCGGCCTATTACGGTTTACGGTCTTTCCGTAGCCTACTTGTCGCGACGACGCGGCTTGAAGGTCTCCGGATGCGCCTTGCACGCACGGAAGCGCATGATCACGCGGATGAGCCACAACACCCATAGACCCGCGACGACAATGTTTGCCACGGTCAGGCCGATACGCCAGCCGGGGACAGCCGTCCTGTACGTAGCTCCCGGCGCCGCACCCTGCACGGCATTGGAGTTGGCCATCGTATAGGCGATGTTGTGGATGGCGTTGCGCATGGCCCACTGGGCGCTGGGGCTCTCGTAGTCGACCATCTTCCAGAACATCGGCAGGTACATCGAGAGGTAGGCGTCGGAACCAGTGCGCAGGGCCAGGTCGCGGAAGGAGTTATTGCTGGTCACCCAGTAGTCGGTGAAGCACAGCCCGCGGAAGCCCCACTCGCCGCGCAGCACGCCCTGGAGCAGGTCCGCGTTGACCGTGCCGACCACGGGGCCCACGCCGCCCTGGTTGGGCATGATGCCCGTCGTGGCGCGCATAACCTTAGTCTGACGCGTGCCATCCTCATCGAGATAGGTCTCCGTCATGCGCGCGTCCTTGACTGCGATCTCGAAGGGGCGCAGGTAGAGCTCGCGCATGGTCTGTTCGTCGGCCCAGTTCATCGAGTAGTTGGAGCGGTTCGTCTCCATCTCGTTCAGCGCAAAGTGCTTGAGGGTCACAAAGAGGCCGTTGTCGCCCGCGCCGCTGGTGATGGCTGCGGCAAGCTTGCCCGACAGCAGCGGGTCCTCGGAGTAGTACTCGAAGACGCGACCCGAGAAGGGCGAGCGGTGCAGGTTGATGCCAGGGCTGTACCAGCCGTTGATGCCGTTTGCCAGTGCCTCCTGGCCGAGGGCAGCACCCATCTCATAGAGAAGGTCGACATTCCAAGTGGAGGCCACCGTGGGGTGGAAGGGATAGGAGGCGGACTTGCCCATGTCGTACTGGGACTGCGAGATGCTCTCGACCTTGAGGCCGTTGCCGCCGTCCTCGACCTTGGTCTGGGGCATGCCCAGGCTGTCAATGCCGCCCAGACGATAGGCATCACCGGCGAAGTTCTGCTCGATTGCGGTGCGGTCCGACCAGTCGATCTGGTTGAGGAACTTCTCCCATTGCGGGTCGTCGTAGGACAGGCCGCGCATGCTTGCCAGCGTCAGGCCGTTGTCCTCGCCTGAGGCGGGCGGGTCGGCGTGATAGGCAACGCTGCCCTCGACATTGCCGTAGGTGCGATCGTTCTCGACGTCGAACTCGGTCTCGAGCACCGCCATCTCGGCATAGCGCTGGGCGAGCGACTTGGTACGGTCCTCGTCGCGGACGGGCTGCGTGCCCTTCCAGTCGGAGCGGGTAAGAATGGTCGACTCCTCGTTCATGTAGTCGGAGCTCGCCTGGAACTTGTTGGTGGCGGCGACAT
The DNA here is from genome assembly GCA_900315165.1 of uncultured Actinomycetes bacterium. Lineage (GTDB taxonomy): Bacteria > Actinomycetota > Coriobacteriia > Coriobacteriales > Atopobiaceae > Olegusella. The sequence goes on along the minus strand of OMXZ01000008.1, from coordinate 33,091 downwards.
AGTCGGCAGACGGGTCGATCGCCGCCTCGCCGGTCTCGGGGTCGAGCTCGGACTGGCCCTCCTTGTCCGAGGTACGAATGTGGTCGGCATCGGACCCGTCGAAGAAGGTCGTCTCGGCGATGGTCGTCGTACGCGTGTCGATCACATCGTGGCTGTTGGCGCGCAGGGTCACCTGGTAGTCGCCCGCCTCGAGCAGGTAGCAGCCCGTCGTCCCGTTGCCGTTGTCGTGGGTATAGTCATAGGAGGCCATGTCCTGCCTGTCGAAGGACAGGGTCACGGCCTGCGACTCGCCCGGTTCGAGCAGACCCGTCTTGGCGAAGTCCGCGAGGACGCAGACGGGCTTCTCGACCTTGTGGTCGCGGTCGTAGTCCGTGTAGGGGCTCTCGTAGTAGACCTGCACAACGTCCTTGCCGGCGACGTCGCCCGTGTTGGTTACCGTCACGTCCATCGTGATAGTTTCGCCCGAATCATCGTACGAGCTAATCTGCTGCGTGAAGGATGTGTAGGACAGGCCGTAGCCAAAGGGGTAGGTCACCGCACCAGCCTCGGCGATACCGCCCTGGCCGTCAAGCGTGCCATAAGTGAAGGCGTCGTCCTCGACATCGGCCGTCTCGTAATAGCGGTAGCCCATATAGACGCCCTCCTGATACTCCAGGTAGGGACGGGCGATCGAGCTCTCCATGCCGCTCATGAAGCCGGGCATCGTGAAGTCGGCGTTGTCGTAGCGGAAGTCGCCGATGTTGGCATAGCTGGGGTCGGCCGTGAAGTCGGTCGCCCAGATGTCCACGGTACGGCCGGAGGGGTTGACCTCGCCGTCCATGATATGCCCCAGCTCGGAGAAACCCAGCTCGCCCGGATTGCCCATCCACACGATGGCATCGGCCTCGTACTCGCCGTCCATCAGCGGAGCGACCTCCATGGTCTGCGAGGCAACCAAGACTACGACCACCTTGTCGCACTGCTCCTTGGCCGCCCTGATGGTCTCTTTTTCGTTTTCGGAAAGCGCCAGATAGTGAGGAGTACCGTCCGAATAGGCGTCGAACTTCTTGTCCTGCCCCTCCTGGCCGGTGCGCGTGATGAAGACCACGCCCGTACCGCCGGCATCGATGCCGTCGTAGATGGAAGGATCGTACTCGAAGATGAAGCTATCCCCGCCAAGCAGGCTTGCCGTATCACCCGCGGGCGTCGCGCCCTCGGCCTCGGCAAGCACCTCGGGGTCGCCTGCCGCCTCCATGGCTTCGAGCGCCGAGCGGTTGACCTCGTAGACCGACGAAAGCCCTTCCTCGGGCGTGACCGGGTCGTCGTCCCACTTGGTCGAGCCGCCCTGGGACATCTGCCCGTAGACGGGATGCAGGGCGCCGTAGCCGTACGGCGTCACTTCGGACCCCTGGGCAAGCGGCAGCGCACCGTCGTTCTTGAGCAGGACGGTGCCCTCTTGCAGGATGCGGGCTGCCGTCTTGTAAGCAGCCTCCTTGGCCTCCTCGGCGCTCCCGTACTTCTCCTCGTAGTAGTCGGCGGCATCCTCCTCGACGCCGTCCGGGTTCTGCACCGTCTGCGCACCCTCGCCAAAAAGAGCGCCGAGCGTCGGCGCAAACACCGTACCCGCAGCCGTAAGCAGCAGAGCAACAACCAGCACCAACGCCATCGGCACCACCGTGAGCGCCAGGAACTTGCCCGGTCGCATCCGCAAGCGCGCGCCTTTCTCATTATGTGCCACTCCTTCTCCTTTCGCCAACAGACCTTCTCCTTGCTATCATCGGAAACGATAGGGAGGCGCGCGCCCCACGGCGTTCTTTTGACGCCCGTGCAACGGATTTTGGCGTAATCGGAAGGTGCCATGGACGAACTCAAGGTGCTGGTCATCGAGGATGACGACGCCGACGCAGACTGCCTCTCATCCTGCCTGCGACGGTATTCCGCCGAGGGCAGCGTATCGCTTGACATACGCTGCGTGGCATCTGCTTTCGACTTCGAGCCCGAGCGCCATCCCGCCGATCTCATCTTCATGGATATCGAGATGCCCGGGGTCGACGGCTTTTCCGCCGCCCGGCACCTGCGCGAGCTCGACCGCCAAACGACACTCGTCTTTGTGACGAGCCTTGCCCGCCATGCGGCGCGTGGTTACGAAGTCGACGCGACCGACTTCATCATCAAGCCCGTCGAGTACGGAGTGCTCTCGCGCCGCATGCCGCGCATTCTGCACGAGGTGGAATTGCGGCGAAGGAAGACGATTACGATCAGCACGCGCGAACGCACCTGGACGCTCGATGCCGATGATATCGTCTGTGTCGAGACCACCCGCCACGACCTGTATTACCGTCTGGCGCCCGGTGCGTCGACGGGTGGCGAGGATCCCCGCGTGCGCGGCACTATTGCCGAAGCAGAGAGCCGGCTTGCCGGGACGGGGGCCTTCTTCCGCACCTCGCCCGCCTGCCTCGCCAACCTCGACCACGTGACGTCCGTCGGCGCAGCCGACGTGCACATGGACGACGGGCGCGCCTTTCCCCTCTCCCGCTCACGACGGGGCCCTTTGCTTGACGCCCTTGCATCCCGTATGGGAGCTGGCGCATGAAGGCCCTCGTCAACCTGCTCGTCACCCAGGTGGGAACCTTGGAGACCCTCGTCGCCGTGCTGCTCTTTGTACACACGCTCCCTCGCAGGCGCGCCTACCCCCTTCGGCTCCTGGGGTTCTTCCTCGCGCTCGATTTCGTGCCTGTCCTCACCTTCGGCGCCTGCGCCGCGTTCCATGGCAACATCCTTCTCGGACCGTGCGAGCTGTCCTTCCTGACGCTCGCCTCGTCCCTGGGAACCCTTTGCGTCATGGCATTGGGAGCCTGGTGGTGCCACGGCATCGATCGCTGGTCGGCCTGCGCCGCTGCCGTGACGGGCTATACCATGCAGAACATCGCGAGCAGCACGGTGAATTTCTGGCGCTTCACGCTGGGGCAGAACGGCGCGGGCGACCTTTTCGATAGCGAAGCGCTCTTTGTGCAGGCGCAGAAAGCACCAGTGAACCTGATGGCGGGCCCTCAGTCGACCGTCAGCGCGCCATCCTTCCTCCTGTCCCTTGCGACCTTTGCCGGCGTATACCTCATCTGCTACCTCGTCTTCATCCGCAGAATCGAGCACGAGGACCTCGGGAGTCGCGGCAGCGTGTGGCAGCTCGTGCTGATGACACTCGTGGGCACCCTGGTCATCTCGTTCGATATTGCCAATAAACTGCTGACGGTGACGGACGCCTCCTTCGGCCTCCAGCTCTCTTACCGCCTGATGCACGGCCTCATGTGCGGTTTTCTGCTCTGGGTAGAGTACCGCCTGCTCTATGCCCAGCGCATCGCCGACGAGAAAGCCGCGGCCGAGGCCCTCCTCGATGCGGGTGCGAGGCAGTATGAGCTGGCGCGCGAGACGGTGGCCGCCATCGACCGACGCTGCCACGACCTTCGCCATCTTGTGCTGCGGCAGCTGAGCGAGGGTGGGACGGGCGCCGACGGCTCCGTGCGCATCGACCGGTCCCAGCTTGCGCGGGTCGCCCGCGAGATCGATGTATACGACATGCGCGCAAAGACTGGCAACGAGGCGCTCGACGTCATCCTTACCGAGAAGGCTTTGCTCGCACGCCAGCGCGGTGTCTCCCTCGAATGCATGGTGGACGGGTCCGCCCTTGCCGCCGTCTCCCCCGCCGACCTGTACGCGCTCGTCGGCTGCCTCGTGGACTCCTCGGTCGATGCGGCAGCGGAGAGCGACGACTCGACCGTACTGCTCTCCAGCCGACGTCAGGGCGCGCTGTACTTGCTTGCCGCCAACATACCCGGCAATACCGTACCGTCCTCCACGATGCTCGATCAAGCGCGCTCCGTCGCGACACGCCTGGGCGGCACGCTAACCATCGGCCCAGGCCAGGCTCGCATCCTCTTGTCGCTATAACCTTTTTCTCACCCTTACAGAAGCTCCGCCAGCACAAGGCTGAAGTCGGGGCAGATGCCCGATGCTACCGGCATGCTGAAGGGGAGGATCATGGGCGCCGCGTCTTCCTCGTATCGGTAAATCGTAGTGCGCTGACGCTCGGGATCGACGATCCAGTACTCGCGCACGCCCGCATCGCTATAGAGGGCGTTCTTCGTCGCATAGTCCATGTGGCGGCTCGAAGGACTCACCACCTCGACAATCAGGTCCGGTGCGCCCTCGCAGCCGCGCTCGGAGAGCTTGTCCTTGTCGCACACGACCAGCACGTCGGGCTCAACGAAGGTCGAGTCGTCGGCTCGCAGGTTCACGGCGAACGGCGCGACGTCCGCCTCGCAGGGCAGACCATTGGCTTCGATATAGTCGCTCATGAGTCGACCGATTTGAAGGACCAGCCTCTGGTGCTCTCGGCTGGGAGCGGCCAGGTCGTACAGCTTCCCCTTTATCAGCTCCGCACGCTGCCCTTCAGGCAGAGCCCAATAGTCCTCTGCCGTATAAGTGCCCTGCTCACCGTCCATAGCCGTTCCATCCCATAAAGCTTCCGCCGTTGATTGCATCATACCATGCACCCCATCCCTAATACAGCACGTGTGTTTCTTTCGCCTATATATTAGTACGGGTGTTTCGGTCTTACAAGCTCATTTTGGAAATATTTGTTCTATTTCTCGTTGCTGCCAGAGAAGACCCAATACTTCATGGGATAGAAGCAGATGATGACCTGGGCGACCAGGTTAAACAGGGTCGAGAGCAGGTTGGCCAGCATGCCGCCTATGCCGAAGCCGGCGAGGGCGCCGTTCACGTAGCCGGGCAGGACCGTGCTCACGATGATGTTGATCACGGCAAGCAGGGCGAAACGCGGTGCGGCAGAGGCATGCGAGACGGTCGACTTGAAGGTCAGCTTCATCTGCACGATGTAGTTGACGATCTGCGCCGGGATCTCGGCCAGCAGAAAGACGTAGAAGGCACCGACCCCGCCCGCGCTCGCCGGGTAGTGCCAGATGAACAAGTTGAAGGGCTCGGTTCGGCTTGCCAGGAAGGGCAGGATGGAGAAGACGGCGACCAAGGCGATACGTGTGATGGTCGAGATGTTGGACAGCAGGTTGAACTTGATGAACTCCCAGAGGGTCTTGTGCTTTTCCGTGAAATCCTTAAAGGCCATGACGATAGCCCCTTTCTAGGCGTTGAGCTTGGCAAGGCGAGCGGACTGGCTCGCATTCTGTGCGAGGTTGGCGATGATTCCCGCAAGCATGCGGACGATGCCGATGACCCAGAAGCCACGGGCTTCCATCACGAGACCATCGACCGCAGCCACCGAGAAGACCACGCCCGCATTCTTGGCCAGCGCGCGCAGCGGCATGTTCCAGATGAAGAGGACATTAAGGTTGGGCCTGCCGGCGCGTTCGCTGCCGCGCTTGATCAGGAAAAGCACCAGCCACACCAGCCAGAGGACCGGGCTGCGGCCGTGGATGAAGTCGCAGAAGCACATGTTGCGGTCGATGGTGGCACGCTCGCTCGGCAACTTGTGTCCCAGCAGCGCCTCGAAGGTCTCATCGTCGACCTCGCCCACCTGGCCGTATTCGTAGGGTGCAAGATCGAGGCCAGCATAGGGGTCGGGGGCGTCGGTGCCTGCGACCTCGGCTGTCGCCGTCAAACGGATATCCTCGCTGGAGGCGCCGACACGGATCTCGTACGTGCCGCCCTCGACCTCCCAGGCGTCGGTCCTCACGTTGAAGTAGCGGAAGGCGGTATCGTCCAGCTCAATCACAACCTCGCGCGACTCGCCCGGAAGCAGCTCGACCTTGGCGAAGCCTTTGAGCTCCTGGGCGAGGCGGAAGACCTCGTGCTCGGGTTTGGCCACATAGACCTGCACGACCTCGGCACCGGCGACGTCACCAGTATTTTTCACGGTCAGGCGAACGGTTGCGCCCGCGTTGCTCACATGGTCGATTGCCAGTCCGCTGTAGGCGAAGCTCGTATAGGAGAGGCCGTAGCCGAAGGGGAAGGCCACAGGCACGCCGGCGGTCTGGTAGTAGCGGTAGCCCACATAGATGCCCTCGCGGTACAGGGCGTTTTTGCCCTGGGCGGGGAAATTGCCGGCGGTCGGTGTGTCGGCGAGGCCGCGTGCCCAGGTCTCGGCCAGCTTGCCCGAGGGGTTGACGCGGCCCGTCACGGCATCGAGCGCCGCGCTGGCGCCGGCCTGGCCTCCCAGACACAGGTAAAGGACGGCGCGCGCGTCATCGAGCCAGCCCGTCTCCATCGAGCTGCCGCCCACCAGCAGCACGACGACCCTGCCGTTGACCTGCGAAACCTGATGGAGCAGGTCGATCTGGTTCTGGTTGACGGCCATCGTCGTGCGGTCGGCGCCCTCGGACTCGGACTGCTCGTCCAGGCCCATGCAGAATAGGACGACGTCAGCCTGCCTCGCCAGGTCAAGCGCCGCCGCGGCCTTGCCCGCGTTGTCGCCGCCGTGGCGCTCGAAGCCTGGCTCGTAGCCCACGCAGGCCAGGCCGCTGGCTTCGATCGAGCCCAACAGGGTATCCAGCTGTGTCGGGTTCACGAGCGATGATCCGGCGCCCTGATAGCGGGGCGTATTCGCAAAATCGCCGATCAGGGCAACACGGGTGCCGCCGGCCAGAGGCAGCATCGGCGCGCCGCCCGTCTCCTCGTTCTTGAGGAGGACGATCGATGCCGCGGCGGCCTCACGTGCCGCGGCGTGATGCGCCGCGCGATCGAACTCGCCAGCGGACGCCCGCGTGGCCCCCGTCGTGCGCATGATCAGGGTCAGGGCCTCCTCCACGCGGGCGTCCACGTCCTTCTCGTCCAGGCGGCCGTCGCGCACCGCCGCCATGAGCTCGCGCACGGGCGAGAGCCCCGGGTCGGGCATCTCGAAGGTGGACCCCTCGCGCACGCCCGCCACGTGGTCGTTGGAACCGCCCCAGTCGGTCACGACCGCCCCCGTATAACCCCACTCGTCACGCAGGATTTCCTGCAAGAGATGGCGGTTCTCGTTGGCGTAGGTCCCGTTCACGCGGTTGTAGCTGCTCATGATGCAGCCAGGTTTGCCCTCGCGCACCACATGCTCGAAGCCCGTCAGGTAGATCTCGCGCAGCGTGCGCTCATCCAGCACGGAGTCCGACGCCTGTCGACGGGTCTCCTGCTGGTTGGCCGCAAAATGCTTGGGGCAGGACGAGACGCCCGTCGACTCGATGCCACGGACCATGCCCGCCGCCATCTTGCCTGCAAGGTAGGGGTCCTCGGAGAAGTACTCGAAGTTGCGACCGCACAGTGGGCTGCGCTTGATGCAGAGGCCCGGGCCCAGGACCACGTCGACCTTCTCGGCCAGCGCCTCCTCGCCCAGCGCCCGTCCCATGGCCTCGGCGACCGCAGGATCCCAGCTGTTGGCGACAGTGGCCGCCGAGGGGAAGCAGGTAGCCGGCAGGCTGACGCCGATGCCCAGGTGGTTGGCGCCCTCGCCCTGCAGGCGCAAGCCATGGGGGCCGTCCGAGAACTGCATCTGCGGGATGCCGTACTTCTTCATCCCGCGCGTCTTGAAAGGCTCCGCGCCGGAGAGGAGCGCACATTTCTCCTCCAGGGTCATCTGCTTGATCAGGCTCTCGTACGCCATGTCGTCTCCTTCGCATGTCTCTTGTCATGCTGAAGGTACGACGATGCGGTGCCGTGCGGCGCGTTTTGACGCAACCTGCCCCTCCGACGGCGTAATCTGCGCGATCGCGGGCCTTACCAGACCCTGCTGTAGGCGAGCTCACCGGACAGGACCGTAGCTACGCAGGTGCCAGCGCCCTCGCGCACGAAGCGCTCGAGCGTCTCCTCCACGCCGACGGGCGAGGCGACGTCCACGGGGATGTCGAAGAAGGCGAGGTCGGCCAAGGCGCCCGGATTGATCTGGCCCACTCGGTCGGGCCCGCAGTTGAGCCCCATCGCCTCCGCCCCGCCCAGCGTGAGGGCGCGGATCAGGCGGTGGCTGAGGTCATCGCTGTCGTAGCCCTGTTCGATGGCGAGCTCGTAGAGCATGGCCGCATCGTCGAGCACATCGAGCGAGGGCGAGCTTGAGAGCGAATCCGTCCCCACCGCGATCATGTTGCCTTCCTCGAGATAACGTGCGACGGGGGCGTCCTTCTTGGTGCAGGTGATGCGGTTCGACCGCGGGCAGAGAGCCACGGCGGCGCCGCGCTGGCGCAGGATACGGCGGTCCTCACGCGACGCATAGACCCCGTGCGCGATATGGACGTCGGGCCCGAGCACTCCAAGCTGGTCGACGAACTGGATGGCGCTGGCGTCCGACCCCGCTTGCTTGAGCGCGGGATAACTCTGCCAATCCCTGCGACTCCAGCTCCAGGAGGTTAGGTTGGTGAGCTTGGAGGGGATGGCGCCGCCCTCGATCGGCGTCTCCCCCAGGTGGATATGCAGGCGCATGCCCAGGCTGCGCGCGATGTCGGGCAGATCGAGCAGGGGGTCTGATCCAAGCGAATAGGGTGCATGGGGACTGATGCCCAGACGTATGCCCTTGGTGGTGCTCGCCTCCGCCAGCTCGCCCAGAAGGGTGCGGGCTCCCTCGCGCGACCACCGCTCGTTCTCCCAGTCCATGACCTCCCAATAGGTAATGCCGTGCATTCCGAGCGAACTGAGTGCGGGCACCGCCTCCATGTCGGAGGCGATATCGGCCGCGGAGGTCGTGCCCGCCCGCAGCAGCTGGCGTGCGCCGTCCTCCGCCCAGGCCTGCCAGGGCTTGCGCTCCGGGCTGTCATAAATCGCGTTGAAGGCCAGCTCCCAAGCACGGAAGCTGTCGTAGACCCCCTGCCCCACCGATGCCATGCCGGTGTATTGCAGGTGCGTATGGGCGTTGACGAGGCCCGGGGTGAGGAGGCCATCCCAGTGCCGCTCGACCAAGGCGGCCAGCTCCGCGGCGTCGAGCTCCTCCTGCAGCACCGCCTGGACCCACGCGCGCGTGCCGACGTGCAGGACGCGTCCGTCGCGCACTGCCACGGCACCGTCCAGGATCACCGGCGCAGTCACGGGCACAACCAGCGGGGCGGTATAGACGATCACATCAGACATGGCGACCTCCCTGTGCCTCGTCGGCAAACCGTGTGAGCTTCCAGTCCGAGATCGTGGGGCTCGTGTCCCCCGACACCGTGCTTGCCGCATACCCGCGCACGCCCAACGCGCGGCGGGCGATACGGTCATCAACCTCGGCGTCCAGACGCAGGACGTGATGCGGCAGCTGTCCGCGATGACGAAGCAGATGCTCGACCGCCGAGAGCTGCACGGCGAAGCTCAGGTCCATGACCTCAATCGGGTTGCCGCCACCCGCCGTATAGTTGACACCGTCGCCCCCTGCAAGCAGGCACAGTGTCGGTCCGCCCGGCACGGTGAGAAGATCGATTCCGTCTTGCCGCGTCGGGGCAAGGGGCGGAAGCTCGTCAAGCGCGATCTCGTTGGCAATGCCGCCAATCACCGCAAGCGTGGCGTTCTTGCGCATGCAACGCAGGTGGTCAACCGTCAGCGTATGGCGGATGCCCGTCGCAGACACCACGATATCAGCATCGGCGAGGGCGTCCGTCAGGTCGCGTGCCGCGAAGCCCGCGAATGCCGCCTCTAGCGCCCGCGTCGGATCGGCGTCGCAGACCGTGACCTCCGCGCCCAGCGCCCGGGCGCGCAGGGCGAAGCCCTCACCCACCGGCCCATAGCCGACCACGGTCACGCGCGCCCCGTCGAAACACGTTGGTCCGAGCAGGCGCTGCATGGTCGTCACGCAGGTCTCCCCCGTGCCATGGCGGTTGTCGAAGCGGGTCTTGAGCCGTGAGTCGTTCACGGCCACCACAGGCCAGGGCAACGCGTCCGCCTCGTCCATGGCAACGAAGGCGCGCACGCCTGAGGTCGTCTCCTCGGCTACGCCGCCCAACGCCGCAGCAAGCTCCGGCCGTTCGAGCACCGCCAGCCGGGCGAAGCTCGCGCCATCGTCGATGATCAAATCAGGCCGCAACTCATCGAGCAGACGCAGAGCCCCGTCATGGTCGGCCGTCGCGTCCCAGCTAGCATCCGCCTCGACGGTGAAACCGCGGCGGCGCAGATCGTCGGCCACCCGCTGGTCCACCTCTGCTGCGGGCGCGAAGACGCCGACCTCGGCGCCCACGTCATGCAGGAGCTGCACCAGCACGCTCGTCTTGGGTTCGAGGACCAGACAGATGCCGATGCGGACGCCATCAAGAAGCCCCGTCTCGCCCAGTTCGCGCGCAAGCCCCGTCGAGACAGGCATATGTGCGGCGGCCCGATCCATCAGCAAGGCGCCCGACAAGTCGGCCTCTTCGGGCAGCTCACCCCAGACGAAGTCGGCGCCTTCACGTTCGCCCGTAGGCACAAGACCCCATGCTCGCAGCCGCAGCAGTAGATCCGTCCCGCCTTGCGCACAGACCGTATCGCACTGCGCCCCATCGGGCACATAGACGCGCGCACCGGCGAGCGAGCGGTTGGTCCGCTGCGACAGTTCGCATACCCACTCGGCAAATTCCATGTTAAGGTCCGCCTCATCATCCCTAGAGAGCGTTCTGTTGTCGATATGGTAACCATTCGTGACATTGGGGATGACATTGGGGGACGTTTCCCTTCTGTCATGACATTAGAAGATATGACCGACGAGCGGGGTCGGGAGCCCCCCTCCTGCCGGCCGTGGGTTAGGCGACAATCCTCTCGTCACAGACGGACGTGGCCAAGAGCCACACGCAGGGACGGGAGGCCCCCGGATGAAGTATCGCACATGCATAGGGATCGACACGCACTCGCGCAAGAACGAGGTCTGCGCGCTCGACACGGAGACCGGCGAGGTGAGGAGGGCGACGCTCGGCGCCGACCCGGGCGACCTCGCGGAGTGGCTGGCGGGGGCCGTGGGGTCCCCGGAGGGCGCCATGTGCGTCTACGAGGCCGGGCCGACCGGCTTCGTGCTGGCCAGGGCCCTCGTGGCGGCCGGCTGGCCCTGCACGGTGGCCGCGACCTCGAAGCTGCCCAGGCGCACGGACGCGATGAAGACGGACAGGATCGACGCCGAGTGGCTGGCGAGGTGCCTGGCGTCCGGCGCGGTGAGGCCGGTGAGGGTGCCCACGGAGGCCGAGGAGGCCCTCAGGCACCTGTCGGCCCTCAGGGGCCAGGCGGCCGCCCAGCTCAGGGCCTCCAGGCAGAGGGTGGCGTCGTTCCTGCTGCTCACGGGCACGCGCTACACGCTGACGAAGAAGAGGTGGACCAAGGCCTTCCGCGGCTGGTGCCGGACCCACGAGATGGCCTGCCCGGCGGACACCTACGTGCTCAGGGACCTCTGCCGCGAGGAGGAGCGCCAGCTCGGGAGGCTCTCGGCCATAGAGGCCGAGATGGGGCGGCTCGTGGCCGCCGACCCGGGGCTGTCCGCGGCCGTCGCCGCGCTCGAGTGCCTGCCCAGGGTGGGCAGGGTCACGGCGATGTCCCTCGTCTGCGAGGTCTACGACTTCTCGCGCTTCCGCAGCGGCCGGGCCTTCGCGAGCTGGCTGGGCCTCACGCCGTCGGAGCGCTCCACCGGCTCGCGCACGCGCCGCGGCGGGATCGACAAGCGCGGCAACGCCAACCTGAGGCGCCTGCTCGTGGAGGCCGCCTCCGGGATCGGCCCCCGCTCCCCGCGGCCGCCCGCCCGGGCGCCGGAGGGGGTGCCGGGGGCCGTGGCAGACAAGGCGCTGCGCTGCTCGGAGCGCCTGCGCGCCCGCAGGGCCGCGCTCGGCCGGCGCGGCGTGCCGGCCAACAAGGCCAAGGTCGCCGTGGCCCGCGAGCTCGCCGAGTGGGTCTACTACGTGGCGACCATGGGCCGATGACCAGGTGACCCGCGCGCCCGACGGGGCGCGCAGGACATAGCCCGCCGCCCGACGGGACGCCGATGGCGCCTGGGGCGCGACCCGCGGAACTTCCCTTGCACACCCCTTGCGGGGCGCGCGCGGCAATAGAACCGGACGACCTGCCGGTCGACCCGCGGCTCCGGCCCGGCCGAAGGCATCTACTTGCGGCAACCAAGCCCCGCGAGGGGCGGCGACACGCGGATATGAGACTGTTCACAGAGCCTGACGTTCGAAGGACACGTCGTGGCGGTCCCGTCCGGCGGCGGGCGAAAGACGGCTGCCCGGGCTCCCCGACGCGGGGGCCTGGGCAGTCTTATCTTTTGCTTGACAGGGGGTCGGTCATATGAGGGAAACGTCCCCCAATGTCATCCCTTAATGTCACTCTGAACCGCCTTTTCGTTTAGAAAGTCCAGGCGTCGGGTACCTTGCAGGCAGGACGGCAAAGCGCCGTCGCGACCTAGGGAGAACGTCATGCAAGAAGCAAAGCAAAGCAAACTCACCCTCATCCTCACGGGCATCGCTTCGATCGTGCTCGGCTGTATCTTCTTCGGCAACCCGACTGGGGTCACCGTGAGCATCGTCAAAATCATCGGCTGGGTCTCCATCATCGGCGGCATCGTCGGCATCATCGGTGCCTGGAAGAGCCCCGGCCCCATCACCGCCGGTCTCGATATGTACATGGGCATCGTGGCGGTGCTCTTCGGCATGCTCCTGAACTACATGCCCGGCTTCTTCGTCAGTTGGCTCATCGTGATCCTGGGCATCTTCGTGGTCGTCAGCGGTATCACGGCCATGAGCGCGGCAAGCGCCATGCATGCGGCAAACATCGTGGGCGGCACCGCTCAGATGGTCGTCTCCGCGCTTCAGATCGCCTGCGGCATCCTCCTTATCTGCTCTCCTTTCACCCTGGTCAGCGTCGTGGGCACCGTTGCGGGCGTCATCCTCGTCTTCAACGGCGCCAGCACCATCTGGCACGCTCTCACGGCATAGGACCATGGCCCTGTCCCGGCGCATCTGATTGGAGCATGGCGTGGCAAACCTCTTCGACTATCTGGACTGGTACGGCGACTTCGATTTCCAGACCGTCCCCTTCAGCGAGGTGGACAACCTCGTTCTTGCCCAGCTCAGCTATATGAAGCTCGACGGGGCAATCGGCCCCGACGACATGATGGCGACCTATGAGGCCCAGGCCCGCTTCCTGGCAGCCCATGGCCTCGACGCACCCTCCGACACTGAGAAGCGCCAGGCGGAGCTCATGCGCATCGGCGAGGCAATCGCCACGCCCGGCGTCCAGCTCCCCGACAACGGCCCGCTGATCTCCGAGCGCACCAACGACCTGCTCGACTACCTGGCCACCTCCGGCAAGCGCTACCGCGACGCCCGGGTCGGCTATTACGAGAGCGTCCTCGACGAGGACACCCATGAGCAGTTCGCGGCCATCACGGTCCTCCTTCCCGATGGGACGACCTATGTGAGCTTCCGCGGCACCGACGACTCGATCGTCGGCTGGGTCGAGGACTGCGAAATCAGCTATCGCATCATCCCCTCGCAAGAGCACGCGCTGCGCTATCTGAGGCGGGTCGCGGCCAAGACCGTGGGCCCCCTGCGCATCGGTGGGCATTCCAAGGGCGGCAACCTCGCGGCCTATGCCGCGGTCATGGCTCCGGAGCTCGACAGCCGCATCATCGATGTGTGGTGCAATGACTCCCCCGGTTTCGAGGACCAGGTCGTCCCCCTCTCGTCCTTCGATCGTCTCCTCAGCCGCACCCACCTCTTCACCCCCGAATACAGCGTGGTCGGCGCCATCATGGAGCATGCGCTCGAGCCTGTGATCATCAAGTCCGCGGGCAGCGGCGTGATGGAGCATAGCGAGGTCGACTGGCAGGTCATGCGCGGGTCCATCGTCCGCGGCAGCGAGCAGCGGGCGGGCAGCGTCAATGTGAACCAGGCCTTCAATGACCTGCTCGCGAGCCGCGACCTTCCCGGCCGCGAGAAGTTCATCGGCGAGCTCTACCAAGCCTGCCTCGACCATGAACTTCACACCGTCTCGGACATGATGGGGTCCGGCGCGGCCGGCCTGCGCGCCGTCACCGACTCCATCAACTCGCTCGACGAGGACGACCGCACCACTATGTACAACTTCATCTGGGGTGCCATGGGCGGAGCCATGCGCGGCGCCGCATCCGACGCCACCGCCAGCACCGCCGCCGCCCTTGCCCCCGTCGCCAAAGCCGTGAACGAGGCCGTGACCACCGCCATGACCAAAATGGAGACGGGCGCCAAGGAGCTCATCAAGAAGAATGCCGACCCCAAGACCGTCGAGTTCCTCACGGACCTGCGCGACAAGGCCCAGGAGCTGTATGCGCCATCCGATGACGGCACCGCCGTGGATGACACCGAGGCAACTGACGGCGGCACGGGGCAGGATTAGGCGAGGAATGCTCATCTCTACGCGGCATCATCGAGGCCGAACGTCCCCTTGACCTGCCGCAGGACCTCGGGCAGATCATGCTTTCCAAAACGATAGATGTCATAGACAGGATGCTCCGGCATCTGCAGACGGTACGGGAGCCTGACGCGCGTCAGGTCCGCCTTCTCATGCCCGAGCAGCCAGGCGGTCATGGACGCGGAGCCCTGGACCTCCGTGATCTGACCCGCCGCAGAAATCACACGATGGCTCGGAATCAGGATGGGCAGGGGATTGTGCTGCGCGACGGTATGCACGACCGCTGGCGACACACGCTTGCCCCGGGCAGCGGTCGCCGCCTTCGCAATCTCGCTATAGGTCGCCAGCTCCCCATAGGGAATCTCGCAAATCGCTGAGAAGATCGCGCGCTTCGCATCGGTTCCGAAAGGGTCAATCGGCACCTCGGCCGGTTCTGGCCGCTCATCGAGAAAGTATTCGTCCAGCCATTTGCGCAGCTGGGGAAAGGGCTCCGCATCTGGATCAGGGAACCAGCCGTGACAGCCTTTAGGGACCGGCGCAAGCGTGGCGTTGAAATCATAAAGCCGGTCTGCGTCTTGCATCTTCAGGCCACAGAGGCTCGAGCCATCGCCAACCGCAACAAAATATCCGAGCGGCGTCTCGATAAGGTCGGAATATGCTGAGCACCGATATTCCCCTCCCTCCAACTCGCCTTCGTAGTCGGGGGCACGGGGAACATTGCGCTCTCGAGAGTCGGCCTCCATCTCCCGGTCGACTGAGCGAAGGTACTCAATCATGTTCGACCGGGCGAGGAACATTTCCTCTAGATGCATGGGCACATCGGCCAACACATCGGCCTGCGACAAGTCATCGAAATGGTCGCCATAGGCCTGCTCGCCGTCCCAGCCGAGGATGTCATCGAGATAGATCATGGGGAAGGGGCCCGGCATCGACTGATAGGGGTAGCGATCCCCACCCACACAGGCATAGAGCTGACCGGTGTACCGTTCGCTCGCCGCGCAGTAGTAGAACAGCCCGCACCCATGCACGCGACGGTATGATTCGATACCGTCCTTGATGCCCTCAGCCTCAGCGAGGCAGCCGATCGGAATCATGCTTTCCTGATAACCCATAACGCTCCTTCCGCCGTCTATCGCAGTGGACGAAGCATAGGGCCGCCCGAGGCTGAGGCGGCTGGGAATTTTGCGGCGACTTGCACAAATCTGCCATCAAACTAGCAGGTAACTGGCACAGTTTTCATCAAAGGACAGCTTTGATACCGCGCGGGGAAGGTGGTTTTTCGCGGCTCGGTAGCCACCTGAATCGGGACTTTTTTTCTTGCTCACATACTCTTCATATCTTGTTCGAATGTACGGGGTTGATACGTCAAGCCGGAGGGCGACAGAGGGCCAAGGAGCCCCCGCAAACCCTCGCCGCCGCTCACCACGCATTCGCGCCGCTCACCGCGGCGTAGCATGATGTGGAATCGTTCTCGCATACGATGAGAAAAGGCAACCATGCCGCACGCCTCCCCCCGCGCGGCCAAGGGAAAGGACCCCCATGAGCAACGATTCCTGGCGCCCCAAGCTACACCTCGCCCCGCACAACGGCTCGATCAGCGACCCCAACGGCCTCTGCCAGTTCCGCGGCACCTACCACGTATGCTGCCAGAACGCGCCCGAGTACCCCGGCAACTACGACAGCCCACATGGCTGGGGCCACTTCGTAAGCCGCGACCTCGTGAACTGGGTCTTCCTCGGCTGCCATGTGATGCCCGACGCCGCAAGCGACCGCGACGGCTCCTACTCCGGCGGCGCCTACATCGCCGGCCCCGACGAGGCTCCGCACGGCGGCGAGGTCTGGTACTACTACACGGGCAACATCCGCTGGCCCGCGGGCGACGGCACCTACGACGGCCGCCTGGCCAACCAAACCCGTATGCGTTCCTACAACGGCATCAACCTCGGCCCCAAGGAGGTCGTCGTCTCCAACGCCGACTATCCCTCCTACTGCTCCAACCACGTCCGCGACCCCAAGGTCTGGCGCCAGGAAGGCAGGCTCCACATGCTGCTGGGCGCCCGCACACGCAAGGACTCGCGCGGCTCGGTCATCTGCTACGGCTCCGACGACGGCGTGCATTGGGCGCTCGAGGGTTCCGTCACCAACACGGCCGCCGAACCCTTCGGCTACATGTGGGAGTGCCCCGACCGCATCGTCCTGACCGATGCCGCAGGCGCGGAGCACCAGTTCCT
This sequence comes from uncultured Actinomycetes bacterium, assembly GCA_900315165.1. GTDB lineage: Bacteria > Actinomycetota > Coriobacteriia > Coriobacteriales > Atopobiaceae > Olegusella. Next base: position 16,583 of record OMXZ01000008.1, on the reverse strand, counting down.
CGCTACCTGCCCTCAGGGCACCGACGAGCTCGGCCTCCCTTACAAGCTGCAGAACGTCCACGGCAACGGCTACTTCCCGCTCGCGGGCGATCTGCTCGACCTTTTGCATGAGGACACGGAGCTCATGGCCGCCGAGGGCCCGCATCCCGCCATCGACCAGGAGACCTTCGTCGAGTGGGACCACGGCTTCGACTTCTACGCCTGCCAGACGCTGGCCGCCGAGGACGGGCGCACTATGCTGATCGGCTGGATGAGCCTGCCGCACGACAAGAACGACGTGCGCCCCTACGACAACCCCACCGACACCTGGCGCGGCTGTCTCACCGTCCCCCGCGTGCTGAGCCTGGGCGCGGACGGCCGCATCCTCCAGTGGCCCGCCCGCGAAATCGACGCGCTGCGCGGCGAGGCTCAGGCATTCGATGGATCCGCCGCTACCATGCCCAAGTGTGCCGATGTCACCATCAGCGGCATCACGGGCGACGGCACCCTGCGCTTCGACGACGCCCTCGAGCTCCGCATCGCGGACGGCGTGGCCGAGCTCGTCTTCACGGACGACACGGTGGGCCAGGGCCGCAAGGTCCGCCGCGCCCTCTGCGGCCAGGTTCGCGACATTCGCGTGATCGTCGATACCTCCGTGCTCGAAATCTACCTCAACGGCGGCGAGACCGTTTTCGGCACCCGCTACTTCGCCGAGACCGACGCCCTCACCGTGACCGCCGATCTGCCGGGCGCCCAGAACACCTGGTACCCCATGGACCCCATCACGATCAACTACGTCGTCGACCGCTAGCCCATCCCGCGAGCAAGGAGCGCCGCCATGAAGTTCGAGAACAAGATCATGCTGATCACCTACGCCGACAGCATGGGGTCCGACCTCAAGGACCTCAAGCACGTGATCGACACCTACTATGACAATGCCGTCGGCGGCGTGCACATCCTGCCCTTCTTCCCCAGCTCGGCCGACCGCGGATTCGCTCCCATGCGCTACGACATCGTGGACCCCAAGTTCGGCACCTGGGACGACGTGGCCGCCATCGGCCGCGACCGCTACATGATGTACGACTTCATGATCAACCACATCAGCCGCCAGAGCCCCTATTTCCAGGACTTTTTGGCCAAAAAGGACGAGTCCGAGTTCGCGGACTTCTTCATCCGCTACAAGGACTTCTGGCCCGGCGGCGAGCCCATGCCCGAGCAGGTGGACAAAATCTACAAGCGCAAGCCCCGCGCTCCCTACATCGACGCCGAGTTCGCCGACGGCACCACCGAGAAGGTCTGGTGCACCTTCACGGAGGAGCAGATCGACATCAACATCCGGTCCGCGCGCGCCCAGAAGTTCTTCCGCGACACCCTCACGCAAATGGGCGAGAACAACGCGAGCATCGTGCGCCTGGACGCCTTCGCCTACGCGGCCAAGAAGCCCGACACCAACTGCTTCTTCGTGGAGCCCGACACCACGGAGCTGCTCCAGGACATGCAGCACGTGCTCGACCCCTACGGCGCCATGGTCCTGCCCGAGATCCACGAGCACTACACCATCCAGTTCCAGGTGGCTGAGAAGGGCTATTGGATCTACGACTTTGCCATCCCCGTGCTCACGCTCTACGCACTCTACTCGGGTGACGGCCAGTACCTGGCCAAATGGCTCGAGATGAGCCCCAAGCACCAGTTCACGACCCTCGACACCCACGACGGCCTGGGCATCGTGGACGTGAAGGACCTCATGCCCGACGACAAGATCGAGTACACCAAGGACAAGATGTTCTCGGAGGGTGCCAACGTCAAGCGCGTCTACAACACCGAGGCCTATCACGTACTGGACGTCTACCAGGTCAACACGACCTATTACTCCGCATTGGGCAACGACGACGATGCCTACCTTTTGGCCCGCGCCATCCAGTTCTTCGCCCGCGGCGTGCCGATGGTCTACTACGTGGGCGCCCTTGCCGGCGTGAACGACATCGAGTTCCTCGAGGCGTCCAAGGAGGGCCGCAACATCCTGCGCCATTACTACACCCTCGACGAGATCGACCGCGAGGTCCAGCGTCCCGTGGTCAAGGACCTCATCGGTCTGATGGAGTTCCGCAACAGCCATCCCGCCTTCGATATCGAGGGTGACCTCGAGGTCGTAAGCGAGGGATCGCATCTGGTCATCAAGCGCACGTCCTCCGACGGCGCCGCCTGGGCCACACTCGACGCCGACCTGGCCGCGCACACCTTCGAGATCACCCACTCCTAGAGGGGAAGACGAACATGCTGCCTGCCAACCCCCACTGTCCCCGCGGCATCGGTGCGGCCTTCTACGACCTCGACGGCACCATCCTGGACCTCGACTACATCTCGCCCCGCACCATCGCGGCCATGGAAGCCGTGCATGAGGCGGGCTGCGCCAATGTGATCAGCACGGGCCGCAACCTGCCTATCGTGCCCGAGGTCATTAAGCTGCCCTGCGTGGACTATTACATCACCGTCAACGGCGGGCAGATCCTCGACGCCGCGGGAAACCACCTCGTGAGCAAGGCCATCCCGCAGGACCTTGCCCTGGAGCTGGCGGCATGGCTGCATGAGGAGGGTGCCGGCCTCAACTGCCTGACCTCCACGGGCGCCTATTTCGAGAACCGCCTCGTGAGCTACATGACCCAGGCGGTCCATCGCGTCGACACGGCGAGCACGCTCACCGACGACGGCTTGGACAAGGAGATCACCAGCCAGCCCAACAAGTTCACGGTCGACGACATCACGCCCGAGCTCCTGCGCATCGACGGCACAACCAACTTCGTGGAGAAGATGGGCGCCTGCTTCGACACCCGCGCCGACCTCGAGCGCGACCTCGCCATCCTGAACGAGCGCGGCGACCTGCAAATCGCTGTCGTCACCCCCACCGAGATCGAGATCACGCTCGTGGGCGTCGAGAAGGGCTCGGGCGTCGAATGGATCACGGACCACCTGGGGCTCACGCGCGACCAGACCGTGGCCTTCGGCGACTCGGGCAACGACCTGCCCATGCAGCCCGCCGTGGGCACCTTCGTGGCCGTGGGCAACGCGTCGGACCTCGTCAAGTCCAAGGCCGACGCCATCGTCGATTCCATGTGGGACGACGGTGTGGCCAAGTGGCTCGAGGCGGCTTTGCGCGGGGAGTTTTACGAGGCCTAGCGACAACTGCAGATACAGATGCGCCGCACGGCTTCTTATTGAGCTCGTGCGGCGCATTTTTCTCGTCTAATTGCTGACTTGCCTCACCTGTTGAACCAGTGATCCTCGAAGTAGCGGCCGAAGCCGTCCTCCTCGACCCCGTACTCCGTGACGGCGTCGGCCACGGCCTTGCTGGCCTCGCAGCCGTTGGCCATGCAGACGCCCCAGCCGGCTGCCTCGATCATCGCCGTGTCGTTGTCCATGTCGCCGATGGCGAGGATCTCGCTCACGGGAATGCCGTTGCGCTCGGCATAGCGGCGCAGGCCCACGCTCTTGTTGAGGCCCGGCCTCACGAACTCGACCGTCCCGGGGAAGGTCCGCACGCTGTCCCACTTATCCGAGGGATGGGCGTTCACGACGGCCATGATCTCCTCGTCGAGTTCGGGCTCGTACTGAATCTCTACCTTGCCCGTGTCCACCTCGGCCATCTTTTCGGGCGACACGAACTCGATGTGGGAATGGTTGCGCCCCATGCTCTCGTGTAGCTTGCGGTCCTCGCGTTTGGCGTACACGAGGTCGTAGGCATCGCGGTACACGATGCAGTCGCAGTCGAGCGGCCACATGAACTCGAGGATCTCGGCAATCGCGTCGGCGGGCAGCAGCATGGCATGCTCCACGCCCTCGTGGTCCTTGTCCCAGATGTCGCCACCGTTCATGCCGATGGCGAGGTCGAACTCGAAGCTCAGGCCCCACTCCCTGGCCTTGTCGAGCGACCGATGGTCGAGCGGTCGGCCCGATGCGGTGCCAAAAAGGACGCCCTCCTCGTGCAGGCGCTCGAGGGCGGCGACCGTGCGTGGCATCAATCCCGTGCCTTTGGGCGTGAGGGTCCCGTCGACATCTGCCAGCACCGCCGTGAGTTTCTCAATCATGCCTTCTCCTCCTCAACAGGGAAGCCTTGCTTTGCCGCCTCGGCCGCTGCCGTTGCGTTCCAGACATCGGCCATGCCGTCGGCCATCTTCCAGCCCTTGCGGGTCTCGGCCTCGCCCACCGTCTCGACGCGCAGCTCATCGGCCGTTGGGAACCAGCGGGTCGCAAAGGCGAGCAGGCCGTCGTTGACGAAGATCTCGACCGCGCTGGAATCGACCAGCACCCGAATGTCGTCGGCATGGTCGCAATCGCAATGATGCTCGACGCGGCCGCCTGCGATGGCGGGATCGCCCACGAAGCGCAGCGTCGCACGGCCCTTGGCCACGGTGAACTCGAGCGCGTCGTCCAGTCGGATACGGAAGTCGCCCCGGATGCCCTTGATACGCAAGTCGGCGCGATGCTCGGGGAAGGTGAAGGCGCCGTCCACCGGCTTGACCTTGCCCGCGCGCAGGCGTTTCATCTCGGGCACAGGGTAGTTGCGCAGGAGGTTGTCCTCACCGCGCGTGATGATGCGCGGCACGGTCAGACACTGCCAGAAGTCGAGGCTGCCGGGCTTGGTCTCGTAGGGCTGGTCGGGCACGCCCATCCAGGCGAACATGATGGTGCGGCCCTGCTCATCCACAAAGGCCTGCGTGGCGTAGAAATCGAATCCGTGGTCCCAGGGAATGAAGCGCCCCGTGTCCACCGTCGTCGCGTTCAGCACGCGGCCCGGCATGGGGATGTACCCCGTGATGTGGTTGTTCTCCCAGGCGGGCACCTCGTCGCGCCTGCGCTGTGGGCAGAAGACCAGGTACTCGTGGAGCTTGCCCTTCTGGTCCGGGAAGACGAGCCGGTCAGGGCACTCCCACATGTAGCCGAAGTACTCGCGCGATCGGATGGTGGACCGCAGCTGCCAATGGAGCTTGTCGCGGCTGTCGTAGAGCATGATGAAGCCGTTGTCGCTCTTGTCGCGCGCGCCCAGGATCATGCGGTAGGGCCGGCCGTCGCCGTTGTCCTCAACCCAGACTTTGGGGTCGCGCACATGGCAGGTCACGTAGTCGGGATAGTCGCGCGGCATGAGCAGGACGTCCTTGCGGGTGAAGTGCAGGGCGTCGGTCGAGGTGGTTGTGATCTGGCTCTCCCAGCGGCCCTCGTAGTCGTAGTCGTGCGTGCCCGGCTCCTTGAAGTTGCCCGTGAAGAACAGGCGCATCCGCTGGCCGCCGTCCTCGATGAAGGCACAGCCCGAGAAGGACCCGTGCGCGTCGATGGGCGAGTCCTCGTGGATCGAGAGGCCCGTATGGTGCCAATGGACCAGGTCCTCGCTCCAGGCATGGCCCCAAGCGCGGGGGAACATGTCCGGATAGTTGGGCATGTACTGATGGAAGACGTGGTAGACGCCCTTGAACTGGCAGCAGCCGTTGGGGTCGTTGAGCCAGCCCGTGCCGCCCGGCGGCATCAGGTGGAAGCCCAGGCGCCAGCGCTCGTTGTCGGTCATGCGGTGCCCCCTATCCGACGTTAGCGAAGGTAAAGGCTCCCATCTCCCATCCGGTGTGGCACGCCCGCAGCGTGGAGGTCACGTGCAGGTTGGCGATGTCGAGCGGGTACCAACGCGTGGTCATGGTCTTCTCGCCCCCGTTGATGTAAATCTCCACGACGGAGGTATCCACCATGATACGCAAATCGGTCACGCAGCCGGCGGAAAGGTCCGAGAGGAGCAGACGGCGGTTGGTGCGCCAGCGACCCGACGGGCTTTGGAAGTCGAGCTCGAGGGTGTCGCCGTGGATGAGGAGCTCGAGGTCCGCTCCGATGATCACGCGGCCCTCGCCCTGGATGCCCTCGATCAGGGCGTCACAGGTCCCGTTGGGGAAGCAGGCGCTCACGGCGCCTTCGACGTCGAACATGTCGCAGGTGGTCTGCGAGCCCACATAGCCCGTGGCGCCCGGGGCTGCCGACGCCGTGAACTCGACGGGCGTCTCGCGCAGGGCCTCGACCTCCTCCACGGGCCAGAAACAGACGCGCCCGGCCTCGTTGAGCGAAAGGACGCGCGGCAGGGTCATCGTGTGCATCCACTCGCGCGTGGGCGTCTCATATTGGAACTCGATGTCGGGCAGACCCACCCAGCCGCCCAGGATCGTGCGGCCGCGCTCGTCCACGAACATCTGCGGGCAGTAGTAGTCGAAGCCGTAGTCCGTCTCGACGAAGTCCTTCTCGTCGAAGCAGGCGAAGGGACCGTCGGCCTCCATCAGCCCCGAATCCTGGGCGAGCAGGTCGATGACCTTGCCCTCCACGGGAAAGTAGCCGCAGTTGTGGATGTTCTGGAACTTGAAGGGCTGCTTGGGCACGCCCTGGGGGCAGACGAAGAGGAACTCGCGCCCGTCGATCTGGGCAACGTTGGGGCACTCCCACATGTAGCCGAAGGCCCGCTTGCCCCGGTTGGTGGCAGAGCCCTCGAGCTCCCAGGAGTAGCCGTCGTCGGAGGCGTAAAGCAGCACGCCGCCGCGGCTGTCCTTGGTGCGGGCGCCGAGCAGCATGTGCAGGCGGCCGTCCTGTTCCCAGACCTTGGGGTCGCGCACGTGGTTGGAGCAGTAGGCGGGGTAGCCGTCGTTGCCGAGCACGCAGACCTTGTCGGTGAAGTGGTCACCGTCCTCGGAGATCACGAGGTTCTCGTTGGCCAGGCGGCCCGCGAAGTCGTAATCATAATCGCCGGGCATCAGCACGTTGCCGGTGTAGTAGCACCAGAGCCTGCCGTCGCGCACAAGGGCCGAGCCTGAGTAGGACCCGTTGCGGTCGAGCTCGCAGTCGGGCCGGATGGTCTCGCCGTGGAAGGTCCAGTTGACAAGATCAGGGCTGGTCCAGTGCCCCCAGCCGTGTCCCACCGCCGGCCATTTGGGCGTGTACTGGTGGAAGAAGTGGTACACGCCATCCAGCTGCGAAAGCCCATTGGGGTCCGTGAGCCCGCCCGTCGGTGTCTGCAAGTGGAAGCGCAGCCGCCAGTTGTGCTTGGGGTTCCAATTGATGTCGACCGCCATGCCAACCTCCTCAATTCAGTTGCGAGGAGGGGTGGCGCGGCGCGGGGATAGTTTTTGCGAGTTGCGAAACTCAATTCTTTTCAGATGTTGAGCAAGCGAGCAAAAGCGTTTTTCTTTTGCGAGCGCCGAGCGAAAAACTGTCCCCGCGCCGCGCCACCCCTCCCCTCATCAACAATTAGTGCGCATCCAGCAACGCCTCGACCTCGGGGCGGGTGGGCATAGCGGGGATGCCGCCGCGCTTACGGACGCACAGGGACGCGACCGCATTGCCCACGCGGACCATCATCTTGGCATCGGCCAGGGTCACCTTGGCCGGCTCCAGATTGGACTCGAGGAAGGCGGACAGGAAGCCGCCCCAGAAGGAGTCGCCTGCGCCGGTCGTGTCCACGACGCCTGCGGGGAAGGGCGGGACAATCTCGCCACCCTCGGCGGTGCGCACGTAGGCGCCGTCGCCGCCGACGGTCACGACGCAGACGGAGGCGCCCTGCTCGACGATGGCCGCGGCCGCGGCCTCGGGCTCATCAAAGTCGGTGAGCAGGCCGCACTCCTCGTCGCTGATCTTGACGAGGTCCATCATGGGCAGGACGGAGCGCATCTGCTCCATGGCGGCGCCGACGTTGGGCCAGAGGTTGGCGCGGTAGTTGGGGTCGTAGCTCAGCACGCAGCCGGCTTCCTTGGCAAGCTCGAGCGCGTGGTGCGTGGCGGAGCGGGCGGGCTCGTCGGTCAGCGAGAGCGAGCCGATGTGGAAGATACGGCTGTTGCGGATGATGCGCTCGTCGATCTCCTCAGGTCGGATCTGGGTGTCCGCGCCGGGCTTGCGCGCGAAGGAGAAGCTGCGGTCGCCCTGCTCGTCTAAGGCTACGAAGGCGAGGGTCGTGAAGAAATCCGGGTCGGTGATGAGGCCGTCGCAGTTGACGCCGTTGGACGTCAGCGTGCCGCGCAGGAACTCACCGTGCATGTCGTTGCCGATCTTGCCGATAAAGGCTGTCTCGAAGCCCATGCGCTGGAGGGCCACCAGCACGTTGGCCGGGGCGCCGCCCGCGTTGCGCTCGAAGAGTTTCTGGCCTCCCTCGGAGACCCCTGCATCCGTGAAGTCGATAAGGACCTCGCCCAAAGCTGTGACGCTGATCATCGCTACTCCCTCTCTTGACGAGAAGGGGCGACCGTCAGACGGCCGCCCCTCGTACGGTACGTGATGCGGCAGGCGTCTACTTGACGTCGATGACCGCGTCGCCCGGGGCCACGTCCGCGCCGACATGGGCGTCGACGGAGGCGTAGTCGTCGGTGTTGGTGATGATGACCATGGTGGTCGTGGCCTTGCCGGCCGCCTTGACGGCCTCGAGGTCGACGTCCATCAGCAGGTCGCCCTTCTTGACCTCCTGCATCTGCTTGACATGCGCGGTAAAGGGCTCGCCCTTAAGCTCGACCGTGTCGATGCCGATGTGGAGCAGAATCTCGGCGCCGTCGTCAGACAGCAGGCCGACCGCGTGGCCAGTCTCGGCGAGCACCGTGATGGTGCCGTCGACCGGGGCGAAGACCTTGCCCTCGGTGGGCTCGATGGCCATGCCCTTGCCCATCGCCTCGGAGGCGAAGACGGGGTCGGCGACGTCGGCCAGCGCGATAGCCTTGCCGGCCATGGGGGCAACGATCGTCTCGGCGGTCGCGGCGGCGGCAGGAGCCTCCTCAGCCTCGGAGGCTGCCAGGACGGCCTCCTCGTCGGCAGCGGCCTTGGCCGTAGCGACGGCCTTGGGAGCCTTCTCGCCCTCGTGCTTCTCGGAGTAGATGGTCCAGGTGATCGCAAAAGCGACGCCGAAGGCGACGGCGAACATCAGGATGTACTGGATCGGCTGGGCGATGCAGAGCAGCAGGCCGAAGATACCGGTGACGCCGGTGCCCGTTGCGCCGAGGTTGGTCATGTAGCAGATGAAGGCACCGCAGGCGGAACCGATCATACCGGCCACAAAGGGCTTGACCTTAGGCAGGTTGACGCCGAAGATGGCAGGCTCGGTGATGCCGAGCAGGCAGGAGACGCCGGAAGGAACGGCCAGAGACTTGGTCTTGACCGACTTGGTCTTGAGAGCGACTGCCAGGCAGGCACCGCCCTGGGCAATGTTGGCCGCCGAGGCGATCGGCAGCCAGTAGGTCACGCCGTACTGGCCGAGCAGCGAGACATCGATGATGGTGTACATCTGGTGCAGACCGGTAACGACCGACGGACTGTAGATGAGACCGATAACGATGTAGCCGAGGCCCAGGGGCACGGAGAGCAGAGCCATGAGCAGGCCGATGATGTTGTTCTCGAGCCAGACAAAAATCGGGCCGATGAAGAGAATCGTGATATAGGCGGCTCCGGAAACGGACAGCAGCGGCGTCAGGAAGAGGTCGAACATCTCGGGGATGACCTTGTGCAGGCGCTTCTCGAAGAAACACAGGATCCAGACGCCCACGATGATGGGGATGACGTGGCCCTGATAGCCGATCCAGTCGATGCTGTAGACACCAGGGATCACATCATAGGTAATCATGGTGCCGTCAGTGATCGCGGAGGAGGCACTATAGGCGTTGATGAAGTCACCGCTGATGAGAAGCGCGCCGAGCGAGGCGCCCAGATAGGGATTGCCGCCGAAGACGGTCGCCGCGGAGAAGCCGATCAGAATCTGCAGGTTGGCCAGGGCGCAAGCGTTGATGAGGCCAGCGATCTTCCAATAGACGTTGGCCGAGAGGTCGACGTCGGGGAAGAGGTAGGGCACGGCGCTCATGATACCCATGAGCATGCCGGAGGCGACGATGGCCGGGATGATCGGTACGAAGACGTCAGAGAGGACCTTGATGGCCGCCATGAACTTGTTCTGGTTCTGGGCGGCAGCCTCCTTGACCTCGGCCTTGCTAGCGGCGGTGATGCCGCCCTGGCTGATGAACTCGTCGTATACCTTGTCGACCGTACCGGTGCCAAAGATGATCTGGAGCTGGCCGGATGCCTCGAAATTGCCCTTGGCGCCGGGAATCTCCTCGAGAGCGTCCTTGTCGATCTTGTCATTGTCGGCGATGACAAGGCGCAGGCGCGTGGCACAGTGCGCGGCGCTGACGACGTTCGACGAGCCGCCAATCGCCTCCAATGTGGCCTTTGCCGCCTCAGCGTAGTCTAAAGCCATGCAGTTCCCCCTTCTTGCCCTTGTGGTCGGACGATCCGGCCCTTGTCTCCGAATGCGGAACGATGTATGGAATCGTTCTCACACGCTTCACATTCAGGATAATCTCGGGCCGAAGATAAAACTCCGTCAGATATGGAGAAGGGTCGAGCGGTAGGAATTCGACGGCGAGCGGCAACCCTACGCGTCGGCTGCCGTGCTCTCGCGCAGGACCAGCTTGTAGCCCATCTTGGTCTCGCGGACGGCTGCGTTGCCCTGCTCCATGGCCTCCACCAGCATGCGAGCCGCCTCGACGCCGCTCGTGCGATAGTAGTAGTGCACCGTGGTCAGCTGCGGCGTGACGACGCGGGCCAGGCTCGAGTCGCCCAAGCCCGTGACATGCACGTCCTCGGGCACTCGCAGGCCCAGCTGGCTCAGCCGTTTGCAGGCGCCCGCCGCGATCTCGTCGGTGGCGCAGACAAGCGCATCGGTCTCGGGGCGCTCGCTCATGATCTTGTCGGTCAAGGTGGCCCCCGACCCCATGTCGAACAGGCCCCGCTCGACCACGGGATCGGCGCAGCCCAGCTGGTGGGCCGCATCGAGGAAGGCCTGGGTACGCAGGTGGCCCGCCGCATAGTCGCGCTCGAAGACGCCGATGTAGGCAGGATGCTCGCGGCCAGCCGCACAGCAAAGCGTGAGGTCGTACATCGCGTTGTAGTCGTCGAAGTAGACGCAGCTCACCCCTTCGACGCGCTGTCCCGTCACGGCGACCGGCACGCTTAGCTCCTCGAAGAGGCGGCGATGCTCGTCCGTGATGACCGTGCCAATCAGGATGATGCCGTCCACCTGCCCCTGCTCGCGGAAGGCGTTGAGGTAAGCGACCTCGGCGGTCTCGTCGTTGTCGGTGTTGGCAAGCAGCGTGCGGTAGTCGGACGCGCCGAGCACCGACGTGATGCCCGCGACCTCGCGGCCGACCGATTCGGAATTGATTTTGGGAATGACCACGCCCACGAAGCGCGTCTTGCCCGTGCGCAGCGTGCGCGCCTGCTGGGAGGGGACATAGCCGGTCTGGGCGATGACCTTTGCGATGCGCTTTTTCTTTTCCTCGCTCACATAGCCGTCGTTGAGATAGCGCGAGACGGTAGCGCGCGACACGCCCGCCAGCTGTGCAATCTCGTTGATGGTCATGGCACCTCCCGATGCTCCCAATTTCTGCATCACGCTAGCAGAAAGCCGCGACGCAAAAAAGGGGCGGCGCCGAAGCACCGCCCCTCTCGTCTGCATCCCTGGAGGAGGATTGTCGAGAACGGTTGATGGGACCGAGAGCTAGTCGATCGTGACCTTGGTCACATTGGCCTGCTCAACCTGCTTGGGCACATTGATCGTGAGGATGCCGTCGGCGAGCTTGGCCGTGAGGCCCGCGGTGGCCGCGTCCTTCAGGTAGACGCCGCGCGTGGCCTGCCACTCGCTCGTCTCCTTGTGCAGGTAGTTCTTGCCCTTGTCCTCGTCGGACTCCTTGTGGTCCACGGAGACGGACAGACGACCCTCGTTGAGCTCGACGTCAATCTCGTCCTTGCTGACGCCGGGGACGTGCGCGCTCACGACGTACTTATCGTCGGCGTCCTCGATGTCCATCTTGAAGGTGCCGGCGTCGGCGATCTCGGTCGGCCACTTGAAGAGGTCGTCCCAATCAGAGCCGAACGGCCACATCGAACGGGCGAGCCTGTTGTAACGATCGTACGGAACCATGGTAGTCATGATGTGCTCCTTACCTTGCCTTGGCGCTCCTCTGGAGCTCCTTTGATGTCAATCTCTAGTGTCCCCCGGCGCAGGAGTTTTATACCGTCAACTCAAGATTTTCTCAGCTACACATACTCAGCAAATCTAAGTGTGTATGTTATAGATTTCCCGCTCGCGGATATTGTCTGGAACAGGCGGGACTGACGGCCAAACGACCGCATAGCCCACCGCGAGCTGGGTTATGATAGCGAATGTGACTTGAGGACCCCGTTTATGCAGGAGGACGCTGCATGGACAGCTTCGATACCGATACCCCCTACGACACCCCCGCCGAGCCGGTGGACACGCCTGCCGAGCCGAGCGCGCCGGCCCAGGACGCCTACCGCCCCGCCTACGTGCGTCCCGCCAAGCCGCGCCGCACCGTGGCCTCCATCGACGACGTCGACCAGGACGCCTTCGACGCCCGCGGCAACTACACGCACGACTCCAATTTCTCCGCGTCCGGCCAAAACCGCATCCGCCAGGGGGACCGCCTGCGCCGCGATTCGCAATATGGCCAATACCTCGAGGTGCCTAAGGGCAAGAAGACCATCTTCTCGTCCCGCGAGCAGGCCCGTCAGCGCCGCTCCGCCATCGTCATGGCTGTGATTGTCGCGATTCTCGTGATTCTGCTGGTCGTGGCGGTGCGTCTGATTACCGGCGCCTAAGACCAGGGGTCGCGCTGGAAGAGGGGCTCGCGCTCGGGCGGCCGATCAGAAAAGGGATCATAGCCGTCGTCATCCTCGTTCTCGGGCCGCAGGTAGGGGGACTCGCGGTCGCGCCTGGCCCGGTCCTCGTTTGCCTTCTTGCGCTTCTTGTCGTCCATAACCGCCTCAGCTGTAGAGATACATATAGGCCACGTAGTCGCAGATCCTGCCGCCGGTACCCGACAGGTTGGCAGAGTCATACACCGACTTGGGCGCGTAGGTGACCACGGTCCGCGAGCCGCTATCGGTCGCCTCGACAAGGACCGTCCAGCAGTTGTCGCCCATCTCGCCATAGGCGCAGATAAAGCGGTGTCCCTCGGCGGTCGCCGGCGCGGGCAGCACGACCGAGTCCTGGGTGCAGGTGTCAGTCCAACCGTTGAGCCCGCAGGTGGCCATGGCCGACCTCACCGCTCCATCGGAAAGGGCCGAGGCGCCGGACGGCTGCTCGTTCGCGCCAAACTCATAACGCACGCCCTCGAACCACTTGCCGTCGGCGAGCACGTCGCCCTGGTTGCCTTCCGAGAGGTCAACGGAATTGACGAAGGGCGTGGAGGTGAGGGTCACCGTGGCGCCGCCGTCGGAATAGGTCGCCGCCGCATAGCCGGCGCTGTCGACCGCGCCCCCCGTGCAGCGGAAGCCCTGGTCGGCAAGCCATTTCGAGATGTCCGCCGGCTGGTGGGCCGCATAGTCGGCCACTAGATGGACGTCATCGGGATAGGGTGCCGCCACGCTCAGCGCGACCTCGGCACCCGCGGCGACCTCGGTCCCGGGAGCCGGATCCATGGAGAGGACTGTGTGGTCCTCCTGGTCGGAATCAGTGTAGGTCACGTTTGCAGTCATGCCCACGGACTCGAGCGCCTTGATGGCGTCGGCCTCCTTCTGGCCAACCAGGTCGGGAACGCTGAAGGCCTGCGCCACGACGAGCGTGATGGCGTCGTGGGACTTGAAGGGCTGGCCTGCCTCGGGATCGGTGCCGAGTACGGTGCCCGCCGGTTGGTCGGAAGCCGTATAGGTCGTCTTGATTGTTTCGGCGCCGGCATCGTGCAGGGCAGCCTCGGCATCGGCTGCCGCCATGCCCGTCACGTTGGGCACGACCCGGGCCACGGCGACCGTGATCTCGATGGTCTCCCCCGCCTCGAGGCGCTCGCCGCCCGCAGGGGACTGCGCGGTCACCTTGCCGATCTTCTCGTCAGCAGGCTCCTCGACCACGGATACCGTAAATCCCCTGGCCTCGAGCAAGGAGGTCGCCGCCTGCTGGCTGCGCCCGATCACGCCAGGCACGGTCTTGCCGCCCCAGAGCTCGGCCCCATAGGAGACAAAGGCAGCCGCGGCGGCGATCAAGACCGCCATCAGCAGGTAGACCACGGCGAGACGCCGGTGGGATTTCTTCTTCTGCGCCTGGGCCTCCTCGTCGAAGAGGGTGTCGCGCCCCGCAGGGACCATGCGCATCGTCTGCACGCGCGGGTCGTCGGTATCTTCCTCGATCGGGGTCGGCATGAGCTCGGTCCGCCCGATGGTCTCGAACCGGTCCGCATCGGCAAGCAGGCGCGTCTCCTCCTCGTCATCCGCGGGCAGCAGGGTCGTCTCCTCAGATTCGCCCTCGGCGTCTCGTCGTCCGGCGCTTGTTCGGGTGTGCCCTCGGCCATATGGCGTGCCATAGCAGCTCCGTTTCGTGCGCGTTTGCTGCCACAACTATAGCGGAGGTGTGCGCGGATGTCCCGCCGCCAGGCCCCGCAGGGCCTGGCGGCTAGCCGCTACTCAGCTTCGTCGGGCTCGATGACCTCGCCCTCGACATCGCCCTCCACGCGCTGAGCGTAGATGCGATCGTCGGAGCCCACGTCGATCTTGACCGTGTCGCCCTCGCGCAGCTCGCCCGCGATGATCAGGTTGGCCACGTTGTCGACGACCTGTCGCTGGATCAGGCGCTTGAGCGGGCGCGCGCCGTAGACGGGGTCGAGGCCATCGAAGGCCAGCGACTGGACGGCAGCCGGGGTTAGCGTGAGTGTGATGCGCTCGCGGTCGAGACGCTTGCGGACGTCTGCCAGCTGGATATCGACGATGTGCTCGATATCGGAGAGGCCGAGCGCATGGAAGACCACCACGTCGTCGATGCGGTTGAGGAACTCCGGCTTGAAGGTGGCGCGCAGGGCGTCGTTGACCTGCTTCTGCACCTCGTCCGGCTTGCTTTCGGACGTCGCCTGGGCGATGAACTGGCTGCCGACGTTGGAGGTCATGATGATGATCGTGTTCTTGAAGCTCACCACGCGGCCCTGGCCGTCGGTCAGGCGGCCGTCGTCGAGCACCTGCAGCAGGATGTTGAAGACGTCGGGATGGGCCTTCTCCATCTCGTCGAGCAGGATGACGGAGTAGGGACGACGGCGGACCGCCTCGGTCAGCTGACCGCCCTCGTCGTAGCCCACGTATCCCGGGGGCGCGCCGATCAGGCGCTGGACCGAGAACTTCTCCATGTACTCGGACATGTCGATGCGCACGAGCGCCTTCTCGTCGTCGAAGAGGCACTCGGCCAGGGCCTTGGCCAGCTCGGTCTTGCCCACGCCGGTGGGGCCGAGGAAGAAGAAGGAGCCGATCGGGCGGTCGGGGTCGGACAGGCCCGCGCGGCTGCGGCGCACGGCGGCGGCCACAGCGCGGACAGCCTCGTCCTGGCCGACAACGCGCTTGTGCAGCTCGTCCTCCAGATGCTTGAGCTTGTCCATCTCGCCCTGCATCATCTTGGAGACGGGCACGCCGGTCCAGGAGCTCACGACCTCGGCGATCGCCTCGGATGTGACCTCCTCCTTCACGAGACCCGTATCCTCCTGCTTGGCCTCGAGGGTCTTCTCGGCCTCGTCGTACTGGCGCTGCAAGTCGGGGATCGTGGAATAGCGCAGCTCGGAGGCGCGGGCCAGGTCGCCGTCGCGGGTGACGCGGTCCATCTCGAACTTGGCATCCTCGATTTTTGCCTTGAGGTCGTGAACGCGGTCGGAGGCGGACTTCTCGTTCTCCCATTCCGCGTTCATGCGGTCGGCCTTCTCCTGCGTCGTCGCAATGTCGGCGCGCAGCTTGGCCAGGCGCTCCTTCGAGAGGTCGTCGTCCTCCTTCATGAGCGACTGCTCCTCGATCTTCATCTGGGTGAGCGTGCGCTCCACGGCGTCGATGTCCGAGGGCTTGGAGTCGAGCTCCATGCGCAGGCGGCTGGCCGCCTCGTCCACCAGGTCGATGGCCTTGTCGGGCAGGAAGCGGTCGGAGATGTAGCGGTTGGACAGGTCGGCAGCCGAGACCAGCGCCGCGTCCGTGATGCGCACGCGGTGGTGCTGCTCGTACTTGTCCTTGATGCCGCGCAGGATGGAGATCGTGTCCTCCACGGAGGGCTCGGTGACCATCACGGGCTGGAAACGGCGGGCCAGCGCCTGGTCCTTCTCGATGTACTTGCGATACTCATCGAGCGTCGTCGCGCCGATCGCGTGCAGCTCGCCGCGGGCCAGGGCGGGCTTCAGGATGTTTCCCGCGTCCATGGAGCCCTCGGTCGCGCCGGCGCCCACGATGGTGTGGAGCTCGTCGATGAAGAGGATGATCCGGCCGTCCGACTTCTGGACCTCCTTGAGCACGGACTTCAGGCGGTCCTCGAACTCTCCGCGATACTTGGCGCCCGCGACCAGGGCAGACATGTCAAGCTCCACGAGGTCCTTGTCCTTGATCGTGGAGGGTACGTCGCCGGCGACGATCTTTTGTGCCAGGCCCTCGACGATTGCCGTCTTGCCCACGCCCGGCTCGCCGATCAGGACGGGGTTGTTCTTGGTGCGGCGCGAGAGCACCTGGATGGTGCGGCGGATCTCCTCCACACGGCCGATCACGGGATCGAGCTTGCCCTGGCGGGCCATGTCGGTCACATTGCGGCCGTACTG
>OMXZ01000026.1 GCA_900315165.1 uncultured Actinomycetes bacterium | reverse complement strand
CGGCCTTTGCACCCTTTCACCCCTTGTTAGCCCCAGTTTGTGACGCGCTAGGAACATGCCACCGTGAGGAGGTGGCACCATGCCCGCGAAGTTGAAGCTGACATACGCGCTCGTCGAGCAGATCGTGGAACTGAAACGCGACGGACTGTGCGACGCGGACATCATCGCCGCGATCGGCGTGCACCAGGCGACGTTCTACCGCTGGCTGAAAGAAGGCGAGAACGCCAAGACCGGAGTGAAGCGCGCGTTATACGAAGAACTAAAAAAGGCCGAGGCGCAGTACAAGAGATGCCTGCTCACGACCATCAAGTCGGCGGCGGAGTCCCGCGCCCAGTACTGGACGGCGGCCGCCTGGCTGCTCGAGCGCAAGTACCCCATGGAGTACGGCAAGATGGAGCGCAAGGCCGAGGAGGCCGACAACGCGCCGGTGCAGCTGACGCTCGGGCTCGTCATCGAGCCCATGGCCGACGACTCCGACGGCGAGGCCGGGGGCGGTGACGCGAATGGCGACTAACGTCTCCGACTTCGTCATCCCGCGCTTCCACCCGGTGCTTGGCGACGTGATGGCCCACGGCCACACGCACTACTGGCTGCCGGGCGGGCGCGGCTCGACCAAGTCCTCCTTCATCAGCATTGCGATCGTACTTCTCATCATCGCCAACCCGAAGGCCAACGCGGTGGTGGTGAGGCGCTTCTCCAACACCCTGCGTGACTCGGTGTACCAGCAGATACAGTGGGCCATCGAGGTGCTTGGCCTGGAGGGCGTGTTCCGCTGCCGCGTTTCTCCCATGGAGATCACCTACACCCCTACCGGGCAGCGCATCGTGTTCCGCGGTGCGGACGACCCGCTCAAGCTCAAGGGCGTGAAGTTCACCAAGGGCTATTGCTCTGTCGTGTGGTTCGAGGAGCTGGACCAGTTCGAGGGCGTGGAGGCGGTTCGCTCGATTCTGAATTCTCTGCGCCGTGGCGGCGACCGCTTCTGGATCTTCTATTCCTACAACCCGCCGAAGACGATGTGGAGCTGGGTGAACGTGGAGCGCCTGGAACGTGTGAGGCGTGATGACACCCTTGTGCGCGGTAGCTCTTATCTCGATGTGATCGAGACGCACCCCGACTGGCTGGGAGCGCCGTTCGTCGAGGAGGCGGAGTACCTGCGCGACACGAACGAGCAGGCCTGGCGTTGGGAGTATCTGGGAGAGATCACCGGGACCGGCGGCGCCGTCTTCGACAACGTGCACGAGGCGAAGCTCTCCGACTCTCGCATTCGCACCTTCCAACGCATTCGCAATGGCGTGGACTGGGGCTGGTTCCCGGATCCCTGGCGCTTTGTCCGCTGTGCCTGGGAGCCTGACGCGCGACGCCTTCTCATCTTCGAGGAGCACTCGGCGAACAAGATGATGCCGGCGGAGACGGGCAAGATCGTGGTCGATTCTCTCACCTTCCCAGACGAGCAGGGCGCGGAGGCGTACTTTCACGACCAGATTGTCTACTGCGACGACACGCCGGACAGCAAAGTGCAGATGAACGTGTGGAGACGCGAGCTCGGCATCCGCGTGCATGCGGCCAGGAAGGCCAGGATGAGGCGCTTGTCTTACGAATGGCTGGCAGGGCTGCGCGAGATCGTGATTGACCCAGAGCGGTGCCCCTTGACCTTCTCCGAATTCACCTTGAAGGAGTTCGAGAAGGACAAGGAGGGCAACTGGATCGACGAGATCCCGGATGGCAACGATCACAGCATTGACGCTGTTCGCTATGCCATGATGGACGACGTATTGCGAGGTTAGGCAATGGCTTTTCTCATCGTTCTTCTCGCCATTCTTATTGCCGTCGGCATCTGTGCTCTTCTCGCAGTGCTCGAGTTCATGCGGCTGCTGGCGTGCGCCTTGGTGACGTTGGCTCTTCTCGCCCTTATTGGCGCCTAAGCGATTGCGTGTCAGAGCTGGCGGAAGTGCTTTCCCCAGTCAGTCGAAAGCATGTCCCTCACGGTCTTCTCGACCATCTCCCTATGCCTTGGCTGGGTGATGAACATGTAGTAGCGCTGCGAGACCTTCTCGAACTTCAACGCAATGCCAGAAGCTCCGAGGAGGTCTTCTCTTCTCAACAGCGCCTTTAGCTGATCCGTGTAGAAGGAGTCCTTTCGCCTTGCCTTGTGCTGGTAGTAGACGACCGTGGAGCCCTGGGCGTAGTACCTGGCGAGCTCTTCGGGTAGGACGTACTTGTTCTCCTTCGGCCTACCCAAGGCGGAGGGTACGACCAGGCCGTTGTCTGGATCAACGCACACGATGTCTTTTCCCGCCAACAGGGCGAGAGATCTTCCGAACCAATCACCACGAAGCGCGGTTCTCTCGGCTTTTGGCTTGCACTTACGCTTTCCGCATCCATCATCATCGGAAAAGTCGAGGCAGTCGGAGAAGAACGTTGCCTGCAGGATGTTGTCGTTTTCCATGTAACGAACTTCTCGGTTCTTTCCATCGACAATTGCTTTGAGGCCGAGCCAGAGGCCTGGGTCGCATTCGCGATACTCGTCCTGGTAAAGGTAGCCAACGTGGCGGCCGTCGCTGTTGTGCGTCTCGTCTGGCGTGAGGTACCAGTTGAGCCCTATCGAGAAGCCTGCCGACTGCAGAGCCCGGAGCAGGCCCAGCTTGCTGTAGTCGCCTATGTCGCCCGTGTACCTGTTCTGCATGTTCTCCTCGGCTTCTCTTATCGAACAGAAAGCTCTTCTCGACATTCTAAGGCACGCGGCTGTTTGTGACGGCAGCGGACACTTCACCTGACCTTATCGGCCGGACTATCGGAGGTGACGCATGGGCGCTAATGGTCTCGACGAATACTGGGTGCCGGAGCATGTTAAGGACTATCTGCGCAAGCTCGGGTTTGTTCTTCCCCTGGATGACATGGAGCCGTGGATCCGCTCGTGGGATGACTGGATGAGCGCGCGCGGGGAATTCTACGATTACAGGGACAAAGACGGTATGGGGCGCGTGTATGCGGTTCACCGTAGGAGCATTCACCCGGCTATGCGCGTGTGCAAGGAGTGGGGATCCCTTCTCCTCAACGAGTAAGTGAAGGTCGTCTGCGAGAACCAGAAGGCCACCGACTGGATCAACTCGTTCTTCTCTTCCACGAACTTCATGAACGCGGCGCAGGCCACCGTGGTACGTGCCTTCGGGCTCGGCACCGGTGCCTGGGCGTTGTGGATCGACCTGGGCAAGAGGAAGGTTCGCATCCGCCACTATGACGCTCGCATGGTCATTCCCCTGAGCTGGGACGAGGACGGCATCAGCGAATGCGCCTTCGTCACGCGTGCCTTCTACCGTGGCAAGGCCGTGGACCAGCTGCAGATGCACCTCAAGGGCGGCATGGTCTTCTCGCCTGACTCTTCTTCACCTTCCACACCTTCACCTGAATGCGCGGAAGGTCTTCTCACCAATGAAAGCGAGGAGACCTATAGGATCGTCACCGTGTGCTTCGACCACGAGGGCAACGAGCTCGCGCCGGTGGGCATCCTCCCGATCTATGATACGGGCTGCCCTTTCCCCACCTTCGGCATCGTCAAGCCGGCGGTCACAAACACTCGCGTGGATATGTCGCCCTATGGCCAGAGCGTCTTCGCGGATGCGGTGGATGCGGTGCAGGCCGTGGACCTCACCTTCGACGCTCTCATCAACGAGATCGACCTGAGCAAGATGAGGGTGTTCTTGTCGGATGTCCTTTTCGACCGCGAGCAGGACGGGAATAAGAACGTCACCATCCCGTTCGGCAAGCAGGACTGCACCGTCTTCCGCAAGGTCATGAGCACGGAGGACACCATCCAGGAGTTCGCGCCTGCGCTTAGAACCAGCGGGCAGATCGAGGCGTTCCGCGTGGCCCTGCAGATGCTCGGCGACCTCACCGGCTTCGGCATCAACTACTTCGACATGGACGACTCGCGCGGGTACGTCAAGACGGCTACCGAGGTGAGCTCGGACAATTCGGCCCTGATGCGCAACATCCGCCGGCATGAGAACAGCCTGGAGGGGGCCATCGCGGGCATCGCGCGCGCCGTCATGGCAGTGTCGCGCGGGTTCGGCGAGCAGATCCCCGAGGAGGGTTCCGTGCGCGTGCAGTATGACGACAGCATCATCCAGGACACCGCCGCCGAGAAGGAGCAGGACATGCGCGAGGTTGGTGTCACCATGGCTGCCTGGGAGTACCGCGCCAAGTGGTACGGAGAAGAGGAGGCCGTCGCTCGTTCTCGCGCCTCCGAGGTGGGCGTCGGGAGCGTCGGCATGCGCAATGGCACCGAATAGGTTTGCAAGAGCATCACGAGCCGACACAGCACCCCGTACGGCTGGCTGGGAGCCTCCCGTGCGGGGTGCTTTATGTTTGGCGCAGTGGGTGGCCTGACGGGGCCGTCGCAAGCCCGTAGGAGCGGGTTTCAGGTTCGGCAGCATTTGGGGTGGCGTGCGTTGGCTGGTGGAGCTGTCACGGGTCCGATACGGCCTCATATGGGGCTGTCTGGGACGCGCTGGCGGCCGCTAGTGCCCTGGGTGTCGCTGCAGCTGCCGCTGGCAAGGGAGCCGGACATGGAGGCTGGCGAGAGGTCTATGCCGCCCGCCCTGGACGATGGACCGTGTGCGTGCGGACGAGCCGGAAAACGCAGCAGACCGGACGACCGCGCGTAGGGTGTGCGCCGCTGGCCGGGCGTGACGCATGGCGGCCATGGCGCATCAGTGAGAGCTGCAGTAGGCCACAGGGGCAAACGGTGCGTGGCTGAACCCGATGCTGCGGAGCCAGACGCGAAGCGGCTGGCGTAGCCGTGGTGAAGACGCGCACCGTTTGCCCCTGTGGCCGTAACGGGAGACTTGCCTGCGCCATGGACGGCATGCGGCACGAACGGCCCGAGCGCACACCCGGAGCGCGGGCGGCCGGGCTGCGGCCCAGCCCGTGGTTGGCAGCACGCGCGCGGGCCAGCGGCCAGGACTGGCGGCATAGATAAATTCGACAACGTGAGGATTGCTTGTCGTATTACCGCGCAGCGATGGTTGACGTGCGGCTTCTTCAGGTCATTAAGCCTGACCGAGGCACAAAAAACTGGAGCGAGACCGCTTGCGCGACCCCGCCCCTACAAACCCGAAGGTTTTTCATGTGATGCCATTATGTCCCGCATGGCACCCAGATGTCAACGAGACGGAACAGGAAGTCGAAGAACGACACAAACGAGCTGTTCAGGCGGTAACGGTCAATATGGGCCTCGTATGCGGCATGGACCGCGGCGAGTCTCCGGGCATGCCGCGCCATGGCGGACTCGCTCGTGCAGAGCGTGCTCAGGCAGTACAGGGTTGCTGCCATTTGGGCGATGCGGAGGTTGGAGAGCTTGGCGCGCCTGGCCTTCGTCCTTGGCATGCCCGCCGCATTCAGCGAGTCGGTGATGGCTTGCGGCGTGGTGTACCCTGCGCGTGCCTCGGCCCTCGTGAAACCGTTCAGAATGCAATGGTTATGTGCCGTGGCGTTTCGCAGCGCCTTGACGCTCTTGAGCGCGTAGTGCTCTTGCAGCATTGCGTCGTTGTGCCATCGGCCTGCGCAGAACAGGTAGAAGTCGACGAACGTCCCGAAGTCGATAACCTCCAGGAACACCCAGACCGGCATGTCTTGCAGGTGATGGGCTATGAGGTCCCCGGCGTACGCGTCGTGACGCTCGCCCTCGCCGCCGCGAACCTTCATGGCGCCTTGGATGGCGTTGCGCCCTGCATGGTTCAGGCTTGCGTAGAAGTCCGTGACGATTGCGTAGCCGTCTTCGCCCTCCTTCTCGAGCTGCGAGAGCACCTTCAACTTGGCGAAATGCTCGACGTCGATTGTCATCGTGAGGAAAGCCTCGCGCAGCTGCCTGTCGAGTGACGAAATCGCCACGAGGTCGCCGAAATCGAGGTTGACGTACTTGCCGACGTTGGGGCCTTCCATCTGACGCTCGTATAGCTTTCGGTACGAGGTTATGCGTAGGTAGTTGTTCTTCTTCGCGAGGATGTCGGCAGCCTGGGCCTCGTCGCACAGGTCGTACGTCAGGCCTTTCTCCTTCAGGCGCTCAATCTGCTGGCTCACGCTGAGCATCGGCCTCTTGTGCGCTGCTTTCGCCTGGGCCAGATTGGCGTTGCCTGCCATTTCGATCGCCTCCTAATAGCCGGAATTGTAGGGGGCGGCGGACACGACCTGCTTGATCTCGTCGAGGCTTAGCAGGTCGAAGCTGATGATGTGCTTGCGCCACAGCTGGTTGAAGCAGCGCAGCATCCGGCGGTAGATGTCGAGGTTGCGGTGGTGAGAGTTGCCGCCGTCAGAGAAGCGGGAAAGCGGTTCGGCGAGCTCGGTGTAGCGGTCGTCGGCGAACAGGTACTCGACGTAACCGGGAAGGGCCGTCTCCTCGTCGTCACTGTAGTCGAAGCCGCGAAACGAGATGTCGCGTTCTTCGATCTGCACCTTTTCGTCGTCTGGGAGCTTGTTGTATGACGCCCTGAGCACACGGAACATGTCGAGGATGTCGAAGAGCTCGTCGCAGCGCGCGTTGGGAATCTCCGGGCGCAGCGCGGCGAAGACGTGGTGATACTCGCCCGTGAAGCCCTCCTCAAGGATTGTGACGTTCTTCGCATGGGACTCGCGCTCGTCCTCGTCAAGGTCCGAGCAGTGCGCGAGCAGCAGCTCGGTGTTGCGAAGGATGAGTCGGTTCGCGTTGTTGATGGTGTAGGGCGCCGTCTCCTCGGGATAGTCCTCGCGGCCGAGTCCGGTAATGGAGTTGAGCGCTTCGACGATGACACCCGACAGCGTGCTCTCGCTTTCCTGCGCAAGCGTGTCGAGCCGAGACTTGAGCTCGTCGCTTACTCTGATTGACACGGTTGGCATGAAGCCTTCCTTTCGTATGTGCAATACTTGTCGTGTCATACAGTAAGACGTTACACGTAAGAAGTCAAGAGCCTCTTACGGCAACATGCAAAGAGGCATTAACTGCTGTGACCGCTCTTCAAAACTCCCGCTTGTGACCACCGCCTACGCTGCGAGTTCTAAGGTTCGAGGAATGCGCCAATGCAGCATCGGAGCTGGTACGAGATGCAAATGGAGCGGTATGAAAAACAGCCAGATGTTGCAACTGATCGCCTTTCTTGGACAAAGGTAACCTAGCAGAAAGGCAATCATATGGGCAGCGTATACGGCTATGCGCGTGTATCCACGCGCGACCAGAACCTCGACAGGCAACTCGACGCGCTTGCAGAGTTCGGCGTCAATCGGGATAACGTGTTCATGGACAAAGCGAGCGGCAAAGACTTTGCACGTCCCGAATACCAGCGTCTCCTTAGAGCGCTCCGACCAGAAGACGTGGTCGTCATCAAGAGCATCGACAGACTCGGGCGCAATTACGATGAGATTTTGGAGCAGTGGAGGTTGCTCACGAAGGAGCGCGGCGCTGCCATAGTTGTTCTCGACATGCCCCTGCTCGACACGCGCAACCACCGCGACGGGC
Source organism: uncultured Actinomycetes bacterium (assembly GCA_900315165.1). Classification (GTDB taxonomy): domain Bacteria; phylum Actinomycetota; class Coriobacteriia; order Coriobacteriales; family Atopobiaceae; genus Olegusella. The sequence goes on along the minus strand of OMXZ01000026.1, from coordinate 17,948 downwards.
TGACGAACGTGCTCATCTCGGACATCGTATTGCAACTGTTATCCTACGTTGCCCAGATGGAGCGAGAGAACATCAAGCAGCGGCAGGCGGAGGGCATCGCCGCAGCTCAGGCACGTGGTGTGCGATTCGGCAGACCGAAAAAGAAGCGTCCGGCGTGCTATACGAGCACGAAGGAATCCTACCTCGGAGGGCACCTGACAAGGCAAGAGGCGGCCACGCGACTCAAGGTTTCTGCAAGCACCTTCGATCGATGGCTCAAGGAAGATGCCACCGATGATGGCAATGACTGAATAATGGCGTCTTAGCAGGTAAAGCGGAGAATTTGACAGCACCAAAAACTACACGTTTTGCTTTTGTCACTTAGTGGGTCATTATACGCTAGCGACCTTTGCATATGCCCAGCAAATAGGCCAACTGCAACCCTGCCCGACCAAGTTTTTCGCCCCTCCAAAACGTGTACGTTTTCGATGGGGGCCTACTTTACATGAGCATCATAGACGTCATCAAGTATGAGGGCGACAACCGCACATTCGTCTGGAAGCATCCAAGCGAGGACTTCAACACCGCTTCCCAGCTCATCGTCCATGAGTCGCAGGAGGCGATATTCTTCCTGAACGGACAGGCTCTCGACCTGTTCGGTCCCGGACGCCACACGCTCGAGACCCAGAATCTCCCGCTCGTGAACAAGATTGTCAACCTCCCCAGTGGTGGCGTGTCGCCGTTCCATGCCGAGGTCTACTTCATCAACCTCACGGAGCAGATGGGCATCGCCTGGGGCACCAATTCCAAAGTGCAGTATATGGAGCCCGAATTCGGGTTCCCCCTCTCCATCGGGGTCTCGGGCGAGATGGCGCTCGCCGTGCGCGAAGCGAAGAAACTCCTCGTCAAGATCGTGGGGACCGAGGCGATTCTCTCCCAAGACAAACTGATCGCGTACTTCAAGGCGTTCCTCCAGACGAGGGTCAAAGCCGCTTTGGTCCAGGCGATACAGCAGCAGAAGCTGAGCATATTCGAGCTGGATGCCCATCTTGGCGAGCTGTCCGATGACGTGAAGGACCGGTTGCGTCCCGATTTTGCTGAGTATGGCATCGAGCTGACCCAGTTCCTCGTGACCACCGTCATACGACCGGAGGGCGACCCCATATACGAGCGTTTTCGCGAGCTCTACTTCCGGCAGTATGCCGATGTAAGGGAGGCGCAAATCGAACAGCAGGTAGGTGTCATCAACCAAGAGACCGAGGCTAAGAAGACGGTCATCGAGGCTACGGCCACGGCGGACAAACGTCGCATAGAGGGCTACACGTACCAGCAGGAGCGCGGTTTCGATGTGGCCGAAAAGGTAGCTGCAAACGAGGGCGTCGGGGAATTCTTGAACATGGGCATCGGCCTCGGCATGATTGCCGGCGTTGGCGGGCCGGTCGGCAACATGGTCGGCGGCGCGATGTCGGACGCCATGGGGACGGTTAACCTAGCGGCTGGCCCAGGCGGTGTTCCTAAACCAGAAGCAACGGAATCGGAAGGAAATCCATCATCAGGCGCCGTTGCGAAGTTCTGCTCCGAATGCGGCAGGCCGTTCCAGCCTTCCGAGAAGTTCTGCCCTGAATGCGGGACAAGGAGGTAGCAACGTATGGCAAGCGCGAAAGGCAAAGCCACCTCACTACTCATCATCGTGGTCCTAGTCGTGGCGTACACCGCCGTACTTGTCATCGGGACTGTTTGCGACACCACCACTTGGCTCGCGCTCTTATTCGCTGTCTTGCAGGCATCGATCCTGGCAGTAAGCCTTTCTCGTCGCGAGCCTGGTGCCGAGGGGCTGTTCAGGTCATATCCGAGGCTTGCAATCGCCGCGATATGCCTTGTCGTTCAAATGGTTGTCGGACTGGCAATCTGCCTTATTGCGCCAGACAGCATCGCTGTCTTAGCCATTGTCGGCATACTGCTGTTGGCAGTATGCTGCGCCTGCACTATCGGCGCTGACAAGGCCATGGATTATGCGAACAAGGTCGATCAAGACGTCTCGAACGAAACGAATGCCATGAGCGATGCGCTCTTGCGTTTGAATCGCCTGAGCGTTGCCGTAGACGCAAGCGACGGATCCGGCAAGTTGATTTACGAGATTATTGAGAAGGTGCGCTTTGCTGACCAGCGAAGCACTTCTGCAGTTGTCGAGCTCGACGCGATGATCAGCGATCAAATAAGCGCTATTGAAGCTGATAGCGACCTAGAGGTGGATCGCCTGAGAGAGCTTTCCCGATTAATCGACGAAAGAAGCATGGTCTTAAAGGGGTCGAAATAGGATGGGGTCTTTCTTCCAGCAGGTTGACGAAAAGAAGCTGTTAGAGGACGCGCCTGCTCTTTATGACTGGCTGTTTGATGATGCTCGTTTTACGGGTACGCCTTGGGACGCGGTGAGCAAAGGGAGATTTACAAAGAAGCTGAAACGCTTGGAGGGTTTTGGTGACAGAACCTTCAAGAGGAAGACAAATGCTGATAGCTATCCCGTCATTCGTACGAAGAGAAACAGGAAGCGCACTCCCTTCGCGCTCTTCTCTTGTGACGGGTCCGAGGGCCAGGAGTTCGTTCGCCACGTTAGAAATGCAATCGCACATGGGCAAGTAGAGATTTACATGGTAAACGGAAAAGCTTACGCCGAGCTTAGGGATTTCGGGAAATACGGGCAAACATCTTATATTGCAATGCCCGTAGGCTACCTGGATTCTATCTATCGCATCTATAGAGAGGTGGAAGTCGGAAAGACAAACAACCAGAAAGGAAGACATCAATGAAGCAGTTGACCTGTGAAATGTGCGGAAGCACAGACCTTATGAAAGACGGAGGTGTGTTTGTCTGCCAATCGTGTGGCTGCAAGTATTCGATCGAAGAAGCTAAGAAGATGATGGTCGAGGGAACCGTAGAGGTTACTGGAACCGTTAAGGTTGATAGGTCGGACCGAATTAAAAACTACCTGTCTATAGCTAAAAAAGCCTACGATGCAGACAATCAAAAGGAAGCGGAGGAATACTGCAACAGGGTCCTGGAAGTAGACGATAAGAATTACGAAGCCTGGCTCCTGAAGGGAAAAGCGGCTGGCTGGCAGTCGACCATCGCAAATCTGCGCATAGGCGAGGCGATAAACTGTTTTTCAAACGCAGTAGAGAACGCTCCTGAAAACAAGTCTGAAGATGTTAAAAAGACCGTAAGCGAGGAGACAACCAAGCTGTCTCTCGCTCTCATGCGATTGTGTTGTGGAAACTTCGGCAAAACAGGCTACAAAGAACAGGCGACGACGATTCTTTCTTGCTTAGTAGAAGTTAAAACATCCGCGCTTGCACTCTTAATCAAATGTGGAACGTCTACAGATGACATCAATGCACAGCTCGCCACAATGATCAACAATAGTGCGATGGACGCATGGAACGATCATATCATGCCAGATTTCTGGGGCGAAGATCACCCCATGAAGTACAGTTGGGAGAAATATATCGAGCGTGGTGATTGCGTCCTTAATCTACTAGAGGTCGCAATTGGTCTAGATGATGGTGACGATGAGGCAGACGTTGTCAGATATAAGAATTTGATTGGCGTACAAGACAAACTCATCAATTCGTGGTCGTGGACCTTGTCTAGCGGTTCATGGGTACATGAATATACACTCACTCCTGCTGCCAAACAGGGGCGTACAGACAAAATCATGGAATGGCATGAGGCAATCAAGAAAATAGACCCAACCTACACCATACCTGAAAGGCCCACACCTCAAAGCGGCGGCTGTTATGTTGCTACCGCGGTATACGGTTCATATGATTGCCCGCAGGTATGGACGCTTCGACGTTACCGCGATTACACTCTCGCAGAGACTCGTCGTGGCCGTGCGTTCATCAAGGCATATTATGCTATAAGCCCAACACTCGTTCGCTGGTTCGGTGACACTCGCTGGTTTAAAGCCATGTGGCGAGGAAAGCTAGACCGGATGGTTAAAAACCTGCAGGCCGAAGGGGTTGAATCCACTCCTTACAATGATCGAGTCTGGAAGTAGCCCAATGATCAGCAACATTTCAGACACGTTTGTAAAACGGTAATTAAAGCCTATCCGATACCTGGCTTAGCCACCTTGTGACAGCCCGCTAACCTCATCGCAGGTTGGTGGGCTGCCTTCTTGTTGGCCGTCCAAGGAAACGAAAGGCGGTACAGCATGGACGGTGAGACCAATGGCGGCCAGGAAGCCACGCAGGGTTCGGAGAACGCGTCGCAACAGCAGGGCCAAGAGCAGCAGGAAACACAGCAGGAGGGCCAGCCGCAGGTAGGCGGCCAGACTCCCGACTACGAGAAGCAGATAGCCGGGCGCGACGAGAAAATCGCGGCCCTTGAGGCGCAGGTGGCCGAGGCGGCGAAGAACGCCGAGACGGCAGAGCAGCTTCGTGGCGAGATCGCGTCACTCAAGCAGCAGTCCGCCGACGAGCGCGTTGACTTCTCGCTTCAGCTCGCGGGATGCCGCAATGTGAAGGCGGCGCGCGCCGTGCTGCCCGACTACGAGGGCGACATCGACAAGCTCAAGGCTGGCGAGCCGTGGCTGTTCGCCAAGCACATGGCGAACGAGGGCGCTGCCGGTGCGACAGGGCTTCCCAACGCCGGTGCCGCAACCGACGAGGGCAAGACGCTCAAGCACTGGCGCGAGGTCGCCGGGCTTTCAGACGATACCGACAAGCAGTAGGAACAGGAGGGCAGAGGCATGCCTAACAGCATCGCATTCGCGAAGAACTACACTTCCATCATCGACGAGGTCTACCAGCGCGCGGGCGTGAGCAACGTGCTCAACTCAGGACGGCGCATGGTGAGGGCCGGGCACAACGCCAAGGAGATCATGATTCCGAAGATGTCCGTGACGGGCCTTGGCGACTACACCCGAAACGTGGGCTACAAGACCGGAGCCATCACCTACGAGTTCGAAACCAAGACCTTCAACTACGATCGCGGCATCCGCCTGTTCGCGGACGTCATGGACGTGGAGGAAGCCGGGGTCCTGGACTGCTTCGTGGAGGCGGGAGCCGAGCTGCAGCGCACCCAGGTGGCACCTGAGGCAGACGCCTTCACCTTCGCCAAGATCGCGTCGCATGCGGGCGTGACAGTGGATTCAGCAGACCTCTCCGAGGCCGCAGCGACCGACGTGCTTGCCGCCCTGCGCGCCGTTACGAGCACGATGGACGAGCGCCAGGTGTCAACCGGCAGCCGCATCCTGTTCATCACGCCGACGCTCAAGGGCGTGCTTGACGACTTCTCCTACGCCAACCCCACGCGCTCCAACCGCGTGCTGGAACGCTTCAGCCGCATCGTGGAGGTGTCGCAGGTGCGCTTCTACACGGCCATCGACCTGCTTTCCGGCGACGACGACCAGTTCGGATACCAGAGGGGCGCGGCGAGCTACGAGCTGACGAGCGACACCGAGGTCGATTCCTCGAAGACCTACTACACGCGCAGCGGCAGCGAGGGCAGCTACACCTACAGCGCCGTGGCCTCCCCGACCAAGAGCGGCCTTTCCGGCTACTACGAGCAAGTGAGCGCGGCCGGGCGCGACATCAACTTCATGGTGGTTGAGAAAAGCGCGGTTATTAAGTTCGACAAGCACGTGGCGTCGCGTGTATTCTCGCCCGACGAGCTGGAGAGCCTGGACAGCTACATGATGAAGTACCGCAAGTACGGCATCGTGGAGCTGTTCGACAACAAGCTCGACGGCATCCACGTGAGCGCGGCACCGAGCGCGTAGCCATGGCCGCTGCGGTGACATACCAGTTCTATGCGGAAGTTTACGGGGGCAGTCTTTCCGAGGCCGCCTTCGGGCTTTCGCTGCCAGCTGCGACGCGCCACGTGCGGTGGCTGGTGAATGCCGCCGAGCCAGCGGAGTTGGAGCTGGAAGCCTACCAACGGTCCGTGTGCGCAGCTGTGGACGCCTTCGCGGAGTTCGGCGAGGGGCAGGTCGGCGGGTTCGCCCTGGGCGACTTCAAGGTGACGCATTACGAGGATGAGGGCACGACCGGCGAGGAGATGGCGACTTCCGCCGCGCTGAAGGAGCTGGTGGGCACGTCGCTCTTGTTCAGCGGGGTGCGCTGATGGGCGGGCTGAGGCCGATACCGGTGCGGCTGTTGCCGGACGTCATGAGCGTGCGCGTGCCGCTTGAAGACGGGACGCTCGCCGAGCCCGTGACGATCTCGCGCGTGAGGTTCCAGCGCGTCCAGTCCATCTGCGACGACGCCCACCGTGCAGCCGACGCGGGCGCGGGCAAAGTGTTCGTTGATGCCGTGAGCTCGGGCGGAGCCTTCGAGGTGCCCGCCGGATCACGGGTGACGATCGGCGGCAACACCTACCTCGTAGCTGGGTGTACGCGGTGCGAGGACTTCAACGGGCACATTCACCACTGGGAGCTGGACGTGCGATGAGCGTGAAAGATTCGATTGCAAAACTGCTGGTAGACGCCGACTTCACAAGTTGCTTCACAAAACCTGTATCGGCGCTGCTCTGCGAAGAGCCGATCGTCGTGGCGGAGGGGCCGTTCGAGCGCGAGTCGCGCATGACGGATGAGGAGCGCGGGACCGTGACGGCGACCGTGCTCGTGGTGCGCGATGTCGCATCCGAGGCGGGGCGCGTGGCCCTCCTGGCGGAGCAGACCGTGAGGCGCGGCGACTGGGAGCCCTATGCGGATGCGACGCCATACCGCATCGTGGGCATAGACACGACGGTGCCCGCCTGCGAAGGCGACGACGACTCCGGGCACAGCGTCTGGTCGTTCAAGGTGGTTTGCACGGTGGCGAGGGAGCTTTGATGGATAAGGAGAAGCGCGTTAACGCGAGCGGGCGGGAGGCCGAGCCCGTGGTGCGGCGTGAACAACCGCGCAGGCAAGACGACAAGGCGGCCCTGGAATCGCAGCGGCGCTCGGTGGCATACGGGCGTGCGAGGGGGCGGGCATGAGGTCGATAGTCTACGCCGGGCACGACTTCTCGGAGCTCTGCAGCGCCGAAGTGGTCGGGCGATCCGTGAACTCGCTCGTTGCCACGGCGATGGAGGTGCCGGGGCGGGCCGGGGCGCTGCCCGTGTCCTCGCGTGTGGCGGCGTCGGACGTGACGGTGCGCCTGTTCCTTGACCTGGGTTTCAAGGCTGACGTAAATGGTCTTGCCGAGGCGCGGCACAAGCTCGCATTCTTGCTGTGCGTGCCGGGCGGCGGCGAGCTGGTGCTTCCCGACGAGCCTGAGCACGCTTACCGCGACGCGCTGCTGGTCAACATCGGCGAATGGTCGAAGCTGTTTAGCGACGGGCAGTGCGACGTGACCTTCACGCTATTCGACCCCGTGGCGTACGGGCGCTCGTGCGTGGAGCGGACATCTTCTTTCGAGGTTGGCGGGTCGTGGGCGAAGTGGCCGGAGTTCCGTCTGGTGGCGTCTGCCGGCGACGGCCTTGCCGTGGCATGCCTGGCGCAGGGCAAGGCGATCTCGCTGGACTACACGTTTGCGGGTGGAGAGCCGGTCGTGATTCGTTGCGAGGACGAGTCCGTGGAGATTGTCGGCATTGACGCACGTGACGTGGTGACGCTGGGGAGCGACTTCTTCTCGCTTGAGCCTGGGGCATGCACGCTTTCGTTTGCCGGCTGCAGCTACTTTGAGACGCGGTTCTCCGAGAGGTGGCTGTGATGGCGGGCGCGGTTCCGGTCCTGTGGTGGTTCGACCGGTTCGACGAGCGGATCGGGATGCTGCCCGTAGTTGGGGAGCTGGTGCACACCGAGGAGCTTAACGGCGAGGACACGCTGGAGTTCGAGTGCCGCGAGGTACCTGCGAAGGGCGATAGGCTGCTGTGGCTTAACGACGGCGTATGGTGCGAGCATGTGGTGGTGAGGACCGACGAGCCGCTTGAGGGGCTGCGTTCGGTTTATGCGGAGTCCTCGCTGTGCGAGCTGCTTGACGACTTCATCGAGGAGCAGCATCTGGTCTCGCGCACTGCGGCGCAGGCGTTGGCGGTCGTGCTAGCTCCCACGCGCTGGACGGTTGCGTCGTGCGACGTGGCTGGGACGGCTGGATGCGTGCTCTATCACGTGAACGCGCTCTGGGCACTGTGAAGGGTGGCCGAGGTCTGGGGCGGCGAGGTGGAGCCGGTGATAATGGTTGCTGGCGGTCGCGTGGCTTCCCGGTCCATCCGTTTCAGACAAAGGCTCGGCAGCTGGCGTGGGCTTCGCTTCACCTACGGCAAGAACATGGCAGGATGCACGCGCACGGTCCTGGAGCAGGACGTGTACACGGCGCTCTACGGGTTCGGCGCGGGCCTTCCCGTGACCGACGAGGACGGGCGTTACACGGGCGGCTACCGTAAAGAAGCTCACCTTCGGCGAGGTCAACGGCGGCGTCAACTGGGTCGGCGACGAGGACGCGCGGCTCGTGTGGGGCCGCTGGAACGCCGACAGGACGGCGAAGGTTCATTCGTTCGGGCAGGTGATCTTCTCGGAGTGCGACGACCCTGCCAGGCTGCTCGCGCTCACCAGGAAGGCGTTCGTGGATGCGGTGCAGCCGAAGGTCTCCTACGAGATAGATGTTGCGGCCCTGGACGGCGGCGAGTGTGGGCTGGGCGACGAGGTTGCGGTCGTTGATTCGAGCATGACTCCCGAGTGGCGGCTCAAGGCGCGGGTCGTGAAGCGCGTGCGCACGTTCGGGGATGCCGTCGTCTGCCGCGTGACCATCGGCACGGTGCGGCAGGTCGACTACGCCGTGACGAGCTCGCTTGCCGCCGACGTGGCCGCTCTGCAGAACGACGTGGCCGGCATCGACGGCAACCTGAGCGTGGCGACCTCGGTGCAGGTCGTGGAGAGCACGGTGACCACCGCGATTGACGATTTGGACGAGCTGGCTGACCTGGACTTCTAGCGATCCCCACCCGGAAGCTTCACCTTGAAGATCCTGCAGAAGGCCCAGGCCAGGAGAGCCGGCGAGAGCCCTGCGAGGAGGTCGAGCACGGCAACGCCTGCGGGGCCGCCGACGGCCGACATGGCGTATCCCGCGCCCAGCAGCACGTGCGCGATGGCCCCCGCCACCAGGAAGGCCGCGATGCCGCCGCCGCGCACGAGGCCGCCCCGGGCGCACGCCACGATGACGACGGCCACGAGGGGCAAGAACAGCAGCGTCCCGGTGAAGAAGCCGGGGTTCAGGGCCACGGGGACGCCGCGCACGACGGTCATGGCGAAGTGCATGAGGCCGTTGACCAGGATGAAGCCGTAGGGCGAGAGCGCCACGACGGGGTTACTCAGCCTTGCGCCCAGCCAAGCGGCGAGCGGCACGCCCGCCCACACCAGCGCGATGTTCACGAGCGGGAAGTGGAACAAGGGCAGGGCCGAGAGGTCCATGATACCACCCGCGTTGACGAACACCTGCTCGACAATGACGTAGTTGCCGTCCGCTATGTTCAGGGCGTACTCCTCGAACTGGTGGACGAGGTAGGCCGGCATGGCGGCCCACGCCAGCCAGTAGGGGTCGCGCACGCGCGGCGCGTCCGACCCGCGCAACAGGTCCGTGGCGAAGAGCAGGACGAGCATCACAATCCCCATCCCCAGACCCACCCAGTGTAGAGCTGCAGTCTGTTGACGCCGTTTCCGGCCTCTTGTTGACGCATTAATTAATCTGACGCAGCTTTGCACATTAATTAATTAATTAATACGCACGCCGCTATGCTTGTCACCACAACGCAAGCACGGGCGGCGCGCACCACGCCGGCAAGCTGAACGCGCGCCGCCCCCGACCGCGGGCGATCGCCCGGGAGGCCTGCCACCATGCTAAGAGAAGACGGCCGCGGCGGCAACCCGCTGGCACTGCCCTGCCCGCGCTGCGGCTGCCCGGGCAACTACGCGCCCCACGGCAGCTACCTGCGCCACGTCGTCCACAGGGGCCGCGAGGAGCGCATCGCCGTCAGGCGCGTGCGGTGCATGAGCTGCCTGGCCACGCACGCGTTGATCCCGCCGGGCGTCGTCCCCTACCTGCAGCACTCGGAGGCGCTCGTGCTCGCCGTGCTGGCCACGTGGGCCTCCGGCGCCTCGAACGCCGAGGTCAGGCGTACGTTCGGGATATCCGAGACGACGCGCAGGCGACTGCTGTCCGGCGCCAGGAGGCGGGCCTGCGCGCTGCTCGCCTGCGGCGCCTCGAGGGCCGCCGTCGACGCCGCGCTGGCCTCGGCCGGCGTGGGCGCCGTGCCCGCGCTGCACGCGGCCGCCTACGGCACGCGCTTCGCCGAGCGCGTCAGATTAAACAATCCGCGCGGGCCCTCGCCGCCGGCCCCGGGGCCCTCCACATAGGTCGGCGCCTGGCGGCCGCCCCCCGCCTGCCCCATCATCGCGCGTGTGCGCGCAATGGTGCGCGACGCGACCGAGAGGACGGTGTGTGGCGGTGGACGCCAAGGAGAAGAGGCGGGTCGAGCTCGCCGAGTACAAGTTCGGGCTCGTAGCGCCCGCGGTGAACGGGACCTACCCGGACGCCAGCATGGCCGAGTACTTCAGGAGGGTGTGCGCCGAGCCCGTCGGGCTGCCCGACGGCACGAGGGTGCGGCTCAAGCCCTCGACGCTCGCCAGCTGGAGGCGCAGGTACCTCAAGCTCGGCTTCGAGGGGCTCATGCCCAAGGGCCGCAGCGACCTGGGCACGAGCAGGCGGATCGACGCCGACCTCGGCGCCGACGTGCAGGCCATGCGCGCCGAGCACCCCGGCATCAGCGCCAAGATGGTCCACGAGCGGCTGGTGGAGGAGGGCTACGTGGCCGCGGGCGAGCTCTCGGTGGCCACTGTGCAGCGGTGGTTCAGGGCCAACCCCCTGCCCGGGGGGGAGGCGCCCGCCAAGGACCGGCGCGCCTTCGAGGCGGCGCGCGTCAACGGCATCTGGCAGGCCGACACGCTCCACGGCCCCCACGTGGGGCAGCCGCCCCGGCGCGCCTACCTGCAGGCGATCATCGACGACAGGTCGCGCAAGGTCGTGGCCGCCCGCTTCGTGGCGCGCGACGACGCGGCCAGCTTCCAGGGGACGCTGCGCGCCGCCGTGGCGTCGCACGGGGTCCCCGAGAGGCTGTTCGTCGACAACGGCGGGCCGTACAGGAACGCCCAGCTCTCGCTCATCTGCGGCGGCCTGGGCATCGTGCTGCTGCACGCCGCGGTGCGCGACGGCGCCGCGAAGGGCAAGGTCGAGCGCCTCAACCGCACGATCCGCATGCGCTTCCTGTCGGTGCTGCCCGAGGAGGCGAGGGAGTCGCTGGACGCCCTCAACTCGGCGCTGGCCAGGTGGGTCGCCGCATACAACTCGGCGGTCCACTCGTCCACCGGGCTGGCGCCCAACGAGGCCTTCGCCGCCGAGGCCGACCGCCTGCGCTTCCTCGACGGCGGCGAGGGGGCCCTCGACGAGGCCTTCCGCAACCGGGTCACGCGCAAGGTGGCGAACGACGCCACCGTGCGCGTCGACCACGTGCTCTACGACGTGCCGATGGGGCTCGTCGGCGAGCGGGTCGAGCTGCGCTTCACGCCGGGCCGCGAGGGCGACGTGTGGCTGGCCATGCCCGACGGCTCGCGCCGGCGGCTCGCGCCCACCGACAAGGCCGCCAACTCCGAGGCCCCGCGGGTGCGGCCGTACTCGATCGACTGGGGCGCCGGGGAGGGGGCGTAGCGGCATGGCCGAGGAGTTCCTGCGCTTCTACAACATGTCGCGCAACCCGTTCGCGAAGGGGCTGCCGGCCGACATGGCCCACCCGACCGAGGACCTGAGGCAGGTGCACGCGCGCCTGGGCCACCTCGCCCGCACGGGCGGGATCGGCCTCATAACCGCCGACCCCGGCGTGGGCAAGACCTTCGCCGTGCGCACGTGGGCCGACGGGCTCAACCCCAACGCCAACCGCCTGGTCTACCTGTGCCTGTCGACCGTCACCAACATGGAGTTCTACCGCGAGCTCTGCCAGGGGCTGGGCGTGGAGCCCTGCTTCAAGAAGTCGGACATGTTCCGCGACGTGCAGGCGTGCGTGCGCTCGCTCGTCGAGGAGAGGCGCCAGCGCGTGACCCTGGTCATAGACGAGGCCCACTACCTGCAGTCGTCGGTCCTCCGGGACCTGCAGATGATCGCCAACTTCGACATGGACTCCCGCGACATGCTGGCGATCGTGCTGGTGGGCCACTCGGTGCTCGCCCAGTACCTGTCGCGCCAGCCCCACGAGTCGCTCAGGCAGCGCCTCGTGGCCAGCTACCGCATGCGCGGGCTCGACGGGGCCGAGGCCGCCGACTACGCGCGCTCGATGCTGCTCAGGGTCGGCGCCGACCCCGAGATCTTCGACGACGCGGCGCTCGCCGGCGCCCACGGCTGCTCCGGCGGCTCGGTGCGCCGGCTCAACTCGGTGCTGACCAACGCCCTCACCATAGGCGCGCAGCAGAGGGCGAGGGCGATAGACGCCGAGATGGTGCGCTGCGCGGCCGACGAGCTGGCGATACTGTGACGGGGGCGGTGCGCGCGAACGAGGCCGGGTGGCTGTCGGAGTGGCTCGCGGAGTGCCCGCCGGGGACGCCGGTCAGGGTCAGGGTGAGGCTCCCCGACATCGACTTCGAGGTCGAGGACTGGGCGTTCGGCGTGTCGGGGTTCCCGGCCGACCCCGTCATCGAGGTCACCGTCCGCGGCTTCGACCTCGACTTCCCGGACGTCGCGAGGAGGCTCAGGGCGTTCGCCGACCGCCTTGCGCGCTACAACCTCGTGGACTAGGACGATGACCGGCCTACGTTGCGGGGGCCGCCGCATGGCAGCCCCCGCAACTCATGCGCAGGGAACGGCGGCGCATATTAAATAATGCGAGGCCGGGAGGTGTCCGCAATTTGTCGTTCAACAACCCAGGGCCACGCGTACCAGAACACGTCAGCCATGCTCATGCTTTCCTCCTTCTTCCTGTGCTATGCTGCTTCAAATAGTAATTGCTTTCCTATTACGGGAAAACTGAAAGAACCTGCGGATCTTTACTATTACGGGAGGTGGCGCGTATGGCGAGGCCGGCGAAGGGGTCGAGCCCGGGCGCCGTGGAGCGCCTGGCCGAGGCTTTCTGGGGGATGCTTTCGGAGATGCCCTACTCGGAAATCAAGGTGGTGTCGCTCGCGAGGCGGGCTGGGGCGAGCCCGAACACCCTCTACTACCACTTCGGATGCGTGGCCGACCTGGCGCGTTACGCGCTGGAGGCGGAGCTCGACGCCAGGCTCGTCTCCGACCTGCTGGCCGGCGCGCCGCCCTACCCGGACCCGATGCGGGAGCGGCGCCTGCGGCGGGTGACCCTGGCTGCCAGAAGCGGGTCGGCCGAGCTCACCAGCATGCTCGCATCCTCCCTGCGCGCGCTCTGGCTGGAGGGCGCGGGCGTGGCCGAGTCCGATCTGGGCGACGCGCAGCGCCGCGACCTCACGTTCATATTCGGCGGCATCGTCGCGGTGCTGGGCGACGAGACCCTGGCCCCCGACGCCGGGCAGATGGTCGCGTTCGCATCGCGCCCGCTGGGTTCCGGCGCGGTGGCGACCATGGCCGCGCTCGAGGGGGCCGGCGGGGCCAGTATGTGACATGGGCGGATGCTCTTCTCGGCAACTACGGAGAGGGGGGCGGCATGCTCGACGGGTACGGACTTCACACGATCATATGGGACTCGGCCGACGAGCGGCTGGGCGACTTCCTGGTGGCGTTGCCTGCGGACGCCACGGGGCGCGGCCTTGAGCTGCACGTTCGGCAGGGCGGACGCGCATCCGACCTGACGGGGGCCGAGGTCTACTTCATCTGGCGGCACAAGGCGACCGGCAGGCGCGGCTGCGAGCCCATGGCGGAGATAGACGCCTCGCTTGGGCAGTACGTTGTCTACTATCCGGCGGCCATGCAGGAGACCGAGGGCGCGGTCGACGCGCAGTGCATGGTGAGCTGGGATGACAAGTCCATCTCCACGAGGGCGTTCACGATCCGGGTTGAGCCCGTCATCATCGGCGGCACCGAGAGCGAGGACGGCTTCACACTGTTCGTCGAGACCATCAAGCGCTACGAGGGCGCGATCGAGGTCACCAACGAGGCCGCTGACGCCGCCAACGAGGCGGCCGAGGCCGCTGAGGATGCGGCGGACAGCGCGAGTGCTGTCGCGGCTGCTATCCAGGCCGCTGCGCAGCGCGGAGACTACGACGGCGCGGATGGTTTCAGCCCGACGGCCACCGTCACGCAGACCGAGGGCGGCTGCACCATCACGATCACCGACAAGAACGGCACGACTACGGCCGACGTGGCCAAGGGCGTGAAGGGCGACAAGGGTGACACCGGCGAGACCGGCCCCCAGGGCCCGAAAGGTGACACGGGCGAGCAGGGGCCACAGGGCATCCAGGGCCTCACCGGCCCGAAGGGTGACAAGGGCGATACGGGAGCCACTGGCGCCACGGGACCGCAAGGGCCGAAGGGCGACACTGGCGAGCAGGGACCGCAAGGAATCCAAGGGTTGACTGGTGCCACAGGACCGCAAGGGCCAAAAGGCGACACGGGAGATACCGGCGCGACCGGTCCGACTGGGCCGCAGGGAGCGACGGGGCCTGCCGGCGCCGACGGCACGCCTTGCACGCACAGCTGGAACGGCTCGGTATTGACCGTGACAAGCGCGTCGGGAACGAGCTCGGCCGACCTTCGTGGGCCACAGGGCATCCAGGGGATCCAGGGCGAGACCGGCCCCCAGGGTGAGACGGGGCCACAGGGCGAGACCGGCGCGACCGGCGCCACAGGACCGCAGGGACCCAAGGGCGACACGGGCGACGACGGCGCGGACGCGACCATCACCGGCGCCTCGGCCACCGTCGACTCGTCTACCGGCACGCCTTCCGTGAACGTCACGCTCGGCGGCACGGCGTCTGCCAGGACGTTCGCATTCGCCTTCCACAACCTCAAGGGCGAGACGGGGGCCACGGGACCGCAGGGTCCGCAGGGGCCGGCGGGAACGACGCCCACCATCAACGCGCAGAGCCCGCTCTCTTATTCTGGCGGCACGCTCTCGATCGACCTGACGAGCTACGCCACCAAGCAGTACGTCGACGACGCAATCGCGGCGCTGGCGAACCTCGAAGAAGAGGAGTTCTAGTCATGGCTGTTGGAACCGTCTCGACATCCATCCTCACCGACATCGCCAACGCGATCCGCTACAAGGCCGGCGTGGCCACGCTGTACAAGCCCCGCGAGATGGCTGCCGCAGTGTCGGCTCTCGACGGAACCGACGCCGGCGACTACCAGGAGCAGCCGTACATGGCGCTCGAGTCCGGCGTGCTGCCCGAGTCGATCTTCTCGGACATCGCCGCTGCCATTCGCGGGCAGAACGGGCTCTCCACCCGCTACCAGCCGGGAGACATGGCTGCAGCCATCCTGGCGCTCGAGTGGGACGTCGGGTTGAAGCCGAGGGCCGTGCTGACTTCCCTCGGCACCCTGGAGTTCAACTACGTGGACGGGCGACACTGCTACTCCGGCGGCGTGCCCGTTAACGCCTGGGAGATCGACCCTGCAGGCTACTCGTCGGCGGCGGCTCGACCGTATGACTCCGTCAAGCTGCAGGTGAAGAAGGTCGTGATCCACTCCTCCTGGCCACAGGTCGGCATGAGGAAGGCGGACTACCTGTTCAACGCTTTCCAGAGCATGACCGAGGTCTCCGGCTTCGAGAACCTCTCCGGAATCACGAGCGCGGCGCAGATGTTCAGCAGCTGCCCCTCTCTCGAGACAATCTACGCGACCTCGTTCAACAACACGGGGCTCTCGGGCTCGCTCATGTTCAACGGGTGCAGCCGCCTCGTCGGCGGCACCGACGGCTTCGTTCCTTCCAACACTAGCGGGGCGACCGTGTGCAAGATCGGGGCCGGCGGCGTGCTCACCGACCCGAACGCCGATGCGCGAACGTGGTTCTGGGCTCACTATTACGACGATGGCGAGGCGGTGCTGACGGCTTCCTCCATCCCTGATCCGACGCGTACACTCCGTGCCTCCGGTTTCACTCCCTGGGACGGCATGGCCGGGCCGACGCACCGCCAATACCTCACGAGCGCGACCTTCGCTGCGGACATGTCGACGTTCTCTTACCTGAACCTGATTTACCTGTTCTACAGCTGCACGAATCTCGCGAGCATCAACGGGCTTGGCAACCTCTCAGGTGTCCGACAGATGCGCTACACATTCAGCTCTTGCGCGGTGACCACGCTCGACTTCCGAGGTTTCGACCCATCGACGCTCACGGACCTGTTCTACTGCTTCTCGGGCTGCTCGTCGCTCACGACGATCTACGCGGACAGCACCTGGACGCTTCCCTCGAGCGGAATCTCTGGCTCGCAGTGCTTCTACAACTGCCGCTCGCTCGTGGGTGGCAACGGGACGGTCTGGTCGAGCTCGAACACGGGATACACGTACATGAAGATCGACCGAAGCGGCCAGGCGGGGTACCTTACTGCTGCATAAAGCTTCGCCGGCGCTCATTAGTTGGGCGCCGGCAATTAACTTGGATCGTCGTGTTGATGTGTTGTCTTGTCGCTAGACCACGGCCTCCAGCACCATGGAGCCAAAAGCAATCAGCGTATTCAGTGCCGTATGGCGTTGAACCTGGTGATTCATATCAGCCCTTATCGCGTAGCTGCGTTTAACTGCAGCAATCTTCTGGCTCTCGTCGAGGTTATCACTCAACGCTGCTGCTTCTGCCTCGTCTGCCTGCATGGAATAAACGTCAAGCTGGCGCATTGCAATGGCCTGGTTAGCATCCAAAGCCTTGCCCAGGACGCTTTTCGCCATGTCCAGGTTGTTTGCCCGGATTAACTCATAGCGCCTATTGTCGGAATACTCAGGGGAACAAACGGTGTTCATGTATCATGCCTCTCTACTTGTTGATGGTCTTGTGTGAGACTCGTCTATCGGTTATTATCTGACTGCGGACATTAGAAAGTCTGCAATGGGCCCAAGGGCATAGTACACCAAACCGAATCAGAACGCTACAGTTGCAGACAAATAAATGTCGGCATTGTGAGGATAAAAGATATGGACGACAGCGCAAACAAGAAATTCAGCGTCCCGATAGATCCCGAATGGTTCAAATGGGTCATCAAAAAGCAAGGATCGAGCATCCGCCAGCTTGGCAAGGACGAGGAGATTGGGAAGACGGACAAGACTATAGGCAGGGCCGTGAAGGCGAAAGAGATTGACGCCGAT
The DNA here is from genome assembly GCA_900315165.1 of uncultured Actinomycetes bacterium. Taxonomy (GTDB): domain Bacteria; phylum Actinomycetota; class Coriobacteriia; order Coriobacteriales; family Atopobiaceae; genus Olegusella. The sequence continues at coordinate 741 of OMXZ01000026.1, read as the reverse complement.
CTGCTCGAACGAATCGCGCGTCGTATAAACGTACACCCCGATTATCTTGCCGGTAAGTATTCCTGGACAATGGCTTTGCCAGTCATGGACGAAGAGGGGGTTCGTGACTACTGGCGAGACACTTACCTGGATCCAAAGCACTTCCCATACCTACATCGCGAGCAAGAAGGTGTGGCAGTTCGAGACCACCTCAAGGATACCTTGCTACTGCACGGAATCTCATGGGAAGAATTCAGCTCCAAGCCTGTGAACGTACAACAAAGGATTAAGGACCAACTAGACCGCATGACGACTAAGGTGCTTAGCGCATGGTTTCCCAACTGCACACCCGAATATTTCATTGACATGCAGGAAGCCATGGAGTGGAAGACTGAGCGGGACGTTTACGAGGCAATGCTCGACTACCTTGTTGAGCGTGGGCTTGCAACGGTCTATGAGCCCGAAGAGGACGATTACGACGCGGATGCCTTTGCGGAGAAATACCTTGTAGACGATTAACGCTTTCGCCAGCAAAAACTGAATTTGTGACGCAGTCAGAAACTGCCTCCCGAGGACGAAAAGTCGATCTCGGGAGGCAGTTCTTCTATGGAGTCAATCATCGTGGCGTGCATTACCGGTGTCGTAACGCTGATTGGGGTGATCCTTTCCAACTCTAAGAGCAGAGCCGTCATGGAGGTCAAGCTCGACGCCCTCACGGAGAAGGTCGAGAAGCACAACCAGGTCCTGGAGCGCACCTACGCG
>OMXZ01000057.1 GCA_900315165.1 uncultured Actinomycetes bacterium | reverse complement strand
TGAGGTAGCGACGGAGGTTCCCATGATCAAGCTCATCCTGCTCGACATTGACGGCACGCTCACCAACAAGGACAAGGTCATCACACCCGAAACCCACGCCGCGCTGATGCGCGCCCAGGAGGCGGGCGTGCGCCTCGTGCTTGCGTCGGGCCGTCCGACCCGCGGACTCGACAAGTTCGCCGACATGCTCGACATGCGCTCGCACCATGGCCTCTACGTCAGCTACAACGGTGCTCAGGTCGTCGACTGCGAAAGCCGCGAGGTCTGGTTCAACAAGGCCATGACCGTCGAGGAAGCCCGAGCGGTCCTGACCCAGCTCAAGAAGTTCCCGCGCATCCGCGCGATGATCGACCACGGCGACTTCATGTACGTCGAGAACGTGTACGACTGCATGATCAAGTGGGGCGGCGGCGCCTACGTGGGCAGCGACGCGCCCGACTACAACGTCTACGACTACGAGGCCCACAACAACGGTTTCCAGCTGGCCGAGTACTTCGATATGGCGGACCGCATTGATTGGACGCCCAACAAGATTCTGACCACGGGCGACCCCGACTACCTCAAGGCGCACACCGACGAGCTCGCGGCCCCCTTCGCGGGCAGGCTCTCGGCAATGTACACGGGGCCCTTCTACTTCGAGTTCACGCCGCTGGGCATCGACAAGGCGGCGGCCATGAAGGAGGCCTTCGAGTCCCGCGGCTATAAGCCCGAGGAGATGATCGCCTTCGGTGACGGCCAGAACGACGCGTCTATGTGCAAATACGCCGGCACGGGCGTCGCGATGGCCAATGCGGTCGACGAGCTCAAGGCCGTCTGCGACGAGGTTACCGACTCCAACGAGGAGGACGGCATCGCCCGCAGCCTCTACAAGCATCTCCCCGAGGTCTTCGGCTAGAAGGGGAGAACCCACAGACGGAAAGCCTCTGCTGCTCGACTGCGACGGAGCGACCCACAGACGGAAAGCCTCCGATTTATTGCGACCAGGGGTTTCGCGGGAACGCCCGTCTTCCGTCTGTGAATGCGGCGCGGGCACGCCTCATTTGGAGCCCTTCCGTCTGTGGAAGGGATAAGCCCTCAGTCTTCCGTCTGTGATTTTGAGGGCTATGTAAGGGCCAAGCGCCTTCCGTCTGTGGTCCCGCGGGTTGTGTGGCTTGCTTCACAACTTGAAGCAAGTCTTTTCTCATTGGGATTACTCTGGTAGAGTTGCTTTCGTCGGGAGGTGACGAAAGTGGCGAATACCGAGGAACTCAAGAGGCGCAATGTCATCAGCGTGCTCAGCTGCCTGGGCGACGGCAAGGTCTGGAACAAGGCCGACCTCGTCGAGGCGACGGGGCTCTCTACGGGCGCGCTCACCCAAATCCTGCAGGAGCTGCAGGGGACGGGGGAGGTTCTCTTTTCGGGCACGGCGCCCAGCACGGGCGGCAGACGTCCCAAGGAGTTCGTGCTCAATCCGGACTTTCGCCATGTGCTGCAATTGACGGTTGTGGTCCGCCCGGATGGTTATCGCATCTGCCGCAAGACTTGCGACCTCAACGGCGCCGTGCTGGTCGAGCAGGCCTTCGATTCCGCTGCCTGCACCGAGCGAGACCTAGTCGACGCAGCGCGAGCGGCTTGTGCAGAGGACGAGCGCATCGGCATCGTCTGTATCGCCAACCCCGGCGTCTCCATCGCAGGCAAGGTCGTGGTCTCCGATGCCGAAGGGTTGACGGGCTCCGACCTCGTCGCTGCGGTCACGGACGCCTGCGGCGTGGCAACCGTCGTTGAAAACGACGTCAACGCCGCGGCCATCGGCCTCTGGGAGGACTTCCGCACGGAGAGCCTGGCCCTCCTCTACCAGCCTGCCCGTTATTACGTGGGTGTGGGCATGGTCATCGGTGGCCGGCTCTACAACGGCGCCTCGCATGCGGCGGGCGAGCTTCGCTACCTGCCCTTCTATACGGAAGAAGAGCAGGACGCCGCACTCGCCGCCAATCCTGTGGAGCTCCTTGCCAAGCAGCTCGCGACGCTCAACTGCGTGATGAACCCCGAGGTCGTGGGCATCTGCGTCGAGCTGGAGGCCGAGGCGGATCTCGAGGACTACCTGTGCTACATCCCACAGGAGTTCCGGCCGCGCGTGGTCGCGGTCGATGACTTTGATAGGAAGGTCGAGAAAGGGCTCGCCGCGATTGCGCGCGACGTCCTGAGAAACGAGAGAGGAAAGTAGGATGAGGATCGAGCATGTGGCTGTGTACGTGAACGACCTGGAGGGCGCCCGCGCCTTTTTCGAGAAGTACTTCGGGGCGCACGTCACCGACAAGCCCTACCACAACCCCCGCACCGACTTCTACAGCTACTTCATGGGCTTCGACGACGGCTCCGCCCGCCTCGAGCTGATGCACAAGCCCGAGATGGATCAGCTGGAAAAGCCCCTCAACCGCACGGGCTATGCGCACCTGACCTTCGCCCTGGGTTCCTACGAGCGCGTCGACGAGCTCACCGCCCGCCTCGCCGCCGACGGCTACGAGACCATCAGCGGCCCCCGCACCACGGGCGACGGCTACTACGAGGCCTGCGTGCTGGGCTTTGAGGGCAACCAGATCGAGATCACCATCTAGGAGGACACGACATGCTGGCTGACTACCATCTGCACTGCGAATTCTCGGACGACTCCAACGAGCTCATGGAGGACCAGGTCAAGCAGGGCATCAAGATTGGCCTGGACGAGATGTGCTTCACGGACCACGTGGACTACGGCATCAAGCGCGACTGGACCGACGGCGCCATGCAGTGGCGCGAGGGCGCCGACGAGTTCACGGGCGAGATCAAACGCTCCGCGCTAAACAACGTGAACTACCCCGAGTACTTCTCCAAGCTCATGCGCATGCAGAAGACCTACGGCGACCAGATCACCATCAAGAAGGGTCTGGAGTTCGGCATCCAGACCGGCACCGTGCCCCAGTACGAGAAGCTTTACGACACCTGGAGGGACGAGCTGGACTTCACCCTTCTCTCCATGCACCAGGTGGACAACAAGGAGTTCTGGAACCAGGACTTCCAGACCGGCAAGACCCAGGACGAGTACAACATGCGCTATTGGGAGGAGATCCTCGCCGTCCAGCAGCAGTTCAAGCACTACTGCGTGCTCGCCCATTTGAGCCTGCTCGTTCGCTACGACGAGGCCGGCATCTATCCCTTCGAGAAGGTTCGCGACATCGTCGCCGAGATCCTCCGTACCGCCATCGTGGACGGTAAGGGCATCGAGATCAACACCTCCTCCTGGCACTACGGCATGGCCGACACCATGCCCTCCCGCGACATCCTGCACCTCTACAAGGACCTGGGCGGCACGATCATCACCATCGGCAGCGACGCCCACCAGACCAAGTACCTGGGCGACCACATCAAGGACGCGCAGGACATCCTCAGGAACGAGATCGGCATCGACACCATCTGTACGTTCGACAAGATGGTGCCCACCTTCCACAAGATCTAAGAAGAGCTATCAGGGAGACCATGAAACTCAAGAGCTTTCAGACCACGATGTACGCCTGTTTCGTCGGCTACATCATCCAGGCCATCGTCAACAACTTCGCCCCGCTCCTCTTTCTGACTTTCGAGGGCGAGTTCGGCATCCCGCTGTCCAGCATCACGCTGCTGATCACCTTTAACTTCCTGCTGCAGCTGGTGATCGACCTCGCGTCGGTCTGCTTTGTGGACAAGATCGGCTATCGGGTCTCGGCTGTGCTGGCCAACGCCTTCTCGGCGGTCGGTATCATTCTTCTGACCGTGCTGCCCAGCATCACGCCCGACCCCTTTGTGGGTCTCTTCGTGGCGGTGGCGATCTACGCGATCGGCGGCGGCCTTCTGGAGGTCATCATCAGCCCCATCGTGGAGGCCTGCCCCACGGACAACAAGGAGACGGCCATGAGCATGTTGCACTCCTTCTACTGCTGGGGTCAGATGGGCGTCGTGCTGCTCTCCACGGTATTCTTCGGCGTCTTCGGCATCGCCCACTGGCGCATCGCGGCCCTCATCTGGGCCGTCGTCCCGACCCTCAACATGCTGGTCTTCACACAGGTCCCCATCCAGACGCTGGCCGAGGAGTCGGGCGTGGAGGACATCCCGCTCGGCACCCTGCTGCGCCGCCGTCTCTTCTGGCTGCTCTTCGTGATGATGATGTGCGCCGGCGCCTGCGAGCAGTCCGTCTCGCAGTGGGCCTCCGCCTTTGCCGAGAGCGCCTTGGGCGTCGAGAAGTGGGTGGGCGACCTGGCCGGCCCCATGGCCTTCGCGGCCCTCATGGGCACGGCTCGCCTCATCTATGGCAAGAAGGGCGAGACGCTCGACCTGCAGAAGTTCATGCTGGGCTCCGCCGCGCTCTGCATCGTGTCCTATCTGATGATCTCGCTTTCGAGCTCTCCCGTGGTCGGCCTGCTCGGCATGGCGCTCTGCGGCTTCTCGGTGGGCATCATGTGGCCCGGTACCTTCTCCATTGCGACGGGCGCCGTCAAGGGCGGCGGCATGGCGATGTTCTCGCTGCTGGCGCTTGCAGGCGACATCGGCTGCTCGGGCGGCCCGACCCTGGCTGGTATGGTTTCGGCCGCGGCAGGGGACAACCTCCGCATGGGCATCCTCGCAGCAATCATTTGCCCCGTGGCGCTGCTGGCCTGCCTCGTATTCCTGCGTCGCAGGACTCGGGCATAAAAATCATTCACACAAACTGGGACAATAGGGGACGTTTCTGTTTTGTCACATGCTCCCATCATACGATGCCGAGGGCAGATACCGCAGACGAGAAGCGGAGCCAATCGCCCCCTTGGGGGCCTTTTTCTACACATACGCGGAAAAGCGCGCCCAGGGGGGCGAACCGGCCTCATCCCCACAGACCGCAATCGCCCCCCTGGGCGGGGTTTTCCGCAATCCCGCCGGAAAACCCGCCCAGGGGGGCGATACGTCAGCGACCGCGGGAGCGGGGCCGGCCGGGCCATTCGGGCAAGCCAGCCAGTCAGGCCGGCTAGGCAGGCCG
>OMXZ01000001.1 GCA_900315165.1 uncultured Actinomycetes bacterium | reverse complement strand
CTCATAGGAGATGATGTCGTTCACGATTTGGTCCTCGAGGTCAGATTCCCTAGCTTCCTCGACAACCCTGCCATCTGCGTCTGATGGGACAAGCGCGTTCTGCATCTCATAGATCTCGGTGAGTGAGAGCCTAATATCCTTGTCGTCGACGCGTTTGTAGCTACCGTTCTGAATTGCGCGATTGAGAAGGTAGCAGGGCTTGAGGCGGATATCTATCTCTTCGATCTCGATAACGAGCACCTGTCTGCCCTCGAGCTCATGCCTTTCGATGGAATACGGAGGCGCGTTGTGGAGTTTGCCCGCCTCTCCACCGTCTCCAATCCCTGAAACGAACTGAGAGATTATCTTGTCGATATCGAATCCAAGGGTAGGGGAGAAATTCGAGCTCTCGTCCACACCGAGGAACAGCGCCCCGCCGCTGGTATTGGCAAAGGCGCTCACACTCTCCCAGACGTCGGTGGAGAGGTTGACGGAACAAGCCTTAGCCTCGACAAGCGCATCATCGCTGTGCTGCCTTTTCAGCCTGGCGATGGAATCAAGGAACTCAGTCTGCAACATGCTTCCACCTCTCAGTGCTATGTGAGTGACACTTTGTCTCTCATTTTACCTGCATCACTTTCATCTGTCACTTCCATCATCAGTGCTAACGTTAGTAATGGTGCAAGTGATGGTGCAAGTGAGAAAGCGATGATCGTGTCCGCCCCATGCGGTAGGCTTGACCCGTGAGGCGAAGCGGGAGGTCGGTATGAAGACGGTGCGGGTGGCAGGCGCGATTATCGTGCACGGCGGGCGGCTGCTCTCGTGCCAGCGCGGATACGGGGCGATGAAGGACGGCTGGGAGTTCCCGGGCGGCAAGGTCGAGCCGGGGGAGAGTGCGGCCGACGCCTGCCGGCGCGAGATCCGCGAGGAGCTCGGCTGTGACCTGGGCGAGGTGCGGCCCTACCACACGGTCGAGTACGACTATCCCGACTTTCACCTGAGCATGGACTGCTTCGTCTGCACGCTCGCGGCGCATGAGAGCCCACAGCTGCTGGAGCATGAGGCGGCCCGCTGGCTGGGGCGCGCGGAGCTGGACAGCGTCGACTGGCTGCCGGCCGACGAGGGCTTGATCGCGCGTATCGTGGCCGAGTGGGCTGATGTGGTCGGATCCGACTGAAAGGGGAATGACATGAAGGCAAAGTTCGTACACCGGTGCACGCACGTGCTGGACAAGGAAAAGACGATCAAGTTCTATGAGGAGGCGCTTGGCTTCCATGTGGTGCGCGAGTCGGGCCCGGAAGACGGCTCGTGGAGCAACACCTTCATGGTCAACGACGAGGCCCCCTTCGAACTGGAGCTCACCTGGAACCGCGGCCGCACCGAGCCCTACGACAACGGTGGCATGGACACGCACATTGCCTTCCGCGTGGACGACTTCGAGGCGGCGCATGCCCTGCATGAGCGCATGGGCTGCATCCAGAAGGAAAACCCAAAGATGGGCCTCTACTTCATCACGGATCCCGACGGCCAGCGCATCGAAATTCTGCCGGAGCGCTAGGCAGCCAACACTGGGATAGTCGGAGTGAACGTAGCCATATCTTTCCTACAGATGACGCCTGTCGATGTCCGGGGTACATCGCTTGGCCATTGGGCTACATTATGAAAGGCACAGGTAGTTTATTGTTTTGTGTCCATCAACCAGTCGAAGCGAGGAGCGCACATGGCTTTCATCGACGTTGTGGAATGGTCGCCGCGCACTAATGACATTTATGCGTGGAAGTTCCCTCACGAGAACCTGAGCACCAATACACAGTTACTGGTGCGGGAGTCCCAGGAGGCGGTGTTTTTCTCCAAGGGGCAGATCATTGGCAAATTCGGTCCGGGCAAGCACGTTCTTACCACGGAGAATCTGCCGTTGCTCCGAAAGCTGTACGGCATCCCCTTCGGTGGCAAGAATCCTTTCCTCGCTGAGGTTTGGTTCGTCAACAAGGCAATGCCCCTTACCATAGACTGGCGTACGACATCCATGCGTATCATGGATCCGGTCTATGGAGCCATGGTGCCTATCGTTGCCACCGGGCGTTACGGCTTGCAGGTCCAAGACGCCGAGAAGTTTCTCGTCAAACTTGTCGGCACCCTGACGGAGTTCACAGCGCCGCAGCTCACGGATCACTTCATGGGACCACTTATCGCCAAAACAAACAGCACCATCGTCTCCTACATGACGGCCAACCGGGTGGGTATTACTGAGATTGCGGCTCATCTTGATCAGCTGAGCACCTTCTTGGGCCAGCCGATGGCGGAATTTTGGGAGGATTATGGCCTCAGGCTCACGGGCTTTTATGTGACATCGGTGGATATCGATACGTCGAGCTCCGAGGGTCTCAAGATTTCCGAGGCGATTTCCGATCGCAGCGCACAGAACATCGCGGGATATACCTGGCAGCAGAAGCAGACCTTCGGCGTGGCGAACAACGCCGTGAACGGGGGAGGAGGCATGGGTCTGCTGGGCGTAGCTATGCTGAGCGGTGCTTTCGGCTCAGGCGGCGGAGGGTTTGCCCAAGGAGTCATGCAACAGCCGGCTCAGTCGGGTTTCAATACGGCCCCAGGACAGACGGGAAATCAGCAGCAGGGCGGCATGGCGCCAGGCGCCAATGCGCCAGCCGGTGGCATGCATGCGCGCAAAGAAGTATTCTGCGCCAATTGTGGCCAGAAATTCTCAGTCGGCATGGCCTTTTGCCCCAACTGCGGGCATCGGTACAACCCCTGTCCCATTTGCGGCGCCGACAATGATGAAAACGCACGCCGTTGTGTCTCGTGTGGCGCCAGCTTGGCGGGAAGCACGGCCTCGGCGGACACTGCGGACGCGTGCCCGCGTTGCGGCACCCCTTATAAGCCCGGTACCAAATTCTGCCCGCATTGCGGCCAGCGCCTGAATTAGACCATCAATAGGGAGGCCTCCGATGAATTCAAGGGATATCTCGCAGGCGGCAAAGACGGCGATTTTCATTCTTGGCCTGCTGATTGTATGCCTTGCCATTTACTGGTTGGTGCCTTGGGTGCCGGGAGGTATGGAGAATCGGCTCTTTGTGGCATGCGATGCAGTCTTGTTGTACTTAGCAGTCTTTATTCCACCGCTGACGCTGCCTAGGTTGAGTAAGGCAAGCACGGGTCGAATAGTGTCCTTGGGAATCCTGTATTGGGGTATCGGTCTGTACGCCGTCTACACGATTGTCCTGATCGCACTCGCCTGCAGCCAGCTCTACATGGCAACGCATCTGCTGATTATCCTGCAGCTCATTGGCCTTTTTGTGCTGATGGGCGTCATGTACTTCTCGGCGGTCTCCAGAGACCATGCCGATGCAGTTGAGGCCAATGAGGATGCCCTCATGCGTAATGTCGAACACATCAGGTCTATGGCGTCGTCTGCCGCGATTGGCGCATCAGCTCTGGACGATACCTTTACGGATGCCATGGGGAAGGTCGAGCAGATTCGCGAAGAGCTGCGCTACCTGAGCCCTGTGCCGGAAAGCCGGGCATACACCCTGGAGGATCAGATCTGCGGACAATTGACAGAGCTTTCCGGCCTCATACAGAGGGCAGGGAACGGCGGCGTAAGTCCCGAGGAGCTTTCTCACAAGGCAGACGACGTGCTGCTCCTCATACGGCAGAGGAAAGCGCTGATGAATTAACGGATTGAGTGCTTGGCAGACGCGTGGCGGCTGAAAAGACAGAGAAGTCGCCAGAGCATCGGGAGGATGAGCTATGACGGGCAAGGTGTTTCCGGAATCGGCGAATATCTACGAGGACGAAGCCAAGGTTCTCTTTGATTACTATCGTCGCGCTGCGGAGAGGATAATCTCGGAGGAAGATACCCTTCAAGACCAGATCAACTATATGCAGGAATCCCTGGACCAGAACACCAAGAAGGCGGAAGAGGCGAACTCAAAAGCCAAAAAGATGCTCATCGCGGCGATTGTTGCCGCAGTGGCGGGTGTGCTCCTAGGCTTCGTAGCCATCCCGCTCATCCTTGTCGGTCTTGCTTTGGGTGGCTACTTCTTTTACGCCCGTACGAAAGCGCAGAAGGAAGAGGCTGACGCCACGCGGGGAGCGCAGGAGTGCAGCAGCAACATCTCTGCTCTTATGGCACAAAAGGGTAATATCCGGCGTGATTACAGGGTGAAGAAGATAGGTGTCGCATACGTACCGGTGGCGGAACGGGTCCCTGCCGGCGACAAGAGCATGGTCGTCGACTACACCGGCACCCAGCCCGAGACGAACTTCTCGCTCACAGTGCTTAATCAGCCCGATGAGCTGCGTGAAGCAATCGGCGATTTAGGAAAATCCATGGACGAGATGCCTCTCGTGGAGTCAAACGATGAGGCTGAGAGCATCGACACCTCAGATTATTCCACATCCATGCAGGATGTCACCCTGCACGACTATATGGGCGCCATGGACCGCCAGGTCCGTAACGTGGGCTACCTCATCGACGACAATCGGGAGGTGTCCGTCAGCCTTCCCGTCGTGATACCCAATAGCGACCGCGACCGTTTCTTGGAGGAGTACTCTACCGACACTCCTGGCGACCTGCCTGTGGTGCCTATTTTTGACAGCGAAGCCATCCGCCGGCGCACGGAGGATTTTTCAAGACTGGGCGAATTGAGTCGGCAGGCAGCCGCCGATGGCAGCGGCAACGTCGACTTCTTTGCCCAGGTCATGCAGGAACTCGCGCAGAGCGTGGACATGCTTTCGAAGTCGAAGACCGAAAGCGTGAGCAAGCTTGTGGGTTATGCCTCGCAGACCTTTGCCAGCGTGCTCAAGGCTTCCTACGACCAATACTCGCCGACGCTGGAGGCTGAGGAGATCGAGAGAATTCGTACCGCCACCTTTGACTACGGTGACGAAGTCGATGGCTATCAGCCCTTTGCGCTGCGCGAGAGCTCGCGTGTCCGCTATGACCTGGTCTCCGACGTATGGGTTGCCGACAACGGGTCGCGCACCCGCATGCCCTTTGGTATGCATCAGGTGGACTCAGAAGTCCTGATGCCCGTCATCGAGAACCTTATGCAAGAAAACGCCGCAGAGCGTCGCAGCATCTACAACGAGATTCAGGACCAGAAGACCGACTACCTCAACCAGTGGCATCGCGAAACGGATGACTTCTTCGGCCGCAACCGCGCTGAGGCGAATGGACTCATTCAGAAGATGAACGAGACGTACGCCCAGTACAGCGAAAGCTACACCAACTACCAGCAGCAGGCCGCCACACTACGCACCATGAAGAACAGCGGCAAGCTGGAGGACGCCGAGGTCGCAGAGGCCGATAACCAAGATGAGATTATCGCGGGCTTCCAGGTCCAGGCAAACCAATGCCGCAGCAGGCAGGAAGAGTTCACGAGCTTCATGGACCGCATCCAAGAGGATATCAACGAGAGTGCAGAGCGGTTCGGTCACGTGGAGTATTACGAGGCGTCCCTGCGAGACTCCCAAGCGCGTGATATCGCCCGTGCGGCAGCGGATGTTCAGAGTCTCGACCCACGTCGGCGCGACCTGGTGGCAGTGAGCCCCTACCTGGCACACAACGGCGAGGTCCCTCCGGCACCGGATGTCAACGATCAGCTTGATGAGGACTTCACTCTCAATCTGACTGAGATTGCCAAGAGCGAGGTGTCGGCACTTACCGATGAGCCCGATGGGGTCAACCGGGAGGCGAGCAAGTAATGGCGAGTTACGACTTTATCCTCGATACGGAGCCTATGGCGCAGAAAGTCGACCAAATGGCGACGAATGTCGGGGCCGTCGGCGCAGCCGTCACCGCCATGCAAGCGGCGGTGGTCGCGACCGAGAAGCAGACGGCCGACAACATTTGCCGCAATCTCGACAATGGCTTTTACATGATGGTCAGGTCCAAGCTGAGCCAGAAGGTCTCGCAGTTTACGAGTAGGATGAACAGTCGCATCGGCTCCATGGTCGAGACCGCCGAGGCCATCGACCACACGCGTGATCAGATGGATCAGGACTTCCATCGAATCAAGGCGCGGTATGTCAAACTTTTCGACAGGTTGGACAGGGCTCTCCAATCGCGCATACGTACTTTGGACAAGGATGCAATGGCGCTCGCAGAGGTGCGCTCCTCTCTGCTGATGAAGGGGCAGTGCAAAAATGCCCCGGCTGCGCTCTGCTACAGTCGGGAAATCCAGGTTTCGGCTTTGAAGGCGGCAAATGCGCACATGAAGGTGCGTGCCGAACAGTCGCTAAATAGTCTGGGTAACGGGTTGGAGCACATTGTCTCCTATTCGCGTACCACGGGGATGGTTGTCAAGAACCGGCCGGCCAGCCAGTCGACGCAAATGCTCCTACCGGTCGTGTACGCGCAGACGGAGAGCCTTGCGGCGCCTGGCGGCTATGTTACATCGGTCAACCTGCCTGAAAAGGCTCCAGATGCTATGAAGGCTTCTGCCCGCACATCTATCGAGCCTCTGGTGCCCCAGATGGCGACCAGCGCCGCGGGCGACATGAGTTTGATCCGTGACGCGTTCGTGCGGGAGATGGTGCGGGAGGGCGTGGCCCAGCGCGAGCAGAATCTCATGCTGAATCTCTTTGATAAGTCTGCGGCGGATATGCGGGCAGTCGGGCAAGGTGATGCTTCATGAGCTATACCAGGTCGAAGCATGTGGAGATTCCCTTTGTAGCTCACGATGTGGTTACCTATCCTCCCAGCGAGCATGGCGGCACTAAGACGGTAAGCATTTCCGGTACAGTGCCAGTGGACATCAACGTCTTTGTTGACACCGACCGCTATGACCACAATATTGACCGCGCCAGTCACGCCCTTGTGGGGGTGGCTGGGGCTGTGACGGCGACCGAGGCTGCGCAAGTGCATGCCATACGCGAGACGGGCAGGCGGGTCTCCGAATCCGCTGTACGTGGTTTCTTCGGGTTGGTCGGCAACGAACTTTCCTCAAAGATATCCGAGGGCGCCAGTACCTTGAAATCCAACATGGCCCTGCTCCTTAACGAGTCTGAGTCGCTCGAGAACGTCCACCGACAAATGGAGAGGGACTATCAGACGATTAAGGCCCGCTATGCGCATACATTCTCCTTACTTGACGACGAACTGCGGCGTAGGATTCATGAGGTAAACAAGCAGGCTTTTGCGCTTAGCACTGAGGGGCGGCAGAAGCTGCTGAGCGAGCCATATCTCAAGGAGGCCTGCGGCTCATACTCCCTGATGTCCGCGACGTACGTGGGGGAGATCAGGTTGGCTTGCGCTACCGCGAAGCGAAAAGCCTTCGATACCTTGCAGGGCCTCGGCCAAATGAGTGGCGCCGCTGTGGCGTATCAGGATGCGGTGCACGATGTTTTGGTCCCCGCGGCACCTGCTGCACAGAGGTATGTTCCCGTCCTATACGCTTCCGTCGACAAGGACGAATCGTCCGTACCCGAGTGGCAGTTCTACCAAGCTGGAAACGGTGGGAATGCAAATATGTGCGGATCGGTTGCCGACTATTTGGTACATGCGCCGGAAAACGCATGGCAACCGCTTGACGGTCAGGAAAAAGCACGAATAGACAATTGCTTTATGGCGATGATGGATCAGGTGGCTAAGGACGGTACCGAGGACAGTGCCGCAAACAATGGGCAAGAGGGCGTAGCCGACAACAGGATGCGCCAGCAACGCGTTCATGATGAGATGCTGAGGCTCTACCACCAGAGCGCACCACTGACCTGCACAACGACGAAATAGACACCGTCTGCTCGAAACGCCACTTTCAGAGATATAGAGAGGATTGCAGCTGATGAAAGAGACGACAGAGGTTCGTATCGGCGGGGGCAACAACCTCATTGTGCTTAAGGACAATGCAGTCAAGTCAAACATTCTCCCGGAGAAGCAGAGCGAACTGTCGCGCAATGTAACCGTCCAAGGCAACGTGGCAATCGACGGCGGGGTCTTTGCCAATCAGCTGGAGATAGAAGATGGGCCCGCTGAATTCAAGGGCGCTGTGTATACGAGCAGCGAGTTGCATATCAAGAAAGCCGGCGCAGGCGCCGTCATCTTCCGCAAAGCCATCGCGAGCGCTGGTGTCGTCTCGGCTTTTCTTACCAGCGGTCGCGCCCTCTTCGGAGCCGACATCAACGCCCAGACGGTGCGCTTAAAGAACTGCTATGTGGGCGGCAGCGTCTATGGTACTGAGGTGGAGCTGGAGAATTGCGTTGTGCTCGGCGGCGCCTTTGCATCGAAGAAGCTGTCGATGAGCAATGTGATGGTGGGGACCTTCCATGCGCCGGAGGTCGATCTCGCTGGGACCAACTACCTCCTCTATCCGACGGCATTCTCCGTCGAACCTATGATTGCCCTTCCGGGAACCGAGCTCTATTCGCTCTCGCTCGCCGATCTCGGGTCCCTCTTCAAGGGCGATCCCGAGCAAGAGGGTAGTGGCAAGATCCGGATGGATCTCAAGGAAGATGCACAGCGCACGGTGCTGGTGGACGAGGAGGGCGCAAATATCCTTGTGAATAGCTATTCCGTGGCTACGCGTGTGCTCGTCGCCGATTTAGCTGACCCGGAGAAGCTCGAGAACCATTTCCTGCTCAAGGCTGGTGCCCTGGGCACGCAACTGCAGAAGGTTTACACCCTGCCCAAGGCCGACGGCAGCCGTTCGGCAGAACTTACCATCGAGAATATTGCGGATTTCCTTTTCCGGGTACTGGACGGGTCAATCGCGGTTGCCGACCTTAAGGGTACGGTCACATTTGACGAGCTGCGAGAGCGCTTTGGTTACCCTGCGGTGCCAGCGAAACATGACTTTACGGTATCGGCACCCGCACCTGCGATGGACACAGCGGATGTCGAGGGTGCGGCGGATGAAACGGTCGAACCTCCCGAGACAGGGGAGTCCATGTCCGATTCGGCCGATGAGGTCGGCTCGATGGAGCCTACTGTGCCCGTTGTTCTTACTCCGGAAAAGCCGTCTACCGGTGACGCCTCCCCTGCTAACGATATCGCCATCGCAGGGCTTGTCACGGATGACCAGCCTGTCAAACCGGAACAAGGGAAAAAGAAAAAAAGTCCGAAATTCTGCGGGAATTGCGGTGCCCCATTGGCCCCTGGCGCCAAGTTCTGCGCCAAGTGTGGGAAGCCCGTGCAGTAGTCCTACAAGATTATGTGGGGGCGTGTGAAGGACAACCCCGCGATGGGCCTCTACTTCATCACGGATCCCGACGGCCAGCGCATCGAAATTCTGCCGGAGAAGTAGGGGCAGGGGACTGCTTGCGGGGACCAGGGGTTGCCCGTGTGGTAGCGACTCTGACCCAGGTTTTATTTATCACTGAATATCAAATCAGGCCTCTCGACAGAGGAGGCATTTGAAAAACCGCTGGTAGATGACTTTCCGCTTCACTGGTTTTGTTATCGTCTATTTATCACCTATTTATCATGTTATTATCAACATGACGATTTTGATATCGGCATTGTGGGGGCATCACCATGGATGAGGTCGAACCCATCGAGCTTCTCTACTCCCTCATCGGCTACCCGAGCGAGACCGAGTGGATTGAGTTTAAGGAGGGCAACGCCGATCCCGAGCGGATCGGGCGGGACATCTCGGCCCTGGCGAACTCCGCCGCCTTCCACGGGCGCGATCTTGCCTATCGCATCTGGGGCGTCGAGGACGGTAGCCGGCGGCTCGTGGGCACGTCTTTCAATCACAACGAGGCGAGGGGGAAGGGCAACCAACTTCTTCCTATCTGGCTCAAGCACACCATCTCGGCAAACGCGAGCTATGAGTTCTCCGAGTTCGACAGGGACGGACTGCACTTCGTCGTGCTGACTATACACGCGGCTGTGGGGCAGCCGGTCTGTTTCAACAAGGAGGCTTACATCCGGGAGGGGAGCAGCACCACGCGCCTGGAACCGGGTTCAGCCAAGGAGGCCGAGCTATGGCGCCGGCTCCAGCGGGCCGACTTTGAGACGCTCGTGGCCCGGAAGGACGTGACAGACGAGGGGGTTCTCGAGCTGCTTGATGTCTCCGCTTTCTATGCGGGCCTCGGGATTAGTCAACCGACGGGCCCCGAGTCGCTGCTCTATGCCCTGCGCGAGCAGGATCTGGTACGGCCGCAAGACAACGGTAGGTGGTCGGTCACGAACCTCGGCGCCCTGCTGCTGGCGCGCAACCTTCGTGACTTTGCCTGCCTGCGTAAGCGCGCTGTGCGTGTGATTGTCTACCAGGGCAAGGGCAACATAGACATCAGGGCGGACCACGAGTTTGCCGAGGGATACGTGATGTCCCTCCCCAAGGCGCTGGACTATATCCTCGACCAGACGTCCGAGGGTGAGGAGGACCAGGGTGCCTATCGACGCAGGGTACACGCTTATCCGCAGCGTGCGGTCCGCGAGATGCTCAACAACACCGTGATACACCAGGATTTGTCCGCCACAGACGCCGGACCGCTTGTCCAGATTTACGACAACCGCATCGAGTTCTCCAACCCGGGAGCCAGCCTCATACCGGTGGAGCGTGTGCTCAACGCCCCGTCCAAGACACGCAACACCGACCTCGTGAGAATCCTTCGCCAGATGGGACTCTGCGAGGAAGGCGGTACGGGATGGGACCGCGCGGTTGAATCGTGCGAACAGGCCCGCACCTTCTCGCCGCGGATGCGGAGCGAGGAGGACATGGGTACGGTCGTGACGCTCTTCCGGGGCGACGCTGCCTTTGAGCATATGACCAGGCAGGAGCGGGTCGATGCCCTCTATTGGCATACCTGCCTCATGTACGCCCAGCGTGAGGCCATGAGCAACCAGTCGTTGCGTGAGCGCTTCGGCCTCGGGGACGAGAGGAAGGACGTCCTCGCGGTTTCGCGGCTCATTCGCTCCTGCTGTGACGACGGTCTCATTAAGGTGCTGGACGACGACAGCGGCCCGCGCTTCCGCCGGTACATACCAGGCTGGGCATAGGGATTCTATTTATCACTGAATATCAAATCAGGCCCCTCGACGGAGGGGACTTTTGCAAAGTTGCTGGTAGATGGCTCGCCGCTTCACAGGTTTTGTTATCGTCTATTTATCATCCACCTTGCTGACAACCCTTACCAGACGATTGCATTTTGCGACACAAGGGGATTGGCACGGGCTCTATACTTGGCTTTATCATCGCTTGTAACATTGATGCGATGGGAAATGAACAGCCGTCGCGCCCGATAGGGGAGGCTCCATGATCCAGTCAAATCGCATCGAGAAAACCAGCGGCGCTCGTGCCTGTGTCCTCCGCTGGGCTGCTGTCGCCGTGATGGCCGCCAGCATCCTGCTCACGCCGAGCATCGCCCTGGCAGACGTGACAATCGACGGGACCACCTATCCCAAGGGCACGCAGGCAGCCGACCCCGCCGGAACGTGGAGCTATGACGGCAACGAGGGCCTCACGCTCAACGGCTACCAGGGCGGTGCCATCATAGCGAGCGACCAGAACCTCGTCGTCGAGCTCGACGGCGACAACGTCGTCACGGGGGAGACCGACGAGGACGACATGACGGCGCCCGGCATCGAAGTCGACGGTGGTGACGTCACCATAACCGACGCCGCGGGTGAAGCCGGCACGCTGAAGGCGAGCAGCGACGGCCCGCTCAACGCCTACGGCATCTCCGCATATTGGAGCGAGGGCGACGAGAGCGTCGGGGGATGCGTCACAATCGACGGCGCGACGGTCACGGTCTCCTCGATCGACCTGGACGACGAGTACACCGAGGGCATCCATGCAGACAAAACTGTCTCTATAAAAAACGGTGCAAATGTCACCGTTGAGGCGAAGAGTGCCAATGCCACGCTGGGAATCATGGCGCAAGCCGTCGACGTCACTGACTCGACGCTCGCGATCAAGGCGTCATCGACCGACGACAACTCCACAGCTCGTGGCATCTATGCGTCCGGCATCGTGGGCAAGGGCTCGAGCATGGACCATGCCATCACGATCGCCAACTCGAACGTCACCATCGACTCGGACACCTCCGCGTTCTACGCCGACCAAAGCGGCGATAATGCGCCCAGCCTTACCATCAGCGACGCGACCATAACTTCGCCGGACGGCGGCGCCGTTTATACCGGCCCTAGCAGCGACGGTCCGGGTGCCCTGACCATTGCGACCGTCGCTGGCTCTAACGGAAAAACCGCCGCTCCCGACGTCACCATCACGGCTGGGGCCCCCGCCGCCGGTGCGGCCGGTACGGATGCGGCAACCGAAGTCGGATCCGCCGCAGAAACTGAAGTCGCCGCAGATGGAAGCGCGACAGAGACCGAAGCCACCCCGAAGACCGGCAACTCGAGTCTGCCCGTCGTGGGCATAGCCGCCGGTGCGGCCGTCGCGCTGCTTGTGGTGCTCCGTCTGGGTCGCAAGCCGAAGCACCCCGCAGAGTAGCATCGGATACGTTACCCTCTCAAGCCAGGTTTCCTGCAGATTTGCGGAAAACAGGGGGTGCGAGGGTGGTCCGCTTGTTGTCCTGAGGGTTCGGCTGTTTCCGGGGAAGTGAGTGTCCTGCGGGTATCGGGGGATTTTGTGGCGGTCACAAAGGGTATTTGTTATAAAAATCATGATTGATTGCATATAAACGGGAATAACTACCGTTCGCGAGATTTTCTCTTAAATAAAACTGAATATTGCATCGTGCTTGGACTAGACTCTCCCTCGTCACTTTTCATCCGTCGGGACCGCCGTGGAACGCGGCCCCGGACACACGAGGGAGGGTTTATGCGCAAGCAGAACAAGCTGGCTTGGCGGAAGGCAGGGCGCACGGCCGCCGCAGTCGCGACGACCGCCGCGATGATCCTGTCGACGCCGGGCGTGGCACTCGCGTGCACGCAGGTGTACATGGGCTCCGCGCTGACCGCCAACGGCGACACCATCTACGGTCGCGAGGAGGATTACGCTGCGCGCCACGTGAAGGTCTTCGGTATCCAGGAGGCGACCGACGGCAAGGATTACATCTCCGCCGAGAGCGACTTCACGCGCCATGCCGACCACACCTACCGCTACACCTACGTCCGCGACACCGAGGCGGACTGGGGCGCGGGCTTCCCGCCCTATAGCGAGGCCGGCGTTAATGAGAAAGGCGTGACCTGCTCCGCCACGCTGACGACCGACGCCAACGCCGACGTCATGGAGGTCGACCCCGAGACCACCGCGGGCCTGGGCGAGTACAACCTGGCCGACGTCGTGCTGGGCGAGTCCGCAACGGCGCGCGAGGGCGTCGAGCTGCTTGGCCAGATTATGGATGAGGACGGCACCGCCGAGCACAACCAGATCCTCATCGGCGACAACAACGAGACCTGGATCTTTATGCAGCTGTCTGGTCACCAGTGGTGCGCCATCAAGCTGGCCGACGACGTGGCCTCTGTGAACCCCAACATGGGCAACCTGGCCTTTGACGTCGACATCGACGACGAGAGCGTCTGCCTGCACTCCGCCGACATGGTCAAGGTGGCCCAGGACGCCGGCACCTATGTCGAGTTCGACGACGGCAACATGAACGTGGCCGCCTCCTACGGCGAGCCGGGCGACGACAGCGAGACCGGAAGCGGCATGCACCAGTACACCCGCTACGCCCAGGGCCGCCACTACCTCGAGGCCGACCTGGCCGAGGGTGACTACACGCTCGACGAGCACAACCGCGTGACCTCGATCAGCGATGCCGGCCGCCTGCTGACCTTCACCCCGGGCCGCAGCGACTGGTCGCTCTACGACATGCAGCGCCTGCTCGCCGCCCGTGGCGAGGGGGCTGCCTTTGACGCCAACACGGACGACCGAGCCCTCGACCCCGAGAACGGCATCTACTCCATCGGCAACAACCGCGGCGTGGAGTCCCACCTCTTCCAGACCCGTCACGGCATGGACGCCGACATCGCGACCATCCAGTGGGAGGCCCTGTCCCGCACCGAGTTCAGCGTGTACGTGCCCGTCTACTCCGCGCTGCTAACCGAGGTACCCGAGGACGTCTATAGCACCTACGACGGCATCAACCAGACGCACACCGGCGAGGGCGTAAGCCCGATCGACGAGGAGCTCTCCGGCGAGATGTACGACGACCCCGAAGCCGCGATGGCCGACGGCGGCAACAACCTCGACTACGTCCTGATGGACCTCAACACCCTGGCCTTCAACAACCGCGAGAACTGCGGCGAGGGCGTCGCGGCCTACCTCAAGGCGCTCCAGACCGAGGTCAACGCCCAGCAGGAGGAGGTCGACGCGCTCATGCAGAGCACGCCCGCCGGCGATGAGCGCACCGAGCTCGCCAACCTCGCCTTCGCGGACATCTCGCGCGACGTCTACAACAAGTGCTTCGTTCTCCGCGCCGAGCTGCGCGACTATCTAGCCGACGACCAGGCCAAGCCCTTCGCGGCGAGCGACCTGGCCGACGACGGTACGCTCGCCGAGCCGCTCGAGTACGCCGAGCAGGTCAAGGCTGGCGAGACGGTGGACGAGATCGACAGCACCGAGCCGGTCGTCGAGACCGAGGAGGCCGAGGGCTCCGCTGAGGGCTCTGCCGAGGGTTCCGCCGCCGTGGCCGAGTCGGGCACCAACTCCACGACGATCCTGGGCTTCGTGATCGCGGCCATCGTCGTCGCGCTGGTCGTCGTCGCCCGCAAGAAGGGCGGTCCTGCGGACCCGCAGGAGTAGCGGCACCTGTCCCGCACGCACGTCTTTCATCCGCACCCCCACATCGTTGGTATCTCGTTTACCAACGATATGGGGGTGTGAAGAAGAAAACCGCAGGTCGGAAAACTTGCACCCCCGCATCGTTGGTAGCCGTACCGACGATGCGGGGGTGCCGTACCAACGATGCGGGGGTGCCGTACCGACGATGCGGGGGTGCCGTACCAACGATGCGGGGGTGCGGGTGAGGGGCGTCGGACGTTGATGCGTCGTGAGGCGTCAAGAAATCTGAACTACTTGCCCTTGGGGTCCTTGCCCCCAAGGTCGAGGCCTTGGAAGACGCGCCGGAAGAAGAAGTACATCCCGACGTTGAGCACGACCAGGATAATGAAGGTGGCGCCGAGGCTTGCGCCCGCGAACGCAGCCGGGCCGAGGACGCGCAGGACCGCGTCGTTGACGATAAGGGCCAGAAGTATGGCAAAGACAGTGTACTTGGTGCGCGTGGGCATCTGCTTGGGCTGACGCATGCGGCCTCCGTTGTATCGATAGGGATAAAAAGTATCCATCAATCGTTCATACCCAGACGAGAATGATACGATGCCAAAGGCAAATAACACGTGGCCGAAGGCGTGCCGCGATCATTGGATTCAATCCTCTTGGGGTGATCGGTTCAAATGGCAGACGAATCTATGTCGGCTGGCAGGGTGCCTGGGGACGACGAAGTGCCTGCGGTGGATGGTGAGTTCGTGGTAGGTGATGAGCCCACGATGGGCGACGGGCTCGCGACCGGCGCCGTGCCCGGGGAGGGGACTGCGCCGGAGGAAGAGGGCGCGCCAGAGACGGGTCGCGAACCAGAGGCTGAGGACACAGCTGAGGTGGCGAACGAGGTCGCGGCTGACTCATTGTCCGATGCCGACAAGGAGCCGAAGGTTGACGCGGTGCCCGCGCCTGAGGCCGCGCCGAAACCTTCCATGGCGAGGCGACACGGTCGCTACGTGGCCTCCCTCGACGGTCTGCGTGCCATCTGCTGTATCGGTGTTGTCCTCTACCATATGAACCTCACCTGGTGCCAGGGCGGCCTCCTCGGCGTGACCGTGCTCTTCGTGCTCTCGGGCTACCTGGCGACCGCCGGCCTCATGCGAGAGATGGTCCATACGGGCAGGATTGACTTCCGCGGCTACCTCAAGCGCCGCGTATGGCGCCTCCTGCCCCAGGTGGTCGCCTTCCTGCTGGTCACGGCCTGCGTCACCTCGGTCGTGGACCACGTGCTCTTCACCAAGCTGCGCCAGGATTTCCTGCCGGCCCTCCTCGGTTTCCTCAACTGGGCCAAGATCTTTGGCAACGAGTCCTACTTCGCCGCCGCCGAGGCGCCCTCGCCCCTCACGCATTTCTGGTCGCTGGCGATCGAGTGGCAGTTCTTCCTCGTGTGGCCGCCCATCCTCTACCTGATCCTCAAGCGCGGTACGCACAAACGTCAGCTGGAGCGCGGCCTGGCCATCGCCATCGCGGTATCCGCCCTGTTGATGGCCGTGCTCTACGTGCCCGGCGCCGACCCTTCGCGTACCTATTACGGGACGGATACCCGCGCCCAGAGCCTGCTGTTGGGCGCGCTGCTCGCTGTGGCGTGGCCGATGCGGCGTCGCTCCAGCCAGCCGCTCGGCACGTATTCCGAGCAGAACCGGCGCTACATCAACGTGGCGTCCGTGGCGGCGCCTGCCCTTATCGTGCTGCTCATGGTCGTGACCAACGGCTATTCGTCCTTCTCTTACTACGGTGGCACGCTGCTGGTCTCGGTGATCGCGGCGGTCGCGCTGGCGGCGCTCCTTGTGCCACGGACCTGGGGCGAGAGGTTCTTCTCGTTCAAGCCGCTGGCCTGGATCGGCAAGCGGTCCTACGCGATCTACCTCTGGCACTATCCCATTGTGGAGATTCTCAACCCGCGCAACGCCACTGTTCCCAAGGCCTGGTGGCAGATCGTCCTGCAGCTGGTGTTGGTGATTGCGGTCGCGGAGGTCAGCTACGAGCTGGTCGAGAAGCCCCTCGCGCACGGTCTCGGGGACCTGCGCGGTAGGCTCAAACCCGGGAACCTGAGGGCCGCCCTCGGAAGTCCGCGTGCAAAGGATCCGCGCAAGGGCGACGGCAGGGTCCATGCCGACAAGGCCCATGACGCCCGGCTCCATGCGGCGGCGCCTGCCGGCCTGAGCCGCCGGGAGTTCGCGGGCGTCGCAGCCGCGGCCGTGCTCGCGGTGTGGACCCTGGTCGCGATGGCGGTGGTGCCCGACGCGGGCGCCGCGGCCCAGACCGACCAGCCTGTGGTCATGCGAGCAAGTCTCAAGAAGCCGCTGGTCGATGGCGTATACGACGTGGTCCTCATCGGCGACTCGGTCTCGCTCGGCGCGCACGACAACCTGGCCGCGGAATTCCCCCACGGCCTCATGGACACCGAGGGCAACCGCCAGGTGGCGGCCGGCATCGAGGCGCTCCAGGGCTATCTGGACCAGGGCGTGGTGGGGGACACGGTTGTCATCTCCCTCGGCACCAACGGCTACCTCACCGACGACGACCTGGAAAAGATTCATACCATGGTGGGCGACGACCGCCAGCTCTACTTCGTGAACCTGCGCTCGCCCAACGCCAAGGATGTGGACAACAACGCCGCGATCGACAAGATCGTGGCCGCCTACGACAACGTGCACCTGATCGACTGGTACTCGGCGACCCAGGGCCACGACGAGTACCTCATTGCCGACGGCATCCATCTCACCTGGGACGGGCGAGACGCCTATGCGGCGCTGGTCAAGGACACCATCGGCTATGAGGAACCCACGGATGCCAACACCCGCTACGACGTGACCTTCGTCGGCGACGACGTGGCGCTCGACGCGGCCGACCAGCTTGCCTCGGCCTTCCCGCAGGGCGCCATCGACACGGCGGACCGCACGCCCAAGGAGGCGACGGACAAGATTCGCGAATACGTGGACGCCGATGTGGTGGGCGACAACGTGGTCATCGCCATGGCGAGCGACGCGATCCTCGACAAGGGTTCGCTCGAGGCGATGGTGGAGGCTGCGGGCGACCGGCAGGTGTGGGTCTACACGGCACGGACGGCGGCCAGCTTCTGCTCGGCCAATAATGATGCGATCAAGAGCGTGGCGGACGCTCACGACAACGTGCATGTGGTGGACTGGTATGCGGCCTCGGCCGGCCATGACGACTATCTGGCGAGCGACGGCGCCCATCTCACGGACGAGGGCAAGAAGGCCTATGCGCAGCTCCTGGTCGACGCCATGGGACGCACCTGGGGCCAGACCGAGTCCGGCGACGCCGCTGGTTCGGACGACGCCGCAGGGTCTGCCGACACAAGCGAGGGCTAGCCGCGCGCGGTCGCGCCGGGGGTGCAGCCGGTTCCGGCCGACCCGGCCTCCGTCGGCGGCCCGTCATGTTTCAAGAAAACGACGCTTTGCGATGGGCACGTGCGCGCTCGCTACACTCGAAACTATCCGTCAGCGGACCCATGTAAGGAGCGAAAATATGACCGTTGAGAAGAAGGACATTGACTGGGGCAGCCTCGGCTTCGCCTATCAGCACACGGACTTTAGCTACGTCTCCAACTACAAGGACGGCGCCTGGGACGAGGGCGCCCTCACGCCCGACCACACCGTCACCATGTCCGAGTGTGCGGGCCTGCTCCACTACTGCCAGGAGGTCTTCGAGGGCCTCAAGGCCTACACCACCAAGTCGGGCGACATCGTCTGCTTCCGTCCCGACATGAACGCCCAGCGCATGTATGACTCCGCCGAGCGCATCGAGATGCCGCCCTTCCCCAAGGACCGCTTCGTGAAAGCCGTGGAGGAGGTCGTCCGCGCCAACGCCGCCTATGTGCCGCCCTTCGGCTCCGGCGCCACCCTCTACATCCGTCCCTTCATGTTCGCCACGGGCGACGTCATCGGCGTCAAGCCTGCTGACGAGTACCAGTTCCGCATCCTCGTGACCCCCGTGGGCCCCTACTACAAGGGCGGCGTCAAGCCCGTCAAGCTGCAGGTCTCCGACTACGACCGCGCCGCACCCCACGGCACCGGCAACATCAAGGCCGGCCTCAACTACGCCATGAGCCTCAAGCCCTCCGTGGAGGCGCACGCCAAGGGCTATGCCGACAACATGTTCCTGGACCCCATGACCCGCACCTACGTGGAGGAGTCCGGCGGCGCCAACATCCTCTTCGTCAAGAAGGACGGAACCCTCGTCGTCCCGCAGTCCTTCACCGACTCCATACTGCCCTCCATCACCCGCCGCTCGCTCGTGGACGTGGCTGAGCACTACCTGGGCATGACCGTGGAGCAGCGTCCCGTCAAGTACCAGGAGATCCTGGACGGCGAGTTCGTGGAGTGCGGCATGTGCGGCACCGCCGCCGTCATCTCGCCCGTGGGCGAGGTCGACGACCACGAGCACCAGACCGTCTTCGCCTCCGGCATGGAGAACGTGGGCCCCGTCATGAAGGAGCTGCGCGAGACCCTGACCGGCATCCAGTCCGGCGAGATCGAGGACAAGTTCAACTGGGTCCACAAGATCGACGTGGAGTAGCGCGTCCGCGTTCGCGGGACAGCCGCGAAGACAGGCAGATTGAGAGATGCGGCGGGCCGTTGGGTCTGCCGCATTTTTCTTCTATACTGGCCTGCGGAAAGAGAAGGCCCGAGTACGAGAGGCGACTGCCCGCGGCTCGGCCGAGGGAGTAAAAGACCTGCCGTCGGCAGGTATGAGAGGGGCAATCGTGGCACAGCGGATTCAGGGTACCGAGGACCTCTACGGCGGCTATATGCGCAGCTGGCAGAGGATGTGCGACATCGCGCGCGAGCTTTTCGGCGCCTACGGCTTCGACGCGATCGAGACGCCGGCGATCGAGCAGGTCGCGACCTTCACCCATGGCATCGGCGAGTCTACCGACGTCGTGCGCAAGGAGATGTTCCGCGTGTTTTCCGGCGCGCTGCTCGAGGACGTCTTTGCCCGCGGCAGCGAGGAGGGCCTCAAGGCCAAACAGCGCATGGCGATGAGACCCGAGGGCACGGCGGGCGTCGTGCGCGCGGCCGTCGAGCACAACTTCGTGCCGCAGGGCGCTGCCCCTGCCAAGGTCTGGTACAGCGAGGCCATGTTCCGCGGCGAGCGCCCCCAGCGCGGCCGCCTACGCCAGTTCCACCAGGTGGGCGTCGAGTGGCTGGGCGCCGAGGACCCTGCAGCCGATGCCGAGACGATCATCATGCTGATGGAGTTCTACAAGCGCCTGGGCCTGCCCCAGGAGAGCCTGACCCTGCGCATCAACTCGATGGGCGACGGCGAGTGCCGTCCCGCCTATCGCGAGAAGGTCCGCCAGTTCATCCTCGACCACGCCGACGAGATGTGCGAGGACTGCCGCGAGCGCGCCGACCTGAACCCGCTGCGCGCCTTCGACTGCAAGGTCGACCGCGACCGCGAGATCATGCGGGATGCCCCGCTCGTGACCGACAACCTCTGCGACGACTGCCGCGACCACTATGCCCAGGTCAAGAAGTACCTGGACGAGGCGGGCATCAAATATATCGAGGACCCGACGCTGGTGCGCGGCCTGGACTACTACATGCGCACCGTCTTCGAGGTCGAGTACACGGCCAACGCGGGCATCGGTGCCATCGGCGGCGGCGGGCGCTACGACGGCCTGGCCGAGCTGGAGGGCGGCAAGCACACGCCGGGCATCGGCTTCGCCGTGGGCTTCGAGCGCATCATGCTGGCGCTCGAGGACGCGGGCGTCAATCTGGCCGGCGAGGACCCGAGCTGCGTGTATGTGGCCAATACCGAGCCCGAGCTGCGCGAGGCGGCCTTCCGGGCCACGTTGGCGCTGCGCTCAGCTGGCATCCGGGCCGAGGCCGACTACCAGGGCCGTTCGCTCAAGAGCCAGTTCAAGCAGGCCGACAAGCACAACGCGCGCCTCTGCGTGGTGCTGGGCCCCGACGAGGTGGCCGCCGGCGTGGCGACCGTGCGCGACATGGGCACCCACGAGCAGGTGCAGGTCCCGATGGCCGATCTGGCCGCCAAGGTCTCCGAGCTGCTGGGCTAGCGCGCATCGCGTGCCGAGGTCATGAGCGAAAGGATCACGGACAGGCCGTCGATCAGGCTGTCCTTGTCGATCCACTCGTCGCGGGTGTGCAGAAGAGCCCCACGCACGGCACCCACGCAGTCGGCCGGGATGCCGAGCGAGAGCGGAATGTTGGCGTCGGTGGAGGCAGGCTCGGTGTCGGGATCCTCGCCAGTGATGTCGGCGACGGTGCGCGCGGCTCGATGGGCGAAGATTGACTGAGCAGCTGGCTGATGTGCCGCGTTGCCGGGGCGCACGCCGATCGACTTCACACTGACCTCCACGCCCTCCTCGCGCAGGTCCTCGACGATCGCGTCGAGCCGAGCGCTCATCATCTCGAGTGCCTCCTCCGAGGTGGACCGGCATTCGTAGAGGGCCGCCGCCGAACCGGCGATGGCGTTGACGGTGGTGCCGCCCTCCATGTGTCCCACGTTGTAGGTGACGCGGGCGGGCAGGCTCTCGGGCAGAGGGTCGTGGTAGAGACGCTCGATCAGGCAGCAGAGGCGCTCGACCGCGTTGGGTCGGCCGAAGTCCTGGTAGGAATGGCCGCCTTGGGTGCGCACGCGGATGCGCCAGCGGCGCGAGCCGACTGCCACCGAGATGCATTGCCCCAGATAGAGGTCGAAGGTCGTGAAGCTGTGGATGCGCGGGGCGGTGAGCTTGAAAAGGGCTTTGGTCCCGAGCAGGTTGCCGAGGCCCTCCTCGCCCACATTGGCGACCATCAGCACATGGCGGCCGTGCAGGGCCTCTGGGTGGTGGATGAGGTACTTGGTGGCCATGAGCAGGCCCACGAGGTTGGCGGTGTCGTCGCCGACGCCCGGTGCGTAGATACGGTCCTCGTCCTCATGGAGGGGCAAAGGGTCGGTGTCGTCAAAGACAATGTCGAGGTGGGCGGCGTAGACGTCGAGGTCGGGAATGCCGGGGTCTGTCTCGGCCTCGTCTTCGGGGGCCGGCGCGAGGGGGCAGAGCACGTTGTGCTCGGGAGTCACAATGACCTTTTTAGCCCCCTGGGCACGCAGCCAGTCGGCCACGAACGTGGCGCGACGCTCCTCGTGCCTCGTCGGGGCGGGAATGCGCGCGAGCTTGCGCAGGAGGTCGAGCTCCTCCTCGTGGCAGGCGGTGGCGATATGGTGCAGTCGGGCGAGCCGGTCCGGATCCATGCGTTCCTCCAAGGGTTGCCGCAGGCTATTGTCGGCTCGGGGCGCAGGGCCCGCCGCTCGGAGCGGGCGAACTCCTCAAAAAAGACGGACACGGGACCGCCCGGATCCCGCCCCAAACCCAGGGTCCCCAGATGCGACCGCGCAGACGGCCGGCGGCTCCGTCTCAGACCCCGATGTGCACGTGGGGTCGGTCCTCGTAGCCATGGTAGTCGCCCATATAGGCGAACCAGTCCGCCACCTCATCGGCTAGGGACTGGTCGTGCGTGGCGACGACAAGGGTCTTGCCCGCGGCCTTGAGCTGTTTCAGGAAGCCCACGAGCCAGGCGCGGGTCTTCCGGTCCAGGCCGTTCAAAGGTTCGTCGAAGCAATAGACGTCGGGGTTCATCGAGAGGATGCAGGCGATGGCGACCTTTTTCTGCTCGCCTCCCGAGAGGTTGTAGGGCGCACGGCCGCGGAGCTTCTCGATGTCCAGCAGGCGGCAGACGTCGTCCACCCGGCGTGCCACCTCCTCCTCCGCAAGCTGCATCTGGCGGGGTCCGAAGGCTATCTCGTCTTCCACGCTTGCGCAAAAGAGCTGGGCGTCCGAGTCCTGAAAGATGAACCCGACCCGCTGGTGGAGCCGCTTGGAGAAGACGGAATCGCGCATGCTGTCGGCATCGACGACCTGCCCGTCGAAGCGGTAGGTGCCCCGCTGGGGCAGGACCAGGCCGCTCAGGGCCTTGAGTAGGGTCGATTTGCCCGAGCCGTTGTCGCCCATCAGCACCACGGATTCGCCAGCGTCGATGGCCAGGTCGATATGGGAGAGGGTCGGCGTGTCCCCGTAGGCAAAGCAGAAGTCGGAAAACTCGATGAGGGGACGGGTGCCTGCCGCCATGCCGGCGTGCGGGTGGTGGAGGCTTTGGGGGTGTTGTGAGGTGTGCATGGGGGTCTTCCTCGGTCGGGGCGTGCGGTCACGCCAGTGTCTGCAGGTAGAAGAAGAGCGTGGCAAGCACCGCAACGCCTGCCAGCCAGGCAAAATCCACGCTGCGCCTGCGGCGGTCGCGCTCCTGCTTGGCGACGCGCCGGTATTCGCCGGTGAAACCGCGGCAGACCATGGCGTCGTGGGCGGTCGCTGCGGTCTCGGCGGATTTGAGGAAGAGCACGCCGCCCACGCCGCCGACGGAGCCGCCCTTGTCGCGGTTGACACCGACGCTGCGCAGCTGCAGCGCGGTCAGCGTCCGCGTGGCCAGGCGGCCGAGGCGGGCGATGCTCCGCAGGGCGAGGTCGACGGTCATGATCGTGATGTCGGGCACATGGAAGCCGCGCAGGGCAGCCGTGAGCTCGTGGAAGGGCGTGGTGCCCGCCACGATCATCGCCAGCGAGACGGTGGTCAGGACTTTTGTGCCCACCAGCAGGGCTGACTGCCGCTGCCCCAGGAGGATGGCCGGGAGCATGAGCAGCGCGGTGAGTGCCGCCGCCGCGAAGGCGACCGATGCTGTCCTGCGCAGGATCTTTGCAGGTAGGAAGGCCATACGGACCAAGACAAGAGCAAGCATGAGCAGGACGAAGGCGTAGTTGCGCGCGAGCGACGTGAGCAGGATGCAGGCGAAGCCGCAGATAATCTTGCAGCTGGCCGAGGGCGAGAGTCTGGTCTTCACGCCGTCGTCCAGCCGCAGACGTGCGAGCACGCCCGTCATCGACAGCAGGCTCTTTGCGATGAAACCGTCACGGTCGCGACCCGGTCGGTAGTCTTCGGAGGCCGAGAGCCAGTCGGGCAGTTCGGCAGACGAGTCCATGACCTGCTTATTTGCCATCAAAGGCCACTTGCGGGCGTGCGCTGCCGGCGACCAAGCGGAAGATGATCACCAGCAGGGCGACACCGATGACGGCGGACAGGATATAGCCGACCCAGTCGGGCAGACTGCCGATGGCGTAGTCGGGGAAGAAAGCGCTCCATTCCCAGCCGTTCGCAAGGCCTTCGGGCGTATAGCCGACCAGGCTGGCGAGGTCCTCGGTCGCCCACTCGCCCCAGGCGTCGCCCACGGCAAGAAGGCCCAGGGGGCAGGCCGCCACGAGTGCAACGACGAGAATGGCGACCGGACGGGGGAGCTTCGTGTCATCGGCCTTCACATCGAGGGCGAAGGACGGGGCGGATTTGCGCACGTAGGCCAGGATTCCCACGGTGAAAACGACCTCTGCCAGGCCGAAGATCGTCAGGTGCCCCACCATCATGGCAGGCACGGAGACCCAGAGGGGGTAGGGGCAATAAAGTGCCTGACCGGCGGCGTTGGTGAAGAGCAGGGGCTGGATGCCGAATTCGATGGCCGCGCAGAGGGCCGCGGCGTTGATGCCCACGTAGGAGCCGACGCCCGCCCCGATGAGCTCGCGGCGGAGGTCGGGATTCTTGCCGGCGATCAGCTTATAGACTGTGTAGCCCAGAAGGGGCAGGACGAAGGCCATGTTGAAGCAGTTGGCCCCGAAGGCGAGGATGCCGCCGTCGCCGAAGAAGACCGCCTGGATGGCCAGGGCGATCGAGACGGCGATGGTCGCCGCCCAGGGACCGAAGAGGATGGCCACGAGGGTGCCGCAGACCGCGTGGCCCGTGGTGCCGCCAGGCAGGGGGACGTTGAACATCATGGCAAGGAAACAGAAAGCTGCGGCGACGCCGAGCAGGGGCATGCGTTCTCTGGGCACGGTGCGGCGGACCTCCCTGACGGCGTGATACCAGACGGGAGCCATGGCCACGGTCATGACGCCGCAGGTAGAGGGTGAGAGGTAGTTCTCGGGAATGTGCATGTCGTTCTCCATTTGGTTGGCACGGGCAATAGCGCCCGCATGCTCTTGTCGCTCACATTGTAACGTGCGGTGCGGACAGGCATCCGAGTGGGACAATGGAGGAGGAAAGGGGAGAGATGGACAGAAGGACATTCCTGTGTGGTTCGGTCGGCGCCTGGGCTGCCGCGCTCGGCCTCGCCGCGTGCGGCTCGCGTGATGCGGACGGCGGCTCGGCAGTGCCGGGAGGGGAGGACGTGATCGTGAGCGATGCGGAGGCTCGGTGGGAGGCGCCGGCGCGCATCACCTGCGCGGGCGACTCGATCACCTGGGGCGACGGGGTGGCGGACACGCGCGACACGGACAGCTACCCCGCCCAGCTCCAGGCATTGCTTGCGGCCGAGGGCTATGGGACGGTCTGCGACAATTTCGGCTACAACGGCGCCTGCTGCCTTTCCCGTGGCAAGAACCCCTATATCAATGTGCAGCCCTATCGCGATTCCCTCTCACAGTGCGGCGACATGGTCATCCTGATGCTGGGGACCAACGATGCGGTCTCCGTAGTATGGGACCGCGACGCCTACCTGCGGGAGCTCGGCGACTTCGTGGACGACTACCAGGCGCTCGACGCCGCCCCGCAGGTCGTGCTGATGGTCCCGCCCGACCTCAGCCGTACGACCTTCGGGGCTGCCTATTCCGACGCGAAGTTCGACGAGATGCAGCAGGCCGTGCGCGATCTCGCGGCGGACCGTGGGCTCGTCTGCGTGGACCTCGAACCGGTTTTTGCGGGGCACGAGGGGGAGTGGCTGGCCGACGGCGTCCACCCCAACCGCGAGGGCAATGCTCGGATCGCCCAGACGGTGTACGCTGCCCTATCGGGCGCAGACACGGTGTAGTGGCATAATTTCCGATATCAAACGCTGGAAGTGACGGAGGTTGGCATGACCGAACGGAGGCAGGACGGGCGCGCAGGTGCGGCGGAGAGCGCCCGTCTCTTTCGGCAGTACGTGTGCGACCACTTCGCGGAAGCCCTCGAGCGACACGAGATTTTCGCCTGGTATCAGCCGCTCGTCCGCATCCAGACCCGGTCGGTCTGCGGCACGGAGGCCCTCGCCCGCTGGGAGAGCCCGATGTACGGCCTCATGGAGGCGCGCCGGTTCGTGCCCGTGCTCGAGCAGGAGGGCCTGGTGCACAAACTCGACCTCTATATGATCGATCTCGCCTGCCGCCAGACCCGCGAGCTCCTCGATGCAGGCGACCAGCGTTTCCTGCCGATCTCGGTCAATATCTCGCCGAATATTTGCGATGTGGCGGATCCCGTCGTGGCGATGGCCGACGCCTGTGCGCGCCATGGCATCCCCATGGGGGCGGTCGAGCTGGAGCTGCGCGGGCGGGTACCGGCGGATTTGGTCACGCGCCTGCAGGCTCACGGCGTGCACGTGTGGGCGGACAACTTCGCGGGCGGCCACCTGCCCGTCTCGGTCCTGGCCGACAGCCCCTACACCGCGATCAAGCTCAGCCGGGGCATGATGACGACAAACTATGAGCGTGCGGGTCGCCTGCGCGTGGTCGTCGAGGGGATCCTCGAGATCACCAAGCGCCTGGGCGTCGTATCGGCGGCCAAGGGCGTGGAGAACGAGGCCCAGCTCGACTACCTGCGGCGTATCGGGTGCGAGCTGGCGCAGGGCTACCTTTTCGCAAAACCCGCGCCCCTGGTGGACCTGCCCGGGCAGCTGGAGGCGGGCGGGGTCGGCTACGAGGCGGTCGACCGGCGCGGCTATTACGAGGCCGGCAGCCGGATCAACCTGCTCGCGAGTTCCTACCGTGAGGCCGCGGGAGGCATGGGCGTGCAGAGGGACGCCGCGCCGGTGGCCGTGGTCGAGATCACGGCCGACCGTATGCGGTATCTGGGCGTCAATCAGGCCTACCTCGATTTTCTCACGGGCGAGGGCTATAAGGGGACCGAGGAGGCGGAGCGCCTGCTCTCCGACCCGTCGAACGTCGCCGCGGTCGACCTGCGCCGTGCCGCCGAGAGGGCGCGCGAGACGGGAACCGACCAGGTGGCCAGCTATATGGGGCATGGCCGCCTGCACCTCACGCAGGTACACCCGGTCTCGAGCGACGCGGACGCGGGCAGTCAGATCGTCCTGTTGTCCACCTCCGACATGGGCAGGTTCGACGAGGCCAGCCTGAACGTGGTGTCGCAAAGGATGTCGGACACGACCTCGCTGGTGACCAAGGAGGCCCTCTGGGACAGTCTGCTTGCCATGCGCTTCGCTGGCTATTTCTGGAAGGACGTCGACCGGCGCTTCGTGGGCGTCTCCCCGAGCTTCCTGGACTTCTACGGCTTCGATTCCGTCGAGGATGTCCTGGGCAAGACGGACGAGGACATGGGCTGGCATGTGAACCCCGCCCCCTTCAAGGCGGAGGAGGAGCTCGTCCTGAGCAAGGGCACGCCGGTGGTGGAGGCGCACGGCCGCTGCATCGCCCGCGGTAGGATCTGCAGCATCATCGCCAACAAAGTCCCCATCTATCAGAACGGCAAGATCGTGGGCCTGCTCGGCTGCTTCCGCGTGGACGAGGTGGCGGAGGCGGCCAAGGCGAACCTGCCGACGGCGAGCGGGGAGTCCGACGCCGCGCAGATCGGCCCTCTTTCGGAAGTCTTCAACGAGTACCGGCAGGCCTTCGACCGCGACGGCACCGACTTCGTGATCTGCGCCGTGCAGCTCGCGGGCCTCGAGGAGCTCGCCCGCGACCATGGGGAGGAAGCGGTGCGGGCCGCGACACGGGCATGTGAGGCGCAGATCGAGCGCCTACTGCACAACAGCGGCGTCTATGCGCACTACGACCACGACATCATACTGATCATGAGGCAGTTCGGGCGCGTGGGCGATGCGGACGTCTTCGTCGACAGCCTGCGGTCGCTCGCCCTTCTCCTTGACGATGGGGAATCTGCCGACGGCCTCTCGGTGCGCGTCGCCGCGACCCGCTACGCATCCTGCGGCACCCCGGACGTCATGGCCGAGGTCATGGGGCAGCGGTTCCAGGAAGCGGGCATCGTGGAGCGGTTCTGACCCGCCGCCCGCCATCCGGCATCGCGGTGTCGCCTTGGTAAACGATTGCCGCCCCATCAGATGGTGTCCGCCCCGGCGGCTAAGATGTATGTCGCACGGCACGTCTCGACCAGGAGGTATCCCTATGAAGAAGTTCATGAGCGAGTTCAAGGAATTCATCGCACGCGGCAACGTGATGGACATGGCCGTCGGCGTCATCATCGGCGGTGCCTTCACGGCGATCGTCACGTCGCTCACCGACAACATCATCAATCCGCTCATCACCGCCATTACCGGCGGCGGCGCGGACATGACGGGCTCGCTCGTCGTGCCGGGCACCTCCATCGACTTCGGCGCCTTCATCTCCGCCGTCATCAATTTCCTGATTGTTGCCCTGATCGTCTTCTGCCTCGTGAAGTCGGTCAACAAGATGGAGGAGGCGTCCGAGAAGCTCCTGCACAAGGAGCAGGAGGACAAGGAGGCCGAGGAGGCCGCCGCACCGACCTGCCCCTATTGCCTGGAGGAGGTCAAGCCGGGCGCCACGAAGTGCCCGCACTGCGGCAGCGACCTTACGGACGTCGCCAAGTAACCCTCGCCAACCGTCCCTACTCTGGTGTCCGACCACACATTCAAAGGCAAGCTCGCCGGCCTGCCCTTCGTGTCCCGCCTCGCGGGAGCTCGGGGGCGGGCTGGTCTTGATTACGAGGGCGAGACGCTCGGCGGCCGTACCGTGGTCCGTACGGCGCCCGACCGCCACGGCCGTCTCAAACGGGTCCTGACCGTCCTGGGAACCCAACAGTCCGCCATGTGGGTGGACGATCCCTATGGCGAGCTTGTCTTTCCCTACCTGCAGCTCTTCGATGTCGGTATCGACGCCCTGGCATCACGTCCCCTCCGCGTCCTCCTCATCGGGGGCGGCGGCTTCGCCTGGCCGCGGCATGTGCTCGCGACCTATCCCGACGTCGCCCTCGACGTGGTCGAGATCGACCCGCGGATGATCGAGATTGCGCGCGACCATTTCCTGCTCGACGAGCTCGAGGACCGCTACGGCGTGTCGGGGGAGAGACGTCTTCGGGTCATCTGCCGGGACGGCCGCGATTATCTCGCGTCGCTTCCCGGCGGTGCCTACGACCTGATCGCCAACGACTGCTTCATCGCGGGGGAACCTGCGGCGTCGCTTGCCGATGAGGATGCCGTTGTGCTTCTGCACCATGCGCTCGTGCCGCACGGCATCTATCTCGCCAATGTGGTCTCGGCGCTTGCCGGCCAGGCGGCAGGTCCGATCGATGATCTCTCCGAGGTGCTCGGCACGCAGTTCGCGTGCGTCAGCGTCGTGCCCTGTGAGCCTGAGAGCCCCGTCGTGCCCAGCAACAACGTGGTCATCGCGAGCGACATCGACCGGCCCTATCCCGGCGCCTGGGCGACATTTAGCTTCGCCCGCTGACACGCATACATCTGCGCAGGTAAACATCTCATTTTGGAATAGAACACAAATAGCGAGCCATGGCGCGACCGTCCGCTTGGTGCAAAATCCATTTCCCGCGGCTGCGCCCGTCGGCACTATAGAGTCAACGGCAAGCACGACCGACGCACAGGGCGCCGGTCACCAGAAAGGAGACTCGCCATGGATGAGGACCGCCAGGAAGTTTGGGATGCTCTGACCACGCGCGCCAGCCAGCTCTTTGGCAAGGACGCCTCCGAGTTCACCGAGGACACCGAGTTCGCCGCCCTCAACATCAAGTCCACCCAGGTCTCGCAGATCACCACCTACCTCGAGGACGAGCTGGACATCGAGGTCCCCTACATGAAGTTCCGCCGCTGCAAGACCTTCGGTGAGGCCACCGACTTCGTCTGCGAGCTTCTGGACGAGTAAATCGGCCCGACACGCCTGCGCCTGCGCGCAGGCGTTTTCATGACAAGACGTCGAGAAAGAAGAACGCATGCTTGACTACAAGATTCCCGAGCACTGGCGCCCCGTGACCGACAAGAAGGTCACCGACCTCGTGCAGTGCTCCGGCGAGGAGTACTCCGACGAGTGGCCCGTCTACTTCGACACCGACCGCGAGCGCTACCTCTTCCTCAAGCCCGAGACCTTCAAGGGCGTCGAGATGATGACCGCCTACCTGGTGGCCCGCCAGCCCAACGACAACCAGGAGGAAGTCGACCTTTCCGCCTCCGACGACCCCATGGCTCGCATGGGCCAGGGCTTCTGCCCGCCCTTCAACCAGCGCATCTACCAGGTGGCCCCCGGCGTCATCTGCATGCAGGACCAGGAAGTCGTCATGCGTGACGGCTGCAAGATCTACGCCGACATCTTCCGCCCGGGCGACCTGGACGAGGACGGCAACGTCATCGAGGGTGCCAAGGTTCCCGCGATCGTCTCCTGGTCGTGGTTCGGCAAGCGCCCCGGCGACGGCATGAGCGAGTGGCAGATCATGGGCGTGCCTCCCATGACCGTGTCCAAGACCGCCAAGTTCGAGTCCCCCGACCCTCTCTACTGGTGCTACCAGGGCTACGCCGTCGCCAACGTCGACGTGCGCGGCGCCGGCCACTCCGAGGGCAACGTCCACATGTTCACCCATCAGGACCGCGAGGACGGCTACGACTTCGTCGAGTGGCTCGGCGTCCAGCCCTGGTGCAACGGCAATATTGGCATGTCCGGCAACTCCGGCGTCGCCATGCACCAGTGGGGCATCGCGGCCGAGTGCCCGCCCCACCTGAAGTGCATCGCCCCCTGGGAGTGCACGACCGACCTCTACCGCGAGTCCTTCTATGAGGGCGGCGTCCCCGCGCTCTCCTTCAACAAGTTCATCGCCGCGCAGGTCACCGGCCCCAACGGCGTGGACGACCAGGTCTCCATGGCGCAGATGTATCCCGAGATGAACGAGTACTGGGAGGACAAGCGCGCCGACTTCAAGAAGATCAAGATCCCCGTCTACCAGACGGCCGGCTGGTCCCACTTCCACCTGCCGGGCTCCTTCAACGCCTGGCGCCGCTGCCGCAGCCACCTCAAGTGGCTCCGCGCCCACCGCGACTTCGAGTGGCCCGACACCTACGATCCCAACAACCTCGAGGACCTCAAGCGCTTCTACGACCGCTACCTCAAGGGCATCCACAACGGCTGGGAGATGACCCCGCGCATCCGTCTGGACATCATGGACGCCTACGACGTCGACTACCAGGAGAAGCGCGCCGAGCAGGCTTGGCCCATCAAGCGCACCGAGTACAAGAACCTCTACCTCGACGCCACGACCCCGCTCGACTCTGTCGACGAGTCTCAGGACGGCGGCACCAAGGAGACCTTCGCGGCCGGCTTCGACAAACCCGAGGCCGAGGGTGTGGCCAAGTACGACGCCAACAAGGGCGAGCTCAACTTCGACTACGTCCTGCCCGAGGACATCGAGGTCACCGGCTACATGGACCTGCACCTCTTCGTGAGCTGCGAGGGCTTCGACGACATGGACCTCTTCATCAACATCCAGAAGGCAGCGGCCGACGGCACCTGGATCCCCTGGAATACGCTCGACGAGCCGCACCCCGGCGCCTGGGGCAAGTGCCGCGTGAGCCGTGCCGAGGTCGACACCAAGCTCACCAAGAAGCACAACCCCGTCTACACCATGAAGGGCGAGCCCAAGAAGCTGGCCGACGGCGAGGTCCGCGAGGTCGAGATCGCCATCGTGCCGACCGCCCGCGTCTACCACAAGGGCGAGCGCTTCCGCATCCAGATCTCCGGCCGCTACATCCGTGAGGGCTGGTTCGAGCCGCTGGCCTGGGATCAGGACAACCACGGCACCCACTGCGTCCACACCGGCGGCGAGCATGCCTCCTACATCGAGCTGCCGATCATCCCGCCCCGCTATCAGGCCGGCGAGTACATCCACCGCTAAGACGGACTGACGCGTCCGCCTTCGTGCCGGGCAATGTCGGAAATCAAGGCGGGACGTGGGAAGACCTGCGTCCCGCCTTTTTAAAAGAAGGAGCCAACCATGGCAGATCTGATCAACACCCTCGTCGCCAAGGCCCAGGCCGCGCCTCGCCGCGTCGCCCTGCCCGAGGTCGAGGACCCCGCGACCCTCAAGGTCGCCCGCCGCGTACTCGACGAGGGCGTCGGCACGCCCGTGCTCATCGGCGACCCCGAGGTCGTCGCGGCCACCGCGGCCGAGGCCGGTGTCTCGACCGACGGCATGGAGGTCGTCGACGCCTTCAACGAGGACGCCCGCGTTGCGCTCGTCGCCCGCTACATGGAGGCGGGGGAGCGCCTGCTCTCCGAGAAGGCCTACAACCGCAAGGCCCGCAAGAACAGCCTCTACACCGCGCTGATGCTCGAGTCGCTTGGCGACGTGGACTGCACCTTCGCCGGCCATGTGGCCACCACGGGCGACCTGCTCATGGCTACCCACAACGTGATCGGCCTGGCCGAGGGCGTCGACGTGAGCTCCATCATGGCCATCGTCGAGATCCCCGGCTTCGAGGGTCCCGAGGGCGACACGCTCGTCTTCGCCGACTGCGGCCTCAACCCTGAGCCCACCGCCGAGGAGCTCGCCTCCATCGCCATCGCCTCGGCTGACAACGCTGCCGCCATCCTGGGCTGGGACCCGCGCGTGGCCTTCCTGTCCTTCTCGACCGACGGCTCCGGCGAGGGCAAGCTCGTCGACAACGTCCGCTCCGCCCTCGAGGTCGCGCGCACCCGTCGCCCGGACCTCAAGTTCGACGGCGAGTTCCAGCTGGACGCCGCCATCATCCCCGCCGTCGCCGAGAAGAAGATCCAGCGCGAGTCCGACGTCGCCGGCCGCGCCAACGTGCTCATCTTCCCGGAGCTTGGTGCCGCCAACTTGGGCATCAAGGAGGTCCAGATTTTCGCGCACGGCAAGGGCTTCGGCCACACCCTCTCCGGCTTCAAGAAGCCCGTGTCCGACTCCAGCCGCTCCAGCTCGGTCGACGAGATGTTCGGCGACATCGCGATGCTCGTGCTCGCCTGCGGCACGGTCAAGGAGTAGCGCATGTCCTCTAGCACCTCCTTCGCCACCCCCGCCAAGCAGGGCGGATTCCACTACGCGTACCTGATCGTCGCATCGTGCATCGCCATCTGCTGCCTGCCCTGCGCGCTCGTCCTGTCCTGCGCCGGCATCTTCTTCACGCCGGTCGCGGAGTTCTTCGACGTGCCGCGCGCGACCTTCACGCTCTACTTCTCGATTCTCAACATCGCGATGATGCTCACGCTGCCGGTTGCCGGCAAGCTCATGAGCAAGATGGACCTGCGCGTGGTGCTTTCTGCCTGTGTCGTCCTCGACGGTCTGGGCCTCTTCGGTATGTCGATGGCGAGCGCCATGCCCGTCTTCTACGTGTGCGGCGCGATCATGGGCATCGGCACGGCGCCCCTCATCTACCTGGCCATCCCCACGCTCATCAACGCCTGGTGCGTGGAGAAGGTCGGCTTCTTCGTGGGCCTCTGCATGGCCTTTACCGGCATCGGCGGCGTGATCTTTAATCCGATCGGCACCTCGCTCATCGCCTCGGGCGCCGAGGGTTGGCGCGTGGCCTATCGCGTTTTCGCCCTCATCACGCTGGTCGGGACGCTTCCCTTCACGCTCTTCGTGGTCCGCAGCAAACCCGCCGACAAGGGCCTGCTGCCGTATGGCGCCGATGCTGCCAAGACGAACGCGGCTGCCGACGCCCCTGCCGACGCGGCTGCTGCGCCTGCGGCCGACGGCGTGTCCGCCGCCGTTGCCATGAAGACCCCCGCCTTCTGGGCCCTGATGGTCTTCTGCGGTATTATCACCCTCAACCAGACTATCTACCAGTACCTTTCCAGCTATGCGCTCTCCTTCGAGGCCACGCTGCCCGAGATTGCGGCGGCCTCCGGCGTCGTCGCGTCCGCCGCGATGGCCGGCCAGGCGATCGGCAAGGTTGTCCTCGGCATCGTCAACGACAAGTCCGCCCGTCTCGGCGTGATCTTCGGTATCGCCTGCGGCGTCGTCGGCGTGCTCGTGATGTGGTTCGTGCCGTCCGTGCTGGCGCTTCTGCTGGTCGGTGCCTTCCTCTTCGGTGTGGTCTACGCGATGACCACGGTCGAGACCCCGCTGCTGGTCCGCACGGTCTTCGGCTCCGCCGACTACACCAACATCTATTCGCGCATCTCGATGGTCGGCTCGCTCATGAGCGCCGTGGCCGCGGTCTTCTGGAGCCTCGTGATCGACTCGGCCGGCGGCTTCCCGCTGATGTTCATCCTGGGCATCGTCTGCATGGCCGTCTGCGCCGCGACCGCCTTCTTTGCCCTCGGCCAGAAGGACAAGGTCCGCCAGCTGTGATGTGACAGGGGACGGGGGAGTGACACGCTCCCTAGCCCAGTTCGTACAAGCCCCGTTGCCCCTATGGGCGGCGGGGCTTTCCTTTGTGACAGGTGGTGTGACAGGTGACGGGGGAGTGTCACGTTCACTAGGCGGGCAATCGCTTATTACCGCCATTGGCGGTAAAATTATGGCGGTAATAAATGAAAGGGACCATCGCATGGACTATCAACCGCCGTTCGAGCGCACTACGCGCATAGACAACCTCTGCATGGAGATAGCAGAGATGGTCGGTTCGCTGACACCTGCCTCGGAGCTCAGCACAAGTCCCACTCTGCACAGGCGTCTGCGAATCCAAACCATCCACTCCTCGCTGCTTATCGAGGGCAACGGACTTGCGCAAGATCAGGTCGTCGACGTGCTCGACGGCAAGCGGGTGCTGGGCAACGCTCGGGACATCCTCGAGGTGAAGAATGCACAGCGCGCCTATGCCATGTTGGGAGGGTTGGACCCGCTCTCCGTGGATGATCTCCTTACGGCGCACGGCGTGATGATGGAAGGCCTGATACGGGATGCTGGGCGCTTCCGCAGCGGCGACGTCGGAGTTTTCGACGGGGGCGCGCTCATCCACGCGGGGACGCCAGCGAGCTATGTGCCAGAAGTGATGGCGGGTATCTTCTCGTGGATGCACTCCACTGACCTGCACCCTCTGCTTGTCTCGTGCGTCTTTCACTATGAGTTCGAGTTCATACACCCCTTCTCTGACGGCAACGGTAGGACAGGCAGGCTCTGGCAGACACTCATGCTCTCGCGCTGGAGAGCCCCCTTGGCATGGCTGCCGGTGGAGACCATCATCCGCAGCAGGCAGCAGGGCTACTATGCCGCCTTCGGGCAGTCCAACGCCAACGGCACCTGTACGGCCTTTGTGGAGTTCATGCTGGAGGTCATCCGCGACGCGTTGAAGCCCTATGCGGCTGGCGGGACGGACCGCGACACCGAAGAGCTGCGGGTGCTCGACTATTTTAGTAGCAACCCAAAGGGCACGGTGACCGGCTTGGCTTCGGCCCTTGGAATCTCGAAGAGGTCGGCGGAGAGACTGGTTGCTGCGCTGAAGTCGGACGGAAGGCTCGTGCGCAAGGGTAGCCCCCGTGCCGGGACGTGGGAGGTTAACTCGTAGCAGGTGCCTGGCAGAAGAAGCGACAAAAGGTAGCTCTTTGACCATCGCAACCTCGTAGCCTCTGTCGAAGCACCCGTCAGCGATGATTATCTTGGGGCGCTCGACGTGCTACAGCCAGGGCATGGTGGAGACGCCGACACCTGTCCACAACGTCATCCTGGCCCAGGATGCGAGAACGCTGTTGCGCACGGTCGCTGGGCTCAAGAAGGAGATGTCTGCCACGCGGATGGCTGCAACCCCGCGGACTCGGCTAATTCGCTCATGTGGATGTACCCGATGGAGTGACGCAGACCTGTGGTGAGCTGTGCGCCGCCTTCCCCGAGTCACTGCGTGTGCCCAATTCTAGGTTCGCATCTTGACGCAGTCGGGAGCCAGCGCCTTGACCGCATCGCTTAAAGACAGACGAGATGTAGCGGTAGGCTTTGCCGCTTGTGCTGGGTATGGCTTTGTGAGAAGAATAGGAAAGAAAGGAAAAATTAGGAAAGAAAGGAAAACTGAACAGCGGACATCGTCACCCTGATAGCGCATTGTAACGTTGACAATGTGTACGCAATGCCGACAACAAGTACGTAGCGTCGACAACAAGTACGTAGCGCCCGACAATAAATACGTAGGAGCAGACGAAGAAACCGTCGATTCGCGAGCTAGGATATAAAAAATCGGCTTCTAGTTCACGAATCGACGGATATGTTGTTTGTAACTACGTACTTGTTGTCGGGCGCTACGTACTCGTTGTCACTCCAACGTATTTGTTGTAGGCGCACCGGTTTGTCTCGGCGGCTACCTTGTTATCTAGGATTACGTAGCCGCCGAGTGAGGTAGGACGAGACGCTGCGGCGTGCTGTAACGTTGCGGCGCGCGGCTTATGCCTCGACGTCGGGGAAGGCGCCCGGAAGCGTGAAGCCGGCCCAGCTGGGCTCGCCCGTGTAGGTCATGACGGCCTCGGTGCCCTCGATCGCGCGGACGGCGCCCGCGGCGGCACCCTCCACCTCGAAGTCGCCGGCGTAAATCGCGACGGGGGCGATCCAGCCCACGCGCTGCTCGATGTAGTCGGTGAAGAACTTGTCGTGGGAGACGCCGCCGGTAAGCACGATGCCGTCGACCTTGCCCTCGAGCGCGGCCGCAAAGCCGCCGATCGCCTTGGCGGTCTGGTAGGCCATGGCCTCAAAGACGACCTTGGCCCACTCGTCGCCGGCCTCGATGCGACGGTCGATCTCGCGGGCGTCGTCGGTGCCGAGCAGGCCCTTGAGGCCGCCCGTCTTACCGATCACGCTGTTGATCTCCTTCTTGTCGTGCTCGCCGGAGAAGGCGAGGGCCACGACGGGCTTCAGGGGCACGTCGCCCGAGCGGTTGGGTGCGAAGGGGCCGGAGCCCTCGAGCACGTCGTTGGTGTCGATCATGCGCCCGTGCTTGTGAGCCGCGACGGAAAGGCCGCCGCCCACGTGGGCCACGATGACGTTGACCTCCTCGTAGCTCTTGCCCTGGGAGGCTGCGTAGCGGATCGCGCACTCCTTCTGGTTGAGGCAGTGGACGTGGCTCTTGCGGTAGACGCCGGGGTAGCCGGTGATGCGGGAGACGTCCTCGAGCTCGTCGGTGTCGGGCTGGTTGACGGCGTAGGCGGGCTTGCCCGTCTCCTGCGCGAACTGATAGAGGATCGGCGCGCCCAGGATCGCGGGGTGGTTCATACCGCAATGGAGCACGTGGTCGCAGACGGTCTCGTCGATGGCAAAGATGCCGCCCACGGTCGGGCCCATGCCGCCGCAGTAGCCGGAGAAGGCGTCGATAGAGTCGAGCGTGACGCCTGCCTTGTCAAGCTCGTCCTTGATGGTCTTGATGCGGTAGTCGAGCTGGTCGGCGGCCTGGTCGAACTGGGCGAGCTCGGCGGGGTCGTGGGTGACGTTGGCGCGCATGACGGTGGTGTCGCCCTCGAAGACGGCCACCTTGGTGGAGGTGGAGCCGGGGGACAGGGTCAGGATGCGGTAGGTCTGGGACATGGGGGTTCCTTTCTAATTAATCGAGCGCGTGGCGGACGAAGAGGGGAAGCTCGTCGGCGCAGCCGCCGCCGAACAGCCAGGTGAAGCCGGTCATCAGCGATTCGTAGGCGACATCGGGGCTGGAGCTGCCGCGGGCCTCGATCAGGTCGGGCGGGTTGAGCGCCGTGTAGACATCGCCGTTGACCATGTCCTCGACGTAGCCGTGATAGGTGCCCTCGATGGGGTTCCAGCGGACTTCGCAGCCCGCCTTGAGCATGCGGGCCGCGAGGCGCTTGGAGGACTCGGTCAACGCATCGCCGACCACGGGGAACATCATCGTGCGCGGCAGGCGGGCAAGGTCGGCATCCGTGAGCTCGGAGGCCGAGATGCGGGAGTCGTGCGGGTCGTTCTCGCCCGCGTACCAGCGGTTGAAGGCCTCCATCAGGTCGTAGGGGAGGTCCATGTCGCGGGCGTCCTCGCGTGCGGGGACCGTCGTGGCGTCGACGAAGGGGTAATAGAGGAGCAGGCTCGCGACGGGCGTGCCGCCGAGCGCCGCGGCGGACAGGGCGAGCTGCGCGCCGGCGCTATAGCCCAGGATGTGGATGCCACCCGCCGGTTCGCCGAGAAGCGACCCTGAGGCCAGGGCGGCCAGGGTGTCGACGACGTCGTCGTAGGCGGCGGGGAAGGGATGCTCGGGAGCGAGGCGGTAATCGAGACCCACCGTGCGCATGCCATAGCGGGTAGCCGCCCATTCGAGCAGGGCGTCCTCCTTGCGGGCGTCGCCCAGGGCGAAACCGCCGCCGTGAAGCTCGAGCAGGACGTCGGGTCGTACCTGCTTTTCTGGCGTGTGCACCCAGGCGGTGATCTGTGCGCCATGCGGCGTCTCGAACGCCGTCGGCACACCCGACTGTGTCTGCCCGTCGAGCAGCTCGCTCGTCTCCTCGCGGATGGACTGGACGATGCGGAGCAAGGGGTCGGTGGTGCGGTGCTTGCGTGTACGCCGGCGGGGCTTTTTCTCGGCTGCGCCTTCGGTCGGATCTTCGACCGTTCCCTCGGTCATGCGGCCTCCTTCGCGCACAAACAGCATGCTGAAACGTAAGCCCTCGCGCGCATCTGCACAGGTGAGTGGACGGCACCTGTCCTTTTGCACGACCGGACTTCCGCCCAGACGCTTCAACTGAGAAAAATGTACCGACGCCGCACCGCGGGAGATATGGGAGTCACTTCAAATTATCCGCGCAAGTCGGTTACGATGTTTGTGCTAGAGAACAATGACGTTCGCTGAGCTGGGCGGACGTATCGGACCTGCGGGGGTGTCGCTTGTGAAGC
The DNA here is from genome assembly GCA_900315165.1 of uncultured Actinomycetes bacterium. GTDB lineage: Bacteria > Actinomycetota > Coriobacteriia > Coriobacteriales > Atopobiaceae > Olegusella. The sequence goes on along the minus strand of OMXZ01000001.1, from coordinate 82,676 downwards.
TCTGGACCGCGCTCGCTGAGCTGGGCATCGAGGAATACGCCGTGCACGATGAGGCGATGCTGGGGGAGAGCGTCTACCCGGCCGACCTCTCGGCAGGCACGGAGTTCATCAACCATGCCTTGACCCTGGTGGACGGCCGAGAAAAGACACCGGTTATCTCGGGCGCCGGTACCACCCTCGTCTACCTGGGCGAAACCCTGCCCGAGGGGCTCGGTCACCCTCGTCGCGGGGAGGTGCAGGTGGCGCTCCGGGAAGGTTGGGACCAGCTCCGCAGCCGGTTCGACGACCTCTCCCGCGCCATCGCCCGTCTCTCTATCCGGCAGGATCTGCTGATGCGCTCCTTCTCGCGTACGACCAACCTCGATTGGTTCGTCTCGCGCGTGGCGAAGATCGTGGGCAACCCCTGTCTGCTCGTCAACACCGAGCACAAGATCCTGGCCGTCTCGCGCGAACTGCGCACCGAGGTGCCCAACAAGTCCGAGCGGCTCGACGGCGACTACATCTCGGCCGAGGCGATTCAGCAGCTCAGGAAGGACCGTGTCTTCGACCGGATCGCCGAAGCCCACCACGCCATTCAGACGAGCAACGACCGCTACGACCAGACCTGGGCCTTCTCCTCGCTTGTGCTTGGGTCCAATGCCCTGGGCCACCTAGACGTGCTGGCGCGCAACCGCCCCTTCACCCCCTCCGACCTCGAGCTCATCGACGACGCGAGCGAGCTGCTCTGCGTGGTTGTGGCCTACGGCGGCCTGGGCGGCAGCTTCGCGGGAACCGGCTCCTCCGTGCTGGCCGATCTCGTGGAGGGCGGTTTTGCGGACCGCGAGGCGCTCGAAGAGCAGCTGGCGACCACGGTGATCCCGCGCCGGCGCGACGACGGCGTCTACCTGCTCCTCGCCCTGATCGCGGGAGACGATGCCCTGCTGCCGGGCTTCCGTGCCCATGTGGCGGGGATGGTTTCGACCGCTTTCTCCAACGCGATCTGGTCCTACACACGGGGTTGCTTCGTGGTCCTGGCGGCGCTCACAGCCGAGGAGTGCGCGGGTCCCGCGGACTACGAGGGAGCCGAGCGGTATCTGGCCAGCAACACGACCTTTTTTACCTCCACCAAGAAATATGGCCTGCATTGCGCCGTGGCCGAGCCCTTCTGCGACCTGCTCGACACCCCGCGTCGCTTCCAGCAGTGCATCGCGCTCGCGGACGCCTTCGTGGGCAGGAAGGACGTGCCGCAGAACGCCTACTGGTGGCGGTGCCGTTACGATGTGCTCGCCCATGCCGCCGAGGGTACGGAGCTCGAGGACGCGCTGGTAGACGCCCGTGTGCGCGAAATGGCGCGCTACGATCGCAAGCACCGTACCGCCTATTTGCGGACGGCGGCCGCTTCCGTGCGCTTCCCGGGCGCCCCGACCGAGGCGGCGGCCTCGCTCAACGTGCACCGCAACACGTATTTCTACCGCACGGGCAAGATTTACGACCTCTTCAACCTGGACCTCAAGGACGGTGACGACCGCATGGCCATCGCCCTGGCGGTGCACCTGGCCGAGGCGGGCCTCGAGCTCTAGGTCGGACACGAGGGGACGTTTCCCTTTTGTCACACAGGCCGCGACAGAAGGGAAACGTCCCCTATTATCCGACCCCTCGCGTCCGACCATTCGCCGGAATTCCTTCTTGACGAAATCGGGCGCGGCGGGTAAAAGTATGCCCAGTGGACAGCGTTTGGCACGTCTTCCCGATTCGGTCGGGGGAGTGCGCGCGTCCTTTTTTTGTGCGACGCGATGCCCTCCACGGATGTGCCCGACGCGACAATCGGCCGGCGGGTCATAGGGTCCCGCCACGTTGGGCGCCCGGCGCCCGGGAGAGGAATGGGCACATGTCCGTAGAGCATCCGCACATCTTGGGAATTTCCTTTGGCACCAAGAACGGCAACAACGACTCCGTGTGCAAGGAGGTCCTGAAGGGCGCGCAGGAGGCCGGCTGTGAGGTCGAGTTCATCCGTGCGCAGGACCTCGACATCAAGCACTGCACCGGCTGCATCGCCTGCGTCAAGTCGCTCATGAGCGGCCGCGGCAACCGCTGCATCCACAAGGACGACTTCGACTGGCTGGCCTATAAGATGTTCACGTCCGACGGCATCATCATGGTCGACCCGATCTTCGAGACCGGCGCCACGGGCCTATTCCACACGATCATGGACCGCTTCGGGCCCCGCATGGACACCGGCAACAACTTCATCGCCAAGCAGATCGCCGAGAAGATCATCGCCGAGGGCGGCAAAGGCACCGTGCCTCCCGCGTGCGTCTTCCACACCGGCATCCCCGTCAGCTACATCGGCATCGGCGGCTCCGACTGGGGCACCCACATCCAGTCCGACCACGCCATCCAGTCCATGACCCCGGCCTGGAAGATCATCGACAACGAGTGGATCGCCTGGTCCAAGACCGCCCTCATGAAGGACGAGGTCATCGCCCGTGCCCATCAGATCGGCCTGAATCTCGCCGCCGCCGCCAAGGATCCCGAGCACGCCGAGTACAAGGGCGAGAAGGGCGTCTGCCCGCACTGCAACTGCAACGACTTCTATCTGTATCCCGGCGAGAACCGCGCCGTGTGCGCCGTCTGCGGCCTGCAGGGCAAGATCGTCCTCGACGAGAAGGGTGCCGTCACCGTCGAGTACGCCGAGCACGACCTCAAGGACGAGAACGGCAACACCATCCTCGACAAGGACGGCGCTCCTGCCTTCCCGGGCCTGTACGACGACCAGGGCCGCGAGCGCGCCCATGACACCATGCAGGGCAAGCAGATCCACGGTGAGGACATCGGCAAGAACGAGGGCATCCTGGCCGAGCTCCAGAAGACGGACGCCTACAAGGAGCGCGTCGCCGGCTACAAGGCCTTCCTGAGCCCCACCATGCCGGACCCCGAGAACCGCTACGCCAAGTTCCAGGACCTCGGCGCCCAGGCCTAAGCATCCCCGGCCGCAAGGCCACCCCTGCAAGCGAGCCAGATAGGCACGACCGCAAACGGCTCGTTTCGCGCACGACAGCGGAGCCCCACCCGGGGCTCCGCTTTTTCATTTCCCATCGAATCCGGAGGTATCGCTATGCCCATGAAGTGGTCGACCCGTTTTGTGAAGGCCGCCGTGCTCAATCTGCTGACCGCCTGCGTCCTGTGCACCGTCTGCGAGTTTTTGGCCATCCATATCTGGAAGACGGCCCCCGTCGAGGTCCAGCAGGCCGGCTGGTCCTGGCCCATGTTCTGCATCAACTTCGTCGTGGCCTGGATTTCCGCCACCATCATCGGCATGATCCCGCCGATCGTCGACAAGGGCGTGAAGTTCGCCATGAAGCACTCCAACCCCTCCGAGGGCTTCAAGTTCGGCGCCTGGATCAATGTCTACATCAATACCTGGTATGCCGTCATTCTCAACATCATCATGACCGTCCTCGACTCCTTCGTCCTGGGCGGGGCGCCCCTGGCTGCCTTCCTGCCCATCCTGGTGATCGGCTGGGCGCAGAACATCATCCCCGTGTGGATCTTCTGCTATGTAACGACGCTCTTTGCCCAGGGTCCCTGCGAGAATCTGGCGCGCAAGGTCTGCCACGACCCCGCGGCGCCCATGGGCGCATAGGCGGCCGGCAATCCATTGCCAGCCAGCCCTATTTTTCCGTCCCCAGAGCGCCAGACCTTGTGCGGTTGCACATGGCATGCGCGGACGGGAAATGAGACATTTTTTCCGTGTACGTTCGTCGTGTCCTGAGGAACCCTATTGAAGGAGGATTTCATGGCAGAACAGATGGAAGCCGATGTCGTCGTCGTGGCCGCCGGCCTCTCCGGCCTCGCCGCGTCCGTCGCGGCCGCCGAGAACGGCGCTAAGGTCATCACGCTCGAGAAGGCGTCCAACACGGGCGGCGCGGCCAACATGGGCATGGGCCCCTGCGGCGCCGGCTCCCGCCTTCAGCACGAGAGCATGATCGAGGTCACCCCGGGCGAGCTCTTCCGCCGCCACATGTTCTATACGCACTACCAGGTCGACCCGCGTCTGGTCCGCGCCTACTACTGGAAGAGCGGCGACACCATCAACTGGCTTGAGGACATGGGCGTCAAGTTCCACTCCGTCCGTCCCGCCTTCCGCGCCCGCGAGCGCACCCGCGCCTACGCCGACGGCGAGTACACCTGGCACGTCGTGCAGCCCGAGGACGGTTCCATGCCCGGTCCCCGCGCGGCCACCACGATGACCAAGCGCATGACCGAGCGCGCCCAGTCCCTCGGCGTTGACTTCCAGTTCAACACCTCCGGCAAGCACCTCATGACCGACGAGAACGGCGTGGTCTGCGGCGTCAAGGCCGTGCGCGAGGACGGCACCGAGGTCGAGATCTCCTGCAAGAAGGTCATCGTCGCCACCGGCGGCTTCGGCCACAACGCCCAGATGATCAAGGACAAGATCGGCTTCGACTGGGGCAAGAACCTCTACTCCTTCGCGGTGCCCGGCATGGACGGCGATGGCTTCAACATGTGCCACGAGGTCGGCGCGGGCCAGACCCCCGTCACCATGGAGATGATGTACCAGCTCCCCGACAACATGAACCACTTCTACGTCGAGGGTGCCTTCCGTCAGCCCTGCTACTGGTGCGACGTCACCGGCGAGCGCTTCATGCCCGAGGACGACATCTACAACACCACCTTCGTGGGCAACGCCATCAACCACCTGCCCGGCCACAAGGGCTTCGCGATCTTTGACGCCGGCCTGCTCAAGCACTGGAAGAAGGACGGTCCCGACATCAAGTCCCACGTCCATCCCGAGGATCTGTACGAGGGCTTCGACGAGCAGTGGGAGCGCGACCTCCACACCTATAAGGACGGCTACGGCAACCCCGTGATCGCCCAGGCCGATACGCTCGAGGAGCTCGCCGAGATCATGGGCATCGACCCCGAGGGCCTCGTCAAGAACGTGGCCGAGTACAACGAGATGTGCCACAACCACTTCGATGACAAGTTCGAGAAGGAGCACGAGTTCATGGTGCCCCTGGAGAACGGCCCCTTCTACTGCTGCGCGCAGTACGTGGGCGCCTACGGCACCCTGGGTGGCGTCAAGATCAACGACCGCATGGAGGTCGTGGACGACGATTCCCACGTCATCCCCAACCTCTACTGCGTGGGCACCGACGCCTGCACCATCTACGGCGACTCCTACAACTACGCCATCCCCGGCAACACGATGGGCTTCTGCCTGAACTCCGGCCGTATCGCCGGCGAGAACGCCGCGGCTGCCGTGGCCGAGTCCGCCGACTTTGGCGACTTCGACGAGGGTGACGGCGATTGGGACTAGTCCCTATGCGCTCTGAGCTTTAGGAACGAGGCGGGCGGTACCACTCGGGGGAGTGGGGCCGCCCGCTTTTACACATCAGGAGAGGTGATCATGAAACTTACTATCGACGGGCAGGAGGTAGAGGCCCGGGAGGGGCAGACCGTGCTCCAGGCCGCGGAGGACGCCGGCATCTTCATCCCGCACCTCTGCGCCCATCCCGACCTCGAGGCCGTGGGCGGCTGCCGCCAGTGCATGGTGTGCGTCGACGGCGAGGCCGAGCCGGTCTGCGCCTGCGAGACGCTCGTGCGCGAGGGCATGGCCGTGGAGGTTCACGCGCCCGAGGCCGACCGCGTGCGCAAGATGGCCATGCAGCTGATTCTCGCGACCCACCCGGCCGATTGCTCCGGCTGCCCCAAGTTTGGCGTCTGCGAGTTGCAGTCCATGTACCAGTTCATGGGCGTGTCGCCGCAGGGCTGGCGTCTCAAGAGCCGCCCCGTGCCCACCGACGAGTCCAACCCGCTCATCACGCACATGTTCACGCGCTGCATCCGCTGCGGCCGCTGCGTGCGCGCCTGCCGCGAGATGCGCGGCGTCAAGGTGCTGGACTACCAGCGCACCGAGGAGGGCATCCGCATCGGCACCGACGGCCATGTGTCCTTGGTCGACGCCGGCTGCCGTTTCTGCGGTGCCTGCATCGAGGTCTGCCCGACGGGCTCGATTATCGACGTCCTCAAGTACAACGACCCCGACAAGTCCCGCGAGGACAACGTCGTGCCCTGCCGCGCCGCCTGCCCCGCGCATATCAATGTGCCCGAGTACCTGCGTGCCATCCGTCTGGGCGATTACGACAACGCCGCCAGCATCATCCACGAGCGCGTGCCCTTCCCCGAGGCGCTCGGCCGCGTGTGCACCCACGCCTGCGAGACCGACTGCAAGCACGGCGAGATCAACCAGCCCGTCTCCATCTGCAAGGAGAAGCGCGCCGCTGCCACCTTCGAGTCCGGCGCCTGGAAGAAGAACGTCCGCCACGACCCGCTGACCGGCAAGAAGGTCGCCGTCGTGGGCTCCGGCCCCGCGGGCCTCACTGCCGCTTATTACCTGGCGGGCAAGGGCCACGCCGTGACTGTCTTCGAGGCCAACGAGAAGGCTGGCGGCCAGCTGCGCTATGGCATCCCCGCCTACCGCATGCCGGACGAGGCGCTCGACCACGAGATTGAGAACATCCTCACGACGGCCGGCTCTGGTGTCGGCGACCCCGACGGCGCCCCCCGCATCGAACTGCGCTGCGGCGAGCGCGTCGCCCAGCCCAAGGACCTGCTCGGCCAGGGCTATGACGCGGTGCTTGTCGCGCTCGGCACCCACCAGGGCACGGTTCTGCCGACTAAGGGCCACGAGCTCGATGGCGTCTACGTCAACACGGCCTTCCTCAAGGCCGCGCGCGAGGGCCATCCCATGGACGTCACGGGCAACGTGGTTGTCCTCGGCGGCGGCTCGGTCGCCTACGACTGCGCCCGTACCGCCATCCGCCTGGGCGCAAACGAGGTCCATATGGCTTGCCTGGAGGCCCGTCCCGTGATGACCGCGGCCCTCGACGAGATCGAGGAGGGCGGCGAGGAGGGCGTCATTCTCCACGACGCCTACGGCTTCGACGAAATCATGGAGTCGGCCGACAATCCGGGCCACGTGGGCGGTATGCGCATCAAGAAGATCGCCAAGTTCTACTTCGACGAGAACCACCGCGCCATCACGGAGTTCGTCGAGGGCGGCGACCTCGAGATCCCGTGCGACCACGTGATTTTCGCCGTCGGCCAGAAGCCCGAGGGCACCATGGACATGGGCTTCGAGCTCACCCACGGCCCCTACATCGTGGCCGACGAGACCCTCGCGACCAGCGTCCCGGGCGTCTACGCCGCGGGCGACGTCGTGACTGGCACAAAGACGATCATCGGCGCCATCGCCCAGGGCCGTACGGCCGCCGAGTCCATCGACCGCTACCTGGGCGGCGACGGTGACATCACCGAGCACCTGGCCCACGAGCAGGAGCACAACCCCTTCATCGGCCGTCGTCCCGGCTTTGGCAAGGAGCCCCGCCTGGAGCCCAAGGTCGGTGCCGCCAACGAGCGCAAGACGCATTTCTGCCAGTACGAGGACGCCTTCGACAACGACACGGCGTGCGCCGAGGCCAACCGCTGCCTCCAGTGCGACCTGCGTCTGGATGTCACCCGTCCGCGCCTGTGGAACGAATACTAAGGAGGGAGGCACACCATGGAAAAGCTTTACGTCAACTTCATGCCGCAGTACGCTGACGCTCCCGTCTCGCTGTGGCTGCTCAAGAAGCATGTCGACGAGGCCGCGAAGGCTGCCGTGGAGGCAGTGGCGGCAGGCACCCAGCTGCGCCTGCTCCTGCCCGCCGGCGCCTCCGAGACCGCTGCTGAGCTGACCGCCGCGATCGACGCGGCTGGGACCAGCGCCCGCGTGGTCAAGGGGTCCGACCCCGACAACGAGGCCGAGGCCGCGCCTGCCGACGTGATCGTCACGCTCAACCGTGCCGACTTCGGCTTCGTCTACACCAACGACCGTGCCGCCGCGCGCGTCTTTACGGGCGACAAGCCCATCCCCGCGCACCACAATGGCGAGGTCACCTACGACGGCAAGGTCGCACCCAAGCTCGTGTCGGGCGAAGCCTGGCTGCGCGCCGCCGGCATCGTGGCCGGCGAGGGCACCTACGTCTCCATCGTGAGCCCGGACGGCGCGTACGCCGAGCCCGTCGAGCTCGCGGCCGGTGCCACGGGCGCCGATGTCGTGGCTGCGGCCAAGCTGCCGGAGGACGCCGAGGTCAAGGCCCTCTACCTGGGCTTCCCCACGTCCGTCTTCGTGCCTGCGGCCAAGCTCTCCGAGCCGCTCGACCTCTCGGCTGGTTGCGACGCGATCCGCGTCTACACCACCAAGAACTGCATGGCCGCCGCCATGGACCGCATCGCCCAGGGCTGGCGCAATGAGTCCTGCGGCCACTGCGTCTTCGGCCACGAGGGCTCCTGGCAGATCGCCACAATCTTTGGCGACATCGTCAACAAGCGCGGTCAGGGCAACGACCTCGAGACGCTGGGCAACCTCTGCCCCGTGATGGCCAAGAACACGATCTGCGACGTGGACGCCACCCTGGCGCGCACGACGCAGCAGGCCATCGAGCTCTTCGGCGATGAGATCAAGGCGCACTATTCCGGCGCCAAGACCTGCCCCTCGGGCGAGTGCGCGGCCTACAAGACCTACCACATCCTCGTGTCCAAGTGCGTGGGTTGCGGCGAGTGCCTCAAGGCTTGCGACGACGACGCGATCCTCGGCAAGGCCGACTTCGTCCACGTCATCAACCAGGCCAAATGCACGCAGTGCGGCCAGTGCCGCGAGGCCTGCAAGTACGGCGCGGTCGTGCGCGCGGGTGCCAAGAAGCCCAAGACGCCGCCCCGCCCGATCCCTTGCAGGGTCCACGCGTAGGCACGAGGTGGGGCGTCGGCTCGCACGTGAGAGCGGTTCGCCCATTGTGTCCGCACAGTGCCTGCTCTGGCTTGGCTAGCAAGCCCGTCTTGACAAAGCGGCGTCCGGAAACCCCGGGCGTCGCTTTTTGCTGCGCGTGGAGTCGATGGAATCGAGGCTCGCACCCCCACATCGTTGGTAGGCGGCTACCAATGATGTGGGGGTGTGAGTTACAAAACCCCTGATAAATTCCTCCGTACCCCCAGATCGTTGGTATGTGGGATACCAACGATCTGGGGGTGTGACCGACAAACCTGCAGGTCACGATTCCCGCACCCCCGCATCGTTGGTAAAGGCCTACCAACGATGCGGGGGCGTGGATGATTTTTTGCGCGGAGCTGAGCCGGCGGAGCAGCATGACCGTGATGCCGCCGCCATCATGGCGCAGGTGAGGTCGAACTGGCGCATTGACATTGGATCGGTCGAATCGTCTAGGATGTGACGGATTTTATTATCCGCGAGCCAGGAATGCTCGTGTGGCGGCGAACAACAAAGCCCGATTGGCTGTATGCACAAGGGGCGTTTGGGAAAACCGCGTTGGTGTTTCCTCGCATTATGAGTTTGTGACCTGCGAAAAGGGACAGAATTGCCCCTTGCGTGTCATCCGCACCGCTGACGGGCATTTGTTTGCTTGACCAATGCCCGCGCGAACCTGAAAACCTATCTTCGTACGTGTTTCGAGTATGTGTCGGCGTGTCGTGAGACGGTCGCCGCACAACAAACGCCCCGGCCACGCTGTCGGGGGAGACGAGGCTCAGGAGAGGAGCACTCATGGCACACAAGGTAATGGGCATCTGCGCAGGCCGCAAGGACGGCAACGGCGAAATCGCGGTCAAGGCCGCCCTCAAGGTCCTCCAGGACAAGGGCGCCGAGGTCGAGATGATCAACCTCTTTGACTACAACATCCTGCCCTGCACGGGCTGCGAGGGCTGCACCATGCAGATGGGCAACATCGCCATGGGCAAGCAGAAGGAGTACAAGGGCTGCGTCCTCAAGAACAAGGACGACGTGGACGCCCTCGTCACCGAGCTGCACACCTGCAACGGCGTGATCATCGCTGTCCCGACCTACGACCTGGCCCCCAGCTCCATGTACCTGCGCTTCGCCCAGCGCTTCCTGGCCTACGAGCTCTCCTTCCTCAAGGAGATCGGCGTGGTCAAGGAGGACCCGCACACTGTGGCCGGCCTCATCGCCGTGGGTGGCTCCATGCACGACTGGCAGCCCCTGGCCCTCGAGGTCATCCAGGCCTCCATGTTTACCATGTCCATCACCCCGGTGGACCGCATGATGCTCCAGCGCGTCGGCCGTCCTGCCAACATCCTGATCGACGACAACGCCGACCAGCTGGCCCGTGCCAAGGAGATGGGCGAGCACATCTGGGAGGCCATGGAGACCCCGGTCGAGGACCGCACGTGGCTCGGCGACCCCAACGACGGCGTCTGCCCCCACTGCCACTCCAGCCTGGTCTACCCCGGCGACAAGCACTGGGACGGCGTCGAGTTCCCGTATGAGTGCGCGGTGTGCGGCTGCGGCGGCACCATGGGCACCAACCCCGAGACCGGCCGCCCGATGCTCGTGATCGACCCCGAGAACGGCCACATCCGCGACCGCTTCATCGACAAGTCCCGTGCCGAGCACCTCAACGAGATCGTCCAGACCCGCATCAACTTCATGCAGAAGCAGGGCGAGATCAAGGACGACCTGGCCGAGTACAAGGCCTTGAGCTTCCCCTGCCCCGTGAAGCCGGCCGCCCAGGCGTAGGATTCGCCACGGCCGCATAGATGCGACGGGTGCCAGGTACCCTGTCGCACGGACCATCGGCCTTTCGAGCCGCCCGAACCCGCATGGGGGAGGGCGGCTTTTCTATCCCTCGGCGAGCTCGTCGCGCTCGAGCGGGACGCGCGAGTAGAACATGCCCAGGTGCATCATCACGCGGAAGGACAGCTGCAGCATGAAGATGTCCTCGCCCGAGGCGAGCGAGCAGCCTAGGATCTTGCGGATGCGGGTCAGGCGGTAGAGCAGGGTGTTCTTGTGGATGTGGAGTGAGTCGGCGGTGCGGTGGGTGTTGCAGGCGTTCTGCAGGTAGGCGAAGAGCGTATCCATTAGGTCGCCGCCGTGGTCGCGGTCGTAGGCGGCGAGGTCGAGCAGGGCCGGCTGGATGTAGTTCGCGAGGTCGGCGCTGCGTTTGCAGACGTCGAGCATCTGCATATAGGCATAGTTGCGGAAGAGGTAGACCGATCCGTCGTCTACCGTCGCCGCTGCGGTCTCGCCATTGGCGATCGCGGCGGTGGCCTGCGCATAGTAGCGCTGGATGTCGGCGAGGTCCTCGAAGTAGTTGCTCACGCCCACGGCCAAATCGTCCGTCTGGGCGCAGCGGTGCAGGAGGTCCATCGCATAGTCGCCGAGGCCCTCATCACGCGCGCGGGTGAGCAGGAGGATAAAACGCCCCTCGTAGAGGGCATAGATGGCCCCGTTCATGATGGGCTGCAGGCGGTCGGCAAGGGCGACGAGGCCCATGCTCGTGAGCCCGGCTTGCCGCGGCTGCATGGCGATCAGGACATAGGTGCCGCGGGGCCGCAGGTCGAGCAGGTCCAGGCGCTGCGCGATGATCTCGGGGCTGGGCTGGCGGTTCTGGAGCAGGTCGACCAGAAAATAGGATTTGGCCTGGCCGCGGTTGTCGGTGAAGATGGGCTGCTTCTGGATCTCTTGGCTCACAAAGAGGGTCAGGCGCTGGAAACAGAGCTCGTCGTACTCGCCGAAAGGCGCATCGAGGGCGATCATCATCGTATGGGCGACGCAGATGCCGTGCACCGTGGAGGCGCCGATCAAGCAGTCGCATCCGAGCTTCTCGTTGTGGAAATGCAGGGGGATGTGCCGATGACCGGCGCGCTCGTCGAGGCCTGCCTGCTTGATATAGGCGATGGCGTCCGGGACGACGGCCTTGCTCTCGATCTCCTCGCGCAGCATGCGCACGGCGGGTCGGTCGTCATCGGGGGCGGCGGAGATGTGCCAGGCCAGGTAATGGAAGCTGGGGTCCACGACGACGATGGGGTTACCGAGCGCGTCGGCCGCCTCGTCGATCAGATGACCCAGGCCCTGGTTGGAAAAGTGCGCCGTGAGCATGCGACCGACCGTCTCGACCGCGCCCTCCGGTATAGGTCCGAGCACGTCTGTATCCACCATATCCGCCCTCCTTGTGCGTTTGCATGAAAATACTAGCGCATAATCGGGTTCCTTCGGGAACAAATCCAAGGTGCGGCCGAGGTAGCAACCTCATCCGTTGCGTTAGACTGTTGCACGAGAAAAGGGGAGTGCAGGACATGCCACAGCTGGAAATCGAACAGAGAGGCACGCAGCGGCGCATCCGCGACGCCGTCTTTGCCTGCATGGCCGACACCGACATGGACAAGATCCGCGTGAGCGACGTGATCCGCATCGCCCACGTCTCGCGGTCGACCTTCTATCGCTACTTCGACGACGTGCCCAGCGTTGTCCTGCAGTTCGAGGACGACCTGCTCGCCAACATGCGCGCCATCAACAACATCGCGCTCAAGGCCCGCTTCTCCACCAACCAGCTCGACGCCACCCCCACGATGATCACGCGCATGGAGATGCTGGCCGACCACCGCGACGAGATCGTGGCGCTCAACGGCCCGCACGGCGACCCGGGCTTTGTGCATAAGGCGACCGTCTTCATGCACGACTACCTCTCGCAGCGCCTGTCCGAGGTGCTGGGCCCCTCCGACGACCTCGAGTTCTACCTGGCCTTCGTCCTGGCTGGCCACAACAACCTCATCCAGTTCTGGCTCGAGAAGCGCCCCGAGGTCTCGCCCCACCACGTCGCGAGCACGCTGAACAAGCTCTACTACGCGCCTTTCTTTTTGACCGACGACGCGCGGCGGACCCTGCCCCACGCGCCCCGGCTGGACTAGGCGACGGACGATTTCGTGCAAGCCCGGCGGTTCCCGCTGCAGGGCGCTTGGGTCCCGCGGCGGACGGTCGGGTTCGGCGGGCAAGCGGTTCGACTTCACGAATTTCTTATCAAATTAATTTAGGCGAATTACCTGCGGTTTGATACAAATCGTCAGCAAAGTGTCCCATGGGTCGGAACACCCTCGCGACCCGTGTGTACCGCCTCGTGCGGCCCCTCCCGTAGCATCTCAATCGTCAGAAAGTCCGGTACGACGAGACGAAGGAGTTGCACATGGTCAAGCTCGGCAAGCAGTCGCGCAGCGTGTCCATCGTGGGCGTGGGCTGCACCCCGTTCACCAATTTCGAGGACCATCCCGAGACCAAGGGTATGGACGAGGGTTCGGCCTTCGGCTATGCGGCCCTCGAGGCCATCCAGGACGCGGGTCTCGAGCCCCGCGACATCCAGTATTTCTATCACGGCGCCGCCAACCCCTACCTGATCGGTGACTCGCTCACCCCCAACATGCAGGTCGCCGACTGGTTCGGCGTCCGCGGCATCGGCTCGGTGCACCATTCCGAGGCCTGCTGCACCGGCTATGTGGCCCTCCAGGAGGCCGTCCAGGCGGTCGCCTCCGGTAGCTACGACATCGTGCTGTCCGGCGCCGTCGACCTCGCGGCCTCCCTGCCCGTGGTCAACGCCCCCGGCTGCTACCGCCGCGACTTCCCTCTGAACGAGATGCTCCCGACCATCCCGATGGTCTACGACCGCGCCTACGGCCGCGCCTTCGACTCCGCCTTCGGCATCTCCTTCGACAACTGGGTAAATAAGTACCGTTGGGAGTTCGGCCTGACCGCCGAGCAGATCGACGACGCCCTCAACGGCATCTCTAAGGTCCTGCGTCGCGAGGCCGTGGCCAACCCGCTCGGCTTCTCGCAGAAGACCTTCGAGGAGCTGGCCGCCGAGAACGGCCTGCCCGACGCCGACGCCTACCTCAAGAGCTTCGGCAACCCCAAGGTCACCCAGTACCTGCGCGTGACCGGCTTCGAGATCAAGTGCGACGGCGCCGCGGCCGTCGTCGTGATGCCGACCGAGATGGCCGTCGCCCGTGGCCTCGACCACAAGGTCGTCGAGGTCCTCGGCACCGGCGCCGCCGCCTACGAGGGCGCCACCGCCGACAACGAGTACAACGGCACCAAGGACGGCGCGGCCCAGGTCTACGAGCTCACTGGCGTCAAGCCCGACGAGATCGACCTGCTCATGATCAACGACTTCTTCCTGGCCGGCGACCTGGCCGTCCCCGAGGAGATCGGCTACGTGCCCCGCGGCGAGTCCTGGAAGTACGCCATCGAGGGCCGTTATGCCTACGACTCCGACAAGCCCATCAACACCAACGGCGGCCGCTGCAACTTCGGCCATGCCCACGGTGCCTCCGGCGTGGCGGACATCTGCGAGGCCGTCTGGCAGATGCGCGGCGAGGCCACAAACCAGATGCCCAAGGCACCTCGCACCACCTTCCTGCGCGGCTTCGGCGGCGGCCAGAACATCCGCTGCCAGATCCTGCGCACGGTCGAGTAACGCCCTCACGCGAACCCAAAAAGGAGGAAAGCAATGCTTCTTGAGAATATGGAGCCCATCACCAAAAAGTTCTACGACGCGCTCGCCGAGGGCAAGCTCCTGGGCCGCAAGTGCCCCGAGTGCGGCGCCATCGAGTTCCCGCCCCACCTGGGCTGCAACGCCTGCGGTTACCACGCCACCGAGTGGGTGGAGCTCTCCGGCCACGGCACCCTGGAGTCCTTCGTGGTCCCCGGCATCCAGAACGACAAGCCCTACCTCAAGGCCGTTGAGCCCTACGGCTACGGCAAGGTCAAGCTGGACGAGGGCGCCGAGTACTCATTCGTGATCTTCTGCGGCAAGAAGAAGGTCGTAAAGAACCTGCAGGAGCGCCTCTACGCCGACCACGAGACCATCGGCGTCCACCTCAAGCCCATCGAGCGCGTCACGCCCGTCAAGCCCGGCGCCGAGGAGACCGTCACCTGGTACGAGCCCTGCTTCGAGCTCGACGAGGCCGCCGAGGCCTAAACCGACCCATCTCGCAAACAACAGCCCCGCGGGAGACCCCGCGCAAAGGAAAGGAACCCGCCATGGAAAACGAGGAGCTCTTCAACCAGGTCGCCGGCTTCGCCAAGGAGGCCTACAAGTACGACGGCGACATCACGCCCGACACCACCTTTGCCGAGCTGGGCAAGGAGTCCATGAAGATGATCGCCCTGACCTCCATGATCGAGAACGAGCTCGACGCCGAGGTCACCGTCTCCGAGATCATGAACATGGAGACCTTCGGCGAGCTGGTCGCCCGCGTCGCCGAGGAGGTCGAGGAGTAGTCCTCGCCCCTGCGCCAGTAGCTTTGCCGGCACGTTTTCGGCAGCTTTGCCGGCACCCTTAGTCCCGCAAACGGGGGACGGTCTGAGCCGTTCCCCGTTTTTTCTAGAGAGGAAATCCCCATGGATCTCATGGAAGACATGCGCGAGCGCGCAAAGAAGGACGTCCAGAGGGTCGCCTTCTTCGAGGGCGAGAACCCCACGATGATCAAGGCCATGGCCGAGTGCCAGTCCACGGGCGTGGCCGTCTGCACTGTCGTCGGCGATGCTGCCGCCATCCGCGCCAATGCCGAGGCCCAGGGCGTCTCGCTTGACGGCGTCACCCTGGTCGACCTGGCCGACGAGGAGGCCAACGAGTCCTTCGCCCAGCGCTACGAGGCCCTGCCCACCTGCCCCTGGAAGTCCAAGGGCGTCCGTCGCCGCGTCGTGCGCCCTATGGAGCGCGCCCTCATGATGCAGGCCCTGGACGATGTGGACGTGACCTTCGGCGGCATCGACTGTCCCACGGGCGACGTGATCCTGGGCGGCCAGACCATCATCGGCCTGGCCGACGGCATCGACGTCATCTCGTCGGTCGGTATCTTCGACATCCCTGGCTATGAGGGCTCCGCGGGCCAGCTCCTTGGCTTCGGCGACTCCGCTGTCTGCCAGAACCCGACCCCCGAGCAGGAGGCCTCCATCGCCATCGCCGCCTGTGAGACCTGGAAGGCCCTCACGGGCACCGAGGCCCGCTGCGCGCTTCTGTCCTTCTCCACCTGCGGCTCGGGCTCCGGCGACCTGGTCAAGAAGGTCCAGGAGGCCCGCGACATCGCCCAGGAGCGCCGTCCCGACCTCAAGATCGACGGCGAGTTCCAGCTCGACTCCGCGATCAACCCGGCCGTGGCTGCCCACAAGGTCAAGCGCGAGTCCACGGTCGCCGGCCAGGCCAACATCGTGATCTGGCCCGACCTCAACTGCGGCAACGTGGGCGTCAAGCTGGTCCAGCAGTTCGGCCATGCCAATGCCTACGGCCCCATGCTCCAGGGCTTCAAGAAGATCGTCTGCGACTGCTCGCGCTCGGCCCCGGTGCCCGAGATCGTCGGCAACGTCGTGATGAGCTGCGTGCGCGCCCAGGCGCTGAAGGAGGCGTAAGGACATGGCGGACAAGGACTATAAGATCCTCGCGATCAACCCCGGTGCCACCTCCACCAAGGTCGCCCTTTTCGAGGGTGAGAAGTGCCTCTTCTCCAAGAACGTCTCACACGAGGCCTCGCGTCTCGCCGAGTTCACCGAGATCACGGACCAGATTCCCTACCGGCTCGAGATCATCGATGCGGCCATCAAGGAGGCCGGCGTCTCCCTGGACGGCCTCGACGCCTGCGTCGGCCGCGGCGGCGGCCTCATGGCGGTCGAGGGCGGTACCTACATCGCCGACGAGACCCTCCTCTCCGATGCCCGTCGCGGCGCCAACGGCGTCACCCATCCCGCCCAGCTCGGCAGCCTCATGGCCAAGCATTATGCCGACGCGACCGGCTGTCCCTGCTATGTGGTCAACCCGCCCGACACCGACGAGCTGCAGGACGTGGCCCGCATCACCGGCGTGAGCGGCGTCTACCGCAACGTCCACCTGCACGCGCTCAACCTCAAGGAGACCGCGATCCGCCATGCGGCCTCCCTCGGCGGCAAGTACGAGGACTACAACTTCGTCGTGTGCCACCTGGGCGGTGGCGTCTCCGTCTCGGCCCACCGCCGCGGCAAGATGGTGGACGGCTACGACATCGTCGGCGGCGAGGGTCCCATGGCCCCGACCCGCGCGGGCGCCGTGCCCGTCGTCGAGATCGCGAACTGGCTGGACCAGGGCCATACCACCAAGGAGCTGCGTGGCCTCTGCCACAAGAGCGGCGGTTTCGTGAGCCATCTGGGCACCTCCGACGCCCAGGAGGTCCAGAAGATGGCGGCCGAGGGCGACGAGCATGCCGACCTCGTCTGGAACGCCTTCGTCTACCAGGTCGAGAAGGGCATCGGCGCCATGGCCGCGGTGCTCCACGGCAACGTCGACGCCATTCTTCTGGGTGGCGGCATCGCCCACTCCGCTGAGCTTGTGGACGCGGTTCGCGACGCCTGCGGCTGGATCGCGCCGGTCACTGCCTACCCCGGCGAGTTCGAGATGGAAGCCATGGCCGCCGGCGCCGTCCGCGTCCTATCCGGCGCCGAGGAGGTCAAGCACTACACCGGCGTCCCCGTCTTCACCGGTTTCGATTGCATCAAATAAGCAAGTAGAGTTCTAAAGGAAGGTTCGCTTCAATGAAGTTCGACAAGACCCACATGAAGTACATCGTCTCCATCTATTCCGCGGCCATGTGCATCATGGGCATGCTCGTGCCCGTGCCCATCATCGCCCAGATCGCCCAGGCGTTCCCCGAGGCGAACATCGCCGCCGTGCAGATGTGCATCGGCATCATCCCCCTGTGCATGGCACTGTCGGCCATCTGCATCTCCACGTTCTTTGCGACCCGGGTTCTGAAGCGCTATTCCGTGCTCGTCTGCCACGCGCTGATCATGGTTGCCGGCCTCTCCGTCCTCGTATTCCATAATTCCCTTGCTCAGGTGCTGACCGCCTCCGTGTTCATCGGCATCGGCATCGGCGGCATCCAGAACGGCACCGACGCTCTCATCGCGGATTATTTCGACGGCGAGCAGCGCGGCTTCGTCATGGGCGTCTATTCCACCTTCGTCGCCCTTGGCGGCATCCTCTGGACCACGCTGGCCGGTATCTTCGGCGCCAAGGAATGGTACATGGCCTACACCGCCTACGCCTTCGAGCTCCCCTTCATCATCGTCGAGCTGATCCTGCTCCCCAAGGGCCATCTGGAGCCCAAGCGCAAGACGAACGTCTTCAAGAACATGCCGCGAGAGGTCGCCATCATCACGCTCCTCAGCTTCATCTTCGTCCTCTGCTTCCAGCTCTTCGCCACCAACGAGTCCCTGATCGTCGCCGGGCGCGGCTTCGGCGGAACGGCCGAGGCGGCAAGGGTGTCGTCCATCACCGCCCTGGCGGGCGTGTTCGCGGGCCTGCTGGTCGGCCCCCTCTTCTCCAAGCTCAAGAACCTCGCCATGCCCGTCGCGTGGATCGTCTGCCTCGTGGGCCTCGTCATCGCGCTCTTTGCCCCCAGCCTGGTCGCGTTTGCGGCCGCCGGCTTCGTGTGCTCGCTTGGCAAGGAGACCTACGTGCCCCTGCAGGGCAACTTCGCCGCGGGCAACTCCACCAACGAGGGCCGCGCCTTCAACCTCGCTATCGGCATGGCGGGCACCAATTTCGGCATGGCGCTCTCCCCGCTGTTCTTCGAGGCTGCGACGGCGCCCTTCGGTGCCCAGATCAGCCAGAAGTTCGTGCTGGGCATCGTGATCATCGCGGCCCTGTGCGTCTATGGCTTCATCCACTACCGCAAGCTGACCCCTGCCCAGCAGGCCGAGGCCGACGCCGCCAAGGCGGCCGCGGAGAAGGCGGCTTCCGCTCAGTAACGCCCTCTGTGACAATTAGTGCAGACGTACAAGGACGGGGTCCCATGGGTCCCGTCCTTTGTGATGGGTACCATAGGGCGGGCTGAAATTTGAAGATATGATGAAGCGGTTCTAGTGCATATTTCCGAAGGAGAGGAAAGCACCCATGCCCGAGATGAAGCAGTCCAAGTTCTTTGTCGTCACCGATGCCCTGATCAACAACATCCCGATGTCCTTGGCCGTGTCCGCCATGTGCCAGGGCATCGCCATCCTCCAGGGCAACGTGCCCCACTGGATCTGGCCCATGTACTGGATCAACGTCCTGGTTGCCTGGGTCATCGCCGACATCATCGGCATCTGCATCCAGCCGCCCAAGCATGCCTTCCCCCTGGCTGCCAAGCACGGCCAGCCGGGCTCCAAGGAGTTCGACAAGTGGATGGGCATCCACATCAACACCTGGTACACCACGATCCTGGTCATCTGCATGACCATCCTCAACACCCAGATTCTGGCCAAGGTGCCCCTCATCGGCACCATCATGGGTATCCTGATCAACTACATCCCCGTCTGGATCCTCTGCATGATCATCTCGCTTCTGACCCAGAAGCCGATCGCCAAGCTCGCCCACAAGATCGTCAAGGACGAGGACGTCTTCCCCACGGACCAGCAGTAGGGATAAGCACAAAGCACGTTTGGCGCCCCAGCCGTATGGTCGGGGCGTTTTTTGTACCGAAGAAGTACACTGGACGGGTGAGTGAGTCGCGAGATGGGAGAACGATGTCCGGAAACATGCCCGATTTCCTGAAGCGCAGCCAGCAGCAGAAACGCACCCAGCAAGACAAGGCAAGTGCCCGGCCGTCGGCGCGCCCGGCGGCGGGTTCCGCGATGCCGCCCGCTACCCTCACCCCCGACGAGCCCGACGACCCCACGCTCATCATCGATACGCTCGACGCCCGCCCCGTGCCTGCGATGCCGACGCCCGAGGCCTCGCAGGTGCCCGATCCGGCGGCTGGAGCGGAGGAGCCCGAGCCGGCCGGCACGCAGCCCATGCTGCCGGGCATGCCGCGCGACGCGGTGCCCGCGGCTGTGCCCAACCCGCGCGCTGACATCGATGCCTTAAACGAGCTCGAGCAGCACCTCTACGCCCACCGTTACGCCGAGATCCTCATGGGCTGCACCGGCCCCTCGATCGACCCGCCCGCGGCCACCAAGGACCGTGGCGAGGCCCTGGCCCTGCTTATGCAGGAAGACCAGGAGCTCCTTTGCTCCCCGCAGGCCGGTGCCCTCTTCGACCGGCTCTCTAGCGAGGACGATGACGAGTTCCTCAACGACACCCAGCGCTCCCAGGTGCGTGTGCTTCGCCGCGACCGTGCCCGCCTGGTGGACGTGCCGGCCGACGAGCAGGCCGCCTTCGAGCGTCTGACCACCGAGGCCGAGGCGGCATGGCGCGCGGCCAAGGCGGCCGGCGACTGGGCCAGCTTCGAGCCCTACCTCGACCGCATCGTTGAGTCGATGCGTAAGCTCGCGGACTACAAGAAGCCCGGCGCCGACCCCTACGACGTCTGGCTCGACGAGTTCGAGCACGGCACGGATCAGGCCTTCTACGACCGGTTCTTCGACGCGGTCAAGGAGGTGGCGGTGCCGCTTCTGGCCGAGGTCTCCCGCAAGCCCAAGCTTACCCGCCGCTACGTGGACGGCCGCTTCGATGAGCGCCGCCAGTGGGACCTCGCCCGCGACCTCGTTGAGCTCGAGGGCATCGACCCCGACACGCTGCTGCTCACCCACACGGAGCATCCCTATTCCGACGCCCTCACGACCAACTACGCCGTGATCGCGGCCCATACCTATGAGAACGATGTGCTTTCCAATGTCTTCACGATGCTGCACGAGGGAGGCCATGCCCTCTACGAGCAGGGCGTCGACCCCGCCTACAACTACACCTCGCTCAAGGGCGGCACCTCAAGCGGCATCCACGAGGGTCAGTCGCGCTTCTTCGAGAACTACGTTGGCCGCTCCGAGGCCTTCTCGGCCCCCTTGCTCGCCGTCCTGCGCAAGCACTTCCCGGGCCAGTTCGGCCGCGTGACCGCCCGCCAGCTCTATCTGGCGACCAACCGTGTGGAGGCCCAGCCCATCCGCACCGAGGCCGACGAGCTCACCTATCCGCTGCATATCCTCGTGCGCTACGAGATCGAGCGCGACCTCCTTCACGGCGAGGCCACGGCGGCCGACGTGCCGGCCCTCTGGACCGAAAAGTACCGTCAGTACCTGGGCATCGATGTGCCCAACGACGCGACCGGCGCCCTGCAGGACACCCACTGGTCCGGCGGCATGATCGGCTACTTCCCGACCTACGCCCTGGGCGGGGCCTACGGTGCCCAGCTGCGCCACGCGATGATCGCCGAGGGCATGGACTGGGATGGCACGCTGGCCTCCGGCGACCTGCGCCGGATCCGCAACTGGCTGCGTGAGCACATCTGGAAGTACGGCCGCGCCAAAGACCCCGCGGAGCTGATCGCGGACGCGTGCGGCGAGCCCTTCGACGTTACCTATTACACCGACTACTTGGTCGAAAAATACTCGGCCATCTACGGGCTCTAGGGTATGCGCGCTCTCGTCCAGCGAGTCAGTCATGCCGAGGTGGCGGTCGCGGGCGAGACCGTCGGCCGCTGCGGCCGGGGCTTTCTCATCCTGCTCGGCGTGGGCCCCGACGATACGCCTGAGACTGCCGAGCGGCTCTGGACCAAGATTCATAAGCTCCGGGTCTTCGACGACGAGGCGGGCAAGATGAACTTGGCGCTCGACTCCGTGGAGGGCGAGGTGCTGGTCGTGAGCCAGTTCACGCTCTATGCGGACTGCCGCCGCGGCAACCGCCCCTCCTTCACCTCCGCAGCCCCGCCCGAGCTGGGGGACGCGCTCTATCGGCGCTTCTGCGAGCTGGCCGAGGCCGACCTCGGGAGGGCGCGCGTGGGCCGCGGCATCTTCGGCGCCGACATGCAGGTGAGCCTGACCAACGACGGACCGATTACCGTCTGGCTGGACACCGATGAACTGTCGCGGCCGCGCTCGTAGTAGACTAAGCGCGTTGATGGGCTGCGCCCGCGGGTCGGGCGACGGCCAGACTGTATGGTTGCGTTAGCAGAGCGAAGGAGCCGTAAATGGCGTACGTACTGGGCATCGATATCGGCGGAACCTCGATCAAGGCGGGCCTCTTCGACGAGGCGGGCACCCTGCTCGACATCGCGAAGATCAAGACGACCGAGCTTGTGAACGAGGAGGCCTACCGCATCGTCTGCGTCGGCCTCGACAAGCTGCTCGAGGGCAAGGGCGCGACCCCGGCCGACGTCGTCGCTGTGGGCCTCGACGTGCCCGGCCCCGTGGACGCCGACGGCAAGGTGGGCGTGCTGCCCAACATCACGCTCGATGCTGACGGTCTCAAGGACGCGCTGCGCGCGCACTTCACAGACGCCACGCTCGCCTTCGTCAACGACGCGAACGCAGCGGCCATGGGCGAGGTCTGGCAGGGCGGTGCCAAGGACGTCGACAACTGCGTGATGGTCACCCTGGGCACGGGCGTCGGCGGCGGCGTCATCTGCAACGGCAAGCTGGTCGCGGGTGCCTTCGGTGCCGGCGGCGAAATCGGCCACATCAACATGAACCCGGACGAGACCCTGCACTGCGGCTGCGGCAAGACCGGCCACCTTGAGCAGTATGCCTCGGCCAAGGGCATCGTGCGCGCCTACCGCGAGGCTTGCGAGCGCGCGGGGCAGGAGCCCGTCGCCATCGAGCACGACACTGACACCATCTCGGTCTTCAACGCGCTCGCCGCGGGTGACCCCTGTGCCGAGGAGGCCATCGACCAGATGACCGAGGTGCTCGGCCGTGCCCTCGCCATCATCTCGGCCATCGTCGACCCCGAGGTCGTGCTGGTCGGCGGCGGCGTCGCCGGCGCCTGGAACGTGTTGGGCCCCAAGGTCACCACGGCCTTCCGCAAGTACTGCTTCCCCGCGTGCGCCGCGATGCGCATCTCGGCGGCTACGCTCGGCAACGAGGCGGGCATGTACGGCGCCGCCTATTGCGCCATGCAAGCCGAGTAAATGACCACATAACGGCATCAAGTACCACCGCTACGCCGTCGCGAGACACGTCTGGCGGTGCGGTGGTATTCTGTACGAGACACGTCATCAGACGCCGACCCGCGAGTGAGGAGATCCCATGATTGATTTCGTCCAGCCGTCCCATGTCATCCTCGATTGCCACGCAAAGGATGTGGACGATGCCCTCAAATTCATCGCGGACAAGAGCGTCGAGCTCGGTCTCGGCAAGGATGCCGATGCTATCTACCGTGCCTTCCGCGCGCGTGAGGACATGGGCTCCACGGGCATGACCGATGGCTTCGCCATTCCGCACGCCATGGATCCCAACATCACGGAGACCGCGGTCATCGTGCTGAAGTTCGCCGAGGCCCCCGAGTGGAAGACCATGGACGGCAATCCCGTCGTCTACGCCATCGCGCTGCTTGTACCGACGGAGGAGGGCTCCGGCGCCCACCTCGAGATGCTCTCCAAGATCGCCCGCGTGCTCACGCACGCCAACTTCCGCAAGGAGATGGAGGAGGCCACCGACGCCGAGACCATCGCGGAGGCCGTCAACAAGCGCCTGCACGACTAACACGAGCAAGTAACAAGACATGGGCAATGCCATCGAGCTCATCCTGAGCGATATCGACGGAACCATATTGCCCGCAGGTCAGCCGTACGTGAGCGAGCGTACGGCTGACGTTTTTTCTGCGGCGCTCGCGGCCGGCTATCGCGTGGGACCGGCGAGCGGCCGCGCGCGGGCATGGATGGTTCCCTTCCTGCGCGGGCGCGACGAGCTGTGCACGACGGCGCTCGCGACCAATGGCATGGAGGTTTATCTGGACGGCGAGCTCATCCATCGGGAAACTGTGGCGTACGGGCTGCTCGAGGAGCTTGCCGCGGAGATGGCCAAGACGCCGCATGCGGGCCTGGTCGTCTTCGACGAGGGGGTGCCGCAGCTGGTGGCGGGCGCGCTCGACGACCTGGCGGCCTGCTTTCCCGCCTATGCGAAGACGTGCCGCGTGGTCGGCGCCGTGCCGGACGCGCCCGCGGTCAAGGTCAACGTCTTCCAATTGACGGATATGGAAGGCACGCGGGCGTTCGTCGGGCGGCTCAACGGGGAGTATCCCGAACTCTCCTTCGACGTGCCGCAGGCGGCCTGGTCCAATGTGACGCCCCGCGGCTGGTCCAAGGGCGCGGCCGTGCGCGTGCTGTGCGACGCGATCGGTTGCTCGACCGATGAGGCGCTCGTCTTCGGCGACGCGGGCAACGACGTGCCCATGTTCCGGGTCGCCGGGCATTCTGCCGCGGTTGCCGGGGCGACGCCCGAGGCTGCCGCGGCAGCACGCTATCACATCGGCCGCTGCGAGGACGATGCGGTGGCAGTCGCCATCGAGGCGCTCGTGGTGGGGGAGTGGCCCTTCTCGGATTAGGCACCCGGATGCCATCGGGCTCCGCGGGCATGCGCCCCGTGTAGAAACTGATTGCCCTGCCATCGCGGGTCGCTTGTGCTATGCTTCCGTCTTGTGCGATGACGGAGAGGTCCGCGCGTCGCGTGGCCAAGGACAGAGAGGACGCCCACCGGTTGAGAGGCGCCCACGAGGCCGACGCACGGAGTTCACTCCACCAGCTGCGAGCTTAACGTCCGTTTTTTGGGCAAGTAGGCGAGCCGGCCGCCCCACGACACGGGGCTAACGAGTGGGCGCTCGCGAGAGACAACGTGTGCGTCAACCGAGGTGGTACCGCGGAATCTTCCGTCCTTGGGCAGTGGCGAGAGCCACGCGCAAGGACGGTTTTTTATTAGGAAAGGAAGGGCACTATGTCGATGCAGGACGATCTTGCGGCCATCGAGGCGCAGGTCAAGGAGGGCCTCGCGGCCGCGCAGACCATGGAGGCACTCGAGCAGGTCCGCGTGGCGGCCACGGGCAAGAAGGGCCAGCTCACGGCCATCATGCGCATGATGGGCAAGGTACCGCCCGAGGAGCGTCCCGCCATGGGCAAGCTCGCCAACACCGTGCGCGCCAACGTTGACGCCGCGATCAACAAGCGCAAGGAGGAGCTCTCCCGCGCCGTGCTCGATGCCAAGATCGCCGGCGAGGCAGCCGACATCACCCTGCCCGGCCGCAGCCTGTCCCTCGGCACGCAGCACCTCATCAACCAGATCCGCGAGGAGATTGAGGACGTCTTCTGCGGTCTGGGCTACACGGTCGAGGACGGTCCCTACATCGAGGACGTCTACCACAACTTCACCGCGCTGAACGCCCCGGTGGACCACCCGAGCCGCGCGGCCTCCGACTCTTTCTACGTAGTCGACAACGCGCCTGAGGGCAAGGGCGACCTAGGACTTTCCTCCTCCGACCTGCTCCTGCGCACCCAGACCTCGGGCGTCCAGGTACACGTGATGGAGAAGCAGCAGCCCCCCATCTACATGATCTGCCCGGGCACGGTCTTCCGCCCCGACACGGCCGACGCCAACCACCTGCCCCAATTCACGCAGGTGGAGGGCCTCGTCGTGGACGAGGGCATCACCTTTGGCGACCTCAAGGGCACCCTCGACTACTTCACGCGCGAGATCTTCGGCAAGGACCGCGCGACTCGCTACCGCCCGCACTTCTTCCCCTTCACGGAGCCTAGCTGCGAGGTGGACGTCTCCTGCGGCGTCTGCCACGGTGAGGGCTGCCGCTTCTGCAAGGGCACGGGCTGGCTCGAGATCCTCGGCTGCGGCATGGTGGACCCCAACGTCTTCAAGTACGTGGGCATCGACTCCGAGAAGTACACCGGCTTTGCCTTCGGCATCGGCGTCGAGCGCGTTGCGGCACTCCGCTACGACCTGCCCGACCTGCGCATGCTGATGACTGGTGACGAACGCTTCCTCCACCAGTTCTAATCCGCTTCTCAGGCACACCCCAGATAAGAAAGGCAAAGCAATGCGCATCTCATATGAATGGCTCAAGTCGATGGTGGACGTCCCCGATGACCCCCAGGAGCTGGTCAATCAGTTCGTCCGCACTGGCACTGAGGTCGAGGCGGTCGAGAAGATGGGCGCCGACCTCAAGAACGTCGTGACCGGCCAGATCCTGACCGCCGAGCGTCACCCCAACTCGGACCACATGTGGATCTGCCAGGTGTCCGTGGGAAAGAAGAACACGGATGCCGACGGCAACCCCGCCCCGCTGCAGATCGTCTGCGGCGCTCCGAACGTCCATGCAGGCGACCACATCGTCGTGGCCATGGAGGGGGCCGAGCTGCCCGGCGGTGTCAAGATCACGGCGAGCAAGCTGCGCGGCGTGGAGTCCTACGGCATGAACTGCTCCGCCCGCGAGCTGGGCATCTCCGCCGACCACTCCGGTATCATGATCCTGCCGGAGGACGCGCCGGTGGGCGTGGATTTCGTGGACTGGTACGGCATCGGCGACACCGTGATCGACTGCGAGATGACCCCCAACCGCCCCGACTGCCTGTCCATGACCGGCGTGGCGACCGAGGTCTCGGCCATCCTCGACGAGGACACCCACATCGAGCTGCCGACCATCAAGCACGAGACGGCCGAGAAGGTGGCAGACCTCGTGGACGTCGCCATCGATGATCCCGAGATGTGCAGCCGCTATACGGCCCGCGTCGTGAAGAACGTCAAGATCGGCCCCAGCCCCGACTGGCTGGCCCGCCGCGTGACTGCTGCCGGTGCCCGCACGATCAACAACGTCGTCGACGTCACCAACTATGTGATGTTCCTTACGGGCCAGCCCCTGCACGCCTTCGACCTGGGCAAGCTCTCCGTCCGCGACGGCAAGCGCCACATCGTGGTGCGCGCGGCGCACGAGGGCGAGAAGCTCGTGACCCTCGACGAGCAGGAGCGCACGCTCACGCCCGACATGGCCGTCATCACCGACGACGGCAAGACCCCTGTGTGCCTGGCCGGTGTCATGGGCGGCCTCAACTCCGAGATCGACGAGGGCACGACCGACGTCCTGCTGGAGGCGGCCTGCTTCGACCACGGCCACATCTCGCGCACCAGTCGCGGCCTGGACCTCATGAGCGAGGCCTCCATCCGCTACGAGCGCCAGGTCGACCCCAACGCCTGCGGCGACGTGTCCGCCATCGCGGCGGCCCTCTTCGAGGAGTGCTGCGGCGCCGAGGTCTGTGAGGGTATGGTTGACGTGTATCCGACGCCGCTCGCCAATCCCGTGATCACCCTGCGCCCCGACCGCGTCCGCATGCTGGGCGGCGCCCCGATCGAGGACGACTTCATGCAGAAGCGCCTGACCCGTCTGGGCTGCACGGTCGAGCGCACGGGCGATGACTTCACGGTGACCGCCCCCACCAACCGTCCCGACCTTACCCGCGAGGTCGACCTGATCGAGGAGGTCGTGCGTCTCTACGGCGAGGGCGACATCGAGCCGACCCTGCCTGCCGCCCGCAACCACGCCGGCGGCCTCACCGTGGAGCAGCAGCGCCTGCGCAAGATCGGCGCCACCCTGCGCGCCTGCGGCCTGTCCGAGACGACCACCTACTGCTTCGCGGAGGCGGGCGACCTCGAGCGCCTCGGTATGTCCGAGGAGGGTCGCGGCATCCCCGTCCAGATTATGAACCCGCTGGTCGCTGACCAGTCTCAGATGCGCCGCTCCATCATCCCGGGCCTTCTGCGCTCGGTCGCCTACAACCTGGACCACGGTACGCCCAACGTCCAGCTCTACGAGATGGGCCGCGTCTTTTTCGGCCACGAGCATAAGAGCGCGCCCGACGAGCCGACCTATGTGTCCGGCGTCCTGTGCGGTCAGTGGGACCTCGACCAGTGGAACATCAAGTATCCCGAGCTCGACTTCTTCGACGCCAAGGGCGCGGTCGAGCAGCTGCTGGCGGCGCTGCGCATCACCAAGGTGCGCTACAAGGTGGCCGATCCCGATAAGTACGGCTGGCTGCAGCCGGGCCGCGCCGCCGAGGTGCTGGCCCAAGGCGAGCTGCTCGGCTGGGTGGGCAATATCCATCCCGCCTCGCTCAAGAACTTCGGCATCGACAAGCCGGTCGTGGCTTTCGAGCTGTCCGTGGCGGCGCTCCTGCGCCTGGCTCAGCGCGAGCTGCCCTACGAGGAGGTGCCGACCCTGCCGGGCGTCGACGTGGACCTCGCTCTCGTCGTGGACGAGAAGGTCACCTGCGAGATGGTTATGCAGCGCCTCAAGTCCGCGGGCGGCAAGCTCCTGCGCGACGTCCGCCTCTTCGACGTCTACCGCGATCCCGTGCGTGTGGGCGTGGGCAAGAAGTCCATGGCCTTCACGCTGACCTACCGCGCGGACGACCACACGCTGACCTCCGAAGAGGTCGAGAAAGCCCACGCCAAGCTCGTGACCAAGGTCATGAAGTCCACGGGTGGCGAGGTGCGCTCGTAACATGCCTAACGGGCCGGGTGCCGCACGCGGGCGCCCGGCCTTTTCTATCCATCGTCAGTTGCCGGATCCCGCCGCTCCCGCGGCGCGTATCCGGCATCTGCGGCGTACCGGTATCGGCTGTCGGGGGGTCCGTCTTGAAAGAGCTCTACTTGCTGCGTCATGGCGAGACGCTGTTCAACCGTCAGCACAAGATTCAGGGCTGGTGCGACTCGCCGCTGACCGACGAGGGTCGCGAGCAGGCGCGGGTCGCCGGCCGGGCTTTCGTGCAGGCGGGGCTCGACTTCGACACCTTTGCCAGTTCGACCTCCGAGCGGGCCAGCGACACGCTTGAGCTCGTGATGGCCGAGCTCGGGCACGCCGGCGAGCCGTATGCGCGGCTCAAGGGGCTCAAAGAGTTCAACCACGGCGTCTTCGAGGGGGAGCAGCAATACCTCCAGCCCGGGCTTGAGGCCTTCGAGTCCTTCTTCGCGCAGTTCGGCGGGGAGGACGCCCGCACGGTGCAGCTGCGCATGGCCGAGGCGCTCGACCAGGTGATGAGTCCTTCCACTGTTGGTCGGGCCCTGGTCGTTTCCCATGCAGGCGCGATGTTCAACTTCCTGCTCGCTACGGGCGGCGACCCCACGGTTGCCAATCCGATGCCCAACTGCAGCTGCATGGTCTTTACCTACGACGGGTCCTGTGCGGAGGACCTCGCGCACCGCTTCGTCTTCCAGCGCGTCATCCGTCCGTAACGCCGGAGCTTGATACGCTTCAACTTATTGATCTGGGCGAGCCTGTTGATGAGAAGGTCGGCAGGCACTTTTTTCGAGAAAAGAACAGTTGTCCTATAAAAGAACAAGTGTTATACTATTACTGGGAACAAAAGATTGACACCACATTTGGTATCAAATAGAATCGAGGTTGGGATGTCGTCATGGGAAAAGCTTCTCAGCAGGTTGTCAGACCTCGATGAGGGTCTGCGTTTCTACGAACTAAGGAAGATCCTCGAAGCATGCGGCTATCATCTGCAAACATCGAGGCCAGGGAGCAGTCATTACGTATTCCGTAAGGCAGGGAAGCGTCCCATTACCGTTCCAAGGCACGGAAAGATCAAGCGTGTCTATATCAAGATGATTCGCGATGTGGTTGAGGAAGAGGGGAAGGAACATGACTAAGGCTTTGGAAGAGTACATGCATCTGGCATATCGCTTGGAGTTAACCCCCGATTCCGATGAGGGCGGATTTGTAGTCAGCTATCCCGACCTCCCCGGATGTCTGAGCACCGGCGATACGGTCGACGAAGCTATCGCCAATGCCGAGGACGCAAAGAAGGAGTGGTTCGAAGCGGCTCTTGAGATGGGGCAAGATATCCCGCTGCCAGACGAGCTCGATAATTATTCCGGGCAGTTCAAGCTGAGGATTCCCCGAAGTTTGCATAGAGCCCTAACCCTGGCATCGCGGCGCGAAGGCGTGAGTATGAATCAGTATTGCGTCTACTTGCTTTCTCAAAGCTGCGCGTAAGGGGAATGCGGACGTGGTGTATAGGCGCCGGGCCAGCGCGGCCGTCGCGGGCTAAGATGTTAGAATGAGCGCCATGCCGAGCTGGAATGTACATACCGCGCACGTCGAGAGGCTGCTCCGCGAACACACGCCGGGCGAGCTCGGCATCCGCGACGTCAACTGCTTCCTTTTCGGCAACTTCCTGCCCGATGTCTATGTGGGCTATATGGTGCCCGGCCCGACCAAGACGATCGATTACCGCGTTTCGCACTTTGCCGACCCGCACCACATGCCCGAGCCGCGCTACCAGGAGTTTTGGGAGCGGTACGCGGAGCCGAGTCGCGATAAGGCGGGTCGCGTCTCCGATGTGACGCTCGGTGCCTGGGCCCATCTGGTCGCCGACTGTTTCTACAACCACAACGTGAACCGGCTCGTTGACGAGCAGGGACTTACGTATGGCGACCCTTTACGTGTGCGCAAGCAGGGGGATTTCGACAAATTCGGCCACACGCTAGACATCCATATGGTGCCTGAGGCGACGCCGGAGCTGATTGCGCAGTGCTCCGCCTTCCCCCAGTACGAGGTGGTGGAGCCGGACGTGCGGGCGGCGGTGGACGTCGCGCGGGACATCGTGCGCGATACGCGGGACAACCATCTGGCGGGGGAGCCGGACTATAGCCTCTTGTCCGCATCCTTTTTCGCGCGCGTGGCCGACGAGGTGAACGAGACGATTACGCGTGGGCTTATCGCCTACGCGGGGACGATAGCGGGAGACTAGCATGACGCTTGCGACAAAGACGAACGGTCCGGCCAAGGGCTTCGCACGCTCCGAGGGCGAGCTGCTCTATGTGCAGGTGTCGGATTTCGTGCGCGAGAAGATTTACTCCAAGGAGTGGGGCGTCGACGAACCCATTCCCTCGGAGCACGAGCTGATGGACATGCTCGGCCTCTCGCGCGGTACCGTGCAGAAGGGCATCCGCCAGCTGGTGGACGAGGGTCTGCTCGTGCAGCAGCGCGGGCGCGGCACCTTTGTCACACAGCCGATCATGGCGCGCCCGTCGTCCAACCGACTCCTGTCCTTCGGCGAGTCCATGAGCGCCCAGGGCATCGACTACCAGACCAAGACGGCCGTCTGCCGCGTCGAGCAGGCCAATCCCGCCTGTGCGGAGAACCTGCAGATAAACGAGGGTGACGACTATCTCTACCTGATGCGCGTGCGCTATGTGCGCCGCCGCGCCGTGATGCTGATCGAGAGCCACCTGTCGCTTGCTGCCTGCCCGGGGCTGGAGCGCGAGGATTTCGAGAAAGAGCCGCTCTTCGCTATCGTCGAGCGCCTGTCGGGCCGTAGCGTCGGCCATTCCGAGATGGTCTACAGCGCCCGTGCCGTCGGCAAGGTCCGCGGCACCCTGCTCGAATGCGATGAGCACGCCCCGGTCCTCGATCTCGACCAGCTGGTCTTTTTGGAGGACGGCACCCCCTTCGAATGGGGCAGCGTCTGGCTGCCCGCGAACCGCTGCGTCATCTCCAATGAGACCCGTCGTGTGATGTAGCTTGCATCTCTCGTAACGTCGGATATACTTGACGTTGTCGGAAATAACCGACAACGTCAAGTATATCCGACGCAAAGGTGGATGCAATGGCGACCGAAAAAAGCAACGAAGCCATGCGCAGGATCGGTTGCAGCCTCAAGAGCTGGCGCGCGATGGCGGGCCTTACCTCGGACGAGCTCGCCGGCGAGCTGGGCGTGAGCCGCGACACGGTGTCGCGCGTGGAGCGCGGCGACACGGGCGTCGGTGTCGGCACGGTGCTCGACTTCGCGGGCGCCTTCGGTCTGCTCGATAAGGTCGCCGCCTCGTTTGATCCGGCGGAAAGCGAGCTCGGCCGCATCGGGCTTTCACGCGGTGTGCCGCAGCGGGTCTACAAGCCGCGCGAGGCCCGTCCGCAGGAATGGAGGAACGATATGAACTGGTATGAGGGTGCGACGGTCTATCAGATCTATCCGCTCGGGTTGTGCGGCACGCCGTGGCGCAACGACGGCGGCGCCGAGGGGGAGGCTGCGGTCGGCACGCATGCGACAGACGGGCATCGTCTGCTCAACATCATTGACGACGGCTGGGTTGGCCATATCAAGAAGCTCGGCGCAACCTGCGTGATGCTCAACCCGCCCTTCGAGAGCGATGGTCATGGTTATGACACGCGCGACTACACCAAGGTTGATTCGCGCCTCGGCACCAACGAGGATCTGCGCCGCGTGGTCGAGGCCTTCCACGAGGCGGGCATCCGCGTGCTGTTCGACGGCGTCTTCAACCATGTGGGGCGCGGCTTCTGGGCCTTCCAGGACGTGGTGGAGAAGAAGCAAGCGAGCCCCTATGCCGGCTGGTTCGCGATCGACTGGGGCGGCAACGACGAGTACAACGACGGCTTCGGCTACGAAAACTGGGGCGGCGACTCCCATCTCGTCAAGCTCAACCACGGCAATTTCGAGCTCAACGAGTATCTCGCCAATGTGATCCGCGGCTGGGAGAGCGAGTTCGACATCGACGGCCTGCGCCTGGACGTAGCCTTCTGCCTGGACCTGGGCTTCCTCGGCTACCTGCGCCAAATTGCCAACTCGCTTACCGACAAGCGCGGCCAGAAGTTCCCGCTGGTCGGCGAGACGATGTTCGGCGACTACAACAAGTGGCTGAACGACAACGCCTGCGACTCCGTCTACAACTACGAGGCCTACAAGGGCATGTGGTCGTCCATGAATTCGGCCAACATGCACGAGATCGCCTACGCGCTCGAGCGTCAGAGCGGTGACAAGCCCTGGGACCTCTACACGGGCAAGCACCTGCTCACCTTCATCGACAACCACGACGTGCCGCGCATCGCGACCCAGCTTGCGGACAAGCGCCACCTCCGTCCCCTGTACGGCCTGCTCTTTGGCATGAACGGCGTGCCCTGCGTCTATTACGGCAGCGAGTGGGGCGTCGAGGGCGAGCAGAAGTACGGCGACCACGAGCTGCGTCCCGCTTTCGCTGCGCCGGAATGGAACGAGCTGACGGATTGGATCGCGGCGCTGGTGGCGGCGCGCCTCACTTCCGACGGTGCCGAGGCGCTCTGCATGGGCGACTACCACGAGCTGGTCTGTCAGCCGCAACAGCTCGTCTTCCAGCGTGCGGCGGGCGGTAAGCGCGTGATCGTCGCCATCAATGCGGCAGATGCCTCGGTGACGCTGCATTTCGATGCCGGTTGCGGCCGTGCCGTCGACCTCATCACAGGCGAGGACCACGACTTCGGCGGCGGCAGCGAGATCGAGGCCTTCGGCACGCGCTACTGGCTCTGTGAGCGCTAAGCCCGACCCTTGTTGTCGGGCGTTAAGGCGAGCATGAGGACGCCGGCGAGGACCCAGCACGCGGCAGCTGCCACGCATAGCCAGGCGTAACGCGTCTGAACCTCGGCACGTCCTTTTGGTGCGTCACGCAGTTCCTCCGACCTGGCTTCCCACAATGACTTTACGCGTAAACAACGGATGGCAAATTGATTGACCAGACGCCCGTTCGAGATTTTGACCCTTCTGAGTCAACGGGTAGTCTTCGAGCGTTCCTTTCGACCTTCTTGATTCTATTACGATGTATCTACCTGCATATATAAGAATATGAACAACAGAGAAAGTGCCGTGTTTTCCCGGGTTGAAATCCCACCCCAATCTACCTGCATTTTTTCGGATGTATGATGCGTATGAAATGACTCAAAAGGGTCGTTTTCTCGAAGAGGGGTCTTCGCAGATGCAGAAGAGGGGTCATATGGCCGATAACTCTGATGTGAAAGACGAGACGTGCATGCAAGATGGGCACGTCTATACCATCCGCGTGGTCAAAGATGGACCGCTGCTGGTCACGGGGCAGGTGACGCTGCGCAAGGCGACCATCGTGCACAAGGATCCTGACCATTACGTCTACCGCGACGACGGCGTGATTCCGCACGACGACAAGTTTATCCTCTGCCGCTGCGGCAAATCACCGATCCAGCCCTTCTGCGACCGGATGGCACATCACGGCTGGGACGGTACCGAGGCCCTTTGGGACGAGCCCTTCGAGAGCCGTGCCAAGGTCTATGAGGGCAACGGCCTTGTGCTCTACGATGACTACGACATGTGCTGCCTGGCGCGCTTCTGCCATACCGACCGAGGCAAGATCTGGCAGCTCATGGAATGCGGGGACGATTCCGAGGCCCGCGAGCTGGCCATCCGTGCGGCTGACGAGTGCCCGGCAGGTCGCCTGGTCATGAAGGATGCCCGGACGGGCGAGGTGCTGGAGCCGCGCTATCCCAACGAGATCATCGTGCTGGAGGATCCCGGCTACGAATGCTCTGGCCCCTTCTGGGCGCGCGGCAACTTCAGGCTCATCGCGGCCGACGGCCACCAGTACGAGAAGAGGACCAAGTACACCCTCTGCCGCTGCGGCTGGTCGCGTTTCAAGCCGATCTGCGACTGCCGTCACTATCACGTGCACTGGGATGCCGAGACCGCCGAGACGCGCACTCCCGATCTCTGGCGCGAAGGCATCGACTAGGCCGATTATCATCCCAGCCGATCGAAAAAAGACGCCGCTGCCAGCAAGATGAGCTGGACAGCGGCGCCGGAATCCCTTGAGGGGGAAAGACCGGTTACTGGACCTGGGCCACCATGGCCATGTTGGTGGACGTGGTGTAGTCGCCCTGACGCGGCGAGGTCTGCGCGTCGCCGGCAGTGATCACGACGATGTCGTTGGAGTCCACGGCGCCATGGGCCTTGGCGACCTGCAGCGCGTTGTAGAGCGTCGCGGACAGCGACCCCTGCTCGGTGGTGCGGTAGGACTCGACGCCCCACATGAAGCAGCAGCGGCGGGCGGTCGCGGCGATGGGCGACATCGCGTAGATCGGCAGGTGCGGGCGGAAGGTCGAGATCAGGCGGGCGGTGCGGCCGGTGTGCGTGGGGCACACGATGCACTTGGCGTCGACCTGGTCGGCGATCTCCACGCAGGCATGGCCAATGGAGGAGTTGACGTTGCGCACGCCGCCGCGGTCGGTGAACTCGGGGCGCTCGGGCAGGTACTGCTCGGTCTCGCGGCAGATATTGGCCATGGTCTTGACGGCCTCGACGGGGTACTTGCCCGCCGCGGTCTCGCCGGACAGCATCACGCAGTCGGTGCCGTCGTAGATGGCGTTGGCGACGTCGGTGACCTCGGCGCGGGTCGGGCGCGGGTGGCGGATCATGGAGTCGAGCATCTGCGTGGCCGTGATGACGGGCTTATAGGCGGCGTTGCACTTGTGGATGATCTGCTTCTGGATGTGGGGCACCTGCTCGGCGGGGACCTCCACGCCCAGGTCGCCGCGGGCGACCATGATGCCGTTGGACACGGCCAGGATCTCGTCGAAGTTCTTCACGCCAAAGGCGCTCTCGATCTTGGGGATGATGTAGACGTCAAAGAGGCCGTGGTCGGCGCAAATCGCGCGGATCTCCTCGACGGCGCCTGCGTTGCGGATGAAGGAGGCGGCGATGGCGTCGATGCCCATCTCGCAGCCAAAGGCGATGTCGGCACGGTCCTGATCGGTCACGGACGGCAGCTGGACGTCGATGTCGGGCAGGTTCACGCCCTTCTTCTCGCCCAGGTCGCCGCCGTTGGTGACGAGGCAGTGGATCTCGGTGTCGGTCGCGCTCTCGACCTGAAGGCCGATCAGACCGTCGTCAATCAGGATGACGGAGCCCTCCTCGACCTCGTGGGGGAGGTTCTTGTAGTCGAGCGAGAAGCGCTCGGAGGTGCCCGGCACGCTGGTGTCGGTAGAGACGACGACATGCTCGCCGGCGGTGAGCGTCACGGGCTTGTGGTCGACGAGCTCACCGGTGCGGATCTCGGGGCCCTTGGTGTCGAGCATGATGGCGACGGGGATGCCCAGCTCGGTGGACATGGCACGCACGCGCTCGATGTTCTTCTTGTGGTACTCGTGGCTGCCGTGGCTGAAGTTGAAGCGCGCGACATTCATGCCGTTGACGATGAGCTGGCGCAGGACGTCGTCGTCGTCCGTCGCGGGTCCCATGGTGCAAACGATTTTCGTTCTCTTGTTCATGTCACTCCTTGCTATCCGGGTGCGGGTGTCTTGACATATGAAGCGCCGCACGATGACATGCTAGAAACGAGCATATCAAGACGTGCGGCGGCTTGGGTTAGCGCTTGGTAACACTTAGCAAACGACGCTCTTCTCCACAAAATCGGTGCCGTTGGCATAGGCGACGGCGTTGTCGAGCGTCACGCAGGCGATCTGCGAGAGGGCCTCGCGGGTGAAGAAGGCCTGGTGCGAGGTCATGACGACATTGGGGAAGGAGCACAGGCGGGCCGTGACGGAGTCGATGACGGCGCCAGAGCGGTTCTGGTAGACGTTGGCGTTCTCCTCCTCGTACACGTCGAGGCCAGCGGCGCCGATCTTGCCGGAGATGATGCCGCGGATGAGGGCCTGGGTGTCCACGAGGGCGCCGCGGCCGGTGTTGACGAAGATCACGCCGTCCTTCATCTTGGCGATCGCCTCATCGTCGATCATGTGGTAGCTCTCCTTGTTGAGGAAGGCGTGGAGGCTGATGAAGTCGGAGCGGCGGTAGAGCTCGTCGTAGTCGACGTACTCGTCCACGACGTGCTCCTCGTCCACGAGCTTCTGGTTGGGATAGAGGTCGCTGCCCAGGACGTACATGCCGTAGCCCTTGCAGATGCGGCAGAGGGCGGCGCCGATGCGGCCGGTGCCGATGATGCCGGCGGTCTTGCCGTGCAGGGTCTCGCCGACCAGGCCGTCGAGGGCGAAGTTGTTCTCGCGGACGCGGATGTAGCCCTTGTGGATGTGGCGGTTTGCCGTCTGGCCGAGGGCCATGGCATGCTCGGCGATGGCCTCAGGCGAGTAGGCCGGCACGCGGGTGACCTTGATGCCCAGGTCGGTGGCCACGGGGACGTTCACGGCGTCGAAACCGGCGCAGCGCATCAGCACGAGGCCGACGCCGAAGCCCTTGAGGATCTCGAGCGTCATGGCCGACACGTCGGCGTTGACGAAGGCACACACCGCGTCGTAGCCGCGGGCGAGGGCGGCGGTCATGGGCGTGAGGTTGGTCTCGGTGAAGTCGATCTTGACGTCGGGATAGTCAGGCAGCTCCTTCTCGAAGGACTCCTTGTCGTAGCTCGCCGTGCCAAAGAAGAGGATCCTCATGCTTCTTGCCCTTTCTCGCGATGTGTACGTGCGGTCCGCACTTGTAAGTATTTTAGCGCGGCGGGCGGACACTAACTTGTGCGAGCACATTCGTGAGGAGATATGGGCCTGTTGACCTTCTTGTCGTAGCCAACTTCACAAACGAGCCCTAAGATTTATGGGGTTATTGGCTCGATCGCATTGCGAGGCATTGTGACGGACGGCAAGAAGGACAGGCGTTTTTCCCACAGCGACATCGTTGGCGCCCTTGGCCTGCTCGCCTTTTTCGCCATCGTCGGCTATGCAACCTATCGCTTCTGGCCCTTCCTGAGCGACGCCTATGAGACGGGCGGTGTGAACGGCGTCGTGGAGCGCGTGCAGGACATGGGCGCCCGCGGCGTCTTCGTCCTGCTCGGCATGCAGGTCCTGCAGGTCGTCGTGACCTTCATCCCCGGCGAGCTCGTCCAGATGGCAGCCGGTCTCATGTACGGCCCCTGGCTCGGCACGCTGATTATTCTGGTCGGCTGCATCATCGCGGGCGCGGTCATTTTCGTGCTGGTTCGCAAGCTGGGCGCCCCCTTCGTCCGCGACATGGTGGGCGAGGAGCACACCGAGAAGTTCCGCGAATTCGAGAAGACGGGCAAGCTGGACCTAATCGTCTTCGTCCTCTTTTTGATCCCGGGTCTGCCCAAGGACACCTTCGCCTACCTCGTGCCGCTCACGGATATGCCGCTCGAGCGCTATCTCTTCCTGACTACGGTGGGCCGCATCCCGGGCGTCTTCGTCTCCTGCTTCGCGGCGGCCGACATCTCGAAGGGCAACTACGTGCGCGCGGCCGTCCTGTTCGTCATCGGTGCCGCGATCGCCCTCGTGGGCGTGTGGCAGCGCGAACGCCTCGAGGGTTTCGCCGAGCGCTTCAGCCGTCATGGCGACAGGAACCAGGGCCAGAACGACAAGCACTAGGGCGAATCCGCCAATGCCATGCTCTCCAGAAATCGAACAATCGTACTTGCTTTTCTCCATGACATTAAGTAAAGTATCACTGTGGTGATAGTCACCGAGAAAGGCGAGCCAGCATGGGGCAGGGAAAAAAAGAGATATGGCACGGGTCCGACCATGTGGTCGCACGCCCTGAGCCGCATCTGGGCTATGCATACAACGATTACGGCCAGGGCTTCTATTGCACCGAGCATCGTGACCTTGCATGCGAATGGGCCTGTACGGATGCGGGCGGCGGCTTTGCGAATAGGTACGCATTGGATATGAGCGGGCTCGCCGTGCTCAATTTAGGGACTGGGGAATATGGCATCCTCAATTGGCTCGCCTTGCTGGTGGACAATAGAAGGTTCGCCCCGAAGTCGGCTATCGAGGCACGCGGTATTGCATGCCTGCGTGAGCGGTACCTGCCTGACGTCCGGAAGGCCGATATCGTCATCGGGTATCGGGCGGACGATTCATATTTCAGTTTCGCGCGCTCGTTTCTGCGCAACACGATTTCGATTAATCAATTATCACGTGCGATGAGGTTGGGCGAGTTGGGCGAACAGATCTGCTTGAAGAGCCCCGCCGCCTTCGAACGTCTCGAGTTCCATGGTGCTGATCCTGTCGATGACGGCATATGGTTCCCACGGAGGAAGGCACGTGACGAAAAGGCGCGGGCGTCCTTCCGAGAACTTGCGCTTGAGGATGACATCGATGGCCTCTATATGAGGGATATCATCCGTGGGGAGGTGGCAGGCGATGGCCCACGCCTACGATGAAGACTACCTCGATGATGCCATGTGCTGCCTCGCCGAAGCGTTCGAGTATGCCTGCCTCGACCTCGGACAGGAAGCCGACGAGTTCTCGGCACCGTTTGCGTCATCGAGGCTGGGTCGCTCTTTCGAAGTCGGCGAGCCGCGCGTGGTCGCAGGCATGTCCGGAGAGGAACTCGTCCTCCGCCTGTTGGGTGAGGTGGGCATGCTGGTCCGGGGGCCGGGGCGGACGGCAGAGATCATTCGCCTTTCAGGCAAAGTAACGGCAGTCGAGTACTCGTCGCTGCCAACCACGAGCTTGCGGATAGATAAGGGGGCGGAGTATTGGGCGGGCTGGGTGTATGCCTATGCCCAGTGGGAGACGGCCTGGGACTTCAGAACCATCTTCCAGGCGATTCCCGCCCATGACGCCCTCGCCCTGTACCCGACGCTGCATGAGGCCCCGGAGGAGAAGTTCGTATCGGTCTTACGGAAAAGGCGTCAACAGCATGAGCCGGTGACAAGGCTCGCGGCGGTTCGGAGGGCACGGGGGATCACGCAGCAATCGCTTGCCGAGCGGGCTGGGGTATCGGTGCGTTCGGTACAAATGTGGGAGCAGCGCAATAAGGACATCAATAAGGCGCAGGCCGCCTCGCTTGCCTCGCTGGCCCGTGTGCTCGGTTGTGAAACATCCGCCCTGCTTGAGACCGTGTAGGTCGAAATGGGGGAGAGGTGGGAAATTGTGATGTGGTCGTGCGACAGGCTAAGTTCGGGTAATATGAAAACTTAGCAAGGCGCCTGACACGGCAACCTTGATGAGCCCTTGCCCCTCCTGGGGAATTATGATCGGGCATCAACCTGTTGGGTGTGAGATATGCGCATACGCGCAGGTATACCAGGAGGGGAACGTGAAGGAGTATCTGTCTGACTCTGTGCTCGTGCTCCAGGAGCAGGGCTCCGACGAGCAGGAGGGCCTCGCTGTCGCCGAGGCAGCCAGCCGTCTCGAGAAGGTTGGTCCCAACAAGCTCAAGGAAGCCGAGAAGGACCCGCTGTGGAAGCGGTTCTTCGCGATGATGGCCGACCCGATGGTCATCATGCTGATCATCGCGGCGGTCATCTCGGCCGTGACGGGCATGGCCCAGGGTGAGGCGGACTTCGCCGACGTCTTCATCATCATGTTCGTCGTCATCCTCAACTCGGTCCTTGGCGTCGTGCAGGAATACCAAGCCGAGAACGCCCTGGCCGCCCTGCAGGAGATGAGTGCGGCCACCTCCAAGGTTATCCGTGGCGGCAAGCAGGTCACGGTGCCGTCTGCCGAGCTCGTCCCCGGCGACGTCGTCGTGCTCGAGGCGGGCGACGCGGTCCCCGCCGACTGCCGCATCCTCGAGTCGGCCTCCATGAAGGTCGAGGAGTCGGCGCTCACGGGCGAGTCCGTCCCGGCCAACAAGATCGCTGAGGTCCTTGGCCTCGCCGACGGCACCGACGACGTGCCCCTGGGTGACCGCAAGAACATGTGCTACATGGGCTCCACCGTGGTCTACGGCCGCGGTCGCGCCGTGGTGGTCGCCACCGGCATGGACACCGAGATGGGCAAGATCGCCGACGCCATCGCCCAGACCAAGGACGACCTCACCCCGCTGCAGGTCAAGCTCAACGAGCTGTCCGGCATTCTCACCAAGGCCGTCATCGGCATCTGCGCCGTGGTCTTCCTCGTGGGCGTCATCCAGCATGGCGGCCTGGCCTTCTTCGGCAACATCTCCGAGGTGCTCAACACCTTCATGGTCGCGGTGTCGCTGGCCGTTGCCGCCATCCCCGAGGGTCTCGTGGCCGTCGTCACCATCGCACTTTCCATCGGCGTCACCAAGATGTCCAAGCGCAACGCCATCGTCCGCAAGATGAACGCCGTCGAGACACTGGGCTGCACGCAGGTCATCTGCTCGGACAAGACGGGCACGCTCACCCAGAACAGGATGACGGTCGTCCGCCACTACTCCGAGGACATCGAGCGCCTCGTGCGCTGCATGGCCCTGTGCTCCGATGCCAAGTGGGACGCCGCGAACGAGGTGGCCGAGGGCGAGCCGACCGAGGCGGCGCTCGTGGCCGATGCGGCGAAGCTCGGTTTCCCCTCGGGCGATCTCGACGCCGCCAATCCGCGTGCCGGCGAGGCGCCCTTCGACTCCGGCCGCAAGATGATGTCGGTCGTGAACGTCTCGCCGGAAGGCGATTACGTCCAGCACACCAAGGGCGGTCCCGACGTCGTCCTGGCCCGCTGCACCAAGGTCCACACCGCCCAGGGCGACGTGCCCATGACCGACGAGATTCGCGCCCAGATCATGGAGCAGAACAAGGCCATGGCCGATGACGCCCTGCGCGTGATGGCGGCCGCCCGCACCAATTGGGGCAAGACCGCTCCCGAGAGCTACGATGCCGCCTACCTCGAGAAGGACATGACCTTCCTGGGTCTCTGCGGCATGATCGACCCGGTCCGCCCCGAGGTCGAGCCTGCCATTAAGGAGGCTCACGAGGCCGGCATGAACGTCGTCATGATCACGGGCGACCACATCGACACCGCCGTGGCCATCGCCAAGGAGCTGGGCATCGTCAAGGACAAGAGCGGCGCCATCACGGGTGCCGAGCTGGACAAGATCTCCGATGAGGACTTCATGGACCGCATCGAGGACATCAATGTCTATGCCCGCGTCCAGCCCGAGCACAAGACCCGTATCGTCGATACCTGGAAGAAGAAGGGTATGGTCGTCGCCATGACCGGCGACGGCGTCAACGACGCCCCCTCCATCAAGCGCGCCGACATCGGCATCGGCATGGGCATCACCGGTACCGACGTCACCAAGGGCGTGGCTGATATGGTGCTGGCCGACGACAACTTCGCGACCATCATCGGCGCGGTCGAGGAGGGCCGTCGCATCTACGACAACATCCGCAAGGCCATCGCCTTCCTGCTGTCGTCCAACCTGGCCGAGGTCGTGGTCGTCTTTGTGGCGTCGCTGATCGGCTTCACCATCCTGGAGCCCACGCACCTGCTGTGGATTAACCTCATCACCGACTCGCTGCCCGCCCTCGCCATGTGCATGGAGGCGGCCGAGCCCGACATCATGAAGCGCAGGCCCCGCAACTCTACCGACGGCATCTTCGCCAACGGCATGGGTGTGGACACCATCTTCCAGGGCGTCGTGATCTCCGTCCTCACCCTGGTTTCCTACTTCCTGGGCATCAACGCGGCTGGCGTGTCCCTGACCGACGCCATCGCTTCCGACGCCAACGGCATCATGGGCATGACCATGGCCTTCCTCACCCTGTCCATGATCGAGATGTTCCACTCCTTCAACATGCGCAGCCGCCGCGCCTCCATCTTCCGTCTGCCGACGCAGAACATCTGGACCTGGGGCGCCTTCGGCCTGGCCCTCTTCCTGACCTGGGTGGTCATAGAGACCCCGCTTTCGTTGGTCTTCGGGTTTGCGGAGCTCGACCTCGGCCACTACCTCATGGCCATGGGCCTGGCCATCCTGATCATCCCGATCAACGAGGTCTACAAGGCCATCATGCGTGCCGTCGAGAAGAACAAGGACTAGCGTGTCCAAGCGCGCGCATAGCTCACGCAAGAAGAGCGCCGGCGGGGTCGATTCTGCCCTTCCGGCGCTTTCCTCTCTCTCCGATATCCCACCGTTCTCGCTTCTGACGCCCAGCGAGCGCCAGAAGGCCGCCTTTGGCACGGTCCTTGTCGACGAGCGCGACCGGGCGGGGGTGTCCGCCGCAGGCCAGCCCGCCGTGGCATCCGACCTGCATCTGGGATGTGTGGTTCGCCTCGACCGAGGCTTTCCGGCTATCGCTTGGGAAGACGGGCTCGTGCGCGCCGAATTCTCCGCTGGCTTAACCAAAGGGGCCGACGACTCCCGTGTGGCGGTGGGCGACTGGGTGGTCCTGCGTGTCCCCGAGGGGCACGACAAGGCGCAGATCGAGGCCATTCTGCCCCGCGAGAGCGACGTCGCACGTTGGCGCGGGGGAGCCCGCGGCGAGCGCCAGACATTGGCTGCGAACGTGGACATCGTGCTGGTGGCACAGGCGCTGGGCCCGCGTCGCATCAGCGTCGATCGCCTCGCTCGCTCAGCCGTGATCGCGGCAGACTGCGGTACGCGTGTCGCGGTCGTTTTCACCAAGGCGGACCGCGCGGAACTGGATGTGCTCAAGTCCGACCTTGCGCTGGTTCGGGCGGTGCTGAGCGCCGAGGTGCCCGTCGTCGTGACATCGTCCGCACACGACGGCGCCGGCGTGCAGGACGTGCGTGCGTTGGTGCCCCCGGGCACGGTCGCGATTGTGCTGGGCGAGTCAGGAGCCGGCAAATCGACGCTGCTCAACGCCCTGCTCGGACATGAGGCGCTGGAGACGGGTGCCGTGCGCGCACGCGACGACAAAGGCCGCCATACGACCGTGGCACGTCGCATGGTTGCTTTGCCGGGTGGTGGCGTGATCATCGACGAACCGGGGCTGCGGTCCTTGCCGCTTGTCGGTCACGAGCGCGGGCTCAGGCTTGTCTT
The DNA here is from genome assembly GCA_900315165.1 of uncultured Actinomycetes bacterium. GTDB lineage: Bacteria > Actinomycetota > Coriobacteriia > Coriobacteriales > Atopobiaceae > Olegusella. Next base: position 39,662 of record OMXZ01000001.1, on the reverse strand, counting down.
TCCTGCGATTGCCGAAGCGGCGCTGGGCTGTCGTTTCCGGGACTGCACGCACACCCATGAGCCGGGCTGCGCCGTCCGCGAGGCGCTCGCCGCGGGGGCTTTCACGCCCGAGGCGCTGGAAGCGTATCTGGCGCTGGCGGGCGAGATGCGCGAAAGCGCCGCCCTGCTCGACCCCGATATAGTCTTGTAGCGCACCCCATATTTTGTCTGCATACGAGCCGTGGCCTCTGGCTGCGGCTCGTTTTATTGGCATGTTCGTTGAGTTTGGCAAGCTTGCCATGAGCAAATATGTGCATCGGTGGATGGTGAGCATGAATCCGCGGACGGTAGGTCTTCCGTTGGCAAGCTGCGATACGACGTAGGACGGGCGCGCGCACAAGCTGCGCAGGCAAGTTTGCGCGCATAGTTTCGTGCAAGCTGCCAGCCTGTTTGCTGCAAGCCCGGCCGAGATTCCCGTTCGCCGAGCGGGTATGGCGCGCAAAAATCCCCTGTACCGACCGCGCAGGGCGGCCGGGGGGAGGGGATGCGATGTCGAAGAGGTTCAGGCTCATCTTTGCGGGTGCTTGCGCGGTGCTCTGCATGATGCTCTGCTCCCTGTACGCGAGCCATGTGCGCCAGGAGGCTGACCGCGTGCGGTCCGAGGCGATCGAGCGCTACGGCGGCGAGGTCGTGAAGCTCGTCGTCGCCACGACCGCCCTGGAACCGGGCGATGTGGTGAGCAGGTCTAATGTCGCGACCCGCGACTGGCTTGCCGATATGGCGCCCGACGGTGCCATCACAGACCTGGACAAGGTCCTCGGTCAGGAGATCAGCGTGCCCGCCGCAAACGGTGCGCCGCTGACCGACGTGAACTTCCGCGCAGACGAGGCGATGGCCGAGGTTCCCGAGGGACACGTCGCACTCACGTTGCCCATTACGGACAAGCTCGGAATTCCACGCACCATCGCTCAGGGGTCCATGCTCGAGGCGTTTGCCGTGAGCGATGACGGCACGGCCAAGGTGGCCGAGGGCATGCACGTCCTGTCCAAGCCATCGGGCAACGCCAGCCTGAGCGGGGCGCAGATCACGGTCTCCGTGAAGCCGGAGGACGTGGCGGCGGTGCTGGAAGCGAGCGCGGAAGGCACGCTGCGCCTGGTCGTGCCGGCTGACGACGCAGCCGGTGAGGCCACGGGGGATGCGGATGCGGAGGCCCCTGCTGAGCTGCCGGTCGATCAGGTGCAGAACGGCGCCGAGCCTTCGGACGGCGACGAGGCGTCAGACACCGCCGAGCCGTCGGACGGCGCCCCAGAGGCGACTGGGTCCGAGGGGCAGGGGGCAGGCCAATGAGCGGGAACCTCTGGCTCGCCTGCTGCGCGGAGGCAGCTCGCGGTGACCTCGTCCGGGCGGTGCGGTCGCTGGAACCCGAGGCAGAGGTGCATTTCGAGGAGGACCCGCAAGCCATGCGCCTGGCTTTCCGAGAGGAGGAGCCGGGTGCGGTCGGAGCGGCGGTCGGGATGACCGAGCGCGGCGTGTCGGACATCAACCTCGCCGCCGCGCTCGTGTCGGACGGGCTGGCACGCAAGGTCGTGCTGGTCGGCAGAGGGCCTTCAGGGTCCGAGCGGTCGCGTGCGCAGGCGGCGGGCGTGACGCTCACGGTCGACGTGGACGCATTGCCCGCCCGCAGGGAAGGCGCGCTGTCCGTGGCCCCGGATGGGGCGAAACGGCGGTATGGGGACGGCCGACGCCAGTCCGCGCCGTCCATGCGGGCGGGGGAAGGGAGTACGGCTTTGGAGATGAAACAAGGAGCACCTGTCCTGGCGGTCTCCTCGGGACGCGGGGGCGTGGGCAAGACCGCGATTGTCGCCACGGCGGCGATGGTTGCGGCCTCTTGGGGAATGCGGGTGGCAGCGGTCGACCTTGACCTGGCATGCGGCAACCTCTTCACCTGTTTTGGCCTTCCCCATGGGGCGGCGTTGGACGGCGTTCCCGAGGGGGATGCTCCTGACGAAATGGACTGGGGCGGAATCGGCGTCGCGGCGGCCGAGGGCGTCACCTTGTGGGGGCCCTGTTCGAGGCCGGAGCTCGCGGAACGTGCGGCACCCTTGGTGATGCCGCTCCTGGACGCCGCCGCATTCTCTTGCGACCTGGTGCTGGTGGACACCTCGGCTACCTGTACCGATGCGACGGCACAGGCCTTTCAACGCTGTAGCCGTCTGTTGCTCGTACATCCGGAGTCGGCTGTGAAGATCGGCTCGCTGGCGCGTGTCTCGGCTCTGGCGGTACGGCTCGGCGTCGCGCGCACCCGCATCGTGCGCGTGGCAAACCACGGGGACCGCAGGCGGCACTTCGACCGCTCTGTCGGTCGTGGCGAGGCGGGCCTCGAGACGGCACGCGCCTACCGCGTGCTGGAAGGCGGCTATGAGGTAGGGGAGCTGCTTGCGGAGGGCAACGTGGCCGAGCTGGCCCGGTTGGACTCGGATTTCACGGCGTCGGTCGCACAGGCCTTGGCGCAGATTCTCGAGGAGCTCGGATGCCTCCCCGCAGCGGAGGCCGCAAACCGGGCGCTGGAAGACGCCCAGCCACGCAAAAAACATTTCGCGATCGGTCGAAAGAAGGCAAGCTGATGTCGGTTCTGGAGCGCGTGCGGGAGCAGGAGGAAAAATACCGCGGGGTCCAGGAGGACGTCGCCGACGAGGACCGCCAGGCCCGTGCAGAGTTGCGTGAGCACCTGAAAGACGAGCTGGTCTCGCGTCTGGGACTCGAGGCGATGGCGGCCCTGGTCTCGGGGTCCGATGCGGCGCGGGCGCGCGACGAGCTGCGCGTGACCTGTCAGGCCATCCTGAACTCGTCTGAATACGAGGGGGAGTCGGCCGCCGCCCGCGAGGCCTTGATCGAGCAAGTGCTCGACGAGGTCTGTGGACTCGGCCCCATACAGTCGCTGCTTGATGATGACACGGTGACCGAGGTCATCGTGAACGGGCCCGGACGCCTCTTCTATGAACGGGGAGGCAGACTCTGGCGGGCAGACGTCGCCTTCGAGTCGGCAGAGCAGATCATGGTGACGATCGACCGCATCCTGGCCCCGCTCGGACGTCGTCTCGATCGGGCAAGTCCTCTGGTGAACGCTCGCCTCGCCAACGGCGACCGTGTGAACGCCGTGGCACGTCCCATCGCGATCGACGGGCCGGCGGTGACCATCCGCAAGTTCTCCAACCGCATTACGACCCTGAACGAGCTGGTAGAGCTGGGATCGCTGCCGGAGTGGTACGCGATGCTGCTGTCGTGGGCGGTGCGCATGCGGCAGGACATTGCGGTGGCGGGCGGAACCGGTTCGGGAAAGACAACCCTGCTCAATGCGTTGTCGTGCGAGATCGACCCAGCGGAGCGCATCGTGACGATCGAGGACTCCGCCGAGCTGCGGTTCGACTCGCATCCCGACGTCGTGAGGCTGGAGGCCCGCGACGCCTCGATCGAGGGCAGCGGCGCCATCACGATCCGCGACCTGGTGGGCAATGCCCTGCGTATGCGCCCGGACCGCATCGTGGTCGGCGAGTGCCGCGGCGCCGAGACGATTGACATGCTGCAGGCCATGAACACGGGTCACGACGGCAGCCTGACCACATTGCATGCCGGCACGTCCGAGGAAGCCATCCTGCGTCTGGTGCTGATGGCGCGCTTCGGGATGGACCTACCCGCCTCGATTATCGAGGAACAGATCGCGACGGCGCTCGACCTGATCGTGATGAGCGCCCGCTTGCCCGGTGGTGAACGACGGATCACGTCTCTATCGACGGTGACGCGCGGCGCCGAAGGAGGCGTGGAGCTGACCGAATGCGTCTCGTATGACGCTGCGTCGGATGCGTGGCGGCTTGTGCGCGAACCGGACTTCATCGTGCCGGCGCTTGCCTCCGGCGGACTTGGTGAGGGGGAGGTGGCAGCATGGAGGCGGTTTTTGGGGTAGCGCTCCCCGCGGGTTGCGGAGCAGTCGTTTGGGTTGCGGCGTATGTGCTGACGGGTGGCGCAAGGGAGGCCCATAGTGCGAGCCAGATGCGTCGCGCCTTTTGGAGGAAACTGTCCCTCGTCGCGGGTACGGCGGGTCGCATGCGCCTGGTGGGATGGCTTCTGAATCTCGACCCATGGCGCGAGGCCGCCGACGCCGCCGCGCGGAAGACCCACAGAATGCAGCCGGCTCTCGGTCGCGAGCAGGCGTTGGGGCTGATGCTCACCTGCTGCGGCGCCGCCTGCCTTGTCTGCGCGTTGCTCTCGCGTTCCGTCCCTGGGGCATTGGTGCCCATAGGTGCGATTGCGGTCGGTGTGCCGCTCTGGGACTCGTCCCGGCAGCGGCGGCGTGCGAGACGCATGGCGGAGGAGATGCCCGACGTCCTGCGTGCCCTCGCATTGGCGCTTGGGTCGGGCGAGACCCTCGCGCAGGCGATTGACTACGTCGGCTCCCATGGGCGAGGCCCGGCCGCCCAGGCGTTCTCCCGCGTCGCGATGCGCCTGCGCTGCGGGGCTTCGACCCGCGAGGCGCTCGAGTCCCTTTCGGGGGAGCTTGCTGTTCCCCGCGCCGACCTGTTGGTCACGGCGCTCCTTATCTCCCAGCGTACGGGCAGCCCCCTGCGCGGCCTGCTCGAGACGACCGCGAAGCTCGCAGAGCGGCAGAGCGAGATGGAGCGCCTGCTCGACGTGAAGACGGCCCAGGTTCGCCTTTCTGTACGGGTCGTGTGCCTGCTGCCGCTGGTCCTGGTGGGGACGCTTTCGCTGATATCGCCTGACTTTCAGAAGGGGCTGACCACCCCGGCGGGCATCGTCAGCGTGCTCCTGGCGCTTGCGATGGACGCGCTTGCCCTCGCCATCGTGCGACGGCTCATGAAGGGGGTGTTGTGATGGACCTGACAGGCGTGGTGCTGACGGCGGCGTGCGGGGGCTGCGGGGCGTTGGCGACTTTTGTTCTGCTGGGCGGGACGCGGGCGAAGCCCTCCGCGGAGCCGCGTGGCGACCCTCTCGGCGACCTGGTCGCGCAGATGCGAAAGAAGGCGGAAGCCGCCTTTCCCTATCTGGCCGAGATGCGCAGGCAGGAGGAGCGGCGCCGGCGCAGCTCGGAAGGCCTGCAGCAGATGCCGGACATGCTCGACGTGCTGACGCTGGGCCTGTCGGCGGGATTGTCGTTCGACGCGTCGCTGGAGCTCTACTGCGACCGATGCGACAGCGGCCTGTCGCATGCGTTCCGCGAGGCGCTCGAGTCCTGGCGGATGGGCGTCTCGACGCGCGACGAGGCTCTGAGGAGGCTGTCGGACGAGTTGGGAATCGGAGCGCTGAGGCGGTTTGCGGATGCTGTCTCGCAGGCGCTCGCCTTCGGCTCCCCGCTGGCGGCGGTGCTCGAGCAGCAGGCGCAGGCGATACGCGATGAGCAGCGCTCCGAGATGGAGGAGCGGATTGAGAAGGTGCCGGTCAAGATGCTGATTCCGATGGGGACGTTGATCGTGCCTGCGATGCTGATCGCGATATTGGGCCCGCTTCTGGGCTCGGCGGTCTCGCTTGGCTAGGAACGGTTAGGAGGCAATGTGCGGCGGATGCCGCTGGGGAAAGGAGTGTGCGATGAGGACGTATTGCAAGGCGGTCACGAAGGTGGGCGAGGGCTTGCGCCGGATAGGCGGCGACGAGCGCGGGCAGGGCACGACGGAGTACGCGATCCTTGTCGGAGTGCTGGTTGTAATCGCGATCGTTGCGATTGTCGCCTTCAAGGACAAGCTCCAGTCGCTCTGGGACGCGATAGCGAGCGGGATCAACTCGCTGTGAGGCGACGGGCGGATAAGACGGTGCGGGGCATGGTGCTCGCAATCGCGGCGGTGGTCGCCTTGGTTGCGCTTGGCGTCTATTTGCAGACAAGCCCGTCGTCCTCCTTTTGTTCCGAAGGTTCCGCGGGCTCGGACAGACTCGGCGGCTCGGACGCCGCCGGGCCTGCGGGACCTGGTGCGGCCGTCCCGTCCGAGACGGAGGCTGTCGGTGCGGGCCAGGGAAGCGGATCGACTCAAGTGCGGGAGCTCTTCGCACAGCTCTCGGGTCAGGTGGACGAGGACGGATGCGCCCGAGGGGAGGCCGTGTTCGCGGTCGATGTGCCGGAGGCGGGTGCTGAGCTGCTCTCGGCCTATCGGGACCGGAAGGACTGTCTGCTCGTGAGGAGCGGCTATCTCGACCTATACGGTGAGATGTGGGGCTGCGTGGTCCAGGGGGACGGCTGGGTCGACGTATGCGTGCTGCGCGCCGAGGAGTCCGGTGCAGGATGTGCGGCCACGGCTGTGCGGATGGACGCCGAAGCATGGGCGTCATCCGCTGCGGCTGAAGGATATGGACAGGTTGACGAGGGGGCTGGGTGATGAGGCATGGGAGAGGGACGGACGGGCAATCGACGGTCGAATACGCGGTGGTGCTTTTTGTCTTCCTGTCGCTGGTCGTGGCGCTGGGGGCGCTCTGGCACGCGGGACGGGACGGCAGGCTGCTCAACCTGGCGATCGATGCGGCGTCGCACGTGCTCGGGGCGGGGGATGCGCTTGTGCATGCGGAAGACGTCCTGCTCTTTTAGGCGCCAGTGCGCGGGACAGGCGACGGTGGAGGCCGCCGTGCTCATCCCGAGCGTGATGCTGCTGCTTGGGATCCTCGTCCAGCCGGTCTGCCTGCTCTATACCCGGGCAGTCATGCACGGTACTGCGGCAGAAACCGCACGCGCAGTGCTGACGGCGCGGGGCGCCGAGGACCTGACGGAATGTGAGCAATATGCGCGCCGGAGGCTCGCGGCCGTGCCCGAGGTGTCCGTCTTCCACGTGGGAGGCACGGACGACTGGCAGATCGGTGTCGCCCAGGGTGATGACGGTCGCGTTGCCAGCGTCACCATTACGGGCCACGCGAGGCCATTGCCGCTCTTTTCGCTGGTGTCGGCCCCATTGGCCGAAAGGGACGGTACGGGGCTGGTTCTTCACGTCGAGGTGAAGCAGGTACTGAGGCCGTCGTGGTTGGGAGGGAGCTATGGGGACTGGCTCGAGATGTGGGGCTGAGCGGCGGGGGCGTAGGCGTTCCGTCCGCCCGGACATCGGGACCTTCATCGACGACGAGGGAGGTTACACCGCCATTGCCCTGGTCGTGGCGATGCTGGTGAGTCTCACGCTCGTCTTCGGGACGGCAGCGGCAGCCTGGTCTCAGGCGCGGGCGGCCGACGTGCAGCAGGTTGCCGATGCGGCGGCGATGGCGGGGGAGAACGCCGTCGCGGGCTTCACGACCGTCGCCCAGGTGTCGGATGCCTGCGTGCTCTCGATGGGCATCGCCGGCCTTGTCACATTGGGCGCGGGTCTCGTGCTCGCCATGATACCCACGGGGCCGACCGAGGCTGCCTCGGCGGATGTGGTGCAGGCGGGAAAGAGCCTATTGGACGAGCGGAGGAGCTTTGCGACCTCTGCGGCGCAGGGGCTGCAAAAGCTCGAGGCCGCGCTCCCCGCGATTGTGATGGCGAACGCGTCGTCGTGCATCTCAGCAAACTGCGCGGGTTCGATGGAGTACTCGGGCACGGCGGTGCCCTGCCCCCTGACCTCCGAGACGGATTATAGCTTCCTGGAGCAGGAGGCCGCGGAAACCGCCGAGGATGAGGCCGCGCTTGATCAGAGTGCGCAGGAGCTGCAGGACGCCTCGGACGAAAGGAAGGCCGCTGAGGACAAGGCGAACGCCGCCCGCGAACGTGCGTGGCGGGCCGACTGCGTGGACGACCCGAAATGCGCACGCGAGCGAGCCGGACACCTCGCGGGTCTCTCGGATGTCTACAACCCGAATTACGGGAGCGCGTCGGCATGGCGGTGGGGGTATGCGCGTACCCGGGCGATCAATTACTACCGGGTGCGCCTGGAGGCCGAGAAGCCCGACGGTTCGGGCCCGGAGGCGATGAGCCGCAGCGCCGCGCGCAGACGTTTCTATCAATACGCGATCGAGCAGCTTGAGGGGGCGACCTGCGTCGAGGAAGGCGGGACGGTCATGATCGACCTGCCCGTCATGCCGCACGGTGCCGACATTCGTGAGACGCCCCTCTATACCGAGTCGATTTGGCCCTGTACCGACGAGGGGGGAGGGCGCACATTGCACAGCTCCCTTGATTGCCCGGGTGCAACGGGGCCCGCGTCGGGCACCGCTTCGCTCGCGGAGGTCGATGCGGGTGTACAGAGGTGCGAGGCCTGCAAGATGACCGTGGGCATGATGGGCGTCGTCGCAAACGCCTCGACGAATACCGACAACGGCTTCGAGCATTACTGGCGCATCATCGCTGAGGCGGGTACCGAGTATACCCAGGCCAAGGCGGAGGAGGCTGATGCCGATGAGAAGCTCCAGGGTATCGCCGAGGAGGGAGCGGACCTTTTCGAGCAGGCGATCGAGGCGCTTTCCGTCGACCGTCCCGAGTTCAAACCCGCGGGCTGGCAGGGATGTGTGGCAGTGGTCGGGCGCGAGGGCGGCGTGTCGGTCCCGACCGAGCTGACGGCTTCGTTCCTTTCGGGCGCAGAGCTGCCGCCGGGCCTCGCGGTGTCGGCTGCCGTGCTCGCGACCGAGGAGACGAGCGACGGTACCAACGTGCTGTCCGATCTCTTCTCGGGGCTCAAGTCGCGCTCCGGTTTCGGTGCGGGTGACCTGGCCGATGCGGTCTGCGGGTTCTGGGGAGAGATGCTGGTCGATTACGGGGCGGACTATGGCTCGGCCAAAACGAACGTAGACGGCTTCCTCGACGGCTTCGACGAGATATCCGGGCTCGGTGTCGGCGGCTGGTTAAAAAACCGCATCTCGGATATCGTGGCGGGTGCTGGTTTCGAGCCAGTGGACATGCGTGCGCGCAAGCCCGTCCTCACGCACTCCCAAAACGTGCTCGACCAAGCGGGGGAGGCGGGGTCGAATGTGGGCTTTGCGCGACAGGTGCTAACCGAGCTGCCCGAGGACCGGCGGAGGGCTGCATCGACGTTGGCGCGGGAGGCGCTGAATCGTCTCGGGGTTTTGGATGGGACCGTCTTTACCGTTGCGGAGATCGAGATTCCCGGGACCGGCGTGGCGATTCCGCTCACGATCGACCTCGCTGACTTTATTGGCTCGTCATAGGGGATCGACATGAAAACAAGCTATCTACCAGTACGAATGCAAGCAACTTGCACTGTCGCAGGCAGTTATCATGCCACGCGGGCGACCGCAGGTCAGCTCGTCGTGGAGCTGGCGGTGATGATTCCCGTGGTGATCGTCGTGGGGCTCATGGCGCTCAACCTCGCAAAGTTCGTGGAGGCGTGCGCGGCCTTCGACCGGGCGGCACCAGCGGCGGTCATCGCACAGGGCGTCTCGCCTAAGGGCGAGTCGGAGTCTCCGCCGGACGGGGAGGTGCGTTCCTGCATCCTGGAGGCCCTCGACATGCCTGCCGACGTGGTCGATGTGGAGGTCGAGTCCGAGCGTGTCGGGCATGCGCGAGGAGGAGGGAACGGTATCGAGTTTCCCGTGTCTCCTCTGCTCACGCGGTACACCTGCACGCTGAGCTACCGTCCCTGGCCGAGCGCCTTCACGATTGCGGGGGTCGCCTATCGGGCACCGTTTGTCTTGCAACACAAGCGTGATCTGGTCGTCGACCGGTATCGCGGCGGGGTGGTGGTGTAGATGCGCGCCCTCGTGAGGACGAACGGAACGGTTCCGGATTTTGCTGTGAGGGTGTGCACGACCTTCCGTGAGCGGCTGCGGGGGCTGCTCGGGACGGGCCCGCAAGCAACGCCGGTGCTGATCGAGCGCTGTCGGTCTGTCCACACCTTCGGCATGAGGTACGCACTCGACCTCGCTTTCGTCGAACGGGATGGGACGGTCGGACGCGCGTGTCGCAATGTCGAGCCAGGACGGCTGCGAAGCTGCCTGGGCGCTGCTTATGTCTTGGAACGCCCGCACGCCCTGACCGCCTGGTTCGATGTGGGGGATAGCGTGTGCGTCGAACGTGCCGATGCGCGGGGAGGATTGTTGCCATGAAGGACCGGTATGTGTTCGGGAGCAGGGAGCGTGAGGTGGAGGCCGGCGCCGAGGTGCTTGCGGCGAGCCGGTTCGTGGCGGAGCAACTCGCGACGAAGCGGCTCGCAGAGGGTCACCTCGAAACGGGAGAGCCTGTGACGGAACAGCTTGCGACGAAGACCTGTCCCCGTTGCGGACAGGTACTCTTTGCCGATATGGATGTCTGCTATGGGTGCCTCTACGATTTCCGGAGGCACGCCGAGGGGACTGCGGAAACGGACACGGTGCTGCCAAATCTCGAGGAGAAGCTACTGCCCGACGACCTGATGCCCGACGAGCCGTCCGAACCTCCCAGTCGCGTGGCCCTGTGGATTCGTACAGGCGACATCGACGCGAGCGTGCCGCTGCCCGAAAGAGGGCTCAGCGTCGGCCGTGAGCCGTCATGCGACATCGTGCTCCACAGCCAGGCAGTCTCGCGGAGGCACATTCTCGTCACACCGGACCCAAACGGTGCCTGCTTCCGAGACCTCGGCTCAACCAACCAGGCCCTTTACCAGGGTCGTCCGATCGAGGGCAGCGCAATTGTCCCCTTCGACGCCCCCGTCATCCTCTGCGGCACCTATCTCGTCCCCCGTCGCGCGTTCTGATGTGATAGCCATGCGGGTTATTGATATGTATATTACGATATACAGTTCAGAAGTAAGGGATATCGAGAAAGCGAAGGTGCTGGATCGTGAGTACGGGTGAGCCTCGAGGGTGCAAACGCACTGGCGAGTGGGATGCGGCCGAATTCCTCGACACGAGGCAAAAGGTGATCGCATACCTCAACCTGGCGTTAGAGGAGAGCGATGACCGGGTCGTCCGGGCGGCTCTTGGCGATATCGCGCGCTCCTGGGGCATGACCCAGCTCTCGCGCGAGACGGGTATCACGCGTGACGGGCTCTACAAGGCGTTTGCGCCGGCGGCAATCCCAGCTTCTCGAACGTCATGAAGGTGCTCCGCGCGCTCGGCCTGCGCCTGAGCGTGTCGGTTGCCTGAGGTGTGCAGAGAAAATGGGGTGTTGACACGCTTTGGCGCTTTGGTAAGATAAACAAGCTTGCAGCGCAGGCACTTCGGCTGGGTAGCTCAGTTGGTAGAGCAGGGGACTGAAAATCCCCGTGTCAGGGGTTCGATTCCCTTCCCCGCCACCAGAAACGCAGAGGTCAGGGCTTCGGTCCTGGCCTCTTTTTTACTCTTGTTAGAGCAGTATGACTGTTAAGTATGAGAAGGTGGCATTTTTGGATATTGATGGAGTCTGGTGCATTTTCCATGCAATGGTGCCACCGACGAAGAAATTCAGAAATGAGGAGCGCGAAGCTAAGGAAGAGGGCGTTTCAATAAGCGCGTTTGCGAGAAGCGCTTTGGTTGATCGGCTTATTGCCGCCGGCGCCTAGGGGCGAAAGATCCCTGTGATACTGGCGCCTAAGAATGTTTCAGGTTAGAAAACCAGACGTGTGCCTTGGCACGGCGCCTAGCGTGGACGGGTAGAACGATGACGGAAAACCGGCGTGGTATCGCACGCCGGCACAGACGCATCGAGAGGAGTTTGCGATGGGACGTAGGCCGATCAGGGTAGTGCAGTACGGGTGCGGCAAGATGGCGAAGTACACGATTCGCTATCTGCACGAGCACGGAGCGCAGCTCGTGGGCGCCATCGACGTCAACCCCGCCGTGGTGGGCATGGACGCTGGCGACTTTGCGGGCCTGCCCGTCAAGCTGGGCGTGAAGATCTCGGACGACGCCGAGAAGGTCCTCGACGAAACCGCCCCCGACATCGCAATCGTCACGCTCTTCTCCCTGGTGGATGACATCGCCCCCATGGTCGAGCAGTGCGTGGAGCGCGGCATCTCCGTCGTGACCACCTGCGAGGAGGCCACCTTCCCCTGGACCACCTCCGCGGCGACCACCAACCGTCTCGACGCCATCGCCAAGGAGACCGGCGCCACCGTCGTGGGCGCCGGCATGGAGGACGTCTTCTGGGTCCGCATCGTCGGCCTGCTCGCCGGCGCGGTCAACCGCATCGACAAGATCGAGGGCGCTGTCTCCTACAACGTCGAGGAGTATGGCCTGGCCTTGGCCAAAGCGCACGGTGTGGGCCTCACGCCCGACGAGTTCGAGAAGACCCTCGCCCATCCCGACGAGATCGTCCCGTCCTACGTCTGGAACTCCAACGAAGCCCTCACGCAGCTGCTGGGCCTCACGATCAGCGAGGTCATCCAGGAGAACGTGCCCTACATCGCCGAGAAGGACACCTGGTCGGACACCATGGGAGAGACCATCCCGGCCGGTAAGGTCCTGGGCATGAACACCCGCGTGACCACCAAGACCTACCAGGGCATCGACATCGTGACCTCCCAGATCGGCAAGGTCTATGGTCCCGAGGATGGCGACCTGTGCGACTGGAAGATCTCCGGTGAGCCCGACACGACCTTCCATGTGGACAAGCCGGCCACGGTCGAGCACACCTGCGCCACTATCGTACAGCGCATCCCCACGGTGCTCGAGGCGCCCGCGGGCTACCACACCGTGGACGAGCTGGAGCCGCTGCGCTATCAGACCGAGCCGATGATGATCGACGAGGTCGCCTGGTAGGATGTGCCTATGAAATAGAGGGCCGGGGCGTTCGCCTCGGCCTTTTCTTATTAGGGCGAAGCGGTCAGCGGGCGGCGAGGGTAATGAGGTCGTCTGCTGTGCGCGACATCTGCTCCTCACGCGAGATGGTTGGGGTACCATCGCCCTTTTGCGCACCGTAATCTCCAAAATAGCCATGGCAGCCGCCGGGAATCACATCTTCGACCAACTGCGGCGCATTGGCGCGGCACTCCTCGTAGCGGTCACGGTTGAGGACGCCGTCCTCGCTGCCGTAGACGCTCTCCACCGCGAGGTCCGTATCGCCGAGGTTCTCGGTCGGATAGGCGGCGCACAGGAGGAGGCCTTCGTAGTCATCCGCATGGCCGGCGGCATAGCGGGCCGCCATGGCACCGCCGAGGGAATGGCCGCCCAGATACCAATGGTCGACCTCGGAGAAGGCGGCCTGCTCGCCATCCGCGGCGTTCGAATCGAAAAAGGCCAGGTTGAAGGGCATGCGCACCAGTACGCAGGTGAAGCCGCGCTCGGCGAAGGCGCGCATGAGCGGGGCATAGGCGCGCGGGTCGACCTTGCCGCCGGGATAGAAGATGATGCCGCAGCCGGAGGCGGCGGAAGCGGGTGCGAAGACCATATCGCCATCGTCCTGAGTGGTCACGGTGACGGCACCGTCGCTCTCGAGCGCCGTGAGGGCGGCGTCGGATGCGGGGTAGGAGGTGTTGAGGAAGACGAGGGCGGCAACGGCCAGCGCTGCGAGAAAAGCGAGGACGACCGCGAGTATGCGGCGTCGATGGGGCTTCTTGTCGGTAGCGGGGGACATAGATGAAGAACCTTTCGGCAGGATGAGCGTGTAGTCAGTGCGTCGGCACGAGGCAGGCGCGCTGAGCATCGAATGGATGCGTTATTGATAGTATAGGTCAGACTTCGAGGTCGGCCGTCCAGCCGGTCAGTTTGCCGTCGCGCACGACCTTCTCGCGTCGGAGCGCCTTGCCCGCCATGGCGACGGCCTCGGGCAGCGGCGTCTTCTCGACCAGTGCATATCCGGCGGATACGTGATAGCTGAGGGTACGCGTACCGTAGGTGAGGGTGCGCGTCTGTTCGAAGAAGGAGCGCGCCCGCTCGACCGCATCGCCGCTGGCAGGGGCAAGCGCGAGCAGGAATTCGTCGCCGCCCACGCGCGCGACCGGCCCGTCTGGGAAGGCGGCCCGTAGGTCGTCGGCCAGTGCGCGCAGCAGGGCGTCCCCGACCTCGTGGCCCCATCGGGCGTTGAAGGCCTTGAAATCGTCGACGTCGGCATCCACGACCATCGCGCCGCGCGAGTCCTCCGTCAGCGGGCGGGCCGCCTCGTTGAAGCCGGTGCGATGGAAGAGACCCGTGAGCGGGTCGAGCAGCGTCTCGCGCCTGAGGCGGGCGTTCTCGTCCTCGAGGCTGGCGATGCGCGCATCGATCATGTCCGACGCATCCGCCGGGGTGAACCTGCCGTCGACCCTCACGATGCGCTCGATCACCCGCCGGCCGCCGGCCACCTCGACGGGCTGGGCGAGCACGTAGTAGTCCTTGTCGCCGAAGGTCTCGAGCTTGCGCTGGACCTTGCCGGTGCGCAGGGCGCGCAGCGATACGCAGTCCTTGCAGCGGCCCTCCCCGCTGAAGAAGGCGGAGCAGGTCCCGGCGACTCCGCGAAGCTCGCCGTCCGCGTCGACCATCTCGGCGCTCAGGTTCGCGGGGTCGGTAAGGCGGACATAGTCCCAGGCGGGGGCGTCGCTGCGCAACTGGCGGACGATATCGGCGTGGGTGTAGCGGCGCAGGTCCGTACGGGAGGCCAGGTCCGAGTTCATGCTGGACTCGGCCGCCGCCACCATGAGGTCCCCGTCGCGATACCAGGAATACAGGGCGCATCCTCCCGCGACGTAGACATTGCAGGGGATCTTGCCGACGGACCGAATGGACCGAATCGCTTTTTTGGCCGCGCCGCAGACACCCTCGGCCTCGTCCGCCCCCGAAGCCTTGAGCAGGATCGCGTAGCGGTCGCCGTAGAGCCGGCCCGCGACGGCGCCGTCGGGGGCCGCGGAGCGCAGGGCGTCGGCAATGGAGCGCCGCAGGTCGTCGCGGGCGCCGGCGCCATAGGCCGCGGCGAATTCGTTGGGGCCCGTCACGAGCAGGGATATGCAGGCGTAGTCCTCGCCCCGCGAGGCGTAATCGGCCGTGAGGCCCTCGGCGGCGAGAAAGAGGCCGGCCGGGCCCGCGAGCCCGGTGACCGGGTCGGTCTGGGCCGAAACCCCCGTCGTATCGTTCAGCCTCGCGCCCATCTCGATGAGCCGCTGGGCGGCGAGCGTCGCGTCGCTGATATGGCCGAGCAGGCCGACGACCTTGCCCTCCTCGTAGATGGGCATCTTGTTGATCATGATGCTGTGCTCGCGTCCGCCCACCGTGACCTTGCCCGGGGTGTCGCGAATGGTGGCACCGCGCTCGAGCACGGCGCGCTCGTCGTCGGCGATGGCCTCGGGGTCGGGATTCCAGCCGATGTCGTCGTCCGTCTTGCCGAGGATGTCTTTGAGGGCGACACCCTGGTAATCAAGGAACTCCTTATTGGCGCCCAGGAAGCGGCGCTGGGTGTCCTTCCAAAAGAGGGCGAGGGTGCCGCTCTCGGTGAGCGCGCTCCAGAGGGAGTCGGTGTGCAGGGAGCGCCCGGCGACCGTGGCGGGGGTGGTGCGGTCGGGCTGCTCGATCATCTCGCGGGTCCAGCCGGCGCTGTTGCGCGCGATGCAGAAAAGGAAGCGCGCGGGGCTGACCGACCCGGGGATGTGGGAGATCACGACGCGCTTGAGCTCGTAGAGGGTCTCGGACAGGCGCAGGTTGAAGAAGCCGTTGATGGTGCCGGCGGGCGCGGCGTCGCAGCGCGCCAGAATGGTCGCCGGGTCGGCGAAGGTGAGGAAGTCGGCGCGCTCGTCGGGCCGGACGGTGTTCTCCACGAGCCAGGTCAGGGTGTCGGCATATCCGAGCCCGTCGGTCTGGCCGCGGTCGTAGACGAGGCGGTCGCTCACCCAGCGCAGCTCGTCGGTCTCCGGCGCGACGACGGTGACCGTGTTGAAGAGAGAGGCGAGGTCGCGCAGGTCGTCGCGGAACCCGCCCTCGCGGTCCTCCTGCTGGTCGGAGGCGATCAGGTAGGCGGAGAGGGGCCCCCGGCGCGAGATGAGGCGCAGGTGGGCAACGCCCGACACTCCGTTTCTGGTGAAGGGCACCCGGGCCGTGTCCCCCGGGACGGACAGGCGGCGGGTGGTCTCGCGCACGACGCTCGAGAGCCAGCCCTCGGCATCGTGGTTTATCTTGCCGGACGTGAGGTCGCGCATGCCCACCTTTTCGGCAAAGGCGACGGCGGCAGCGTTGGCATAGACGAAGCGCGTGGACGAGCCGTCGTCCACGAAGATGCTGAGGGGCGACTCGCGGCGGGAGAGCTCACGTTCGTCGTCGAGGCGCAACGAGCCGTCGCGCACGTCCACCATGCCGAGGTCGTCGTAGAGGAGGCGCTCGCGAGGGGAGGCAGAGGCGATGCCCTGGCGGTGGATGGTCGCGATGCAGTCGTCGAGGGGGGCGGGCTTGGAGAAGAGGTAGCCCTGGGCCTTGCCACAGCCGATGCGCTTGAGCATCTGGAGCTGGCCCTGCGTCTCGACGCCCTCGGCCAGGGTCTTGAGGCCGATGTGCTTGCAGGTGGCCACGAGGTCGCCTAGGAAGCGCTCGAGCCCGTCCGACTTGTCGCGCATGAAGACCATGTCGAGCTTGGCGCAGTCGAAGTCGAAGCCGCGCAGCGTGTTGAGCGAGGAATAGCCGCTGCCGAAGTCGTCGAGCCAGACCTCGTAGCCGCGCTCGTGGAAGGTGCGCACGTGCTCCCGCACCAGGTTCTCGTTCTGCACGAGGGCCGTCTCGGTAATCTCGAAATGGATGGCCGCATGGGGGATGCTGTGGGCCTCGAGGGTATCGTCGATCCGCTCGTGGATATCGTCGAGGTCGAGGTCGTAGCGGGAGAGGTTGACCGAGACGGGCGCATAGGACTGGCCGAGGGCCCGGCGCTGCCCGATGTCCTCGCAGACCTGCCTGAGGATTTCGAGGTCCACCTTGTGGGCGAGGTGTCCGCGCTCGAGCGTGTCGATGAACTGCGCGGGGGAGAGCGGGCCGAAGACCGGGTCCTGCCAGCGGGCGAGGGCTTCGAAGCTCTCGAGCTTGCCCGAGAAGGTGCCCACCACCGGCTGGTAGACGACATGGACCCAGCCCTCGGCGACGGCGCGGTCCACATTGCCCACGATATAGGAGCGCATGTTGAGCTCGCGCTCCATACCTTCGTCGTAGCGGCGCCAGTAGCGGCCGAAATCGCCCGAGGCGGCGTCGCCGGCGATCTTCGCGCGGTCGAGCACCTGGACGAGGCCGGACTCCTGGCCGCTTATCCGATAGATGCCGGCATGGATCTGGACGTGGGCGCCGTCCGCCGCCATCGCGTCGTGCACCGAGCTGAGGAGGTCGACCGACCTGATGGATGGGCACACCACATAGAAGTGGTCGGCCTCGTAGCGCATGGCGCGGCTGGAGCCCATGGCCTCCCGGATGGCTTGGGCCATGCGGCGCAAAAGCGCATCGCCCGCCTCGAAGCCGAAGCGGATGTTGTAGGTCTTGAAGTCGGCGATGTTGAGATAGACCATGTCGAAGTCGCGGTCGGCCTCGCCGTTGGCCAGCCGCTCGGTGAGGGAGGAGACCACATCGTCCAAGGCGCGCACGGTGTAGAGGCCCGTGACCCGGTCGATGCGGTCGGGGTCGTTCGTGCGAGTGTCGGCCGCATCGCGGTCGCGCAGCAAGAGGCAGAGCGTGCTGGCGGCCGCATGGAGCGCCGCGTCGGCCGTCTCACCTTCGGGGTAGGGGAGCGGGGTGTAGACCAGCAGCGAGGAGCCGATTTCGCCGGCCCCCTCGAGCGGCAGCGCCGTGAGGCAGCCTGCCTCAGTCTGCTCGCGGACGGACTGGCCGGCGAGCAGGGACTCGAGTCCCGCCCAAGAGATGTCCCGTCCCGCGACGATCCGGTGGCCCTCGAGCGCAACGCCCTCGGAACCCGCCCCATATGTGATGGACAGGCCGTGGGCGTCGCCGTCCAGGCAGACCGCGACGGTCGGGGCGTCGAGCCCGCGGGTCAGCTCGCCGAGGAAGTCGCGGACCGCGCCCTCGGGATCCTTGTTGGTGCGGGCTTTGTCGATGCCCGTGCCGAGTGCCGCGATGAGGCTGGTCGGCATCGTATCGGCGTCATGCTCGTTTACGCTCATGCCGGCCCCCTTTCGCTCGCATGGGCGACGGTCCCGTCCGTGGCCGAAATCGACTTCACCCTCAAATAATATCCTCCGCCGTCGTGCGTGGGCAAGACAAACTAGAGGCCGAGCAGGGTGCCGGCATAGACCAGGACGGCCATGAGCGCGGCAAAGGCCGCCGCATAGGGCGCGACGCGCGAGAGGACCTCGGCGTCCCTGCCAGCCAGCTCCTTACTGGAGCAGCCGATGGCGATGTTCTGCGGGGAGATCATCTTGCCCGCGGACACGCCCAGGCTGTTGGACGCGGCGAGCCAGTAGGGGTCGGCGCCGATCGATTGCGCGGCGCTGACTTGCACGTTGCCGAAGAGGACCTCGGAGCTGGTGCCCGAGCCCGTGACGAAGGTGCCGAGCGCGCCCAGAAGCGGCGCCACCAGCGGGTAGAAGTCGCCGAGCGTCCCCACGAAGAAGGCGGCGATGCTCGCGATCATGCCCGAGTAGCCCATGATCTTGGCGCAGGCCAGAATGGCGAGCATGGTCGCGATCGTCTTGCTCATTTGTTTGACCGTCTCGCCCAGGACCTGGCCGATCTCGGCGGCGGTGCAGCCCTGAATCAGGGCGCCGGCGATGCCACAGAGAAGTATGAGGACGCCCGGGGTATTGATCCAGGTGAAGGTGAGGGTGGCTTCGGGGTCGCCCTGGTAGATGTTGACCGTGGACTTGATGGCCGAAAGCGGGGTGTTGATGGCGGGCACCATCTTGCTCGTGATCACCAGCACCACGAAGACCAGGATGAAGGGGCTCCAGGCGCGCAGGGCGCGGGCGGTTTCGACCTTGGCGCCGTGGTTGGGGTTGTGGGCGGGGTGGAGCAGGTCGATCTTGTGGCCAAAGGCCTTGGCCGCGGCGAAGGTCACCACAAGCGAGACCACGGAGGCCACGACCATGGGCAGGTCGGCACCGGCGACTGCTGCAGTCGCAATCTCGGCCGCGGCCATCGAGACGCCCGAGAGCAGGGTGAGGGGGACCATGCCGCGCATCCCCTTGGGGCCATTGCCCACGAGCATCACGATGAGGAAGGGCGTGGCGACCACGAAGGGCGCCACCTGCAGCGCCTGGGTCAGCGCCAGCTGCGTGGCGTCGAGGTCCGTGATGGAGGCGAGCGTGGTGGTGGGGATGCCGATGGAGCCGAACATCGTGGGCACGCCGTTGGCGAGCAGGCAGACGAGCACGGCCTTGAGCGGGTCGAAGCCCAGGGCGATCATCATGGCGGTGGGGATGGCCACGGCGGTGCCAAAGCCGGCCATGCCCTCGAGGAAGCCGCCGAAGCACCAGCCGATCAGCAGGGCCAGCACGCGCTGGTGGGAGCTGACGGAGGTGAGCATGACCTTGATCGTCTCGATGGCGCCGGTGTGGACCGTGACATTGTAGGTGAAGACGGCTGCGATGATCACGATTACGATGGGCCAGAGGGCCATGAGCACGCCCTCGAGCGCGGCGGTCAGGAGGTTGACCGGCGTCATGTGCCACCAGGCGAGGGCTAGCACGGCCGCCACGGCAAGGGCGCCGGCGGCCGCAACGGGCGCCTGCATCTTGAGGCCAACAAGGGCCACGACCAGCCAGACGATGGGGAGCAGGCCGAGCACGAAGGGGAGCAGAAGGTCCATGGGGGAGTCCTAACCACGGGGCCGCCGGGCAGTGCTTGCCTCGATTATAGGGGACGGGACAGTAGGGGACGTTTCCCCTTTGTCACGCTTCCCCGTTGTCGGAGGAAGCGTGACAAAGGGGAAATGACAAAAGGAAAACGTCCCCTACTGTCCGATTTGGCCGCGGCGACGCTAGAAGCCGAGGTCCTCCCCGACCAAGATCGCGTGCATGCGGCCCACATGGCGCGAGTAGCGTGTGATCAGGAAGTTGCAGCAGATCGTGTCGGCCGCCTTGCAGTTGGCGCAGGTGCCGAGCTTCTTGCAGGGGGTGTTGACGTCGAAGCGCTGCGCATTGGTCGGCGCGGCGACGCAACGGGCGCGCTTGACGGCGGAGTCGACGTCGGGGCAGATCTTATTCATGCCCACGAGGAAGAGCACGTGCCGCGGACCCTGCGCGATGCAGGAGACGCGGTTGGAATTGCCGTCGATGTTGACGATGACGCCGTCGTCGGTCATGGCGTTTGCGCTGGCCACAAACCAGTCCGCGTCGTACGTCGCGAGCAGGGCCTCGCGCGGGTCCATGGCGTCGCGGTCGATGAAGCGGTAGTCGCCCTGCCTGATCGCGTCGGTAAGGCCGATCTCCCGCGCGCTCGCGCAGCCGCCCATGCCGATGCTGGCACCGGTGGGGATGAGGTCGAGCGCCAGGCGCAGCGCCTCCTCCCTGGTGGGGGCGTATTGCGCCTCGATGTTGCGGCTTGCGAGTCCCTTGATCGTCTTGGCGGCGAGCAGCTCGTTGCGCTTGATGACGTTCTGGTCCATGCGATACCCCCTATGGATTCCCTATCGGCTGTTCCGTACGACCGCTATTTTATCGCGTGACCTCGGCATCCGTCGTCTGGGCGCAACTGTATACTTGCCATACAGCGGCGCCCTCCGACGTCGCGGGACTTGAGGGACGGTGTGCATGCAGGTCACGCAGGGCCGCGGGATGGGACGCGGTGCGAAGACGGACGGCCTTATCAAGATCTCGGACATGGCGGCAATGGTGCGGGTCTCGCGCCAGACGCTGATCCTCTACGACAAGAACGGCCTGCTCCACCCGGCCTATGTGAACGATGCGGGCTACCGCTACTATTCCGTGGACCAGCTTCCCTACCTGCGGTTTATCTGCCTGCTCAAATCCACGGGCGTGCCGCTCGCGCAGATTCGCGAGCTCATGAGGGGCCGGCGCGACCCGCGGGCCGTGGCGGCGGTGCTGGGGGAGCGCGCGTCCGACATCCGCCGGGAGGTGGCGCGCCTCAGTCTGCAGGCCGAGGAGATCGACCAGTTGAGCGAGCTCTTCCTGCACGCCGAGGCGCGCGAGTTGGGCGACGACCTACCCCAGGTGCAGTGGATCGATGCGCGCCGGGCCATTTACGTGCCCTTTCCCACACAGGAGATGGACCCGGGCAAGCTCCACCTCGCCCTCATGCAGGCCTGGGGCCAGCTTTTGGACGCAGGGATGATTCCCTCGCGCGGCTTCGGGTCGGTCGTGCGGGTGGCCGCGCTGGGGAGCGAGACGCCGCTGGTGGGCGCCGGCTCGATCGTCGTCCTGCCGCATGACCGCGAGGTGCCGGGCGCCACCGTGATCGACATCCCCGCCGGCGTGTACGCCACCATGTACCACTACGCCATGCCCTACGACCTGGCCGGCGAGCGGCGCCTGCTCGCGTGGATGGCTGAGCGCGGGCTCGAGCCCGAGGGCGACGCGATCGACCGGTGCCTGTTCGACACGGTCTTCCATACCGAGGAGCACGCCGCGGACTTCAGCCGCGTGGAGATCAAGGTCCGCACCGCCTAGCAGGTCGCGAGGCTGACGTGTCCGGTGAGGCGAGCCGCGTAACGGGCGCCGGCGCTGGCGGAAATTTTCAGATTTCCGCTTGACTCGATACCAACAACACTTTCGTACAGTCCTCCGTGAGGAGGGGCGGCGTCATGCGTGACTGAGAGCGCGCGACTGCGGATGCGTGCCGAGCACACCGTGGCGCCGGCCCCACACGACAAGTGCCTCGGGCAAGGCCCACGGTAAAGGAGGACGAGATGGCAGAGAGCAAGGAAGCAGAGATTCAAGCGTCGGAGATCCACGACCTGCGCAGTGCGCTGGACTACCTGAGGACCCAGCCGGGCCAGCTGCTCGAGACCGATACCGAGGTCGATCCGGACGCCGAGGTGTCGGGCGTCTATCGTCACGTTGGCGCTGGCGGAACCGTGGCGCGCCCGACCAAGGAGGGTCCGGCCATGGTCTTCAACAACGTCAAGGGCTTCCCCGACGCCAAGGTCGCCATCGGCTTGCTCGCGAGCCGCCGTCGCGTGTCCCAGCTGATCGGCATGGACGAGCAGTTCCTCGGCCTCGAGATGGGCAAGAAGCTCCAGCACACCATCCCGCCCGTTATGATCGGCGAGGGCAAGCACATCGACTGCCAGGAGGTCGTCTACAAGGCCACCGACCCCGACTTCGACCTGCGCAAGCTCGTCCCCGCGCCCACCAACACCCCCGAGGACGCCGGTCCCTACATCACCATGGGCCTCTGCATGGGGACCGACCCCGAGAACGGCACCTCCGACGTCACGATCCACCGCCTGTGCATCGAGTCCCGCGACACCCTGGGCATGTGGATCACGCCGGGCAGCCGTCACCTGGGCGCCTTCTTCGACAAGTACAAGGCCCAGGGCAAGGACATGCCTATCTCCATCTCCATCGGCCTGGACCCCGCCGTCTACATGTGCGCCGGCTTCGAGGCGCCCACCACGCCGCTCGGCTACAACGAGCTCCAGATTGCCGGCGCCCTGCGCGGCAAGCCCGTGGAGCTGGCCGACTGCCTGACCATTCCCGAGAAATGCATTGCCAACGCCGAGTACGTGCTCGAGGGCTACCTCTCCATCACCGACACCGTCCGCGAGGACATCAACACCAACACGGGCAAGGCCATGCCCGAGTTCCCCGGCTACACCGGCGACGCCAAGCCCGCCCTGCCCGTGATCCACGTGACAGCCGTTACCACCCGCCAGCACCCCATCATGCAGTCCTGCATCGGCCCGTCCCACGAGCACGTCTCCATGGCCGGCATCCCCACCGAGGCCTCGATTTACAAGATGGTCGAGACCGCGATCCCGGGCCGCCTGCTCAACGTGCACGCGGCGCCCTGCGGCGGTGGCAAGTTCGTGGCGATCCTGCAGTTCAAGAAGTCCAACAAGAACGACGAGGGTCGTCAGCGCAACGCCGCCATGCTCGCCTTCTCGGCCTTCTCCGAGCTCAAGCACGTCTTCCTCGTGGACCCAGACGTGGACATCTTCGACATGTCCGACGTCATGTGGGCCATGACCACGCGCTTCCAGGCCGACCGCGACCTCATCACGATCCCTGGCTGCCACTGCCACGTGCTCGATCCCTCCAACGACCCCAAGTTCGACCCGTCGATTCGCGAGCACGGTATCGCCTGCAAGGCCATCTTCGACTGCACCGTCCCCTATGACCTGCAGGACGACTTCCACCGCTGCCACTTCCTGGAGATCGACCAGGACAAGTGGGCCAAGGAGCTTGCCTACTAGAAGGGAGGACTGGGACAAAAGGGAAACGTCCCCTTTTGTCCTACATCCCCTTTTGTCCCACCCTTTGTACGAAGAAAGGAACCGTTCATGACCAAACTAGCATCCAAGAGGGGCATCGGCTTCCTCGCGGGCATCGCGGTCTTCGCGCTCGTGCTCGTGGCGCCGCTGGGTGTCCTAGGTGAGATCAGCAGCCAGGGCCAGATGTGCCTCTCGCTCACCCTCATGACCGTGGTCTGGTGGGCCTGCGGCGTGGCCCAGCCCGCCTTCGTCTCGGCTGTCTACCTGGCGCTTCTCATGCTGACCGGCACCGCCGACGGCACGGTCGTCTTCAAGAGCTGGACCGGCCTCACCATGTGGATGGTCATCGGCGCCTACCTCATCGCCACGGCCGTTAAGGACTCGCGCCTGGGCGAGCGCATCGCTTATTGGTTCTCGCTCAAGTTCGTGCGCGACTGGAACTCACTCGTGATCAGCATCTTTGCCCTCACGGTGATCCTGTCGCTCATCATCCCGCACCCCTTCCCGCGCGCCTTCATGATCCTGGCAGTTATGCAGGCCATCTGCGACGCCGCCGGCATGTCCAAGAACGACAAGATCAAGGTCGGCTTCCTGACCTTCGCCGCCGCGGCCCCGGGCTCCATGTTCTTCCTCACGGGCGACGCCACCCTGAACCCGCTCGTCGTGGGCGACTCGGGTGTGGAGTGCACCTTCGTCCAGTGGTTCGTCTATATGAGCGTCCCCATGCTGGTCGCCACGCTGGCCACCCTGGGCTTGGGCCTCGCCCTCTTCAAGCCCGAGAGCGAGTTCAAACTCGACCTCGACGTCGTGCGCCAGAAGCAGGAGGAGCTGGGCCCCGTCTCCGTCACGGAGAAGCGCGTGGTCGTCTGGCTCGCCATCGCCGTGGTCCTCTGGATGACCGAGGGCATCACGGGCCTCAACATCGGATTTGTGACCCTGATCATCGGCGCGGGCATGGCCCTGCCCTTCATCGGCGAGGTCCTCACGCCCAAGAGCTGGGACTCCGTGCCCATCAACACGCTCGTCTTTTTGACCGCGGCCATGGCCATCGGCACCGTGGGCGGCGAGACCGGCATGAACGCCCGGATCGCCAACGTCATCCTGCCCAGCACCGTGCCCGACAACATCTTCGTCCTCGCGCTGCTGATCGCCCTGATCACCGTGGTCATCCACATGTTCATGGGCTCCGTCATGGCCGTGCTTGGCATCTGCGTGCCCGCCTTTGTGACCTTCGTGGCCGGCACCGGCATCAGCCCTCTGGCCGTGAGCATGATGGTATTCTCCGCGATCAACATCCACTACATCCTGCCCTTCCACAACCTGGCCGTGCTCGTGGGCTCGGGCGAGGACGCTGCCGGGTATTCCGCCAAGGAGGCCATGCGCATGGGCATCCCGCTGACCGCCGTCGTGTTTGCGGTCGTGCTGGTCGAGGCCGCTTGGTTCCACGCCATGGGCCTGATGTAAGACAAACCTTGCCGCCCCGGGCTTTCTCCTCCGCCCGGGGCGGCCTTCTTGTCCGAACGGACAAAAGGGAAACGTCCCCTTTTGTCCGACCCCCTTTTGTCCGACCCTTGTCCCATCCCCAAAGGAGCTCCCATGCCCAAGCGCAAGATCATCGTCGGCATCAGCGGCGCCACCGGCGCCCAGATGGGCTATCGCCTGCTGCAGGCCCTGCGCGACGTGCCCGATGTCGAGACCCACCTCATCATCTCCGACGGTGCGCGCGTGATCTTCGACCGCGAGTGCGACGTGACGGCCGCCGACGCCGAGGCGCTGGCCGACGTCGTCTACGACAACCACGACCTCGCGGCGGCCATCTCCTCGGGCTCCTATGTGACCGACGGCATGATCGTGTGCCCCTGCTCGATGAAGTCGCTCTCCGGCATGGTCAACGCCTACGACGACGACCTGCTCGTGCGGGCTGCCGACGTCTGCCGCAAGGAGGGGCGCCGCGTCGTGCTCGTGCCGCGCGAGGTGCCGCTCAACCAGGCCCACCTGCGCAACATGCTGCAGGCTGCGCAGGACGGATACGTGATCCTGCCGCCCATGCTCACCTTCTATAATGGCTGCGAGACAACCATGGACCAGGTGGACCATATTGTCGGCAAGATCCTTATGCAGTTCGGCATTACGTACGACCGGTTCCGTCCCTGGGAGGGCTGATGGGCGATCCTTTGGCCGCAAGCGATTTCCAGGTCGCGGGTGGCCTGCAGGCTGCATACAGCATGCAGGCCGCGAGCGATTCGCAGGCCCTGCGCCGCTTCGCGACCCATGCGGGGGAGGGGCGCTGTGGCGTGACCCTAGAGGCCGCGGCCGCGCCCGACGGCGGGGGTCTCGCCTGCTATCTCTACGGCGGCGAGGTGCCCCACGTGGGCGGGCAGGCGCTGGCGGCTCCCGGCCCCGAGCTGGGCGGACGGCAGCTCTCGCGTGCCGACGTGTGGGACGCCACGTTGCCCGGCCACAAGGATGCCGAGGCCGCGCGGGGCGTGGCGCGCCGGCTCGCGATCGCGTGCGGGTGCGCCGTGAGCGTGGCGGCCGGCATCCATGTGGAGGACGCCACGGCCGACGACCTCGCGACTATCGGCGCCAACGTGGACGCCTGTGTGGATGCGCTGGTCGCGAAGCTGGCGGGCGACCCATCCGCCGACCCCGCGGCGCGCGACCGTCTCATCCTCGTCGACTTTGCGGACCGCGAGGTCGGGACCGGTGAGAAGCTCGACGTGCACCGCCGCAGCCAGCTCCACCGTGCCTTCTCGGTCTTCCTGCTCGACGGCGACCGCCTGCTCCTGCAGCGCCGCGCGCTGGGCAAGTACCATTCGGGCGGCCTGTGGACCAACTCCTGCTGCTCGCATCCGCGGGCGGGCGAGACCCTGGCCGAGGCCGTTTCCCGCCGTCTGGCCCAGGAGCTGGGCGTTTCAGGCGTGGACTGCAACGAGGTCGGCAGCTTCGTCTACCGCGCCGCCTTCGCGAACGGCATCACCGAGTACGAGTACGACCACGTGCTGGTGGGGGAGTGGGCCGGTGCGTCCGACCCCGGCCCCGCACTCAACCCTGCCCTCGCCTCCGACCCCGACCCTGATCCCGCTTTCACGCTCAATCCCGACCCCGCCGAGGTTATGGACTGGCGCTGGGTGGTGCTGAACGACCTGTCGCGCGACGTCGCGGAGCATCCCGATCGCTATACGGCCTGGCTGCCGGAGGCCCTCCGTCTGGTCCTGGCCTCCCGATAGTCGTGCTGCGCCCGCCTCATCAACCTCGCCCCGTATCCCGCGATCTGCGTCCTGTGTCTCGCCTTCGCAACACGTGATACGCACCCAGGTTCCGAGTCCCGCACCCCCGCATCGTTGGTAACCCTCTACCAACGATGCGGGGGTGTCGCCCCGCTCAACTGGGCTTTTATGGCTCGCACCCCCGCATCGTTGGTATTCGAATTACCAAGGATACGGGGGTGTGAATCTCGCGACCTGCGGTTTTTCTGGTCACACCCCCTCATTGTTGGTTTCGCTCTACCAACGATATGGGGGTGTGGGAGAAAAAAATGACGATGGCCCGTCTTAGCCCGGCCTACTATTTATTTTTTCGCCCCGCCCATACTTTAGTTTTCATCTGCCCAAGCTTTAACCCCATCTGCACAGGAGGACGATACAGAGCAGAGAGGGGTCGGGCGGAAAAAGACCAGGTCGGCATAGCCGGACCCCCGTCCTCTCTGCGGATGGGATACAGAGCAGACGGGGGTCCGAGAAGAAACTCGCAGGTCGGGAGGGCCCGACCCTCGCCTGCTCTGTAGCGGGCGCAGCGAGCGCGGCGAGCGGGGCGAAGACCTCGGCGATGGCGCCCATGAGCTGCTGGAGCTTGTTCTGGTTGTTGGCCGAGGCGGCCTTGACGTCGGCCTTCGCGGGATCCTGCAGGGCGAGTCGCATGTGGGTCATGCAGTGCGTGACCGCCGCGATGTTCTCCTTGCCGCCGACAAGCCGGAGCAACTCCTTGGCGTCTTATGCCGTACTTATTCGAATAACTTCCGACACGAACAGTATGTACTTATTCAAATGAGTGTTCAAGCAGATTCTGGGGTTCTCGTGAACGGCGGGTTTTGGGTGGCGAACGGTCGTTTATGTGATTTGAATAAGTTTAAAAAGAAAAGAAGGGAGTTTTTCGGTATGAGGGCGGTCTACGGGGACATCTATCGGACGCTTCTGGAGTCGCTGAGGTCGGGGGAGTGGCCCTACCAGTCCTTCATCCCGTCCGAGAGCCAGCTGGTCGAGCGCTTCCAGTGCTCGCACAACACGGTCCGCCGCGCCATCGCCATGCTCGCGCAGCAGGGCTACGTCCAGCCCATCCACGGCAAGGGCGTGCGCGTGACCTACCTGCCCCAGCACCGCGCCCCCTTCGAGCTGGGCGGGCTCGAAACCTTCGCCGAGGCCAGCGCCCGCAACCACATGAACGCCGTGACCGAGATCCCGGCCTTCGAGGAGGTCGTCTGCGACGAGGCGCTCGCCGCACGGTCGGGCTTTGCGGTGGGGGAGCCCCTCTGGCACCTCAAGCGCGTCCGCCGCATCGAGGGCAAGGCCCTCATCCTGGACGACAACTATTTCCTGCAGCGCGCGATGCCCGGCCTCACGCGCGAGATCGCAAAGCGGTCCGTCTTCGCATATCTGGAGGGCACGCTGGGCATGCACGTGACCATGAGTAAGCGCACCATCACGGTGGAGACGGTGGACAAGGATGATCGTGCCTACCTGGACCTGGACGGCTACGACTGTGTGGCCGTGGTCACCAACCACGTCTTCGACTCCGAGGGACTCATGTTCGAGTACACCCGCTCGCACCACCGGCCGGACTGCTTCTCCTTCAGCACGGTGGCCATGCGCCAGGAGGTCTAAGGTCCCAGCCTACTGTGGTGTACGGCAAGCAGCAGCTACGCAAAATACACCTCGATGTGGTATGTGCGTCGGTTTGCTGCGAGGCTAGCTGGGGTTTGTGGGCAGCGTTGCTCAACGTGGGAGAAATGATGTCCCAGAAAGTACCGCAAATAAGCATACAATACGAATATTGATGGGAAATTACCCTGCGAATATAATATATTAAACATACAAATGTGGTACTTTTTGTCTTCATTTCACGCCGCATAGACGCCAGGAAGCCTCCTTCCGCCCCAGGTGGGAGGCATGAAAAATGAGCCCGATAAGG
Source organism: uncultured Actinomycetes bacterium (assembly GCA_900315165.1). GTDB lineage: Bacteria > Actinomycetota > Coriobacteriia > Coriobacteriales > Atopobiaceae > Olegusella. Next base: position 11,350 of record OMXZ01000001.1, on the reverse strand, counting down.
GACCGTGAAATACTGGCACGTACAAACCAGCAGGTAAATCGTCTGAAAGATAGATGCGATTCCACACCTGGGCTAATACGGCATTTTTCCTCGAACCCAGCGGAAAAAATAATAAGCAGGCTACCTGCGCAAATCACGATAGAGACGCTGAGGCGCAATTTGCGGGGGTGGGACGCGCGTTATGGCCCAAGGGTCGCGAGGAGTCGTTCCCGCCGCTCCTCATGCCTCTCAATGGCACGTTCTACCTGCGGTTTCTATAACCGCAGGTAGAACGTTTACCGATTACCGGACCACGAATTTGGCCTCGCCCGCGACGACGGGAAGCTCATGCGACGATCCGCGGCTCCACCCGCTGCCGTATCCGTCCACAAGGTCCTCGAGCCGCAGGTAGAAGTCGTATATCTGCGCGGAATCGCCCTGGACCTCGGCGGTCACGGAGCCGTCGCGCTCGTTGCGCACACAACCGGTGACCCCGGCCTTCCGCGCGCAGTTCCAACATGCCCAGCGGAAGCCCCTGCCCTGGACGAACCCCACGAAGCGCACGGATTGCCGCTCCATCGGACCCCCTGCTTACCAGTCCACGCCGGGGTCTTCAGCGTCGGGCGCGTCCTCGGCCGCGCGAATCCACTCGCTGGGCATCTTCCAGGCGTGCTGGTCGGTGTGGAGCAGCTGCTCGGCACGCTCGGACAGGGGCTCGCCGAGATACTCGTTATAGCAGTGGACGATCGCCGGGTTCTCGTAGGAATTGCGGTATTTGGCCACACGGTCGAGGCCGTAAAGCACCTCTCCGCGCGAACCGGCGAGCTCCTCGCCGTCATGGATGGGCTGACCGCCACCGCCCACGCAGCCGCCGGGACAGGCCATGACCTCGACGAAGTCGTAGGCGACTTCGCCCGACACGACCGCGCGGCAAAGCGCGTCCGCATTGGCCAGGCCGCTCGCCACGGCCACGCGCACCGGAGTGCCTGCCAGGTCGAAGGTGGCCTCCTTCCAGCCGCGTTCGCCGCGGACGTCGGCGAACATATCATCAGCCGGTGCCTTGCCGGTCACGAGGTAGTGGGCCGTGCGCAGGGCCGCCTCCATCACGCCGCCCGTCGCGCCGAAGATGATGCCCGCGCCCGTGCCGTAGCCGAGCGGCTCGTCGAAGGCGTCGTCCGCCAGCAGCCGCGGGTCGACGTGGTCGGCGCGCAGCATGCGCATGACCTCGCGCACCGTGAGCACGCAGTCCACGTCGGGATCGCCGCAGGCGTCGTTCATGTTGGCATAGCCGGCCTCGGCCTTCTTGGCCACGCAGGGCATGATCGAGACAGAGAAGACCTTGTGCGGGTCGAGGCCCAGCAGCTCGGCGTAGTAGCTCTTGACCACCGCGCCGAACATCTGCTGCGGGCTCTTGCTGGTCGAGACGTCATCGACGAGCTGGGGGTAGTGAGCCTTGACGAAGCGGACCCAGCCCGGGCAGCAGGAGGTGAACATCGGATAGACGGGCGACGCGGCCGCAGCGGGGTCCGAGCCGGCGGCCGCGGCCTTGTCCGCGTTCTTCATATGGGCGAGCAGCTCGGTGCCCTCCTCCATGATCGTGAGGTCGGCGGAGAAGTCCGTGTTGACGATGTAGTCGAAGCCCATCGGGCGCAGGGCCGCGACCAGGCGCTCGACGGTGGCCTCCTCCTTGGAGAGCCCCCAGTACTCGCCCCAGGACGTGCGGACCGAGGGCGCTATCTGCACGATCGTGGTGACGGTCGGATCGGCGAGCGCCTCGTAGACGCGCATTACGTCGTCGCGCTCGCGCAGGGCGCCGGTGGGGCAGTGGGTGATGCACTGGCCGCACAGCGTGCAGTCCACGTCGCGGATGTCGAGGCCGCCCGCCACGCCCACGCGGGTGTGTGTCGCGCGGTTGGTGAGGCCCCAGATACTGGAAGCCTGGACCTTCTCGCACTCCTGGATGCAGCGCATGCAGCGGATGCACTTGGTGTTGTCGCGGATCAGCGGGAAGTCCGCTGGCCAGTCGGAGGGGTCGATGATCTTGGGATAGGGGAAGTCGATCACGCCCAGGTCAACCGCCACGGACTGCAGCGTGCAGTTGCCCGAGCGCGTGCAAGTGGTGCACGAGGAGTTGTGCTGGGAGAGCAAAAGCATCATGTTCTCGCGCCGGGCCAGGCGGACGCGCGGGCTGTTGGTGAGGATGCGCATTCCCTCGCCGGCGACGTTGTTGCAGGCGGCGACGAGGCGCGGGGCGCCCTCGACCTCCACCACGCAGATGCGGCAGGAGCCGATTTCGTTGAGCTCGCGCAGGTAGCAGAGGGTGGGGACGTCGGCCCCGGCGGCACGGCAGGCGTCCAGGATCGTGGTGCCGGCGGGCACGGTGACCTCGCGGCCGTCCACGCTGAGGGTGACGGTGGCGGCCGCCACGGGTGTCTTTTCCTGCGTCTTTACCATTGGAGCTCCCTTCCGCCGCGGAAGGCGCCCATGCCGAAGTGGTCGCAGTGCAGGCAGCGGGAGCACTCCTGCTCGACCTCCTCGCGGGTGAGGCCCTTCTCGATCATGTCGAAGTCGTGCTTGCGGTCTTCCGCCTCGCGCAGGACGGTCTCGCAGCGGCCGCACTCGCCGATGCTGGCGGAGGTGACGGGCGGCAGGTCCACGTCGAGCGTGATCTTGTGGTCGAAGCCCAGGTAGTTGTCGATGTTGCCCGCCGCGACCTTGCCGGCGTTCACGGCGCGGATCACCGTGGCGGGGCCAGTCTGGCAGTCGCCGCCTGAGAAGACGCCGTCCATACCGGGGACCGATGAGTCCTCGGCCACCTGGATGCGGCCGCGGTTGGCGGCGACGCCCTGCTCCTCGAAGGGCAGACTCTCGATGGCCTGGCCGATCGCGACCATCACGCGCTCGCAGGGGATGGTGACTTCGGGGGAGTCGGCCGGCCGGGGCGACGGGCGGCCGCCGCGGTAGGAGCCGATGATCTGCGGCTGGACGACGAGGCCGCAGACCTTGCCCGCCTCGTCGTGCTCGATGCGCACCGGGGCGTTCAGCTCGAGCAGCTCGCACCCCTCGGCCTGGGCACCGGCGATCTCCTCGTCCTGCGCCGTCATGTCCGCTGCGCGGCGACGGTAGACGATCGAGACCTTGTCGGCGCCGGCGCGCACGGCCGAGCGGGCCACGTCCATGGCCACGTTGCCGCCGCCGATCACGCACACGCGTTGGCCGCGGTAGTCGGGGATCTCGTCGTCGCCGATCGCGCGCAGCATGGCCACGGCGCTCTCGACGCCCTCGGCATCCTCACCGGGAAGGCCGAGCTTGCGGTCCGCATGAGCGCCGACGGCCAGGTAGACAGCGTCGTAGTCGCGCCGGAGCTGCGCGAGGTCGCCCTCCACCTTGTGGCCGAGCTCCGCCTTCACGCCCAGGTTCAGGATCCAGCCGATCTCCTCGTCCAGGCGCTCGCGCGGCAGGCGGTAGTTGGGGATGCCGTAGCGCAGCATGCCGCCCAGGTGGCGGCGGGCCTCGTAGATCGTGACGTCGTGGCCCATGAGCGTGAGGTAGTAGGCGCACGACAGGCCGGCCGGGCCGCCGCCGACGACGGCAACGCGCTTGCCCGTCTTGGGGGCGAGGCGGGGCGTGTAGTCGTGCTCCATGTGCTCGGTGGCGTAGCGCTTGATCGCGCGGATGTTGATGGGGTTGTCCACCATGCCGCGGCGGCAGTTGATCTCGCAGGGGTGCTCGCACACGAGGCCGCACACCACGGGCAGGGGGTTGTCCTTGCGGATCAAGCGGACGGCGTCGGCGTTGCGCCCGGCCCCGACTAGCGCGATATAGCCGGGGATGTCCACGCCCGCCGGGCAGCCCGAGACGCAGGGGACCTTGACGGACTGCTCGAATCCGCAGGCGTGGAAGGTCACATGGTGCTCGAAGTCGTCGCGGAAGCCGCGCACCGCCTCGAGTGCCATCGCGCCCGCCTCGAACCCGATTGCGCAGTCGGCCGAAAGGTAAATTGCCTGCGCGAGGCGCTCGATGTCGTTGACGGTCTGCATCGTCCCGTGCCCGCGCAGCACGTCGCTCAGCATGTGACGCAGGGTGCGTAGCCCCACGCGGCAGGGGGTGCATTTGCCGCAGCTCTGGGTCGAGCACATGTCGATGAACGACATCGTGAACTCGACCGGACAGGGTGCCAGCGAGCTGACGGCCAGCCGGCGGCCGACCGCAGCGTGCAGCTCGTCCATAATCCGCTGCTCCTCGCTGCGCTCCATCACGTGAAGCCTAGCCATGGTTTGTCCTCTCCTATATGCGGCGTCCCCACGCCGCAATTGAATACATCTACCCTAACAAATTGACAGGCCCCGGCAGGTTCTCTTCGGTGACGTGCGTGGATTGGCGGTAAACACACGTCGCCCGCCGTACGGGAGCACGGCGGGCGACTGAAGTAAGATAAATAAGACAAAAGGGGACGTTTCCCAATTGTCCGACCCCTCTTGCCCGAGTGGGCTACTTGCCCTGGGCGAGCTGCTTGGAGAAGCTCGTGTCGCTGTGGCGGGCCCAGCACACGTAAAAGGCGACGGACGCCACGCACGCCAGCGAGACGATCACCCACATGGCCGAGTAGCCCAGGCCCGTGATCAGCGATCCGGCGATGCCGCCGCCCAGGCCGTAACCGATATCGTAGCCGCAGAGAAAGGTCGAGTTGGCCGAGCCGCGCGTCGCGTCCTTGGAGGTGTGGACGGCCATGGACTGCAGCGAGGGCTCGAGGCCGCCGAAGGCGTAGCCGGCAAGCGCGGCGGACAGCACGTAGGTCACGGTGTTGGGCACAAGGGCCAGCAGCAGGAAGGCCACGAGCATGGCGGCGTTGCAGGTGTAGACGAAGATGGCCTCGCCCTTCTGGTCCACGAGCTTGCCCAGGAAGATACGGACGAGCAGCAGCATCACGCTCATGATTACGAAGTAGATCGAGCCGGAGGGCAGGCCCTGCTCGGCGGCGAAGATGGCCACAAAGTTCTCGAGCGCGCCGAAGGTGAACATAAAGACGAGCATGGTGACCGAGGCGGGAAGCGAGTCGCGGTTGATGAGGGTCTTGAAGTCGAGCTTCTTCTTGGGCACATCGATGCGCGGTGCCTTGATGAGCATAAAGAGCACGAGGCCCACCAGCGTGATGCCCATGGCCGTGAAGTAAAGGGCTTGGAAGCCTGCGCCCTCCATGAGGGAAAGGCCGAGTGCCGGGGCGATGGCCGAGGCGAGCGCCGTGGCCATGCCGAAATAGCCCATGCCCTCGGCGAAGCGGGGCTTGCAGATGACGTCGGAGGCGACGGTAGCCGTGGTGGAGTTGGAGAAGGACAGGCCCACGCCGTGGATCATGCGGCAGGCGATCACGATGGAGAGCGACGGCACGAGCACATAGCCCGCCGGCGCGAAGCTCATGAGGAGCAGGCCAATCACGAGGGCGGTGCGGCGCACGCCGTTGTCGAGCCACCAGCCGATAAAGGGCCTGATGATCACAGCGACGAAGGAGAAGACCGCGGCGCAGATGCCCGCGAGCGCTTCCGTGCCGCCGAGCGCCTTCACATAGAAGGGGAAGGTCGCGAGCGACATGATGTGGTTGGTGAAGACGCACAGGTTCACGAGGATGATGAGGACGAGGTCGCGGGTCCAGAGCATGGGTTGGGCGCGCATGCCGGTCGTGGCGGCGGTCGGCTGCGCCTCCGCACCCGAAGCCTGCATGCCCATGCCCGGCGCCTGCAGCGTCTGTTCAGCTTGTGCCATAAAAAATCCCTTTCGACGGGCCAATAGATCCTGGCCGTCGGCAAGGGATGCGACGTGACGAGCGTGCGAGGTGCGGACCGCCAGGTGGTCAATCGGACTTACGCCACCTGGCAACGCATTGACATGAATAGTGTAGCGCCTGTCACAAGGTACCTCACGAAATCGAAACATTCGGCGGTCGCCGGCGGCGGGCGAGGCGACCCCCGTGGACAGGCGCGCGGATAATCGATAGCATCGGCTTATACAACAACACATCTACCGGCGCCTTTACCTTTTGGAGGACCCATGCGTGGGACATTTCCCCGTCACCTGAGAGCGTACGCCGCGATGCTGCTGACGGTATGCGCGATCGTCGGTGCGCCTGCGGCCACCTATGCCGAGACGGGAGAGGGCGGCGCGTCCGATCCGGCGGCGTCCGATCTGACAACGCTCGATGCGGACATGACCACATGGGGCGCGGCTGGCACTGAGTCTTGGTACATCACACCTGAGACGGATGTGGCGATTGCGAAGCGAGTGACTTGCCTCGGCCAGGTCCACCTGACCCTGCGCGACGGCGTCACGCTCACCGCAGCCCAGGGAATCACGGTCGCCGCGGGCAACGCCCTCACCATCGAGGGTCAGGCGGCGGGCACGGGTACCCTGGTCGCGACCGGCGTCGCGAAGAGGGGCGGTGCCTGCGCGGGCATCGGGGGCGACGGTGCCTCCCCGGATTCAGGTCAGATCACGATTGCCGGCGGCAACGTCACGGCGACGGGCGCACGCGGCGGTGCCGGTATCGGCGGCAGCATTCGCGGTACGGGCACGGTTACGATCAGTGGCGGAGCCGTCAATGCCACCGGGAGTAGCGGCCCGGGCGGCGGTGGGACGGGCATCGGCGGCGGGGTCTATGGCGCGGGCACGATACGGGTCAGCGGCGGCCATGTCACAGCCCGCGGCGGATCGAAGGCCGCCGTCGGCGGCAGCTGCTATGTGCCGGCGACCGTGAAGACCGACGTCGCGATCTCGGGCGGCACGGTCGACACCGGCGCGGGCGACGAGAAGGTGGCCGCTCTCGGCAACGGGCCGGAGTCCTCGGCCGCTTCCATCGTCATCACCGGCGGCAGCGTCGACGCGGTCGCGGTCAGCGACACGGTCACCAACGGCGGCAAGCAGGTCTTCCGCACGCCGATCGCGGCGGAGGCGCTCTCCCAGTTTAAGGGCGAGTATCCCGCCTATGGGACAGTCGATATGACGGCGGATGCGCAGGGAATGTACTACCCGTGGGTGGCGCCGGAGGATGCTCAGAAGCCTGCGGACCCCGTGGCGCCCGGCCCCATGGCGTCCGACCCCGCAACGCCCGAAGACCCGGTACCGCCGACGGAGCCCGAGACGCCGACGCCAGGTCCGGTGGCACCAACGCCCGATGACCCGCCGACGCCGACGGGACCTGCGTCTTCGTCGGACCCTGCAACCCCGGCGGCGCCCGCGCCCGCACCGACGGAGGAGCCGGAAGCCGCACGTCCTTCTTCACGTCCTTCTTCCGTGGGGAATTCTCAAGGCGATGTGCCATCCTCGAGGCCCGCGACGTCGGCGTTGGAGGAGAATACTGCCGCAAGTCAGCAAACACGGCACACCGAACCCGCGGCCGAGCCGCTCCCGCAGACAGATGATGCGGCTGCGGCCGGTCGGTTTGTGGCCGGCGGGGGAGCGGCATTGTTCCTCTTGGCGGCACTGGGTGTTGCGATGATCGCAGCGGCAGAAAGGGAGCGCAGATGCGCCAGGTGACATTCGACGACGGCGAGGAGACCCGCACCATCACGATCGGCGAGAGGGAGGACGGCCGCCTGAGCGTCGTGCAGAATTCCGAGGGGCCGGTGACCGAGGTGTCCTTCGAGGAGAGTCCGCACACCGTGGAGGTGACGTTCGCGCCGAGCGATGCTTTCGGGATGGCCGAGCTTGAGGCGGTCATGGACGGGGCCGAGCCCGAGGACCTCTTCTATACCGATTTCACAGACAAGCTCGATGCGGCTGACGTCCCCTAAGCGGTCAAGTAGGCGCAGCTAGAACGGCCCAGCGGGCGGCCACCGGCGGCTCGGCGGCTCGCCAGCCTGGCGGCTCGCCAGCCCGAACGGCCGGCTCTGCGATACATCGCACACCCAAACATGGTCCGTTTTTGCGCAGGCGAGACGGGCTTTTTTGTGTGTCTGGGTGTCGGCAACCAGCTCGCGGCGCCTGGGTTAATCCGCGAGGAAGAGGTCGTCGAGCAGGCGCGTGCCCGTTGCCGTGCGGAAGACCTTGTCGCGCACGGAGGCTGCCATGCGGCGGCGCTGGTCGTGGTCGTCCGGCGCGTCCTCATAAATATTGACGAGGAAGTCGGCCTCCACGAGGATCTGGTGGTCGAGGTCCGCGATGTTCGCATAATGGTGATGGTGCGCCACGAGCCAGCAGATGCGATCGACTTCGGTGTCTGGGTAGCCGGCGGCCTCGAGTAGGGGGCGGGCGACCTGCGGGCCGAGCTCCTCCTGGTGCGGGCCGGCGGTGTTGCCGTAGCGGCGCTCGGACTCGTGGATGCCCGCGTCGTGCACGAGGGCTGCGGCCTCCAGCGTGTGCAGCGCGGCGGCGTCTGCGCCCTCGGCCAGCGCGATCGTGCGGGCGAAGGCGCGCACCTTCACGAAGTGTTGGATGCGGCGGGGGTCGCCCCGGTCGTAGTCGCACATGGCGAGCTCGAGCGCGGTATGGTCGACGGGTGCGAGCGCTGCGGCGGACTGGGGCTGCGGCTGGTCAGCGGTCTGATGCGTGGTCTGTTCTGCGGACATGGCGCCTCCTCGACTCGGCGACTTTCCCTCATCCTACGCCAGGGTCTCTATTGGCGACCTGCGGATGATTATCTGTTAATATGTCAGATAATTTAGTGAAGAAGGAGCTGCTGATGGAACCAATCTTTTCGATGACGACGCTCCAGAGGAACCCCAACAAAGTGAAGGAAGCCGCTCGCGGCTCGGTGGTGCGTATCACCGAGCAGGGCACGGGGGCCTACGTCTTTTGCAGCGAGGATGCTTTTGAGCAGCGGATCGCAAGGGAGCGCGAGGATGCCGCCTATGAAGCCCGCCTCTTGGATGCGGTCGGTCGCGGCATCGCCGACATCGAAGCTGGTCGGTATGTGACCTCGGTGGACGAGGCCTTCGGACGCGCGAATGAGATGAGGCCTCGCCTTGCCTAAACGTGCGTCTCGGGGCAGTTCTGCCGACCCTGCGGTAACGCTGCGCATCACCGACGAGTTCATCGCGAGCCTTGCGGAAATTCAATCGGACAAACTGCTCGGTCGCATATACGACCAGGTCAACTTGGTCTCTGCCTATCCAGACAGCGGGTCGCCCGACGTGCGGCCGTCCCTGACGTTTCGTTATGGCCAAGGGCTTCGCAAGCTCGTGGTGCCGCCCTATATCATCGTGTACCGTCATGCCGACGAGTTTGTCGACGTGCTCGCTCTGGTGTATGGCCCAGCCGTGAAGTAGATGGGCTAGAGTAGGGGAGCGAAAAAACGCCGTCGAAGGAAGCCCCATGGTCAGCACCACCGTCACCGTCACCGAGGAATCGCTAAACGCGATGCAGGACGCCCTGCTTGCGACCGAGGCCGGGCACGCCCGCGTGCCGCAGGTTGCGCTGGTCAACCTGCGCAACTACCTGGCAGCCGTCGCCGGGATGGCCCTCGTGAGCGTCGTCATGATGAGCCTTGCGCCCCATACCGCTGCCGTGGCTTTGGTGGTTATCGCGGCCATCTTCCTGATCCTCGCGCTACCCGCCTACCAGTGGTACGCGCTGCAGGTCGTCAAACGCAACCAGAAGAAGGCCGTGCACGCCGCCCTCGAGGAGCAGCGCGCGCTTGGTGACGCCACGGTTGCCTATGAGTTCGACGCCGCGGGCGCCACAATCAGGAGTCCCTTCTCCACCGTCGTGATGCCGTGGGCGTCCATGCTCGGCGCGATGGTTTCGGGGCCCTACTTCTTCATCGTGCGGCGCGACCACAAGGGCCTCATCGTGGATACCCGCGCCCTCGCGCCGGGCGAGTTCGAGGAACTGCAGGGCTATATGCTCGCGGCCGGCGTCCCCCAGCTGCGCTAGTGCGCGTGACAGGAGACGGGGGACTGTCACGCCCGGCGGGCGACGTAGCGCTGGTCCTTGCTGCGTGGCTTTTCGGGCAGGGTCCGCACGAGCCGGCCACTCTCGGTCAGGGGGTTCAGGAAAGCCCTCGTCACATACGCGACGGTGCGTCCGAGGTGCTCTGCGACCTCGCGTCTGCTGCGTGGGACTGTGCAAAAGGCGACGATATCCTCCGCGCTTGTCTTGCCGGGTCTGCGACCGGCTTTGGTCGACTCTTCAGAGGATTTCGGCTTCTGTTGTTCGTCAAGTGATTCCGGCTCGTTGTACAGTCTGACCACAAACGTGTCCCGCGCGTCGACGAAGACAGGCGGCCGCAGCCCCGCCGCGTGCATCTCGTCGCGGATCACGGGGATGCCCGAGTGCCGATTTTCCGCGGTGCGGAGGATTTCCAGGAGCGAGACAAGCGTTGGGTTCCTTGTCGGAATGTTTTCGTGCCCCAACTCGTCCACGCTTTGCCCGCCATAGATGCCACCAGGGTTCCAACACTCCAGACGGTCGGAATAGATGACAAGCCTATTGGGCGTGCCTTCGTTGTATGGGCCATAGTCACGGTGCATGAGGGAGTTGGTGATTACCTCACGCACGGCGTTTTCGGGATATTCGGGGATATCGATGCGTTGTCCGTTGCGGATTACCACGCGGGTCTTTGTGTTGCGCCGCACAAAGGCGAGCGCGTCATCGATGATCTGGTCGACGGTACCCTCGAACCGCTTCGAGTCTAGGAAGCGCGTCCCGTCCTCGCCCTGCCTGATCTGCGTGCCGGCCACGGCGATGGCGGTCATGCATAGGTTGGGGTACACCTGCTGGGGATAGTCGCCGAGGCACATGAGGCCCGCCAGGGTCGGCTTGCCCTCCCGCTTGACGCCGGTCAGCGTGAGGACCTCGTCATCCCCGCGATGGGCGAGCCTCGGGCGATCCGCCTTCGCCAGACGAATGAACTCGGCCTTCCTGTCGGGGTCGAGCATCGCATCCTCGGCGATCGGGCTGACGGCGACATCCCCTCGGATGCCATCCTTGAACGACTCAATTGTATAGAGTTCGGGTTGTGTCATATGCACGTCCTGGTCGCCGACGCGCACGTACGAGCCCTTGGAAATCCCCGCGGTCTTGCGGAAGCAAGGCCGCATGCCCATGGGCAATCCATCGATTGTCACACCGACGAGGACCTTGCCGTCCCGCCGTACGGTTTCGAACGTGGGATGCAGCTCGGGCTCCATCTCCTTGCACTGGTCCGCGATGTCCCTTTGCGCCTGTTGCGCATCGAATACCCCTACGATCCGGTACCCGGCGCTTTCATCGATGCCCAAGACGATGGTTCCACCCCCGCTTTGATTCGCGAAGCTCGAGAGGGTGTCGTAGAGCTTCGGGGTCCCGTTTGCGGCGGCCTTAATCTCGATTGATTGGGTCTCGCAACGTTGGGCGAGAATCTCATCGATGACATTATCGAGGTGCCGGTCTCTGCCTTCCG
>OMXZ01000071.1 GCA_900315165.1 uncultured Actinomycetes bacterium | reverse complement strand
GGCGCTCGGAATCGGTGTCGGATCGCTTGGGATCGAGGTCCTCTGCGGAGCTGTCATCTACGTCGTGCTGGTGGGCGGCTGGTGCCTGGCAACGCATGATGAGAAGTTCGACCGGCTCTTTGGTGGCAGGCTGCGGCGCATGACCTCGAAGACCGCGGGGAGGCGCTAGCGATGGGACAGGCACTGCACCTCCGACAGGATCTGCGCGTCTCGTTTGCTGCCGACGCGCATGGGCTGCTGTACGCCTTCTGCGTCTCGCTCTGGGTGGCGTGTGAAGTCATGCTCAACACCACGGCTGCCGGGCTGCTGCCCTTCCACCTGCTGACGAACGTCGCTTTGGTGCTTGCGCTGTACGGCGAAGTCCTGTTTGGCGACAGGTCGCGGCGCACCATCGTCACGGGTGCGGCCCTCCTCGTCCTGGCGTACATGCTCAAACGCGTCGACCAAGGGTACATCGGCCGCATCGCCTTGCTCGTGTGGTGCGGCCGCGACCTTGATATGCGACGGCTGCTGAAAACCTGCTGCGTCGTGGAGGGCGCCATGCTTGCCGGCGTGGTGCTGGCCTGCAAGATCGGCGTGATTGACAACATGGCGTTCGCCCGTGCGAACGGGAGCATGCGCGAGACCCTCGGCTTCTCCTATGTTACCTTCCTGAGCCATTACTACCTGAACTTCGTGCTCATGTGGGTCTACCTGAGGAGGGACGGGCTCCGTTGGTATGAGGTCGTAGGACTCCTCATGATCAATTTCGCAATATATTCAGCGACGGGGTCGAGAAATTCATTCATCTTGGTTTGCGTTGCGCTGGCATTTGCCTTCTACGCGCTCGTCCTCGATAAGGAAGTGCCGCACGGTAAGGTGGCAGGATTCGTCCTCACACACTCGTACGTGCTCTGTGCTGCGCTCGCTGTCGTGAGCATGCTGGTGACAGGAGCGCAATCGCCGTTGGGGACGTTGCTCGACAGGATGTTGTCGGGAAGGCTGATGCTGTCGCAACGTGCTCTGGACGCATATGGCATTACACCCTTCGGCACGGCGCCGCATTGGGTGTACTCCAACGAGGTGCGGTCGGGCCTGTATGCCGGCGACGAGTATTTCTACGTCGACTCCTCTTATGTGCAGATCCTCATCTGCTGCGGCGTCGTGATGTTCGCGCTGATCCTGGCATGGTTTACGGTGACGCTAGTACGGGCCTACCAGGGCGGCGACCGTCTCCTGTGCTGGGTCTTTCTAGCTTTTGCGATTCATTCGGTTCTCGACCCGCAGATGATGAAGCTCGACTATTGCTGCTTTCTGCTGTGCCTAGGGCCGACGCTCAAGGCGCCCCTGCCGGTCGCAACAACTGACGGGCAAACCGAGCCAATCCCAGTCGCCATGGTCGCTCGAAGCCTGGTGCACTATTTCGTTCCTGTCTTGATTGGCGCCGCACTCGGCGCCGCAGGTCTCGGGTACGCCGCGACGCTGTGGGCGCCCACATACAGTGCCTCGGCCACGATCGTGGTGGTGCCGTCTCCCAAGACGGATGCGACGAGGGAGGCCGCGGCGGTCATGCTGTCGGACCAATATCGGATGAGGGAGTATCTCATCCAGGAAGCGGGTGAAGACACCATCGAGGGGACTTCCGTGTCCTCTGGTTATCTACGAGGGACGGACAGAGTGTGGGTCACGGTGGAGGGCAAGGATGCCGATAGGGCTGAGGAGACGCTCGACGCCCTGCTCAGAGTCGGGAATCGGGTCGCGCTCTCGAAACACCGGTATCTGAAGTTCTATCCCGTAGGAGACGTCACGACGTCGGTGGATAGCGCGAGCATGCCCGCCTACGCAGCCCTGGGCGGAGCAGTTGGGGCAGCTGCTGCCTTTGCCCTCTGCGTGATCGTTCGCGGGTACTACTGGCCGGATGGCAAGAAACTTCACCGAGGGGCGGCGGCATGACAAAACGAGTCTCTGGACGAATAGGGTGTGGTGGCTAATTTAGTCCGGCTCAAGCAGTAGTAAGATACGCATCGTACGCCTTGCGACCCTTAACATCTGGACTCAGAAAATGACATCCTCTGCACCCCCCCACAGGGTAGCCGCCTTTGACATCCTCAATGTCCTCGCCTGCATCTCGGTGGTCGCCCTGCACGTGAACGGCGACGTGTGGGCCTTTGGCCGGAACGCTCACTGGCTCTCCTGCATGGCAGTGCAGGTCGTCTGTTACTGGGCGGTGCCGATCTTCGTGATGCTGACCGGCGCGACGCTGATGGATTATCGGGAGCGCTATGATACGCGTATCTTCTTCAAGAAACGCCTCATCAAGACCGCCATCCCCTTCCTTGCATGGAGTTTCATCGCGATGGCCATCTTGCTGGCACGCGGGACGTTTCCCTGGGACACCGTCGCAGACCCCGTCTCGCTGTGGAACTACATTATGTCCGCGGGCCCACAGCCCATCTACTGGTTCTTCCCGATGATCTGGGGCATGTACCTCTGCATTCCCGCTCTGTCGCTCGTCCCCGCCGAGCAGAGGAAGGCCTGCTTCGGCTACCTGTTCGCGGTCAGCTTCGTGTTTGTCGCCCTCGTGCCGCAAATTCTCAAATGCTTTGGCATGCAGTGGCCTGTAACCTTCCCCTTGGACGGCGGCTACGTAATCTACCTTGTGGCTGGATATCTCCTGACGCAAATCCAGCCGACAAAAAAGCAGTTCCGTCTCATCTATGCTGCGGGCATCGGCTCGGCGGTCCTCATGTTCGTCGGCGAGGTTCACACGTGCTACCAGGCCAACGATGCCGTCGTGTTCTGGCGGGGCTACCTCAACTTCCCCTGCGTGCTGATGTCCATCGCTGTTTTTTCTGCTGTCTACTACCACGACTGGTCGGACCTGATCGTGTCGCGAAAGTTGGTGTAAGCGCGGAAACGCGCTGGTAGGGGATCTCTGACAAAAAGGTGTGGCCAACGCCTTAGAATTCGTACTGCCCAAA
>OMXZ01000045.1 GCA_900315165.1 uncultured Actinomycetes bacterium | reverse complement strand
TCCCGCTCTCGATGAGACGGTAGACCCTTCGCCTGTCGACTTGGAAGTAGAGCTCAACTGCTCGCACGTCGAGCCAGATGTCCGAGTCGGGCATCGATGCGTTGGCGAGCGAAAGCCTGTCAAGGTCCGCCTTGCACCGCGGGTGCAGGCGGTCCTCCTTGATCGCCCTTCTGATTGAAGCGTCTATCCCGGCCATCTCGTTCTCCCTCGTCATGAGGTTGTCCCGTAAGGGGAGGGCGGTCCCTTTATAGAACCCGGAGATGTCTGCTGCACGCTGCATGGGATGACCAACTATCACATGCAATCAGACGGTATCCGCATCACAAAACCTGCATCTATGTCCATCTTGAGATACCACCGCGTTTGCGCAGCTCGGAACCATCACTTGTGGCCACTCCTGCGATTTCATGGTCGGGACGACTGGATTCGAACCAGCGGCCTCACGGTCCCGAACCGTGCGCGCTACCAAACTGCGCCACGTCCCGACATAGTGCCGTATGTCAACTCTCCGGAGGGCACGTCTCCGGTGTCTCCGAACGACCGTCTGCGAACTCCAGTCGACCGTCCATCGACGCCCAGCGAATCGGATGAGCGGCAGTTGCCGCAGGCCCGTTCCGCGCGGGTTTGTGGCCACTTTTGTGGCCACGCCGTGGCCCGCTTGTGGCCACAAACTCTCCAACGAGCCGTTTACCTGCGACTCATCGGCTTTTGGGAATTAGGTAGTGAAACTGCGTTCCCTAGCTCCCGAACCGAGCGCTCTACCAAGCTGAGCCACAACCCGTTAGCAGGAAGAGTCTAGCAGACTTCGTCGCGCGCGGCACCCGCAAATTCCGTCGCACAAGACCACCATCCGCGCGCGCGGGCGTCGGCGGCGATCGACTCGGCACGGGCTGGGGTGTCCGCCACCGCGAAGACACAGCTGCCCGAGCCCGTGACCAGCACGGACGAGGTACCCGACTGCGCCGCGAGCCAGGCTTTAATCTCGGCGTCGGCAGGCAGGAGTCGGCAGGCGACGGGGTCGAGGTTATTGGAGGCGTGTGCCAGGACGGACGCCGCGGCGGCACGCCGGTCGTCCTCCGCGGTACACCGGTCGTCCTCCGCAGCATGCCAGTCGTTCTCATCTGCATGCCGATCGCCCTCGGCCGGCAGCGCCCGCAGGGCCGCAAGCAGCGCTTCGAGGTCCCCCTCGGGCACGGGATCGCGGTCGAAATCCCGATAGGATTCGACCGTCGATACGCCTGCGCCCGGCTTCACGAGCACGACAGACAGGGGCGGCAGGCCGGCAAAAGTCTCGGCCAGCACGTCTCCCCCGCCGACCAGGTGCGACGGCCGCGGGTCCAGAAAGAAGGGCACGTCGGCCCCGATGCCGCGCGCGACCGCGGCCACGCGCGGGTCAGCCACGTCGATACCCCAGAGCGCACAAAGCCCGCGCAGCGTCGCCCCCGCATCGGAGGACGAGCCGCCCAGCCCCGCGCACATGGGAATGCGCTGCCGCACGTGAATATGGGCCCGTGCCGGTACGCCGAAGGCCCCGGCCAGGCGCACGGCCGCCTTCCAGACGTTGCCATGCTCGACCGGTACGTCGATCCCCGGCTCCATCACGACCCGCAGGTCCCGGGCTGCCTCAACCGTGACCTCGTCGCATAAAGCGAGCGCCGCCATCACCGAATCCACCAGGTGGTAGCCGCGCTCGTCTTTTTGCGTATGGACGCCCAGGTAGAGGTTGACCTTGGCAGGGGCGGCAAGCGTGATGCGGCCCCCGCGCACGTCCTTCTTCACGCCCTACTGCTCCTCGGGCGTATAGTCGATCAGGCGCTCGCCGGTCTCGGGGTCAAAGAGCTCGACCGTACCCGTGAGCACGTCCACGTACTGGTAGGACTGACGCGCCGTGCGGCCGCGGCGCTCCTCGACTTCCACCACGAAAAGCGAGGGGTGCACGTGCAGCAGGGTGCCGGTGCGCTCGATGATGCGCGAGCGGCCCATGTTGGCGCGAATGCGCAGGCGCTTGCCCTGCAGCGCGACGAGTTCGTCGCGGATCTGGTCGACCCGGTTTGCGGGCGGGATTTCGTTCTCCATGCGGACCTCCCCGGCGCGGCCGGCCCGAGGGCGCCGCGCGGCATAGTTCATCCAAGTTACAGCGAATCTCTATTGTAGCCGCGGGACCGCTTGTTCACGAAAGAAGCTAAAGCTGCGCCGCCAGGTCGTCGAGCGCGCGGCGGCGGTGCGAGATCGCGTTCTTCTCCTCCGGGGTGAGCTCGGCCATGGTCTTGCCCGGCGTGTCATCCGGGAAGAAGAGCGGGTCGTAGCCAAAGCCGCCCTCCCCGCGCGGCTCGCGGCCGATCACGCCCGGGCAGTCGCCGTTGCCGGAGAGAATGTCGCGACGGCCGTCGTCGTAGTCGCGCAGCATGACCACGGTGGAGTGGAAATGGGCGCCGCGGTCGGCGTCGGCCACCCTATCGAGCGTGCGCAGGAGCTTGGCGTTGTTGGCTGCGTCATCGCAGGGCTCGCCGGCCCAGCGCGCCGAATGGATGCCGGGCGCGCCGCCGAGGGCGTCGACGCACAGGCCCGAGTCATCGGCCACGGCAATGCGCAAGCCCGTCTCGTCTAGCGCATTCTGCGCCTTGATCATGGCGTTGTCGAAGAAGGTGCTGCCGTCCTCCACCGGATCGGCGAAATCGCCCAGGTCCCCGAGCGCAACGAACTGCACGCCCGGCATACGCGGGGCGAGAATCGCCTCGATCTCGGTGACCTTGTGCGGGTTGCCCGTCGCCACGACCACGGTGTTGCTGGGGCGAAGCTCGGAGATTCTGATGCGTGCCATGTGACCTCGTATTCCAGCGCAGCCCGAAGCCGCGCGACCTTGTATCCCAACGCAGCCCGGAACCGCGCGTCTGTCTTTGCGGGAAAAGCCGTAGGCATTATAGACGCGTCCCGCGCCCGGGACGCCCATGACGACAGGAGGCGTTTCCCGTTTGCCACATTTCCCGTTTGCCACAAAATTGCTTTCAGAAACAGGCACCGCCGGTATTGGGACGAGTTTTGCTGCAAAGCGACCCCGTTGCAGCAAAATCGGCCCCGAATCCCGGCGCCGCCGGAATCTGGGGCAGGTTTGCAAGAGGGAAACGTCCCCTCCTGTCAGGGAAACGTCCCCTCCTGTCATTCCCTCCCGTCACGTCTTCCGCCCCGTCTTGTCAGCCCCTCTGGGCAAGGCTTAGTGATGGCTGCACTCGTGGATGACGGAGTCGTCGCTCACGAGCGTGCCCGCAGCGAGCTGGGCGGCCGCCTCGTCGGCCGAACCGGTAACGCCGGCGTACACCGTGATGCCCGCCTGGGACAGGAAGTCGATCGCATGGCTGCCGATGCCGCCGCAGATCAGGGCCTCGACACCCGCCTCTGCCAGCACGGGGATGAGGGCCGCGTGGCCGGCGCCGCCCGTGGAGAGCGGGGCTTTGGCCGTGACCTTGCCGTCCTCGATCGTGTAGGTCATGAACTCGGGGGTCTGGCCGAAGTGCTGGAAAACCTGGCCGTCGGCGTAGCAGGCTGCTGCAAGCATGGTTAACTCCTTCTAATTATGAAAAGGCCGACGGCCCTGTGCCGTCGGCTTGCAATCGCTTGGTGGGCGATGAGGGATTCGAACCCCCGACCTTGAGCGTGTAAAGCTCCTGCGCTAGCCACTGCGCCAATCGCCCGACGCGCACCTGAGTGTATCATGAGCGGCATGGATACGACACTCACAGATCTGGCGCAGCTGCTCCGCCGCGAGGGGCTCCTGGATGACCGGACAAGCATGCACGACGCCGACCCCACCGACGTGACGGGCGCCGACTGCGACTCGCGGGTCGCGGCGCCCGGGCACGTCTTTATCTGCAAGGGAGCCGCCTTCCGGGCCGACTACCTGCGCGATGCCCTGGACATGGGCGCCGTCTCCTACCTGTGCGACGCCACCCATGCCGGGGAGCTCGCCGCGGCGGCCCCGGGCGTGCCGGCCCTGGTCGCCCCGGACGGCGGCCTGCGCCGGGCGATGGCGCTCGTCTCGGCCGAGGCCTGGGGCCATCCCGACCGCGACCTCGCCGTGCTGGGCATGACCGGCACCAAGGGCAAGTCCACCGTGGCCAACATGCTGCGCTCGATCTTCGACGCGGGCGCCCCGGCCGACCATCCCCGCGCGGCCATCATGGGCACCATTGCCACCTACGACGGCATCGAGAGCTTCGAGAGCCACAACACCACGCCCGAGTCTCCCGACCTCTGGCGGCACATCGCCAACGCGCGCACGGCGGGCCTCGACCCCATGGTCATGGAGGTCTCGAGCCAGGCCCTCAAGTACAACCGCGTGGACGGCCTCGAGCTCGCTGTGGGCGGCTTTCTCAACATCGGCCGCGACCACATCTCGCCCATCGAGCATCCCGATTTCGAGGACTATTTCGCCTCCAAGCTGCGCATATTCGAGCACACGCGCACGGCGGTCGTAAATCTCAAGACCGACCACGCCGCAGAAGTGCTCGCAGCCGCGGCCCGGTGCGACAAGGTAGTGACCTTCTGCGCCGGCGCCCCCGAGGCTGCCGGTCGCGCCGCCGACATCTGGGCCGACCACATCGAGCCCGGCGGCGGCACGGTGGACTTCGTCGCCCACACGCCGGCCTGGACCGCCACCATGCACCTCTCCATGCCCGGCCTCTTCAACGTGGACAACGCCCTGTGTGCCATCGCCTTCGCGCTGGAGCAGGGCGTCGGCCGCGGGCAGATCCGCGACGGCCTCGCCGCCTGCCGCGTGCCCGGCCGCATGGAGGTCGTGCGCACCTCCGACCCCCGCATCACGGCCGTGGTCGACTTCGCCCACAACAAGATGGCCTTCGAGAACTTCTTCCCCTCCGTGCGCCGCGACTTCCCCGGCCGCGACGTGATCGCGGTCTTCGGCGCGCCGGGCTGCAAGGCGCAGGAGCGCCGCCGCGAGCTCGCCGAGGTCGCGGGCGCCTATGCCGACCACATCGTCGTATGCGAGGACGACCCAGGCCGCGAGGACCCCGCCGACATCTGCGCCGAGATCGCACGCCACATTCCGGACACCTGCCCGCACGAGATCGTCGTCGACCGCAATGCGGCCGTCGAGCGCGCCGTCCGCCTTGCCAAGGAAAACGCGGACGAGGCGGGCCGGTCGAGCGTGGTCTGTCTGCTCGCCAAGGGAGACGACCATTGGATGAAGCGGCCCGAAGGCTTCGTGCCCGACATCCAGGACCGCGAGCGCTTCGCCCGTGCGGCGGCGGCCGTTGGCCTCGGCGTCGAGTAGGCCGCGGGCGGGCGGCAGTCGGGCCGCTCGCGTAGGTGTCCGCCCCCTTGGGTAAAATGGTCTGCGTCAGACGACCGAGCGAGGAATGATGGCACAGAGCACGAACCAGCAGGGCAGACACTATAACAGCGAACCGAGCGACGAGCCGACCTACGAGGTGCCCGACCAAGGTTACCCGACCCCAGGTCAGAGCTTCGGCCGCGCCATGAACGACCTCGGCAACGCGGTCGCGGACAAGGTGAACGACGCGGTCAACGCCGCCGATTTCACGGGACTCGCCAGCTCGGTCAGCAACTCGATCCGCTCGGCGGCCAATTCCCTCAGCATGGCGATGGGTCAGCCGAGCACGGCCATCGTCCGCGCGCCCGACAAGAAGAACGCGGCCAATGTGCAGCGCTTCGTCTTCACGCCTCTCTCGGTCGGGTCCTGGGTCCTCGGTGTCACCTGCGCTTTGGCCTGCTTTACCGGAGCGGGTTTCGAGGCACTCGTGGTCGGCGCGGTCTTCATGGGCCTCGGCGCCCTCTTCGGTGCCAAGGGCAAGAAGGCCACGCACGACTATAAGCTCCACAGAGGCCTCGACCAGTTCGCCCGCATTGCGGGCCCGCGTGAGCAGGTCACGGTCGAGGAGCTCGCATCGCGCTCGGGCTTTTCCATGGCCGAGTCAGACCATGCTCTACCTGACCGACGGCGCCTTCCATCGCGCGGGCGGGGTCGATACGCCGGTCTACCGCCACAAGACATCCGAGCGCGTGGGCGACCGCAACCGGACGACGCCCCAGCCCGACCCCCACGACGCCGCCGCGGAGCAGGCCGCAAGCGAGGTCGGCCTCACCGGGCTCGACCCCCGCATCCAGCAGATTGTCTCCGAGGGCAACGCCTACCTCGTCAAGATCCACCATGCCAACGACGTGATCGAGGAGGCCGAGATGTCCGACAAGCTCGCCCGCCTCGAGACCGTCGTCCGCCGCATCATCGTCGGCGTCCACGACCACCCCGAAACCGCCGGCGACCTGGGCCAGTTCATGGGCTACTACCTGCCCACCACGGGCAAGCTCGTCGACGCCTACGTCGACCTCGAGCAGCACGGCGACCATGGCCCCAACGCGGAAGCCACGCGCCGCGAGATCAAGGCCACGCTCGACGTGATCAACGACTCCTTCGAGAAGCTCTCGGACGACATGCTGCAGGACCAGGCCTGGGACCTCCAGAGCGACATGAGCGTCCTGCGCACGATGCTGCGCCAGGACGGCCTGGCCGACGACGGTGGCCCGCGCGCCGACGAGAACCGGCCTCTTGTTTAGCTCTTCGACGCCTCGAGCAGCTTCTGCTTGAGCTGGCCCTCGATCTCGGCCAGCTGGGCCTCGGCGGCGATGCGCTTCTCGTGTCCCTCCTGCTGGATGGCCATGACCTCATCGAGCGTGCTGATGAGCTGCTCGTTGGTATGCTGCAGGGTCTCGATGTCCACGATGCCGCGCTCGGACTCCTTGGCTGCGGTCACGGTGGCCACCTTGAGCTGGTCGGCGTTCTTCTTGAGCAGGTCGTTGGTCATATCGGACACCGCGCGCTGCGCCTCGGCCGCCTGGGTGGCGTGCTCGACGCCCAGGGCGATCACCATCTGGTTCTTCCAGAGGGGGATGGTGTTGACCACGGTGGACTGGATCTTCTCGGCCATCACGGCGTTGGAGTTCTGCACGAGGCGGATCTGCGGCGCGGTCTGGATGGCCACCTGGCGCGTGAGCTCCAGGTCGTAGAGGCGCTTCTCGAAGCGGTCGCACTGCTGTTGCAGGTCGCGCGCGGCCTGGGCATCCTCGGCCAGGCCCGTCTCGGCGGCCTTGGCCTGGGCGGCAGGCAGGTCCACGGAGCGCACCTGGTCAAGCTTCTTCTTGCCCGCCAGCACGTACATCGTCAGCTCCTTGAAATAGGTGGAGTTGAGCTCGTACATGCGGTCGAGCATGTCGATGTCCTTGAGGAGCTGGACCTGGTGCTTCTGCAGCTCGGTCGAGATGTTGTCCACGTTCTTCTCGATCGAGGTGTAGCGGGCGTTGAGCTCCTGGATCTTGTTGGACTGCTTGCGGAAGAAGCCCATGAGTCCCTTGGGCTGCTCGGCCGTGGGGTCGAAGCCCTTGAGCTGGGCGATGAGACCCGTGATCTCCTGACCCATCTCGCCTAGGTCCTTGGTGCGGACGGAGTCGAGCGTCTTGTCCGAGAAGTCGGCCATCTTCTTCTGCGTACCCACGCCGTACTGCATGATCGCGCCGGACTGGGAGAGGTCGATCTTGTCGACGAACTCCTCGACCTGCTTCTTTTCCGATTCGGAGAGGATCGAGTCGTCGATTTGCGCCGGGGCGGCCGGGGTCGCGGCGGAAGCCTCGGGCGTCACCTCCAGCGCCACGGGCTTGGGCGTGGGAATGGAAGGCTCTGCGTCGCCGAACTCGAGGATGGGCTCCTCCGCCTCGGGGGCGGGCTCGGGAGTGGGGGTAGTCTGGTCTGCCATTTCGAAACCTTTCTACGCGAAGACATGCACTCCCCCCAGTATGACCCCTCCAGGCGTGCTTGGGTGTCACGTGTCGGTCGGCGGGGTAAGATGGAGTTTGCATATGAGGGCTGGGCGACGCGCGACGTGGCGCGCGATACGGCATGCGGCCCGGCGATGCGCGATACGGCAGCACACGCAACCGCACGGAGGTGAGGGCGAACATGGCATACGACCCGCGACGCGAGGACTACCTGCGGCTCGGCCTCCGCTTCGCCCACACGCTCGACGGCGAGGCGCCCGATGTCGCGGCGCGCGCCTTCGCCGGCTTCGGCCGCACCTTCGCCCGGTCGCGCGACTCGCTGCCCCAGACCGACGCCGACCGCGCCTTCCGTCTGGTCGCGGATGCGGCGGAGCAGATCGACTACCACCTGCCCTTCGCGACGGATGACGACGAGGCCCGCGAGCTGATCGACCGCGGCCATGCGCTGCTCAGCGAGGCTCTCTCCCTCGACCCCGACTCCATCGACGCTCGCCGCATGCTCGCCTCCGCCGAGCAAGCCGGGTTCGACAAGTTCTATTCCTATCTAGACGCCGGTGCGGACGAGGTCGTCGCGCACTGCGCCGCCGACCGCGACGCGATCGCACCCGACACCGAGCGCGCCCTGCTCGAGCGCGACATCGCCATGCGCCCCGCCCTGCGCTGGCTCGCGACGATGGCCTCCTCGGCGGTCGTCTGCGGCCGCAACCGCGAGGCCCTGCGCATCTGGGCCCGCGCGCTCGCGCTCGACCCCGCCGACCGCGCCGACATCCGCTATACCGCCGCGATCGCCCTCGCCAAGCTCGAGGACGCACAGGGCCTCGAGCAACTCGTGGAAGACACCCGGGCCCTCCCCGACTCGCGCAACGGCGCCGACGCTTGGACCATCCTCGCCCGCTGCGCCCTCGCCCATAAGCGGCGCGACCACGACGAGGCCCGCGTCCAGCTCGGCCTTCTGATCTCGGCCTACCCGCATGCCGCGGCTGCCCTCGTGCGCCAGCGCGAACTGCCCGACGGCGTCTTTGCCCGCTATCCCGCCGCGCCCTATAGCGAAGACGAGCTCATCGTGGCTCTGTCTGAGTCCACCGTGCTTTTGCTCGAGGGGCGCGAGCATGAGGGACGCGGCCCCTTCGGCCTGTGGGTCGCCAACACGGCGGCCGACCTGGCACCGAGCTGGGAGGCATCCGAGATCGCCGAGGCCAAGCGCCAGGTGGCGGACCTCGTGGCTCAGCGCGCCGCCTGGGAGCGGGGCCGCGGCCCCGCCGGCGGCCAGGGGGGCGACGCCTGATGAGATACCGCGACGAACTGGTCGAGCGGCTTGCCGAGCGGCGCCGCGCCAAGCTCGGGTCGCTTTCCGACTCGGCCTACGATGAGCTTTACCGTGCCGTGCAGGCCAACCCGGCGGACTTCGTGGACGCGCCCGAGGACGAGGCCTTCGCGCTGGTGGCAAGCGCGCTCGAGAAATATGCCCAACCCGCGCCCGACGAGGAGTTCCTCGACGAGCAGGCCTACCTGCCCGCCCGGGCCAAACGCTATGCTCATCTGGCCGCCGAGTGCGACCGCGCCCTGGCGCTCGACCCCGGTTGCACCGACGCGGCCCTGCTCAAGATCCTGATGGCCGACCTCGGCTGCGACGAGCTGCTCGACAGCCTGACCGACCTCGATCAGGCCGAGACCGACGCCCATGGCGCTCTCGAGCCGGGCGAGGTCGGCGACGCATGGGCCGATGTCGCAAGCCACGGCCGTCTGCGCGTGCGTGCCGCGATCTCGCGCGCCTGCCTCGATTCCGCCCGCTATCGCATAGCTCAATCTGCCTGCGAGGATCTACTCGCCCTGGCCCCCTCCGACGTGCTCGGCGCCCGCCACACCTGCGCCCTCGCGCTGGCCCGCCTGGAGGACGAGGAGGGGTTCGACGCGCTGGATGCCCAAGCCGGGCGCTCGGGCGACTCGTGGACCCACCTCGGCCGGGTGATCCTGCTCTACAAGCTCGGGCGCATGAGCGCCGCCAAACGGGCCCTGACCGGCTTTTCTCACCTAGTCGAGGGCGGGGCCTATGCCCTGCTACGTCCCGTGCTGGTCGACACCTATCTGCCCGACCGCCCCGAGGAGAAGCCCTGCAGCTTCGGCGAGGCCACGCTTGCAGTCTACGAGGCCGACCCCATCATCGTCGACGTGCCCGACCTCCCCTATTGGGCCGAGTCGATTCCCGAGGTCGCACGGTCGGCGCAGCGTTTCGCGGACTCCTCCGGCTACGACTGGTAAACCGCTCGCTCATCCGCCGGCGTGTCGTCCGATCCTCCGTCGTGCATCGCCGTTACACCACTCGACATATCCATCACGCAGCTGCAGCTCGCTCATGGTATACTGCGTCCGCACGTCGCCATCGTCTAACGGTTAGGACGTCGCCCTTTCAAGGCGAAAATACGGGTTCGATTCCCGTTGGCGGTACCAGCGCGCACGCGGCAGGACGGGAAATCCCGTCCAGCCGCTCTTCTTTGCTGGCTTTCCGCTTTGCTTTACCGCCCGGCCTTTCTGGTATCCCGTGTGAGTAGGGATGCGGCACGGACAAAATAGGTCGCTTACCCACGGAAGGCGGGCAACCTACCGGCGGCCACCCGCGGAAGACGAGCGCCGCGATGAAATCGCAGCTGCCCTCATCATCAGCCAGTTGCACAGCAACCTCTATTCGAGAGCCGGGCCAACAGGGCCCAGGAAGCTCTGGTCGAATCAGTCTTCCGCAGCGAGACGGCAGATCATGGCATGGATTGCCTTGGCGCTGTTGAAGTTGGCGGGCACGATCTCCTTCGCAGGCACGGCGACGTCGAACTCGTCGTCGATCGCGCTCACGATGGAGAGGATGTCGAAGGAGTCGATCTCGCGGCCGTCCACGAGGGTCTCGCTGGTCTCGTAGTCGGGAGCCTCGTTGACGTCCTTGAGCAGGTCGATGACCGCCTCGAGCGTGATGTCGTCCATGGTGCTTCCTTTCGCGTGTGGCTTGGCTACATCTTAGAGGGTATCGGGCGCGGATGACCCCGCGGGTGCAGAAAGCCCGCTGGGACCGGCGGACGCGGGGGTGAGGCGAACGCCTCCGGTACATTGATCGGCCAGGTGGGACGCGAGCGGCGCACGACTTCCCAGTCGCCCGGACCGCGCCGGATCACGATCGCCGGCAGGTCGCGGCTGAGGAAGAGGCCGATGCCCTCAGTCACGGAGTAGGCGCCCGCGTTGCGGAAGGCAAGCACGTCGCCCACCTGCGGGTCGGTCAGGGGCAGCGACCGCACGAGCACATCGGCGGTGGTGCAAAGGCTGCCGCAGAGCTCGACCTCGGGTGTCTCCGTCACAGTGAGGGCGGTCATCTCGGCGGGAGCGCCGGTCGAGGCGGGCGTCTCCGTCGCTGCGGGGGCAGCGGAATCGGCGCCGCGGACGGCGGCCGTGAGGTTGGTGACCAGGGGGACCTTCATCGCCATGGTCTGCCCGTAGTAGACCAGGTGGTTGATGCCGCCGTCCACAAGGACGTAGCGGGTGCCGCGGTCCGTCTTGTCGTCGACGACTGAGGCCAGATAGACGCCGCACTCCGTCGCGAGGAAGCGGCCCATCTCCACCGTCAGGTCGACGCGGCCCGCGACCTCCCAAAGGGCGGGCGCCAGCTCGCGGGCGGGCGCGAGAGTGTCCGAGAAGTCCTCGTCCGCAAAGAGGGGCACGGCGAGCCCGGGCCCGTACTCGAGCCGCTCGGGCCGCCAGCCGTGCTCGGCCTCGAGCTCGTCGAGGAGGGCAACCAGCTTCTCGAGCTCGCGGCGCTGGTGCTTGAGCTTGGCCCGCTGGGTGCCGACGAAGTAGTGGATGCCGACGAGCCGCACGCCCGCAAGCGCGGCGCGCCGGTCGACAATGGCGAGCAGGTCCTCGCGGGACATACCGAACTGCGACCCCGCCGAGAGGCGCAGCAGCACGGGCACGGTCATGCCAGCGGCAGCCGCCGCGCGGGCGACCAGCTCGAGCTGGCGCGGCGACTCGGCCGTGAAGACGCCCGCCCCGTAAGCGAGGGCCTCTCGTACGTCCGCCTCCCGCTTGCAGACACCCGAGTAGATCACGCGGCCGGCTGGCACGCGCCAGGCCTCGCAGGCGGCCAGCTCGCCCGGGCTGCAAACCTCGAGCCGCAGGCCCTCCGCCTCGGCCGCGCCGATCAGGAAGGGGTTCGCCTTGATCGAGTAGGCAAGCTCGATATCGGGGCCGAGAATCCCCCGCACCGCCCGCAGACGCGCGCGGAAGACGGCCGCGTCGAAGACGAAGGCGGGCGTCCCGGCCCCGCGCGCGATGGCGAGGAGATCGTCGTCGGTCATGCCCGCGACCGGCAGGTTCGCGTTGGTTGCGTTCGCGTTGGTTGCGCTTGCGTCGGTCATGCCCATCTCTCCCCTACCGCATCGCCGCGAGGGCGGCGCGGTCGACCTTGCCGTTCTTGGTGAGGGGCAGCGCGTCGAGCCGCCGCACCGCCGCCGGCGCCATGTAGCTGGGCAGGAGGTCGCGCAGGCGGGCGAGCAGCCCGTCCTGGTCGATATCGCCCTGGTAGAAGAGGCGGATCTTCTTGCGGCGGGCGTCGTAGACGCAGCAGGCCCGCTCCACGCCGGCCACGCCCTGGGCCGTGACCTCGATGTCGCCCAGCTCGATGCGCTGGCCCATGTGCTTGACCTGGAAGTCCTTGCGCGAGACGTAGTA
Organism: uncultured Actinomycetes bacterium; assembly: GCA_900315165.1. Classification (GTDB taxonomy): domain Bacteria; phylum Actinomycetota; class Coriobacteriia; order Coriobacteriales; family Atopobiaceae; genus Olegusella. Next base: position 5,515 of record OMXZ01000045.1, on the reverse strand, counting down.
GAGCTCGCCGCCCGCCCCGTAGCGGCCCAGGTCGCCCGTGCGGTAGAGCGGCTCGAGCCACCTGCCGTTGAGCGGGCTCTGGGCGAAGGCCTCCGCCGTCCGCCCCGGGTCGCCCAGGTAGCCGAGGCCCAGCGCCGTGCCCGACACGCAGATCTCGCCCAGCTCCCCCGGCTCGCCCCCGCGCGCGGGCGGCGGGACCTCGCGGCCGCCCTCATCCAGCAGGACCACGCGCTCGTTGGGGAAGGGGCGGCCGACGGGGATGGGCTCGCCGTCCGCGTAGTCGCGGTCCTCGAGCACCTGGTAGGTGCAGTTGCAGGTGATCTCGGTCGGGCCGTAGAGGTTGACGTAGGTGGCGCCCGGCAGGGCCCGGCGCCAGGCGCGCAGCTGCTTGGGCGGCATGACCTCGCCCGAGAAGAGGACCTTGTCCACGCGGTCGGGCACGCGGTAGTCCAGGCCGCGCATGATCGACACGAAGCAGAGCGCGCTCACGGCCCAGACGAGCGTGGTCGCGCCGGAGTCGGCCAGGTAGTCCATGAGGGCGGCCGGCTGGCTGAAGTAGGGCCGCGGCACGATGCGCAGCTCGGCGCCCGTGAGCAGGCAGCTGTAGATGTCCTTGACCGAGACGTCGAAGTCGAAGGGGGCCTGGTTGGCCAGGACGTCGGCCTCCCCGATCCCGAAGGTCCGGCAGAAGACGGGGATGAAGTCGAGCACGGAGCGCTGCGACACGACGACGCCCTTGGGCGTGCCCGTGGAGCCGCTCGTGAAGTTGACGTAGAGGGGGTCGACGTCGATCGCGGCGGCGCGGCGGGCGGTGAGCGCGGCGGGGTCTTCCGGCGCGGAAAGCAGCACCGACACGTCGACGGGCTCCCAACGCGTGCCCGCGAAGGCCTCCCGCGCGGCCTCGGCATTGGCCGCGTCGGTCAGCACGACGGCGGGGTCGAGGCGGTCGCAGATCGCATGGATGCGGCTGGCGGGCTGGCGCACGTCGAGCACGGAGTAGAAGTCGCCCGCGTAGGCGGCGCCCAGCATGCAGGCGAGCGCGTCGGGCGTCTTCTCGAGGTAGAGGGCCACAGCGCGGCGGCCCCCGTCGGCGGGCTCCCCATCGTGCGCGGCGACCCAGGAGCCCGCTGCCCGGGCACGCGCACGCAGCTCGCCCCAGGTCAACGACGCATCTGGGTCGGCCACGGCCGTCTTGTCGGGCAGCCGATCCGCCGTCGCCTCCAACCAGTCAAGCACGTTGCCCATGTCCGCTTCCCCTCGTCCTGCTTAAACCGTGACCGCCCGCTCGTAATAGCGGTCGTAATCCGCCGCGGAGCCGACCCCCCGAGCGTACACACGCACCGTGTAGGCGCCCGCAGCATCGGGCGTCCACGCAAACGCGGCATCCTCGGACCAGCCCCGCAGCTCGGCCTCGGTCCCGTCCGTCCCGATCAGGGCGTAGCGATACTCTACCGCAGCACCCGGACACCCCCATACGTGTGCCGTCAAATCGACGGTGCCGGTCTGCGCGCCGGCATCCGCGGTGGCATCAGCAGCGGCCACGGCATCGCCCGCAGCAGCGCCAGAAGCCGCGTCGAACCAGGTCGAGTCCACAGCGGGCAGGCTCGCCTTCCATTCGTCCCACGCCCCGTAGTCATAGAACCAGGAGCGCGTGTCCTGCCCCGCCTCGCACGCCGCCACATACCGCGCGAGCGCAGCCGAGAACTTTGCGGCGCCAGCATCGCTCAGATGACTGTAATTGGCGAAGTCCTCCAGCGTCGAGAAGGTCGCGAGCTCCGGCTTCGCGAGGCTGAAGTCGGCAAAGGCGAAGCCGTAGCCCTCCACGGCGTCGCGCAGCTGCGCCATCTCCGCGGGGTAGGCCTTCCCATAGCTCAGAAGGAAGCTCGGGGTCTGCGGCGGCACCACCACGACGAGCTCGACGCCGCGCTCGCGGCAGAGCTCGCAGATCCGCCGCACGAAGGACAGCTCTCCCGAGTTTATCTGGTAATCCGCAAGCACGTTATAGGCGGCCGCCGTATTGTGCGCCGTATCGATCGTGCCCGGATAGGTACCGTAGCCCCGCCCGTGGTAGACCCAGGCGCCGTTGGCCTCGCGCTGGACGTCGAGGTAGGACATGCCCCCGCGCTTGCGCCGCACGTTGGCCGCGATGGCCTCGGGGTTGATCAGGTAATGGGAGTCGTTGTAGAGGAAGGGCGTGAGCATGCGCACCGAGTTCGCGTCATCGAAGTTGACGGCCGAGCAAGCCGCCCGCGCGCAGGCCGCCAGTGCCATCCAGCCCGGCTTACCGCGGTAGCGCGCGAAGGTGTTGGCGAAGACGGACTGGAGGTTGTACACGTCGCTCAGGTCGTCGCGGCCGATGCCCACGACCACGCGCCGCACGCCAGGCTTCTGCAGTGCCTCCTCGACCGAGTAATACATGCACTCGACCGAGCCGCCGCTGGCCGCGATGTTGTAGCTCGTGCTCGTGCCGCCGCCAGCCGCGAATGCCGTGTCGAACGCCTCCGGGTCGCCGCCGAACTGCATATAGGACGAGCCGACGATCACCGTGTCGACGTCGTCCGCCTCTTGGAAGGCCTGGAAGGCCACGTCGACCATGGTGCCGTAGGGGACGATTGCGTAGTCCAACGCGGCGACGGCCGCGAATGCGACCAGGGCAAACAAGACGAACTTGAGCAGGTAGGGCAGGCGGTGCGGCCTACGGGCGCCGCGTTCGTCTTCGCAGTCGGCGCGTGCGCCTTCGCTAGTAGTGCGCATACATGAACCCCCCTCCGCCGCCGAGAGATAGGCGCAGCGCCGAGGCGACCAGCGCGCAGGCCAGGAAATAGAGGACGAACCGCAGGACCGGATGCAGACCGAGCACCCAGGCGCGCACGTCGCCGCCCCGCTCGTAGGCGAGGCTCACGCCAAAGACGAGCACGCAGGTCAGGGCGGCCACAGCCATGCCCACGGGCTGCACGTCCTGCATGCCCGCCGCGTAGAGATAGGGCGCGAGCGCCCCCGGCGCGAAGTTGGCGAAAGTGTTGCGGAAGGCCAGCAGGCTCGTGCCAAAGTCGTAGATGCGGTCGAAGTACCAGCCGATATTCACGACCACGAAGGTGCGGACCACGCGCCAGATATGCAGCGCCGCAGAGTCCTCGCGCAGGTGGGAGGCCTGCAACAGCCGCGCGAAGGCCGGCGCGCAGAGGTCGGCCGCCGCGATCACGAGGCCGTTGTAGAGGCCCCAGGCCACGAAGTGCGTCTCGGGCCCGTGCCAGACGCCCACCAGCAGGAAGACCACGATGTTGGCGATGCAGGCGGGAAACGTGCGCCCGAGGTGCCTGCCCCACCGGCGCGTGAGCGACTTGCCCAGCCGCTGCATCGGCGCCGTGAGCGCAAAGGGGTAGAAGACGTAGTCGCGCATCCAGGCACCCAGGCTGATATGCCAGCGCCGCCAGAAGTCGGCCAGCGAGACGGAAAAGTAGGGCTGGCGGAAGTTGGGGCCCATCCGGATACCGAGCAGCTCCGAGGCGCCCTCCACGATGTCGATGCCGCCGGAGAAGTCAGCGTACTGCTGGGCCGAGTAAAGCAGGATGCCCAGGACGATCACGCTGCCCGGGGTTGCCGGCGTCACATGGTCGAGCGCGAGGCCGATCACGCCCACGAGCAGGTCCGCGATCGCGCACTTCTTGATCACGCCGTAGCCCAGGCGCAAAAGCGCGCGGTCCGCCATGGCGGCGTCGGCCGCGTGCGGGGCCAGGAGCTGCGGCGCCAGGTCGTTGTAGCGGTTGATCGGCCCCTGCAGGATCTGGGGGAAGTAGGTGACGAAGAGCAGGTGCTTGGCGAAGTTGGGCTGCGGGGCGGCCTTGCCGTTGTAGCAGTCGATCAGGTAGGAGACCGACTGGAAGGTGTAGAAGGAGATGCCCAGCGGCAGCAGCAGGTGCCAGCTGCGCGGGCTGGCGGCGAGGCCGAGGGCGGCGGCCAGGGCGTTGGCGTATTTGAGCCAGGCCAGGATGCCAAAGCAGACGGCCAGCGCCAGCCAGAAGACCACCTGCTTGCGGCGAGCGTAACGCTGCTTGATGGCCTTCTTTTCCGCCCGGTCGGCCGCCTGGGCGCGCTCGTCTTTGCACCGGTCGTCGAGGCGGCCGATCTGCCTGCTCCCCGCCCAGGTCACGGCCGCGGTGGTGACCATCAGCGCCAGCGTCGCGGGCGTGCCCACGATCAGATAGTAGCCCAGGCTGCCCGCCAGGAGCACCACCCACTGGCCGCGGTGCAGCGCGCGCCCGACGCCGTAGTAGGCGGCGACCAGCGCGAGCAGGAAGGCGGCAAATTTGAGCGACACGAATTCCAAGCAGGCTCATTTGAATAGTAAACCAGCGTGTGGATAGAATTCGCCGGCGGTCGCGGCGCCGATGGCTGGGCCGGTGGTACCATTCACCCAGCCAAACACGAAATCGCCAGCGGGTCCATCCGCCTTCGTGTTTGGCGACATCCTGGACGGATGGGCCCGCTGGCGGACGGGATGATGAATTCCAATGCCACGCCGCGAGAACCCCTACGCGGGCATGGTGGAGGGGCTCACGGACGCGCAGTTCGCCGAGCTCTCCGCCGCCGCAGCGACCAGGAGGTGCAGGGAGGAGATAGGCTTCGGGACCTTCGACGAGGCCGCCGAGGCCTGGAAGCCGGACCCGCCCTGCCCGTACTGCCGTCACGAGCACAACCAGCGCGACTCCGTCACGCCCGCCGGCCGCCGGCGCTGGCGCTGCGCGGGGTGCGGCAGGACCTACACCGCGCTGACCGGCACCGTGTTCGAGCACTCCAAGAGCGACCTGCCGACCTGGGCGGCCTTCGTGCGGCTCATGTGCTACAACGCGCAGGTCGACCTCGCGGCCGAGGCCCTCGGGATCTCCCACGTCACTGCCTTCGAGTGGAGGCACCGCGTGATGGCCACCCTCGGCGGCGTCCAGGGCCGCGTCGCCCTGCGCGACAGGTGCTGGGTGGACGAGATGTTTTTCGAGGACTCGTCCCTGAGGAACACGCCGGGCTGGCGCCCGATGCCCGGCCTGTCCCGCAACCTCCTGTGCGTGTCGGTGGCGATCGACGTGCACAAGAACCCCGTCGCGGTCGTCTGCGGCCACGGCAAGCCCTCAGGCAAGAGGGTGAGGGAGGCCCTCGGCGGCAGGATCGCCAAGGGCACGACCATCGTCCACGACATGGAGAAGGCGCACGGCCCGCTCGTCAGGGCCGTCGGCGGCGCCAGCGAGGCCCACAAGGCGGACGCCCGGGACCCGGAGTACCTCGAGGCGATGAAGATGGCCAACAGCCTCTGCGCCTGGATCAGGCGCTACGTCGAGGGCTACGTGGGGATGAAGCCGGCCAACCTTCAGGAATACCTCGACTGGTACGTCTACCTGTTCCGCGTGAGGCGCGACGACGAGAGGTGGCCCAAAACGGCAAGGGTGCTCCGGCATCTGATGCTGACCGACGCTCGTTACCGCAGCTCGAGGGTCCGCTGATATCCGCACGCTGGTTTACTATT
>OMXZ01000041.1 GCA_900315165.1 uncultured Actinomycetes bacterium | reverse complement strand
AGATCGGCCGGGTCTTCGGCGGCGTGCTGGAGGATGCGGGCGTCTTCAAGTGGGACGATGCCGGTCGCGCCGCCCAGCGCCGCTTCACCGACGCCCTCGCATGAGGCGCTCTCTGGGGCGAGACTTACACCCCTTTGGGCAAGGCGCTCGCAAAAGAAGGACGCTTTTGCTCGCTTGCTCAAGTCTTAGCCTGAGAATCGACTTTCGCAACATGCCCAAAGGGGTGTAAGCCCAGCCCCGCCCCCGAAATCTAGAAGGGATGCCCCATGAACGAGCTCAAGCTTCATCGCGTGTATCGGCACTTCAAGGGTGACTATTACCTCGTCGAGGATGTGGCGCGCCATTCTGAGACGGGCGAGGAGATGGTCGTCTACCGGCGGCTTTACGGCGACGGCTCCCTCTGGGTGAGGCCAAAGGACATGTTCCTGTCCGAGGTCGACCACGAGAAGTATCCCGAGGTCACCCAAAAGTACCGCTTCGAGCTGCAGGACATCGAGAGTCGGGTCGCGGATCGGTAACGGAGCTAGCGCCCGGCAACCCAGCTCCGATGCAGTGCCGTACAGCTCACGGCTCGATACCGTCCCATCGCCTTTTCCGCATGGGAAGGCGTGATACCCTTGGTGGCGCGGAAGGCGGCCCATCGACAGGGCTGCAAGGTTTGCGCCATCGATAAGGGGAACTACAATGCGGGGAAACAAGGACACGGTCACCCTTCGGGCCGCTATGGTCAATGTCATGGGCGGTGGCTGTAGCGATGTCTTGTTCCGCTGCGAACTCGCTGGTCGGGAGGGCCTGCCTCCGACCGACCGTCAGGTGAGGGCCCGTGCCATGTGCGGTGGTTTGCGCAAACGTCCCGCGCAGGTCACGGTCCTGGAGGATCGTCGCCTGCACAAAGGGACTTCGCGCGAGCTGCGAGTCCTGACGCTGGCGGTGCGCCTGGAGGACTGGGTCGTCGCCTGCTCGCTTCACGTGGGTTTCGGCGCGGGCGGGCCGCGGTCGCGGGCCACCGTGAGCCCCGATGACTTCAAACGCCTGGCATGGCATTCGGCGCAGGACGACCCCGACTATCACGCCTGGTTCGAGGCCCATCGCAGCGACGCGCGCGAATTGGAGCGCCAGGCGGCTGAGGTCGCATCGTGGGGCGACGGGCCTCTTTTCAGCATCGTGACGCCTGTGTACCGTACGCCGCCTGAGTTCCTGCGCCCGATGATCGATTCCGTCCTCGCGCAGACCTACAAACGCTTCGAGTTGATCTTGGTGAACGTGAGCGGTGACGCACCGCAGACGAACGCCGTGCTCGCGGGCTATGACGACCCTCGTATCCGGGTCGTCGAGGCGCCGAACCGCGATATCGCCACCAATACCAACGCAGGCCTCGCCCTGATGCGCGGCGACTTCGCCGTCTTCGTCGACCATGACGATTTCATCGAGCCCGATGCCCTGTATTGGTATGCCCGCGAGATCAGGGAGCATCCGGACGCCGATCTGCTTTTCTGCGCGGAGGACCTGTGGGGCAGCTACGACGGGGGCGCCGACCGGCTGCTGGGGGCCCGTTTCAAACCCGGCTGGAACCCGGACCTGCTCTTCACGCACGACTATGTGTGCCACATGCTCGCGGTGAGCGCCTGGGCGCTCGCGCGCACCGAGCGCTCGCTACCCGAAGTCGCGGGTGCTCAGGACTACGACCTGACCTTCAAGGCTGCCGAGGTGGCACGCGACATCCGATATGTGCCGCGCTGCCTCTACCATTGGCGCATCCACCCCGGTTCCACCGCCGTCAACCATGACAGCAAGCCCTACGCACAGGAGGCCGGCCGCCTTGCCGTCGAGCGGCATCTCGGACGTTGCGGCATTGAGGCCCATGTCGTGGACGCGCCCCTGCCTGCGTCTTATAGGGTAGTGTACGAGTCGCCCCTGCCAGCGGCGTCGGTCTTGGTGCAGACCGATCGGGATACCGATGCCCAGACCTTGGCTGCGTGTCTTGAGTCCATCACTCGGTTTGCTGGCGACGCCTGTGCGGAGGTTCTGGTCGGGCTGCCCGACGATGCTGCGTCTGATCTCATACGCGCAGCGTCGGACGCCGGGTCGAAGGATTCTCGCGTACGGGTTGTGCCCTGCGAGGAGGACGCTTCCCCATGGAGTTCCTATGACCGGCTGGCACGCGAGGCCTCGGGTAAAGCCATCGTCTTCCTCGATTCCGCCGCGCGCCCGACCGGGGAGGACTGGATGGCCGAGCTGCTCGGCCCCCTCTCCCGGCCCGAGGTCAGTTGCGTGGGCGCCCTTGTCGGCAATGCGGGGCGGGCGGTCGCCCATGGGCTCGTGGCCCAGCCGGACGGCGGCTTTGCCGCGGCAGAGAAGGGCCTTGCATGGGACGTCCCGGGCTATATGGCCTATGTGGCGCATGCGCGCGACGTCGCGGCAGTGTCCGGTACCTGTTTTGCGATGCGGCACGAGGACTACCTTACCCTGGGCGGCTTGGACGCGGGGCGCTTCGGCAGCCTTGCCTGTGCCGAGCTGTGCCTGCGCCTGTCCGAAAGCGGCAAGCTCGTGGTGACGGAGCCCTATGGACCAGTCCGGCTGGCCGGTCGTTTCGCAGTGGCGGAGGAACAGGCGACAGCGGAGGAGCGGACAGCCTTGCTCGCCGCGCACCCGGCTATCGCGTCCGGCGACCCCTATATCGATCCCAATCTGCAGGCGACGGGGCACTTCGAGCTCCGTCAGGCGTAACCGGCCGGGCCGCTAGCCTCAGCCGTCGATTCCCAGGTAGCCCTTCCAGAACGCGACCGACGTGAGCTCGTCGCGGGCGGCCGCCCACTGCGCGCGCAGCTCGTCGCGGCGACTGTTGTAGAGCTTCTGGTCGGCCTCCCAGCGGCGGTACAGATCGTCGAAACGCGCCTGGTCGCGGTGGCGCAGCACGCCCTGGCGCCCGTCCGGGGTCACGGCGAGGATGGTGTTGTGCCCGCGCATCTCGTTGGGGGAGTAGTGCCAGCAGTTGTAGGGAATCACACCGATGTCGTCGTGCAGGCTGCCGGCGGGGGTGAAGCGGTGGCCGTTGTAGGTGAGGAAGTCGACCGCCCGCTGGTGCAGCGGACGCTGCGAGTCCTCGAGCCGCTCCACCGAGTGGTCGACGGTCGACCGGAAGAGGGCGATCGGGTCGAAGGCCACCTCCGCGACGCGCGGGTCCTCCTCGATCAGCTCCTCGATCGGCTTCAGCTGCTCGTTGAGCTTGGACCGGCGCATCATGAGCTTGTTGGGGTCGGCATGGGCAAGGTATTCCGGGCCCTTCATAAAGTCCTCAAGGGCGAGCAGCGACAGCTCCGCGGCGTCGTAATTGAAGGACTTCAGGTCGAGGCCCATGTTGTAGTGGAATTCGGCCATGAAGTCGACGTCCTGAAAGACGCCGGTCGTCGCCTGGGCGGTGAGGGAGTTGCGCGGCACGAAATAGCGCTCCAGCGCCGCGCGGAACTTGTAGGCCAGCTTGAGGTGCCAGATGCAGATGCCGTTCATGGTGATGAATTTGGTGGCGCAGCGGGCCCCGTACTCCGCGTCGTCGCCGCGGATGAAGAAGGGCAGCGGCAGGCCGTTGCGCTCGATGGAGGCGACGGGAATCGCGCAGTACCACCAGCCGGCATACCGGTTGTGCTGCCGCGGCTCGGTGGTCTCGATGCCCACGATCTGCTCGAGGGTGTCGATGCGCGACGTGTGAAGGAGCGGGCCGAAGGCGCCGCGGGCATTGACATAGCCGACGTTCTCGGTGAACTCGTCCTGGCGTTCGAGCGAGAGGTAGGCGCCCGACACGAAGGCGTCGTCCCATTCGGGGCGCAGGAGCGACAGGATGTTGTAGGTGCGCTTGATCGCCTCGGGCGACACCTGCACGTCGTCGTCCATGAGCAGGACGTGCGTGGCCCGGGGCTCCTGCTCCATCGCCTCGATCATCCCGCGGGTGAAGCCGCCCGAGCCGCCCGCATTGGGGTTGGGGTGCAGCAGGATGCGCGGGCCCTCCACCTGCTCGGGTGTGAGCGTGCGGCCGTTGTCGACCACGTGCATCGTGAAGCCGCGGGCAATGGGCTCGTCGGAGCCGAGGATCTCCCGGCGCACCAGCTCGATATTGGGTAAGACGTAGCGCTCGTTGCGGAAGGTGGTGGTGGCGAGGGCGAGCTCCACGTGGCGGACCTGGACGGGGTCGACCTTGCTGTAGTAATAGGCCTCACCAAAGCTCACGGGTCCGTGCGTGAGCACCTCGAACGCCAGGAGCGTGGCGCCGTCGACGTCGTCGTAGGGGAGGTCGAGAGTCGTCCAGCCGTCACCGTTCTGAGTTGCCGTCACCTCGCGGGTCGCGACCACGGTGCGCGTGGGCGCCGCGGCGGTCGCGTCGATGCGGGTCAGGCTCACGGTGCAGGCGCCGCACAGGCGCAGGTGGAGCCAGACGTTGTCCACCGTGGTGTAGCGCCGCCATTTCTCGTAGCTCAGGGCGTTGAGGTAGGTCGCGAAGTCCAGGAGCCTCGTCGTGCCGGGGTCGAAGGTCACGCCGTCACACCCGGATGACCCGGCGGGCGCGGGGGGTGTGCTAACGTGGTAGTAGAGGTCCGGGTAGTCGCGCGAGCGGGGTAGGTCTTGGAAGGTAATGTTGGCGAGCCGGAAGTCGAGCGTGCCTTGATCTGCCATGTAGGTCCTCCTGGTCGAATGATGTATCTATGATACTGATATGCCTGCGAAAAGGACGGAAGGGGGCCATATGGTGAGCATCGTCGTGCCGGCGTACAACGCCGAGCGGTACCTGCCGGCCTGCCTGGACTCCCTCCTGGGTCAATCCTACCGCGACTTCGAGGTCGTGGCCGTGGATGACGGCTCGACCGACGGGACGGGCGCCCTGCTCTCCCGTTACGCGGTCCGCGACCCGCGCGTGCGGGTGGTCACGCAGGGCAACCAGGGCCTCGGTGCCGCACGCAACGCCGGTATGGCGGCAGCGCGCGGCGACGTCTTGATGTTCGTGGACTCCGACGACCTGCTCGTGCCCCAGGCTCTGTCCCGCGTCGTCCGCGCCTTCGAAGACGAGCATCCCGACATCGTGGTGTTCGGGTTCGCATACGAGCCGGCGGATGCGACGCCTCCCGTGATGCGGGACCATCTGCGCCCGCGCGCGGCGGTCATCGGGGGAGGGTCCGACAACGTGAGGCGGCTCCTCTTCGAGGAGGACGCGCGGCCCTTCGCGTGGCGCGTCGCCCTCGCGGCGGATTTCGTGCGCCGCGAGCACGTGCGCTTCGTGCCCGGCCTGACGTTGGGGGAGGACCAGGCCTTCTGCTTCAACACCTATCCGCTCAGCACAAGGACGGTGCTCCTGCCCGACCAGCTCTACCGCTACCGGGTGGTCCAGGCGTCGATGTCGCATCAGGATGCCAGCGGGCGGGACAACCTCATGCGCAAGCTCGGGCTGCATACGGACGCGTTGCGCGCCATACTCGACGAGTGGCGGCGCCGCGGCTGGCGGGAGCTCTGTCCCCGTGAGCTCCTGGAATGGATGATGGACCTGGTGGTCCTCGACCTGTCCCATCTGCCGTTCGAGGACCAAAGGACGGTGTGCCGCGCCCTGGTCGGCCTCTGGCGGGACTATTACGGCCCCGACCTCCTCGCGTACGTGCCCCACCTGACCGCGCGCACCTGCCTGCGCATGATGATGCGGCTCGCGGACGAGGATGACCCCGCGGCCCCGCTCTTCGGCCCGCTCGACGTGCCCGCCTTCTACCTCATGCGCCGCGGAATCAGGGAGTGCCTGATGCGCGCGTGCCCGTAGCCGCCCGCATCGGCGGCTCGTCCGCCCGGCGGCCGACCTTCGAGAGTATTGGAGACAGTTGTGACATCCGACGAACAAGACAAGACCGCGGCCCCGCTCGTCTCGGTGCTCGTGCCCATCTACAATGTCGAGCGCTACCTGCGGCCGTGCCTGGAGTCGCTTAAGGCGCAGGATGTCGACGACTTCGAGGTCATCTGCCTGAACGACGGCTCGACCGACACATCGCCGCAGATCATCCGCGAGTTCGTCGAGGCCGACGACCGTTTCCGCATGATCGACAAGACCAACAGTGGCTACGGCGACAGCATGAACCGCGGGCTCGATGCGGCGCGCGGCCGCTATGTGGCCATTCTCGAGTCGGACGACGTGATGTGCGAGGGCGCGCTCGGCCGCTTGCTGAGGGAGGCCGAGGAACACGACGCCGAGGTGGTCAAGGGTAATTTCATCTTTTGGTGGTCGGAGGAGGGGCGCGAGGAGGCTTATGACGTCCTGCCCCCTCTGGCGCGCGACGGCGTCTTCGAGCCCTGCCGCGACCCCCGGGTCTTCCAGCTGAAGCCGTCGATCTGGAGCGCGGTGTACCGTCGCGATTTCCTCGAGGCGAACGGCATCCGCTTCCTGACCACCCCGGGCGCGGCCTATCAGGACACGTCGTTCACCTTTAAGGTCTGGGCCTGTGCGCGCCGCGCGATGCTGCTCGATGTACCCGTGGTCCGCTATCGACAGGACAACGAGGCCTCGTCGGTCAATTCCCAGGGCAAGGCCGGCCTGGTGCGTATCGAGTACGGCGAGATCGAGCGCTGGCTCTCGGAGCGCCCGCTCGACGGCCGCACGAAGGTGTTGTGGGATGCGTTCCAGCTGGCGCGGCTGAACGCCTACCTCTGGAACCTCGACCGCCTCGCGCCGGAGCTGCGGACGGGGTTTGCGCACGAGGCGGCTGCCGACTTCGAACGCAGCGAGAAGGACGGAACGCTCGACCGGATGGCGCTGGGCGGCTGGAAGAAGCTCAACCTCGACTGCCTTATGAGGGATCCCGACGGCTACGTCCGGGTGCGTGGCACGTCGAGTGAGAACGGTCTGAGAGGCAAGACGTCCTTCGCCCTGCGCCTGGGCGGCCCCGCTGCGCTGCTCGCCGTGGCAAGCGACAAGCGCCACCGCGTGGAGGCGTCTGTGGAAGAGGACGAGGGGGACGTGCAGGGCGTGGCTCCGTGCGTGTCCGTCGTGGTCCCGGTGTACAACTCGGTCCGTTACGTAGGGGAGTGCCTCGACTCGTTGCTGACCCAAGAGGGGCCCCTGCAGGTGATCTGTGTGGACGACGGCAGCAGCGACGGCAGCGCCGATCTGCTCGACGCGCGGGCCGCGGCCGACGCGCGCGTGACGGTGATCCATCAGGAGAACGCCGGCCCCTGCGCGGCCCGCAACGCCGGCCTCGCCCGGGCGACCGGCGATATCCTGATGTTCGTCGATTCGGACGACGTGCTCGCCCCCGGGGCGCTCCGCCGCATCCGCTCGGTCTTTGCCGAACAGGCTCCCGACGTGCTGACCTTCGGCTTCGAAATTGAGCCGCAAGCTGCCGCGCCGGCCAGTATGAGGGGCGAGCTGAGCCCGCGCGAGGGGGTGTATGAGGAGGCAAACCCCACACTGCTCTTCAGGTCTCACGCGATTCCCTATGCCTGGCGCTGCGCCTTCTCCGCCGACTTCCTGAGGCGGGAGGGTATCCGTTGGGACGAGGGGCTGACGGTGGCCGACGACGTCGCCTTCTTGCTCGAGGCGTATCCCGCCTCGCGCAGGACCGTGCTCATCGCAGACCGGCTCTACCGGTACCGCGTGGCCGAAGGCTCGCTCACGCAGACGAGCAGGGATTTCGGCGACGAGCTCCGCGTGCGTGTGGCCAGGCACCTGGATTGCGTGGAGGCAGTCCTCGCCCGCTGGCGAGAGCGCGGCTGGCAGGGCCTGTGCCCCGGCGAGCTGCTTGAATGGGTGCTGAGTTTTCTCCTTCTCGACATCGACAAGCTGACGTTCGAGGAGCAGGTACCCGTCTATGAGCGGTTGGTCTCCCTCCTGCGCGGGTTCTTTGGGCAGGATCTCCTTGCGAGCGTGAGGCACCTTTCCACGCGTACGGTGGTGCGTATGATCCTGCGCGTGGTGGAGGGGGAGGACCGGCGGCCGCCCGTGTTCGGCCCGCTCGACCTGCCGGCCTTCTACCTCAGGTATACGGAGCCCCGCACCATGGCGGCACGGCTGGCCATGCGCGTGGTTCCCGGCCAGCGGGAGCTCAGGTAAGGGCCGGCACGTCTGCCTGGTCAGGTGCTGTCGGCCTGTCACGCGCACGCCCTGTGACCGGTGCGCCGCACACCCTGTGTGGGTCCGGTGGTCGCGAAATCGCGCACTGCGCGCCCTGCGCCGTGTGCTACACTCGACCCAGCCTTTAAGCGCGGTACGAGATACCCACAAGGTGCACCACAAACGCAGCCACACACCTTCCCACGTCTCGTGTCGCGCCATGCGGCAGGGACGTTTTTTCATGAGAAGGGAGCGGCATGGCACAGGCACAGCCAAAGGCGACGATCATGGACGAGGCGGCGATGGGACGCGCGCTCACCCGCATCGCCCACGAGATCGTCGAACACAACGAGGGCAAGACGGACTTCGCCCTCGTGGGCATCATCAGGCGCGGCGAGGTCATCGCCAACCTGCTGGCGGACGAGATCGAGAAGATCAACGGCGTCCGCCCGACGCTCGGCACGCTGGACATTAGCTTCTATCGCGATGACGTCACCCGCCGTGTGGCACCGGTGCTGCAGGGCTCCAACATCCAGTTCGACATGGACGGCGCCGACGTCGTGCTCGTGGACGACGTGCTCTACACGGGCCGCACGATCCGCGCCGCGCTCGATGCCCTCATGGACTACGGCCGCCCGCACACCGTGCAGCTGGCCGTGATGGTCGACCGCGGCCATCGCGAGCTGCCCATCCGCGCGGACTACGTGGGCAAGAACGTCCCCTCCAGCCACGAGGAGGATGTGCGCGTGTGCATCGAGCCCGACGACGACCACACCGCCGTCGAGATCTGGGACGTCCAGGCCGAGAAGGCCGCAAAGCAAGATGGAGGTGCGGAGTAGATGCTTTCCGTAAAGAACCTGATCGACACCAACGAATTGACCGCCGACGATATCACGCAGATCCTCGACACGGCCAAGTCCTTCGACCCGATCGTCAACGCCCGCACGATCAAGAAGGTCCCCGCGCTGCGCGGCCGCACCATCGTGAACCTCTTCCTCGAGCCCTCCACGCGCACCCGCAGCTCCTTCGAGCTGGCCGAGAAGCGACTGTCGGCCGACTCCCTCAACATGGGCGGCTCCACCAGCTCCGTCGTCAAGGGCGAGAGCCTGGCCGACACCATCCAGACGATCGACGCCATGAACGTCGACATGTTCGTCTGCCGCGCCAAGCTGGCTGGTACCCCGCAGAAGATCGCCGAGAACACGGACGCCGTGGTCATCAACGCGGGCGACGGCAAGCACCAGCACCCCACCCAGGCCATGCTCGACCTCTACACCATCCGTGAGGAGTTCGGCCACCTCGACGGCCTGAAGGTCGCCATCGTGGGCGACCTGGCCCACAGCCGTGTGTGCGGTTCGCTGGCCCCGGCCCTCAAGACCATGGGTGCCGACGTCACGCTGGTCGCGCCCCCGACCTTCCAGGTGGGCGACCCCTCCTGGTACGGCTGCCCGCAGACCGCCGACCTCGACTCCGTCATCCCCGACATGGACGTGGTCTACATGCTCCGCGTCCAGCTCGAGCGCATGGAGGGCGCCGCGATCCCGTCCAAGCGCGAGTACAACCGCCTCTACGGCCTCGACGAGCGCCGCGAGAAGATGATGAAGCCGGGCGCGATCGTCTGCCACCCGGGTCCCATGAACCGCGGCATGGAGATCAACACGGAGGTCGCCGACTCGGTCCGCGCGCGCATTCTGCCGCAGGTCAATGCTGGCGTGCTGACTCGTATGGCCGAGATGTACCTGCTTCTGGGAGGAGAGAACTAATGGCATATCTGATCAAGGGCGCCCACGTCGTGGACCCGCAGCTGGGCCTGGACGAGGTCCTCGACGTCCTCGTCGACGGTGACAAGATCGCGCAGGTGGGACATGACCTCTCGGCCGATGCCGAGGTCGTCGATGGCACGGGCAAGTACCTCGTGCCCGGCCTGCTCGACATGCACGTCCACTTCCGCGACCCGGGCTTCGAGTACAAGGAGACCATCGAGACGGGCTCGCGCGCCGCGGCCCACGGCGGCTTCACGGACGTCGCCACGATGCCCAACACGGTCCCCGTCACCGACACGGGCGCCGAGATCCGCTACCAGATCGACCGCGGCAAGGCCGCCGGCCTCGTGCACATCCGCCCGATCGGCGCGCTGACCAAGGACGAGAAGGGCGAGGCCCTGGCCGAGATCGGCGACATGGTGCTCGAGGGCGCCGTCGCCTTCTCAGACGACGGCCACGGCGTCCAGTCCGCCGGCATGATGAAGACCTGCATGGGCTATGTGTCCCAGTTCGACCGCGTCGCGATCGCCCACTGCGAGGACGAGTCCCTCTCCAAGAACGGTGTCATCAATTCCGGTCGCGCCGCCACCCGCCTGGGCATGTTCGGCTGGCCCCCGCTGGCAGAGGAGCTCGAGATCTGGCGCGACATTCAGCTGACCCGCTCCACCAAGTGCCCGCTGCACATCGCCCACATCTCCACGGCCCGCGGCCTCGAGATGGTCAAGGAGGCCAAGGCCGAGGGCCTGCCCGTGACCTGCGAGGTCACCCCGCACCACCTCTTCCTGTGCGACGAGGACATCACCACGGCCTATAACACCAACCTCAAGATGAACCCGCCCCTGCGCAAGGCCTCCGACGCCGAGGCGCTGCGCCAGGGCCTCATCGACGGCTCGATCGACTGCCTCGTGACCGACCACGCGCCCCACGCCGCCCACGAGAAGGACTGCGAGTGGGAGATCGCCTTCTTCGGCACGATCGGCCTCGAGACCAGCTTGCCCCTCATGCTCACCAAGATGGTGGGTCCCGGCCTCATGGGCTGGGATCGCCTGGTCCAGGTCATGGCCGTCAAACCCCGCGAGATCCTGCGCCTGCCGGCCATCAAGGTCGAGGCCGGCTCCACCGCGGACCTCACGCTCATCGACCCGGACAAGACCGTGGAGGTCACCGAGGACTACTTCGAGAGCAAGTCCAAGAACTCCGCCTTCCTGGGCATGACGCTTACGGGCGCCGCCTCCGACGTCTTCTGCGCCGGCAAGCGCACGCTGACGGATGGTGTCGTCACCGCCTAACCTGTCCTAGGGAGGAGAAAACCGTGGACCATTCGGCGCAGGTTCGCCAATACGACTTCACGGTCGCGACCAAGACCGAGGTCGCGCGTGGGATCTGGCGCATGGAGATCGCCGCGCCCGAGCTTGCGGCGCGGCTGCGTCCCGGCCAATTCGTCAACATCGCCGTGCCGGGCGACCCGTCCCAGATCGTGCGCGTGCCGCTCTCCTTCGCGTATGCCGACGCGGACCGCGGTACGGTCGAGCTCGTCTTCGCAGCGGTGGGCGACGGCACGCGTCGCCTCGCTGCCCTGGAGGCAGGGGAGGGCTCCACGGTCCTCGGCCCTTGCGGCCATGGATGGCGCTTCCCCGAGGCGGGCCGCGTCCTGCTCGTGGCGGGCGGCGTCGGAGCTCCGCCCGTCGTCGCCGCGGGTCGCGAGCTTGCAAAGAAGGACGTGCCCTTCACGGCCGTGCTCGGCGCCCAGACGGCCGACAAGCTCTGGGGCGTGCCCGAGCTCGAGGAGCTGGGGGCCCAGGTCGTCGTCACGACTGACGACGGTTCGCGTGGCGTACATGGCTTTACGACCCAGCCCGCAGCCGAGCTCCTCGCCACGGGCGAATACACCCTGGTCATGACCTGCGGGCCCAACCCCATGATGGCCGGCATCGCCAAGGCGGCACATGAGGCCGGCGTCGCCTGCCAGGCCTCGCTCGAGCGCATGATGACCTGCGGCTTCGGCGCCTGCCACACCTGCAACGTGGCCATGGCGGCCGGCGGCTACAAGTTCTGCTGCACGGACGGTCCCGTCTTCGACGCGGAGGAGGTCGCATGGTAGCCCCGAACATGGCCGTCGACCTGGGCGGCATCAAAATGAAGAACCCCATCAATACCGCCTCGGGCACCTACGGCTTCGGTCGCGAGTTTGAGGGCTTCTACGACGTCGCCTCCCTCGGCGCCATCACCTGCAAGGGGTGCTCTGACGAGCCCTGGGACGGCAACCCCGCGCCCCGCATGTGCGAGGTCAAGTCCGGCATCATCAACACGGTGGGCCTGCAGAACCGAGGAGCTGGCCCCCTGGGCCGCCGGCCTCGAGCTCAACATCTCCTGTCCCAATATCGCGGCGGGCGGCGCGGCCATGGGCGGCACGCCCGAGGGCGCCGCGTCCGTGGTCAAGGCGGTCCGCGACCGCACCGCGCGCCCGCTCGTGGTCAAGATGGCCCCGGCCCGCGTGCCCGAGATCGCCCGTGCCCTGGAGGACGCCGGCGCCGACGCGCTCAGCCTGATTAACACCATACCCGCCATGTCGATCGACGTCCGCACCCGCCGCTCGCGCATATCGCGCCCCACGGCAGGACTCTCGGGGCCGGCCATCCACCCGATCGCCGTCCGCATGGTCTGGGAGGCCCATAAGGCCTGCGACCTGCCCATTTGTGGCATCGGCGGCGTCACCTCGGGTGCCGACGCGGCCGAATTCATCCTGGCGGGCGCTACGGCGGTCTCGGTGGGCACGGCCAACCTGACTGATCCCACCTGTGCCCCCCGCATCCTGGCCGAGCTCACGCAATGGGTGGCCGACCAGGGCGCGACCGACATCAACGAGCTGATTGGAGCCTTCGAATGCTAAAGCTGCCCCTCACCGAGGAAGAGGCCCGCGACGCCGTCATCGTCGCCCTCGACTGCGACCGCGACGAGGCCTTCCATCTGGCCGACCTGCTCGCGGGCAAGGCCCGCTGGGTCAAGGTGGGCATGACCCTCTACTACGCCTACGGTCCCGAGATGGTCCGGGCCATGCACGACCGCGGCTTCAAGGTCTTCCTCGACCTCAAGCTCCACGACATCCCCTTCCAGATCCACGGCGCCGCGCGCTCGGCCTCGATGGTCGGCGCGGACATCCTCTCGATCCACGGCCTCGGCGGCGCCGATATGGTCGCCCAGGCCCGTGCGGGCGTGGAGGAGGCCGCGGCAGAGCGCGAGGGGGATCGTACCCGTCTCGTCGCCATCTCGGTCCTGACCAGCATGGACCAGGAGGCCCTGGCCAGCATCGGCGTCGACGCGCCGGTGGCCGACGAGGTCGCCCGCTTGGCCAAGCTCGCCGTGGGCGCGGGTTCCGACGGCATCGTCTGCTCGCCCCAGGAGGCCGCCGACATGCGCGCCCTTCTGGGCCCCGACGCCCTGATCGTGACCCCGGGCGTCCGTCCCGCCGGCGCGGCCCTCGGCGACCAGAAGCGCGTCGCCACCCCCGCCGCGGCCATCGCTGCTGGTGCGAGCAAGCTCGTCATCGGCCGCCCGATCACCCAGGCCGAAGACCCCGCCGCCGCCATGGACGCCATCGTGGCCGAGCTTACCCAGGCATAGCCGGGCGCGCAATCCCTAAACCAGCCAACCCATGTCAACATCAGGAGGGTGCATATGAACCAGATTACCGTGGCCACCACCGAGCAGGACGTCGCGCGCGCCCTTCTCTCCATCAAGGCCGTCTTCCTGTCACCCGACGACCCCTTCACCTGGGCTTCTGGCATCAAGAGCCCCATCTATTGCGACAACCGCCTCACGCTCAGCTATCCCGAGGTCCGCACCCTGATCGACGAGGCCATCGCCGCCAAGGTGGCCGCCCTCTATCCGGAGGCCCAGATGCTGATGGGCACCTCCACGGCCGGTATCGCCCATGCCGCGATCGCCGCCGACCGTCTGGGCCTGCCCATGGGCTATGTCCGCGGCTCGGCCAAGGACCACGGCCGCAAGAACCAGATAGAGGGTCATCTTGAGGCGGGGGAGAAGGTCGTCGTGATCGAGGACCTCATCTCCACGGGCGGATCGGTGCTCGACTGCGTGAACCCCCTGCGCGAGGCCGGGGCTGACGTCCTGGGCGTCGTCTCCATCTTCACCTACGGTATGCAGAAGGGCCTCGACCGCCTGGCCGCGGCCGATGTCGTCAATACCAGCCTCTCCAATCTCGACGTGCTGGTCAAGGTGGCCGTGGAGGAGGGCTACATCAAGGAGGCCGACGAGGAGCGCCTGCTTGCCTTCCGCGACAACCCCTCCGACGAGTCCTGGATGGGCTAGTCGCGTCTTGCTGGGTCTGGGCGCGCCTGACCCAGACCTACCGCGCGTCTGCCTGGGCTGACCTGCGGACTTCTGGCGCAAGGCTTGCCGCTGGCTTGCCTGCGGTTTGCCGCCTAATATGTGAATTTGTCGCGCCGCGTCGCCATTTGTCCGACAAATTCGCAGCTCACCCTTGTAATCGACGTCGAGAATTGGCAAACTAATAGGCCGTGCATAAAGATTAGGCACGTGTAATGCAATTGATTGTTTGGAGGACTACATGGCACTTCCCAACCTGAGCGACGAGCAGCGCGCTGCGGCACTCGAGAAGGCAAAGATCGCTCGCGTTGCCCGCAAGGAGCTTCGCGAGAAGATCAAGAACGGCGAGGTCTCGATTGAGGAGGTCCTCAATTCCGACGACCCCATCGCTGCCCGCATGAAGGTTTCCGCCCTCATCGAGTCGCTCCCCGGCTATGGCAAGGCCAAGGCCACCAAGATCATGGACGAGCTGGGCATTTCCCCCAACCGCCGCGTCAAGGGCCTGGGCGAGCGCCAGCGTGAGAACCTCCTCGAGGCCCTGACGAAGTAGTGAGCGCCACGCCCCGCCTCTTCGTCATTTCGGGACCGGCTGGTGTAGGCAAGGGCACGCTCGTTGCGCGTGTGCGCGAGCTGCGGCCCGACCTGGATGAGACCGTCTCTGCGACTACGAGGTCCCCTCGGCCTGGCGAGGTCGAGGGGGTCTCGTATCACTATCTCTCGGATGAGGAGTTCGCGCGACGGGTCGCGGCGGGGGACTTCCTCGAGCACGCGGAGGTCCACGGCCATAGCTATGGCACCCTGCGCAGCGAGGTGGAGTCCCGCATCGCGCGCGGCCGCTCCGTGATCCTCGAGATCGACTACCAGGGCGCCTTCCAGGTTCGGAAGGCCTTCCCGGCCGCCGTGCTCGTCTTCATCGAGCCGCCCTCCTTCGAGGAGCTCGAGCGGAGGCTTCGCGGCCGCGGGACCGAGGACGAGGAGCATATCGAGCTCCGCCTGAAAAACGCCCGCCACGAGATCGAGATCGGCGAGCAATACGATGTCCGCATCGTCAACGACGAGGTCGAGCGGGCGGCACGTGAACTGCTTGATGTAATGGCTCAGTACGAAACGGATGGAGGTTCCGGCACATGTCAGTAGGACCGAGGAGAACCCCTTCCTGCTGTGCGCGGTCGCGTCTAAGCGCGCCTGCGACATCAACAACATGGTGCGCGGCCAGCACCTGCGCGTCACCCAGATTCAGGACTTCGACGACATCACGACCGTCGTGTCCGGCGAGGATCCCGTGTCCATCGCCATGGGCGAGATCGAGGACGGCACCCTGTCCTACGTCAAGGAGGACTTCGACCGCGCCATCGCCGGCGCCAACGCCGAGGCCCTGCGCCAGGACATCTAAGACGCGCATGGCACGTCGCGTCTGTCTCGTCCACTACCACGAGATCGGTCTCAAGGGCAAGAACCGCTATATCTTCGAGAACCGCCTGGTAGATAACATTTCCCATACCCTCGCCGCCGACCCCGCGGTCGACCGCATCCGTCGCGTCTCGGGCCACGTGCTGGTCGAACTGACGGACGACGGTGCCTCCGCCCGCGTCGCGAAGACTCTGCTCCAGGTGCCGGGCGTGGCCCGTGTGTCCCAGGCCTGGCGCTGCGGTCTCGACGAGGACGAGTACTGCGAGGCTGCCGTGCGGGCGCTGGGGGAAGCCGGGGCCTTCGAGACCTTCAAGGTCCACGCCCACCGCGCCTCGACCAGCTACCAGCTGCATTCCATCGACATCAACCGCCTGGTCGGCGGGGTGCTCTGCGAGCACTTCCCCGACAAAAAGGTCCAGATGCACCAGCCCGACGTTCAGGTCAACGTCCTGGTCAACCAGG
Organism: uncultured Actinomycetes bacterium; assembly: GCA_900315165.1. Lineage (GTDB taxonomy): Bacteria > Actinomycetota > Coriobacteriia > Coriobacteriales > Atopobiaceae > Olegusella. The sequence goes on along the minus strand of OMXZ01000041.1, from coordinate 18,580 downwards.
GGGACGTCTTCGTGTACGCGCTCTCCGAGCGTGGCTGCGGCGGCCTTCCCGTCGGCACGGCGGGCAAGGTCGTGACGCTTCTGTCCTCGGGCTTCGACTCCCCGGTGGCCACCTGGTCGGTCGGCCGCCGCGGCGCCGTCTGCGTACCGATCCACTTCTCGGGCAGGCCCATGACCTCGGACACCAGCGAGTACCTCACGCAGGACATCTGCCAGGCCTTGGCTCCCTCGGGCATCGTCGGCCGCCTCTACGTGGTGCCCTTCGGCGCCCGCCAGCGCGAGATCTCCCTTGTGGTGCCCGAAAAGCTCCGCATTCTGATGTACCGCCGCGTGATGTTCGCGGTGGCCGAGCGCATCGCCCGTCTCGAGGGGGCAAAGGCCCTGGTCACGGGCGAGTCCCTGGGTCAGGTGGCCTCGCAGACCCTCGAGAACATCGCCGCGGTGGACGAGATTGCCACGATCCCCGTCCTGCGGCCGCTCATTGGCTCGGACAAGCAGGAGATCATTACCCGCTCCAAGCAGATCGGCACGTATGAGATCTCGTCCGAGACGGCGCCGGACTGCTGCACGCTCTTCATGCCGCGCAGGCCTGAGACCCACGCCCGCATGCAGGAGATCCACGCTGCCTGGAACGCCTTCGACCACGACGCGATGATCGAGGACCTCGTGAGCCATGTCGAGTACATCGATTTCGACCAGTGCCCGAGCTACAAGGCGCCCAAGTGCCTCCGCCATCGCCATAAGGAGCTCGGCCCTGCCTGGACGGATGGGGGAGAGGATCCCGGCTTCTCGATCCCGACGGTCTTCGCGGACAAGCTGGAGCAGGAGGGCCAGTCCGAATCCATCGCCAAGGGCGGGTCGGAGACGTAATCGACCGACTCGAGAGACGCATATTTGCAAAATCGCATGGGAGCCCCTCAGACGCCGTTTGAGGGGCTTTTTCTATATGAATGGATAATATACCGAAAAGGCGAGGAGACAGGCCAAATACGCGTCCTCAGAGCCTCAATTTTAAATGCCAGAAAATGTCGAACTTGCAAGTACGGCATCAGATGTGTGTGGGGAAGGGTTGAGAGAATACCGATTCTCCAAGGCCGCGATTGCCCGGCGGGGGGTACCAGTTTTTTTGAAAAGCCGGGGTTTCTTGCCAGGCGAACTTGCCACACAAGAGCGACGCAATTTGTTCCCACGGCTCACCTGCGGCTTCTCAACGCCTCTAAAATCCACCCATTACAACATGAATGCAAGTCGGGAAATATCGCATAGGCTGAGCAGCTCTGGCAAGCTTGCGCACCATGTTTAGTGCCAGCTGCCTGCCAGTATTCTGCAAGCCGCAAAGAGATTCTTGGTTCCCTCCGACCCCGTCCACCTCACACTGTTCAGAACAAGATCGAGACACAGGACCCCACGGGGAGGGGACGGCATATGGCTCAAAAAAGGAATTCTCTGCAAGACCAGCTGGACCGCCTGAAGCATCGGTACGGTTTGCGTGAGAAGCGCGGAGTGATTGCTGCCTGCCTTGTCGTTGTGATGGCGCTCGCGTTGGCCTCGGTCCTCATGACGGGACACGCGGGTGGGGTTGAGATTGAGCGTGGGTCAGCCAATACAAACCCTCAAGTTAACATTAAAGCTGAAGTAGAGAATGACACTAAAGAAGAGTCAAGTAACCTTGAAGCTTCCAGCTCAGATCGCAGCTCTGATGGGAAAGAAGCAGCGTTAGTCGTGGACGTCGATGGGGCTGTTAACGGTCCTGGCGTGTACGAGATCGCCGTCACGAACGCCCGCGTGAGGGACGCGGTGAATGCCGCAGGAGGTCTTGCTGCCGATGCGGATACGGCACAGATCAACCTTGCGGCACCGCTAGCAGACGGCCAGAAGGTCTATGTGCCGCGCGTGGGGGAGACCGCTCCCGCCACGGGGACGACGGGTTCCGGTAGCGCCTCACAAGGCTCGGCGGGAGCATCAACGGGCAGCTTGGTAAACATCAACAATGCAACGGCAGAGGAGCTGCAGACACTGCCCGGCGTAGGAGAGGCGACGGCTGAGGCGATCATCGAGGACCGCGAGCAGAACGGTCCCTTTGCTAGCAACGAGGACCTCATGCGTGTATCCGGTATTGGTGAGAAAAAATACGCAAAGCTGGAAGGTCTCATTTGTGTCTGAGCAGCTCAAGCCTCCACGGCCTACGATTCCAGTGACGTTTTATTGTTTGATGAGTGTGCTAGCCGCCGAGAGCGCCTTTCTGGGCGCGGTCCCCATGACGTTTGCGGCCCATCCAATCCGTGCAACAGCGGTGTTTGCCCTCGTTGCGGTATTGATAGCATGGCTTTTTCATGGGGGACGTCTTGGGTCGGGCATCAGCCTGCTAGCACTGAGCCTCGTTGCGGGGCTGTGGGTCTCAGACGCCTTTGTGGGCAATGGCGCTGCATTCCAAGATGCCGCAGGCAAGATTGCCGTTTCCTCATGGCATCTGGAGGCCGTAACAGACTCATCTGAGTCGTCGTACGGCTGGCGTTGCCGTGCCCGCGTGTTTGCCGATAGGCTGCCGTCATGCGATGTCTGGCTTACGACGGACGAGCCGCTGGACTATGGGTCGGTAGTGACGGTCGTGGGTCGCTATACGCCAAACACCGACAACGAATGGGGGAGAATCAGCCTACGCCAGGGTGTTTGGGGAACGGTCAAGGCAGTGCGGATCACGTCTGTCTCGGAATCACCCGGGATTCGCGGTCTGGCAATAACCCTCAGGGAGTCGACCCTCAAGTTGCTTCATCAAGACTCAAGTGACGGTCGAAGCCTTCTTGCGGGCAGTGTCTGCGGCTACCGACGGGATATGGATACGTCAGGCCTGAGCGATCTGTTCGCCACATGCGGCGTCTCACATCTCGTCGCGGTTTCCGGTGGCCATATAGCGATCATTGCGTCGCTGGTGGCAATTGCCGCGGATCGCCTCAGGATGCGGCCTGCATGGAGGGCTCTGGCGACCCTCGCCCTTTCAGGCCTTTTTGTCATCTGCTGTGGTATGCCCGTTAGCGCCGTGCGGTCTTGGCTCATGTCGTCGGTGGCCGCGGCATCGGGTCTTGCGGGGCGTAAGCCCTATGCGCTTTCCTCGGTCTGCCTCGTGTCGCTTGGCCTGGCCTTGCTCGACCCGGGCGTGTCGGGCCAGCTGGGATTTCTGCTTTCGGTCGCGTCGGTCCTGGCCATCTGCATAGCGGTTTCATACGTTGCGTATGCGTTGGATGCCGCGGTACCGCCGATAGACCTGCCACGTACGGCTCCAGGTCGGGTCCGCGCCCGGCTGTCCGAATGCCGGCACGGTCTGTTGGGTGCCCTTGCGACGACCCTGGTGGCCCAGGCGGCGACGCTGCCGCTGACGGCCTCGGCCTTCTCGCAGCTCTCACTCGTGGCACCCCTCGCCAATATCGTGCTCTCCCTTCCCTTCACGGCGCTCGTCTCCCTGGGGTCGGTCTGTGCCGCCCTGCCCTTTGCTCCCCACGCCCAGGCAGTTCTCCTTGCGATTTGCGACCTGATAGGGGCCTTCACAGTCGCTGCCTTGCGGACCATGGCGCGGATGCCCTTCGCATCGGTTCCCGTGGAAGCCGATGCCCTGCCGGCGGCGCTCGTGGCAGCTGCCGGTTTCACTGTCCTGCTGGTCTGGTGGCCAGATGCGAACGCCCGGCTCGTCCGCCGGGGTCTCGCGGCGGGGGCGCTTGTCTGCACGCTCGTTGTCGGGCGCAGCCTCCTGTGGGCGCCGGCGCGCATCGTGGTGCTCGACGTGGGCCAGGGCGACGCCATCCTCGTGCAGGACGGTCGCAGCGCCATCTTGGTCGATACGGGGCCGCCCGGGGCCGTCGTGCCCGCCCTGGCTCGCGAGCACGTGGCGCATCTGGACGCGGTCATTCTCACCCACCTGCATGAGGACCATATCGGAGGGGTCGACGATATCGCGGGGGCCCTCACGTGCGACGAGGTTGTCGTGGGCGAGGGCGTGGGGGAGGCGCTTGCCTCTGCGGCGGACGGCTCGGCCGAGGCGGAGCTCGAAAAGACGATAGAGGGGATGACGGGAGGGCCGCCCGTGGAGATAGGCTATGGGGATACGCTGCGCGTGGGCGGGTTCACGCTGCGAATGGTCTGGCCCCAGGGGCCGACCGACGGCTCGGACAACCCCTGTTCGGTCGAGCTGGCGGTGGAGTACGACAGCGGTGGCCGCAGCCTGGCCGCGCTGCTCACGGGGGACGCGGAGGAGGACCAGACGGGGGAGGCGATCGCGGCGGGCGACGTGGGCGATATCGATTTCCTGAAGGTGGGCCACCACGGATCCGAGATCTCGATCACGCCCGCGGAGGCAGCGGCGCTCGACCCGGAGGTTTCCGTCGCGAGCGCCGGCGAGGGCAACGACTACGGACATCCCGACCCCGTCTGCGTGGAGACGCTTGAGAATGTGGGGTCCGAGTTCCTTTGCACGATCCAGCACGGCGATGTCACAATCGAGCCCGGCGTCCGTGGCCCCGTCGTCTCCACCGCACGCTAGGTCCCGACGCACCCCGCACCGACGCCTCCGCTTCGCCCCCGTGTCCGCGCTATGCCCCCGCGTCCGCGAATTTTCACTACACTGAAAGCCGAGGATCTGATGCCGAGCCCCGTTGTCGGACTATGAAGCCTAGATTCACCCACTTGGTTCGACGAACGATTGACGATAAACCTTAGGCTCAGTTTTCGACTATGTGAGATTGAATGTTGAAACTTTAGGAGTTGTGAAACGTGCCATCTACCAGCGCACATAAGAAAGGTCCGCTGCTTCCAGCCTACTTGATTGTTGGCGCGAATGAACTCAAGCGTCGTGAGGCTGTGACCCGCATGAAGGGTCGACTTGAACCTGGACTTGACGTCTTCAACCTCGATGAACGTAAGGCTAACGCCGACCTCACCGCAGGAGAGGTCGTCACGTCGCTCAACACGGTGCCGATGGGGACGGGTCCACGCATCGTTCTCATTACCGAGGCTGAACACCTGCCCAAGCCCACGTCCGAGGCCATCATCACCTATCTCCAAAACCCGAACCCAGGCTGCACGCTCTGCCTCGTTTCCGAGAAGCTCGCGAAAAACACCCGCCTCTACAAGGCCGTCGCCAAGGTCGGACCGCACGCCATCGTCGACTGCACGCCGAAGAAGCGCTGGGAGCTGCCCGACGACGTGATCCGGATGGGGAAGGCCCATGGCGTCCAGATCGACCGCAACGCCGCCGAGGAGCTCGTCTCTCGTTCAGGCGAGTCTACGACTATGCTCGACACGCAGGTCAAGACCCTGGCAGCGCTCTGCCGTGCGACTGGGCGGGTTACGTTAGCGGATGTCGAGCAGCACATCGCGCGCACAGCCGAGGTCAAACCTTGGGAATTCCTCGACGCCGTCTGCGACCGCAACGCCACCCGTGCGATCAGCCTCTACCAGACCATGCAAAAGCCTTCTCAGATTGCCCTGACCGCCCTGCTCACGACCCGAATCCGCGAGTTGATCTGCGCGAAGTCGCTCGACGCCCGCGGGGTGGGGAACACCCTGGCCGATGCCCTCGGCAAACAGTCCTGGCAGGTCAAAAACCACGTACGCTGGTCCCGCCGCTTCGCTCCCGAGGACCTGCGACAGGCACTTGCCTCCTGCGAGTCCTGTGATCGCGCCCTCAAGACCGGTTCCGATCCCGACATCACGTTCGTCCGCCTCGTCATGTCCGTCTGTGGGGTGTAATCCTAGGGGACTGGAAGATCGGCGCGCGGCGCATGGTGTCGACGGCGTCGGTGCGCGAGCGCCAAAAGGAGCAGCCGAAAGCGGGGAGGCCTCCGCGCAAGAAGCCAGTTGCTGCTGGACGGGCTGTTGCCTAGACCAAATCCCGCCGACGGTCGCTTGCCAGTGAGTCGCGGCCGCGCCGAGCTGACGACGATTACGTTGCCGCTGACGATGACCACGTAGCTCCGCGCAACGACTACGTACCCGCCGACAACGAACTCGTTACTTTGCGAGCTGAGAGGGTCCGTAGCTCGCATATTGACGTAGTCGTTGTCTGTGCCAACGAGCTTGTTGTCGGCGGCTGCGTAGTCGTCGTCACAGCGGGGGCGAGTGGCGAGGCGATGCCAACTACCGTGCCGAAAACGCGCCAACTGCCGTGGCGGAATCGCGCCAACTGCCGCTGCCGTGGCGGAATCGCGCTTGCTGCCGTTGCAAGATGCGCCCACCATCGCACCCGTTGGGCTTATGTTGCAAGATGAAAAGCGGATTGCATTGATGAAAAGTCCTGCAAGATTGCTGCAAGATTGCTGCAAGTTAACATAAAAAAATATAGTGATGACGTGTCCTGTGGACGCCCATCGTCGTATGATAAGAAGGCCAGGCGAGGTTCGAGCGGGCCGCGCCTCCAGCCCGTCTCAGGACGCCGTCTCCCTCGCGGAGATGCATAGTCCGGGGCGGGCGCTACCGCCCCACGGGGCAGGAGGGAGGTGCGCGATGGGTATCGAAGAGCTTGCGGCGTTGATCGGCGCGGTGGCCTATGCCGCCGCTGAGGTCATGCGCCTTGTTCGGTTGATTCTTGTCCTGCTACGTTCGAATAGGACCACTAATGATAAGGACCGCAAGTCCCGGTAAGACTGCGGCCCTGAGTTAGAGGCGCTGCCCGCGAAGTCTTAACAGAGACGGGCCTCGTCTGGTACCTATTATATCCGATTATCGGAAAGCCTTTCATCCCAACGGATCCGAAAAATCCTCGTTGCTGTCGAGCGGCTTGGTAGACTCACAGCCGGAAATCGTGTATTTTCATCGTCCATGTTGGGGACCCACAGACGGAAGCAGTGCGTCCTGGGAAAACCGCAGGTGAGCGGAAATCGTCGTGCTTCCGTCTGTGTCTCTCCTGGGCAGGGTGATCCAGCTGGACATCTTCCGTCTGTGGATGTGGCAACGCGGGCCTTCCGTCTGTGAATTGCCGCGCGAAAAAAAGAAAACCCCGCACCGGAGGGAGCGGGGTCGTTTGCTTTGATGACTGGAATGGAGTAGGGCGGGAATGCCGCGGATGCGGGCGCCCAGTGAGCCGATTGGCCAGTTACTCCATGCCGTTGACCAGGTGCTGGATGCCGGACTTGCGCTCTGCGGCCTGGTTCTTGTGGATGATGCCCTTGGCAGCGGCCTTGTCGAGCTTGCGGCCCGCGGCGTTGGCGGCGAGCTGCGCGGCCTCCTTGTCGCCGGACTCGACGGCGGCGTGGACCTTCTTCACATAGGTCTTGAGCTCGGAGCGGACGGCCTTGTTGCGCTTGCGCGCCTTCTCAGCGGTGATGATGCGCTTCTTCTGAGACTTGATGTTTGCCACGTGCGGTTCCTTTCAAATACAGTCGTATGAGGCCTCTACGCTGAGACAAGCGACGCCCGGGTCTGTGGGGGTGACCCGGACGGGAGGTCAACCTGTGCAGTATAGCACGCGGGCCGCGAGGTGGGGTATTATCTTGGGCATGAAAAGAATCGACACATCACACATCCGCAATTTCTCGATCGTGGCCCACATCGACCACGGCAAGTCGACCATCTCGGACCGCATCCTGGAGCTCACGCACACCGTGGAGGCCCGCGACCTGGCCGACCAGATGCTCGACTCCATGGACATCGAGCGCGAGCGCGGCATCACGATCAAGTCCAACGCCGTCCGCGTCATGTACGACGCCGACGACGGCGAGACCTACATGTTCAACCTTATCGACACGCCGGGCCACGTGGACTTTACTTACGAGGTCAGCCGCAGCCTCGCGGCCTGCGAGGGGGCCGTGCTGGTCGTGGATGCGACCCAGGGCGTGGAGGCCCAGACCGTCTCCAACGCCAACCTCGCGATGAACGCCAATCTGGACATCGTCCCGGCCATCAACAAGATCGACCTGCCCTCCGCCCATCCCGACGAGGTCAAGCAGGAGATCGAGGACGACCTGGCGATTCCCGCCGACGACGCGGTGCTCGTGTCGGGCAAGACGGGGGAGGGCATCCACGACCTGCTCGAGTCGATCGTATTCTTGATCTCGCCGCCCACGGGCGATGCGTCGGCGCCGCTCAAGGCCCTGATCCTCGACTCCTATTTCGACGAGTACCGCGGCGTGATCGCCACAGTCCGCGTGTTCGATGGCTCCATCAAGAAGGGCGACCGCCTTCAGATGATGGCCCTGGGCGACACGTTCCTCGCGGACGGCGTCGGTTGCAAGCGCCCGCTCGAGACGCCGCTCGACGAGCTCGGCGTGGGCGAGGTGGGCTACGTCGTGACGGGCCTCAAGGACCCGGCCCTGGTCAAGACGGGCGACACGATCACGGGGGTGGACCGCCCCTGCGCCGACCCCTGCCCCGGCTACCACGAGGCCAAGCCCATGGTCTACACGGGCCTTTTCCCGATCGACAACAAGCAGTACGAGAACCTCCGCGATGCGCTCGAGAAGCTCAAGGTCAACGACCCGTCGCTCACCTGGGACCCCGAGACGTCCGTGGCGCTGGGCTTCGGCTTCCGCGTCGGCTTCCTCGGCCTTCTCCACATGGAGGTCGTGAAGGAGCGCCTGGAGCGCGAGTTCGGCCTCGACCTGATCGCGACGGCCCCCTCGGTCCGCTACCACGTCTACCTCACGGACAAGACGATGATCGAGATCACGAGTCCCACCGACCTGCCCGACGTCACGCGCATCGAGCGTATCGAGGAGCCCTACCTCAAGGCCAAGGTCATCGTGCCGCCGGCCTATATGGGCGCCGTGATGCAGCTCGTGGTGGACCACCGCGGCGAGACGGGCAACATGGTCTACCTCTCCGAGAAGTCCGTGGAGGTGCAGTTCGACATTCCTCTGGCCGAGCTGATTCTCGACTTCTTCGACCAGCTCAAGAGCCGGACCAAGGGCTACGCCTCCCTCGACTACGAGCTGGGCGACTATCGTGAAAGCGACCTCGTGCGCCTGGACATCCTCCTGGCGGGGGAGGCGGTCGACGCGCTTTCCTTCATCGCGCACAAGGACAAGGCCTACCCGATGGCGCGGGCGCTCTGCGACAAGCTTAAGGAGATGATCCCGCGCCAGCAGTTCGAGGTGCCCATCCAGGGCGCCATCGGCAACAAGATCATCAGCCGTGCCACAGTCAAGGCGGTCCGCAAGGACGTCCTGGCCAAGTGCTACGGCGGAGACATCACGCGCAAGCGCAAGCTGCTCGAGAAGCAGAAGGAGGGCAAGAAACGCATGAAGACCCTGGGGTCGGTCGAGGTCCCGCAGGAGGCGTTCCTCGCCGTGCTGCGCGTGAGCGACGACGACAGCTAAGGAAGTATCACATCCCATGTTTCAGGAGTTCTTCTCCAAGCTCAAGAGCGACTGCTTCGACCGTTATCCGAAGGAGATCGAGCGGCAGAACCGTGACACCGTCGGAAGGCTCATCGTCGTGGTCATGTTCGTGTCCCTGCTCAATTTCCTGGCCGACCTATTGGCGGGACAGCTCGCTATCGCCTACCAGCCGCTCGTGTTGATTACGGTCTTTGCGGTCTTCGACGTCTTCTATCACTTTAGGCTTCGGAAAAGCATGGTAAGTGCAAGGTTTACTCTCTACTTGATGCTTACTGTAGCCTTGTTTGCGAGTGTGATTATCGGCACATTCCTCGCGCCGACCAAGGGCGTCTTCACCTTTGCGGTCCTGCTGCCGGTGGCGGCGATCTTCGTTCTGGACCGGCCGCATAATATCGTCCTTTGGATCAGCAGCATCTGCATCATCTTCGCCGTCTGCTGCTACATCGCCAAGCCGGCCGACGTCTTTATGAGAGACCTGTCGCACCTCTTCATTTTCGGCCCGCTCGCGCTGGGGTCGGGGCTTTTCGTGATCGAGGTGCGCATCGCCAATGTCGAGCAGGCCATGGAGCTGCGGCGCAAGAGCGACCACGACGCCCTGACCGGCGTCTACAACCGCGGCGGGGGAGACGAGCGCATCGGTCGGCTGGTCGGCGCCGGCACGCGCGGCCTGCTCGTCTTCATCGACGTCGACGACTTCAAGAAGATTAACGATACCTACGGCCACGACGGTGGCGACAAGGCGCTGCGAGCCCTGAGCGGCGCCATCACGGCGTCCTTCCGTGCGACCGATATCGTGATGCGTGCTGGCGGGGATGAGTTCATCGTCTTCGCGCCGGGCCTCGTGGACTTCGACGACGTGCGCAAATGCATCGACCGCCTGCGCGAACGGGTGGGTGCGCTGGAGTTTCCCATGATGCCCGGCTGCCGTCTCACGGTGAGCCTCGGCTGTGTCGTGAACGACGGCAGCTATCCCGACTACGCCAGGCTGCGGGACCATGCCGACTCCCTCATGTACGAGGTCAAGCTCGGTGGCAAGAACAGCTATCGTGTCGATTCCGCGTCATATGAGGCCAGCTCAGAGCCACAGCTAGCAGATTCTGCGACGCTTCCGACCGGCCTCGCGTCATCGCGGGACGAGAGCTAGCAGGAGGTGAAGATGGGCGAGGACAAGGACGAGGACCGCGCCGCGGTAGGCGACCACGCTGTGAGCGGCGACCACATTGCAGGGGATGACCCCGCCGCGCATACGCCTGCGGCAGGGGAGGGTTCCTCCCTTGACCCGATGAGGTTCAACCCCTATGAGCCTATAGCCTTTTTCCCGCACAAATGCCCCAACTGTGGCGCCGCTCTTGCGGAGGATGCGTGGTTCTGCGAGGAGTGCGGCTACGTCGTCTCGTCCATCGGCACTGGCAACCCTGACCCTGGAGCCGAGGTACAGGCTGACCCACTCAAGGGTTCAAGCTCCTCACGACAGGCTGATCCTACTGGGCAGACAGATCCCGCAATACATGCCGACACTGGCCCTGCGCGCGACGCTGATTTGAGCGAACGCGAACGCCTCGCGGCACGGGATGCCTACGTACCTGAGCCGACCTACCCCGGCCCATCGCCCCTAGCGATTGCCGGCGGTATAGCGGCGGTCGCCTTGGTGGGCGTTCTTCTCGTTAAGCCGAGCGTCTTCGGTCTGCCCGCCGTCTCGTTGCAGCCGCAGCCGCATGCTGCCGCGGGGAGTGCTGATGGCTCTGGCGATGCCACCGATGGTGCTGGCTCCGCTTCTGCCCCCGGCGACGACATTGCCTCCGATGACGGTTCCGCAGTCGACAACGACGATTCCGACGGCGGGTCCGCCGCGTCAAGCGACTCTACCGTCACGCTCACCGGTGGGGGAGCGGCTGGACAAGACGTGACCTACACTTTCGTGCACGAGACGATGACCTGGGCCGAGGCCGAACAATATTGCGAGGCGCATGGCGGCCAGCTCGCCCAGCCGACCACCAAGGAGGCATGGCGCGCCTTTCGCGACCTCTGCGACGGGTCCGACGCGTATGTGATCTACCTGGGCGCCCAGCGTCAGGCCGACGGGACCTTTGCCTGGCTGGACGGGTCGCCGGTCGATATCAAGGTCTGGGGTGCGGGCGAGCCCAACAACGTCGACGGCGTCGAGAACCGCCTCGCCTACCTGCGCTATTCCGGCGGCGGGGCAATCTACGACGTCCCCGACGACCCCGCGCCCTTCTATCCCGACGGCTACATCGGCTTTGTGATGCAGACGGCCTGACGATTTGCCTCTGTTTTCACGTCTTTAATCCCTCTAAAATCACGTTATAATTCGCTCTGAAATAACGTTCCAGCTGAGGGAGCATACATGTCGGACCTGCTCAAGCCCGAGGGTTATGCGGACAGGATTGTCGACAGGCAGCTCGAACGGCTCTTGCAGCTCTTCGGCGCCGTGGAAGTCGCGGGTACCATGTGGTGCGGCAAGACCTGGACTTCGCTTGCGCACGCGGCTAGCGTGACGCGTATCGGCCTGGCGGGCCCGCGCTCCGCCGCGGAGGCTGACCCCTCCACAGCGCTGCTCGGCGCAAAGCCGCACCTCATCGATGAGTGGCAGGATGTCCCCGCCATCTGGGATGAGACGAGGGCGGCTGTCGACGCCGCTGACAACGAGCCAGGGTCGTTCATACTCACAGGGTCGGCGGAACCAAACAAAGATCAAGTGCACCACAGCGGCGCGGGCAGGATAGCAAAACTGCGCATGGGAACGATGACGTTGCAAGAGCTCGGTTTGTCGTCGGGGGCGGTGTCGCTGTCAGGATTGTTTGACGGCCGCTTCGAGCCTGCCCTCGTACAGCAGCGTCTGGAGCCCCTGGCCCGGCAGGTCTGCAAAGGCGGTTGGCCCGCCCTTATGAGGCGCGGCGATGTCGCCCCGGAGTACATCGACTCGTATTTCCAGGCGCTATTCGACGTGAGCATCCCCAGAAAGGGACTCTCTGGCGACGAGTCCCGGCGCGTGGCACTGTCTCTTGCGCGCAATCTCGGCACGGCAGCCAAACTGTCGACCATCGCAGAAGACGCCCGGATCAGCGCACCGAGTCCGCGCGCCGCCGCCGAGAGGGCGGCTGCCCATGTCGATGCCCTGCAATCCCTGTACGTCATCGACGAGCTGAGCGGCTGGGACGCCCCCATACGTTCGAAGAGCCGCCTGAGGACCAAACCCAAGCGCTACTTTGCGGATTCTTCGCTTGCGGCGGGCCTACTGCAGGTCACACCCGAGCGTCTCATACAAGACGGGCAGCTTTTCGGCATTCTCTTTGAATCGCTCGCCCTCCACGACCTGCAGGTCTACGCGCGGGCGCTGCCGGGGGCGCCAGCGAACCCCCTTCACTATTACCGTGATTCCGATGGCCTGGAGGTGGACGCCGTTGTGGAGCTCCGGGACGGCCGTTGGGCACCGTTCGAGATCAAGCTTGGCGACAACAAGGTCCCCGAAGCGCTGAGGATTCTCAAACGCCTGCGAGAAAAAGTGGCAGCAAACCCCGCTGCGCGCAACCCTACTCCCGCCTTCAGCGCCGTGATAGTCGGGGCCGGCGAGTACGCACGCTACGATAGGGAGGGAAACGCATATATCATCCCCCTCACTGCTTTGGGCGCGTAAGCTGGACGCCCGCGAGCCGAGAAAAAAGCCGACCGATAGCAGAAAATTTACATTTCTGTATTTACGCAGGTAGATTTAGGTGTTATAAAGAATGTTAGATGTAGCTTAAACGTACCAGCGTCGGCCTAGCCGACAAACACCAGAGGCGGTCCCCATGGCAGCGATCACCAAACAAGCCAATTTCCGGCTGTCAAACAATCACGTCAACATCATCACGAGCCTCTCCGCGAGCGAGCACGTCACCAAGGCGGCTGTCGTGGAGCACGCACTCGAGCTGCTCGAGGCTCGCGTCAACGCAGGCGAGCACATCCGCGCCAGCAGGGGAGGCGGGGCGACCAAGCAGGCCAACTTCCGTCTGTCCGTGCGTCATGTGGACATCATCGACCGCCTTGCCGCGCGCGAGCATGTGACCAAGGCGACCGTGGTGGAGCGCGCGCTCGAGCTCGCCCAGGAGGAGGTCACCAACGGCGGCAGCATCAGCTCTGGCGGCCATCGTGCGGTGCGCGATACATACGCGCCAGCGGCGGTGGACGGGTCTGCGGCGCTGAAGGTCGCCGAGCCGGAGGAGACGCCGGTGCTGTCCTACGTGGCGAACGAGACGCCCGCTCCTGCCGTGCTGCCAGAGCCCGTTCATGTCGCAGCATCTGTCGCCGGGCCTGCACCTGCGTCCGACCCCACGTCCGTTGCGACGCCTGCACCGGCGGCAGCGCGCGTTCCCGAGCCTAGTGTTCAAGCTGAGCCTAAGGAAAAGGATGAACCTAAGTCTCAACTGAAGCATGAGCATAAGACAGAGGCAAAGCCTGAGCCTGAGGCTGGAGAGGCAGGCGCCTCCGAGCGTGCAGAGACCGGCAGCAAGCCCTCCAAGAGGAAGGCCGCCCGCTTCCGCAAGCCCGCCGAGGAGTCGGTGCGTGTGCAGGAGCCGATACCCCAGGCAATGCCCGAGGCTGCGGGTCAGCCGTATCCCTATGCGTACCCTATGCCCGCGCCGGCGCCGCAGTATATGGCGCCCGCCGCATCGTACGGTGCGCCTGCTTACGGAGCCCATGCGTTTCCCGCTCCTGCGCAGATGCCCGCATCCGCTCCCGCCGCTGCGCCTGCTAAGCAGGACCCCGAGATCTCGAAGGCGGACATGAAGGCCGCCGTGCTGGAGGAGCGCCTGTCCGGCCAGATTGCGGCGCTCAAGGAGAGCCTCGAGGCCAAGGACGCCCGCATCGACGCCCTTCTGAAGGAGCTCGACGACCGCAAGCAGGATGGCAAGGATGCCCGCATGGAGTCGCTGATCGCGCAGATTGCCGAGAACAGCGGCAAGCCCGCGCCGGTCGCCCAGCCTGAGCCCGCGCCTGTTCCGGCGCCCCAGCCTGCACCCGCTCCTCAGCAGCAGAACGACCCCCGCATCGACATGATCTTGCAGCGCCTCGATTCGCAGAAGCAGCAGGACCCGCGTCTTGATGCGATTCTCAGCCAGCTCCAGAGCCAGAAGCAGGATGACCCGCGCATCGACGCCATCCTCCGCCAGCTGGACTCGCAGAAGCAGGACGACCAGAGCGCCCGCCTCGAGGCGTTGATCCGCGAGCTGGCGGCCAAGAACAGCCAGCCCGCTGCTCCGGCACCCGCACCCGTTGCGGCGCCTTCGCGCAATGACGAGATTCTCCAGATCATCAACGCGCTCAAGCCCGCCCAGCAGACAGCCGATCCTTCTTATCAGATCGAAGCCGCGCGCAACGCCGGTCGAGAGGAAGGCCGACGCGCCGGTATGGAGGAAGGGCGCAACGCCGGTCGCGAGGAGGGTAGACGTGAAGCTGAGGCTGAGGTCAACCGTCGACTTGAGGATCTACGTCGCGAGTATGAGCGCAAGATCGAGGCGGCGCGTGCCGAGGGTTTCGAGGCCGGCAAGAAGGAAATCGGTGCCGACACCGAGAAGCTCCTGGCGGAGGCGCGCACGTCTGGCGCCTTCTACGAGCGTGCAAAGATCGCGAACATGCGCGGCCTCGTCTTCGGTGAGAAGCGTCGTTACCTCAAGGTCCACGTCACGATGTAGCGTATCGGCGCCTTGTGACGGCGCAACCGCACGCCGCCGCCAATGCGCGACGAGTTCACGTGCATAACAAGCTGCCCAAGAAGCCGCCCACGGGCGGCTTCTTCTTACACAACTGCCTGCATTTCGATGCCGATTGCGTCGCACTCGACAAACAGCTCGTACCCCTCGACAACAGGCTCGCAGTCCCCGACAAAGAACTCGCAGTCCCCGACAAAGAACTCGTAGTCCCCGACAAAGAGCTCGTCGAAATACAACCTAGGAGGCGTGTAAGCTCGCAAATCGGCGTTGTCTTTGTTTGTCCCTACGAGTTCAATGTTGACTGCTACGAGTTCATTGTTGTCAGCTACGAGGTCGTTGTCATTGCGGTGGGCCACGAACATCAAATGGGCGGGTATCTAAGGGCCTGCAGGAGGGCGAGAATGTAGTTGCGAACGTTGCGGGCATCGTATGCGCCCCACGAAAAAGATAGAATACAAGAAGCGCCAGTCTCCTGCGGGAGGCGAAGGAAGTCGAGGCCGGGATACCCGTGTTATCATGGAGTCCGGCCTCGCCGTTTTCCAGAAATGCTCGCCTATGGCCAAATCTCTAACGTGTTGACGCTCGGCGAGAGTCGGTTCCACTCGTCTCTCAGTGATTCCTTTGCTACACCGCTCCGGATGTCGCCATACGCTCCGATAACCTGGTCGGGAACCCAAAGTTTGTTGGTAGCGATGTTGCAAGCGATAACGATGGTGTGCGAGACATCGAGCGAGGCGATGACGGCTGCGGATTCCGCTCTCGCTTTGTCGCTCATGTCGCGTCAATGCAGTTTGCCTGCGCCTTTGGGAAGCACGGCCTCAATCGCAGAAGTGTCGATGGAACCGCCGTTGTCACGATAGGTCGCTGCGAGCAGATAGACGGGCGGACTGCAAGCGGTCCTTATGCTCTCATCGCCCCATGCTTCCACAGCGGCTCCTCTTGCAAAGCTCGATATAGCTTAGAAGAACGATGCAATGTCCTTAGACGATGATTTTGAGAGGGGAGAGGCGCTGAGAGGGCGTATTCCAGTTTCCACGTCCTAGGAGTCACGATTGGATTTTGAGGGGCCTTAAACGGCCTCTCAGGGGCTGTAATTTTCCGATGCTACGAAATGCCGAACTCCTTGCAGAGTTTGGAGAAGAGCTCAGGGTCCGTCGCCGCATCGGCGAACTCCGAGGAGCGTCCGGCGGCGTCCAAGGCCTCGCGGAGCTTCTTGAGCCGGGAAGTCAGCTCGGTGCGGCCTTCCTCGCGGCCTTCGTCACGTATGTCCTGCTCGTGCACATAGCCGAACATGAGGTTCATCCTCCATTCCTCGTCCCGGCGGAGCCGCCTAACGGCGCGGTCGGCTTCGGCCGCGAGCGTGCCGTTGCCGAGCTGCTCACTTTTCTCGATTGTACCCGAGACGTAGCGGAGGAAGACGGCCATCTGCTCGCCCACGTCGCCGCGTTCTCCTCGGCAGTAGTAGAAGACTGGTGCGGGAGGAAGGTGTAACGCCGCAGCCCCAGACCGAACGGGTCCTCCATGCAGAAGAATACGACGTAGGTGTCGGGCAAATCCGTGTAAAGCATGCCTTTATAGGCGTTGTCAATGTCGGTCATCGGTGTGCTGTACGAAAGTGGAATCTTGGTAACAAAATATGGGATAATGACGAATATAATAATGGGAAACGGCGGGCATATTTTGGGAGAGATGATGGACGGGGAGACGGCGGGATACCGGAGGCGGCTGATCGATGCACGGCTGGAGCGCGAGCTGGCGCAGCGGCCGACGGTAGAGCTTTACGGCATCACGCACGCCGGCAAGGCTGCGACCGCGCGTGCCCACGCGGCGTCGGTTTGCGACTTGGCGGAGGACGGCGATGCACGCGATGCGGCGTGCGCCGACCCGACGCTCGTGATTGCGGGCGCTGAGCCGCGGGCGATGCTCGATTGCCAGGCTGTGCCCGCGCTCGGGCCTGCGGCGGAGGGGTACGCGGAGGCGCTCGCGACAGCTGGCACGAACGGCGCGCTGATCCTGACGTCCTCGTGCGGGCCGGCGAAAAGCGCGGGGGCATCGAGCGTCGCGTCAGCCCCGGATGCTGTGGCGCAGTTGCACATGTACCCGCTCAGCCTGCAGGAGCTCGGCGTTTCGGACGGGAGCGCGAGCCTGGAAGGGCTGCTGGAGGGGGAGATTCGCGCGTCGCGGTTTGCGGCGGGCGCGAGCCCGAACGGTGCGTGGGTTGGTGTCAGAGCGGACGCGGGCGCTGGCGTTAGCGGCGTCGCGGGCGTGGGGCTTGGCATCGGCGACGGGCGCGGGACATTGACGACGCCGGAGCTGGCGCGTTGGTGTTGCCGGGGCGGCTGGCCTGCGACGTGCGGGTTCGGCGCCGCGGCGACGGTTAGCGAGCCATTCGCGCAGGAGGTGCCCGATGATGAGCCCCGCGTCGAGATGGTGCGGGGCTACGTCGACGGGATCCTGGCCGATGCCGCAGCGGCGAGCGGCCTTTCCGTCGCGACCGCGAAGGCCCTGACTTGGGCGTTGGCGGCGCATCTGGGCGAGATTCCCGACGTGTCCGCCCTGGCGTCGGGGATGGAGGCGGCCACGGGCATGAACCCCGCACGCGACACGATCCGCACCTACCTGCGCCTGTTGGAGGCGAGCCAGTTGGCGATTCCCGTGTCCGGCTGGGTCCCGCCCGGCCGCAACCGCGCCCACATGCGCGTGAAGCCGCGCTACTACTTCGCGGACCCCTCGATTCCGGCGGCGCTGCTGAGCGACACGCCGGAGGGCCTGCTGACCCGTTACCGCCGGCTGGAGAAGCTCCTGGAGAACCTGGTCCTGCGCGACCTGTTGGTGTACCTTGAGGCCGCGGGCGGAGGCGAGGGCGGGGCAGCCGCCGACGAGGCGGGTGGCAACGCGCGCGTGTCCTACTACCAGGAGAGCGCGGGCCTCACGGCGACGTTCGTGGTCGAGCGCGGCGGCGCGGGACAGCCGAGCGGCGCGGGGGAGAGGGACTACCGCTGGGGCGCGGTCCGCGTGTGCCTTTCCGACGCCGAGGCGGATGCGGCGGCCAAGGATCTTCTTAAGGTCCGTAAGCGCGCAAAGGTCCCCGCGCCCGGCTTCCTCGCGGTCGTGACGGGCCGTGGCGGCTATCCGACCAAGCGCGCGGACGGCGTCTACGTCGTCCCGATTGCTTCGCTTGGTGCGTAAATTGACGAGTTGAATATGGGAAAATGAAGAACAATCCGACGCACCGACGACAACCTCGTTCCCGTCGACGACAACTTCGCAGCCAGTGACAATGGTCTCGTAGCCGTTGACAATAGCCTCGTAGCTCCGAATGATAACTACGTCATTTTGCGAGCTGCGAGGCCTCCTAGGTCGCAAATTAACGTGATTGTTGTCCGGAGCTACGAGGTCGTCGTCGGCGGGTACGCAATCGTTGTCGAATCATACCGCCAGAGCCGCTGAGGACGGAGTCGGGAATACTAAAGCAGTCCAGGTGGGGGTGGGTCGATTCCATGCAGCGCAGACAAGAAAGCGCTGTCCAGAAGGGACGAATCCATAC
>OMXZ01000007.1 GCA_900315165.1 uncultured Actinomycetes bacterium | reverse complement strand
CGTGATCGCCGAGAACTACGGCCGCCTCACCTCGATCGCAATGGACCCTATCGAGAAGAAACCCATCGCGGAGTGGCATCCCGGCGGCACCGTCCTGTCTGTCGGGAGCTACGGCTGCAACCTGCACTGCCCCTTCTGCCAGAACTGGGAGATCTCGCAGGCGGACCCTGATGACCATGGCGCCGCCGGGAAGAGCACGACTGCCGGCCACGGCACGGTCGCTGTCGACGACCCCCACGGCAACGGTTCTCGCGCCATGCCCTGGCACGAGGTCGCGCCCGAGGAGCTAGCCGCACTTGCTATGGAGGCTTGCCGCGAGGACTCCCGCATGCTCGGCGTCGCCTACACCTACAACGAACCGCTCGTTGGTTGGGAATACGTGCGCGACACCGCCCGTCTCATGCACGCCGCAGGCCTCGCCAACGTCTTCGTGTCAAACGGCTGCGCCGCGGAGCCAGTCATCGACGAGCTCGCCCCGCTGATCGACGCGGTGAACATCGACCTCAAGTCCTTCTCGCCCGCCTTCTACCGGACATGCGGCGGCGACCTCGACCAGGTAAAGCGGACGATTGTGCGTCTCGCCGCCGAGCCAGGCTGCCATCTGGAGGTCACCACGCTCGCCGTCACGGACGCAAACGACTCCGAGGCCGAGATGGAGGCGATCGCGAGCTGGCTCGCGTCGGTCGACCCGGAAATCGTGCTACACGTCACGCGCTTCTTCCCGCGCTGGCGGATGCAAGATCGCGGGCCGACCCTGCCCCATGTCCACGTGGGCAACTGCTAGTGACTCCGATTCCGGGATCTGTCGTACCTCTCCGCCGCAGTGTGGCGCCGGGATTCACTGGTGACTTTGCGACAAAAACGACTTTTTGCAGCAAAACTCGGCTGAAAAACGGCGTCGCCGGGATTCGGCGGCAATTCTGCGGCAAGTTGGGCTTTTTGCAGCAGAAATGATACCGAATCCCGGCGAGCATTAGGCGAACCCGCAGGTCGCGCAATCAGGGTGACGCCAAATACACGCGGGCTGGCGTGCAGAGTCGCTACTGACGATGGGCGCGATAGTAGGCGATGAGGGCCTGCGTGGAGGCATCCTGCGCCTCGAGCGCCGTGTCGTCGTGGAAGGCTGGCGTGATCTGCTTGGCAAGTTGCTTGCCCAGCTCGACGCCCCACTGGTCGTAGGAGTCCAGGCCCCAGACCGTGCCCTCGACGAAGGTGATGTGCTCGTAAAGCGCGATCAGCTCGCCCAGCGCGTGCGGGGTGAGCGCCTCGCCGAAGATCGAGGTGGTCGGACGGTTGCCCGTGAAGACGCGCGCGGGCACCATCCACTCGGCCGTGCCCTCGGCGCGGACCTCGTCGGCCGTCTTGCCGAAAGCGAGCGCCTTGGTCTGGGCCAGGAAGTTGCCGAGGAAGAGCTCGTGAATGTCCTGATCGCCGTCCTTGGCGGGGTTGGGCGTGTTGACGAAGGCGATGAAGTCGGCCGGAATCATCTGCGTGCCCTGGTGAATCAACTGGTAGAAGGCGTGCTGGCCGTTGGTGCCGGCCTCGCCCCAGAAAATCTCGCCCGTCTCGGTGGTAACGGGGGTGCCGTCCCAGCGCGTGGACTTGCCGTTGGACTCCATCGTGAGCTGCTGCAGGTAGGCAGGGAAGCGGTGCAGGTACTGGTCATAGGGCAGGACGGCATGGCTCTTGGCCTTGAAGAAGTTCACGTACCAGACGTTGATCAGGCCCAGGAGCGCGACGACGTTCTCCTCCAGCGGGGTCTGGGCGAAATACTCGTCCAGGTCGTGGAAGCCGGCCAGGAAGCCCTCGAAAACCTCCTTGCCGTAGGCGAGGATGATGGAGAGGCCCACGGCGGCGTCCACGGAGTAGCGGCCGCCGACCCAGCTCCAGAAACCGAAGGCGTTCTCGGGGTCGATGCCGAACTCGGCGACCTTCTCGTGATTGGTGGAGACGGCCACGAAGTGGTGCAGGATGGCGGCGGCATCCTGCTCGGCGGAGCCGTCGATGGCACCCTGCTCGCGCAGGGTCTGAAGCAGCCAGGCCTTGACCTCGCGTGCGTTGGTCAGGGTCTCAAGCGTGGTAAAGGTCTTGGACACGACGATCACCAGCGTGGTCTCGGGGTCGAGGCCCTTGAGCTTCTCGGCGGCGTCGTTGGGGTCGATGTTGGAGATGTAGCGGACATCGACCGCGCGCGGATAGGACTTGAGCGCCTCGTAGACCATGACCGGGCCCAGGTCGGAGCCGCCGATGCCGATGGAGACGACGGTCTCGATGGCCTTGCCGGTGACGCCCTTCCACTCGCCGGAGCGGACCTTGTCGGCAAAGGCGTACATGCGGTCGAGCACCTCGTGGACGTCCTTGACGGTGTCCTGGCCGTCCACGATAAATTTGCCCTCGTCGGAGACGGGGCGGCGCAGCGCGGTGTGGAGCACGGCGCGGTCCTCGGTGGTGTTGATGTGCACGCCGGCATACATGGCGTCGCGGCGGGATTCGACGCCCATGGCACGGCCAAGGTCAGCCAGGAGTTTGACCGTCTCGTCGGTCACGAGGTTCTTGGAGAGGTCAAAATGCAGGTCGGACGTGTCGAAGGAGAGCTTCTTCACGCGGTCGGGGTCCTCGGCGAACCACTTTTTGAGGCTGATGCCCTCCGCCTGGAGGCGGTCGTAGTGGGCCTGGAGGGCCTTCCACTCGGGGGTCTGGGTCGCGTCGATCGGTGCGGGAATTGCTGCCATAGCTGCTCCTTCTGACCATCGCAGGATCGCCCTGCGCTTATGCCCTGACACAACACGTCTAGCCTACCACCACGGTCCCTATTCGAGGTCGGTCGGTTCGTCCTCCACGCCCTTGGGCGCGACGTTCACGAGGCGTAGCGTGACGACGGTGCCCTCGCCCGGCCGGCTCAGGATCTCGACGCCCGAACCCACGCCGAAGAAGTGCTCGATGCGCTCGGCGACGTTGGCAAGGGCGACACCCGCCCCACGCACGCTGCCGTCGGGCGCCATGATCGACTGGCGGTCCGTGGCGGCGGGCGAGCGGTGCTGCCCCGCGAGCAGGCGCTGGGCCACCTCCTCGTCCATGCCCAGGCCGTCGTCGGCCACCGAGATCATCACGTCATCGCCGTCGGTCACGACCTGCACATCGATATGGAGCGGGCCCTCGTCGCGCATGGCGTGGCGGACGGAGTTTTCCACGATGGGCTGGATGAGGAAGCCCGGGACCTTGATGTCGCCGCAGCCCGGCTCGACTGTCTCGGTGTCGATGATGCGGTCCTCGCCGAAGCGCGCCTTCTCGATCTGGAGGTAGCGGCGGGTCTGGTCGATCTCGGACGAGAGCGGGATCAGGGACTGCGAACTCTGCAACGTGACCCGGTAGAAGGCCGAGAACTCGCGCAGGAGGTTGCGCGCCTTGGTGGGGTCGGAACGCGTGAAACTCGCGATAGTGTTGAGCGTGTTGAAGAGGAAGTGGGGGTTGATCTGGGCCTGGAGGGCCTTGACCTCGGCGCGGGCCGTGAGCTCGGCCTGGCGGTCGAGCTCGTAGCTGGAGAGCTGGGTGGAGAGGAGCTCGGAGAAGCCGCGCGCGATGGCGAGCTGGGTGCGGTCGACGTCGTGGCCGTGGCGGTAGTAGAATTTGATGGTGCCCACAGTGCGGTCCGACACGATCAGCGGCACGAAAACGCCGATGGGATAGGTGGCAAGTTCCTCGGGCGGCTCGGCGCCCGCGGCCTCGGCGCTGTCCCACTCGTCCTTGCCCACGTTGGCGAAGGTCTGCATGTGCCGGCTCTCGAGCACCTCGGCCGTCGGCTCCGAGATCGGCTCGCCCGGCGGGCAGAAGGCGACGTTCTCGCCCACGTAGGCCAGGGTATTGCGCGTGTCGGTCATGGCGACAGCCGCCGCCTGGGTCTCGGGCAAAAGGAGCTGGGCGACGCGCCTGCAATTATCGGCCGTGAGGCCGCCGCGCATGAGGTCGAGGGTCTGGGAGGCCAGGCGCAGGGTGCGCTCCGTGGCCTGCGAGCGCAGGTTGTCGGGGATGGTGGTGGCTGAGCCAATCAGCACGATGGACACGGCCAAGCCGCCGCCCGCAGCCATCGTGGCGGCGAGGTTGCCAGAGGTGAAACCCCAGGCCAGAAGGACGACCAGCACGACCATCGCGAGGGCGAAGAGAATGTTGTTGATCAGTTTGCGGCGGATGTTGGGGTTCTTCACGCTTTGCTCTCCTGACCGGGCAGTGCGGGCGGGGTGCCCATCCGCACGAGCTTTGCAGCCAAGAGCTGATTATCCCACAGCATGGCCATCACGCGCGGCCAGAAGGTCTGGAAGGCGAGGTAGCCGTAGCCTGCCCGGCTCGCCCACTCGCGCGCCTGGCGGTAGCCCCGCTCCCACACGTAGAAGTAGGACGCGTGCTCGCGGCAGGCGATGGCGCGGCGCAGGGCCGTGCGGCGGATACGGCGATAGACCTCCTCCGAGATCCAGGCGGCCGGGTAGGGCTGCAGGGACGAGGGGCGCACCTGGCGCATGCCGATGGTCTGGTTGCAGAGGCGCAGCTTGACCACCTCGTAGCACCAGCGGTACACGTCCTGCTGGAAACGGGCGGCATGCGAGGGGGTCGGGGGCGGCATGTGCTTCACGCACCAGTCGCCGTCGAACCAGACGTCGATTCCGTTCATGCGTAGGTTGAAGAGGTAGTCGAGGTCCTCGCCACGGGTGATTTCGGGATCGAAGGCGACGCGCGTGTAGGCGTCAGCCGACACAGCGAAGCAGCCGCCACATAGGACGTTGGACCGGCAGATGCGCGTACCGCCGAGCGCGTGGCGCATCCACTCGTTGAACTCGGGTCGCTTGGACCAGAAACGGTCGCACCAGCGCGGCTTGCCCTCCCGCGCGTACGGGGAGCCCTCTCGGTCGAGGAAGTATCCCGTCTTTGCGAGGATGGGCAGGCCCTGCCGATTGGAGTTACCGAGGCCGTAGACGGCCTTGATCAGGAAGTCCTCGTCCTCCACCACCTCGTCGTCATCCAGGAAGACGACCACGTCATGGCCGAGGGTGGCCGCCACGGCGAGGCCCATGTTGCGGATGGCACCGTACCCCCGGAGGGACAGGGCCTCCTGCTGCAGGTTGGGGGCGATGTGCTCGACGGCGCGGCGGATCGTGTCGGCCTCGGGGTCGCCGACGATCATCACGCCCAGGTCGGCATGCTGGCGGCAGATGCTCTCCACGCGGGCGCGGGCCCCGGCGGCGCAGGCGCGCGGCGCGACTAGAAGGACGATCACGCGCAGGACGCCGCGAACTTTTTCAAGAGAGGAAAGGCAAGTCTCGAGCTCGGGCATCGGCTTGGTAATGGGGGTCGCATGGTCGTAGACACCGATCTCGCCCATCGCGGGCAGGTGCTCGGCATCCGTCCAATAGGAGGGTATGACGATGACCGGGTTCACGGAGCTTCCTGCGACCTCCTCGCAAACGTGCGCCTACCGTGCCATTCTAATACGGTTCCGTCAGCGGCGGCACGCGCTTGAGGCAGGCCCAGGCCCACTGCTTGCGCTGCGGGTCTGCGAGCGCGGCAGCGAACCCGCCCAGGTGCAGCACGCGCATCCCGAGCACGTCGGCCACGACGCCCGGCTGGAGCGCCGGGACCCCGTAGGCCGCGCAAAAGGCTGCCGCGGCCGCATCGTCGCAGATGATCACTGTGGAGGGGCCGAGCGCCGCGACCGCCATGCGGAAGAGTCCGGGCGCGAGGGGCACCCTGCCCTCCCCTGCGAGCACACTCGCACGCGCATCCGTCTGACCCCCCGATCGCATGTCCATCTTCATGAGCGTCGAAAGCCCCGCCCAGTCCTCGGGCGCGTAGCCGAGCGAGGCCAGCGCCTTGTGCAATGCGACGCCGTCGGGCCCCGCGAGCAGCGGCCCACCGGCCAGCTCGTCGGCAGAGAGCTCGCCCTTGACGATCAGCACGGACGAGAAGGCGTTGCCCGCGAGCACGACCCCGCGCTCCGCCAAGGTCGCGACCTCCCTGCGCGTCTTGGCCACATAGGCCGCCCGCCGCTCCTGTCCGCTTGTGTGCATGCCTGCCATAGCGCCCCCTTCATCCACATCACACATAGTAACTGCAACGATGCCCGCAAAATGGGTATAGAGCACATCAAGACTGCACGTTTTGCAAACCCCGATCGGGAAATGAGGTACGAAATGGCTTCCAAGGAATTGACGTCCGCCAACTTCGACGTGGCGGTGTCCGGCGGCAAGGCGACCCTGGTGGACTTCTGGGCGAGCTGGTGCGGCCCCTGCCGCGCGATGGGCCCCGTGGTCGAGGAGATCTCCGACGACATGGCCGACCAGCTCGATGTGTACAAGTGCAACGTGGACGAGCAGGGCGAGCTGGCGCAGCGTTTCGGCATCGTCTCGATCCCGACGCTGATCCTCTTCAAGGACGGTCAGCCCGCACAGCAGTTCGTAGGCGCGATGCCCAAGGCCACGCTCGCGAGCCAGCTCAAGGCTGCGCTGTAAGGCGCGCTTCATCGGCGCCGACCCCAAATCCATCACTGGTATCGGCGGCGCCGCAGCACCATATGTCCTCCAGTACAGAGGGGCGAGGTATAAGTCTCGCCCCTCTTCTCTTTCATCGGAGGCGACAGCAGCTTGCCCGATACCCCTCTTCGAGATATTGACCCTTCTGAGTCATTAGGCATTTTGATAGCCTCCATGAGAGCGTTGGCCGTTTTTTTACGACGCATCTACCTGCATACATAAGCTTTTGTACTATCGGTTTTATGCGATGTATCCCCGAGGTTTGACAACAGCCCGGCTACCAGCACCTTTGCAAAGGCTCTCGTGCAGCAGGGTGACTCAGAAGGGTCAGAATCTCGAAGAGGGGTCCCGAAATGCGCGGCGGGCCGGACGGGCGCGTGCTGGGCGCACTTTTACGGCTGAGCGATACGGAGCGGTACGCGGGTAGCCGCATCTGCCGAGCGGTGCAGCCGCGAGCTATGCGGCCAGCGTACCGCGGAGGGCCGCTCGCTTAGCCGCAATGGAGCCCAGCACGTGCCCGTCCGGCCCGCGTCGGGATTCGTTAGAACGACAACCAGCGGCTCGCGGGATTGATCTCGAGCGGGATAATGCGCGCGTCAGCGACCTTGCCGTCCTCGATGATGATGCGGCCCATGGTGGCGCCGCTGCCGCGCGGGTAGGTGGGGCTGCCCGGGTTCATGACCAGGGTGCCGGTGCGGACGTCGCGCTCGATAAGGGGCCGGTGGGTGTGGCCGCAGATGGCAATGTCGCAATCGGCCAGCTTGAGGCGCTGCTGGTAGTGGCAGATCTGCCAGCGCAGCCCCTCGGAGAAGAACTTGACGAGCTTGTCCACGTCGGGCGGGTAGGCGTAGGGGTCGTAATCGTTGTTGCCCAGGCACATGTGGACGGGCGCGATCTTGGCGAGCTGCTTATAGTCTTCGGGACTGCAGCAATCGCCGGCGTGCACGATCGTATCGGCACCCTGCAGGGCGTCGAGCAGCTCGGGCGCCAGCCAGCCGTGGGTGTCGGAGACGATGTCGTAGCGCATGGCTACAAGCCGAGCATACGTTTGACGGCGACGACGCGGCGGCGCGAGACCGGAATCTTCTTGTCCTCGACGTCGCGCAGGCCGAGCTGGACCACGCCGCCCGACACGGTGACGAAGTCCTGGACGTACTCGAGATTGACGATGTAGCCGCGATGCACGCGGTAGAAGCCGTGCGGGGTGAGGCGCTGCTCGAGCTTGGCCAGCGAGATGGTCGAGAGGTAGCGGTCGTCGGCCGTGTAGATGCAGGAATAGTCGTCCTTGGCCTCGACGTAGCGGATCTGGTTGATGGGGACGAGGACCTTGTGGCCGCCCTTCTCCACGGGGATGCGCTCGGAGCCGGTTGGTGCCTGCGCATTTGCGGCGGGAGCGGACGCGACCTTGAGGCGCTGCTCGACCTTGGTGATGGCCTGCTGGAGGCGGTCCATCTCGACGGGCTTCATGAGATAGTCGACGGCGTCGACGCCGAAGGCCTCCAGGGCATACTCGCTGTAGGCGGTCACAAAGACGATCGCGGGCGGGTTCTTGAGCTTGTGCAGGGCGTCGGCCAGCTGCATGCCGCTGGTCTTGGGCATGGAGACGTCGAGGAAGATGACGTCGATCGCGTCGGCCTTGTGCTCGCGGCTCTGGACCAGGCAGGTCACGGCCTCTTTTGCGCTGGACGCCTCCGTGATAGCCTCCACGCGCCCGGTCTCCTCGAGCAGGGATCGAAGCTCGAACCGAGCCGGGGCCTCGTCATCCACAATCAGCGCGCGCACCATAAGCCGTACCTTTCTTGTCGACACAACGGCCTACATTGTACGCCAAGAAGGTCGCGCGCCAAAAGCAGGCGCTGGGGAATGTTACTCGCCCACCGGCCTATCCGCGGGGAGCTTGAAGAGCATGACCAGGCCGACGATCAGCAGGATGCCCACGGACAGGACGCCGAGCGAGCTGTTGCTCGTGGCGGCCGTGACGCCAGAGACGATCGCCGTGCCCATGACGGAGGCGTAGCGGCCGAAGATGTCGAAGAAGCCGTAGTACTCGTTGGACTTGTCCTTGGGGATGATCTTGCCGAAGTAGCTGCGGCTGAGCGCCTGGACGCCGCCCTGGAAGAGGCCCACGGTGATGGCCAGGATCCAGAACTCGGTCGCGCTCTTGAGCAGGAAGGCCGCGAACAGGACGATGCCGCAGTAGGCCACAACGGCGATGCGGATCATCTTGAGCGTGCCGTACTTGCCGGCCAGGCGGCCATAGGCGATGGCCGAGGGGAAGGCCACGAACTGGGTGACGAGCAGGGCGAGCACGAGCTGGGTGGAGCTGATGCCGAGAGCCGTGCCGTAGCTGGTGGCCATGCTGATCACGGTGTGGACGCCGTCGATGTAGAAGAAGAAGGCGATCATGTAGGTGAGGACGACCTTGTCGCGGCCGATCTCGTGCATCGTGACGCCGAGCTCGTGGAAGGTGGCCTTGACGCTCGTGTCGCCGGCGTCACGCCAGTGGGTCTGTTTGTAGGATTTGACCAGGGGCACCGTGAAGGCGAGCCACCAGGCCGCGGTGATGACGAAGGCCAGCCGGCAGGCGCCCTGGGTCGAGATGAAGCCTGCCTTGGGGCCCACGAGAATCAGGGCGAGGCACACGATGAAGGGCACGCAGGAGCCGATGTAGCCCCAGGCGTAGCCGGCGGAGCTCACGTTGTCCATGCGGTCGTCGGTCGTGATGTCCGTGAGCATGGAGTCGTAGAAGGTCATCGAGCTATTGAGGCCGATGGTGCAGATCACGAAGACGACCAGGAAGGGCGTGGCGCCCATCGGGATCGCCAGAGCCAGGCAGCCCACAAGTCCCGTCAGGAAGAAGCCCAGGAAGAACTTGACCTTCATGTCCTTGCGGTCGGCCAGGGAGCCGAGCAGAGGCATCAAGATCGCCACGACCAGCGAGGCCACGGTCTGGGCGAGGCCCCACAGGACCACGAGCTGGTCGGAGTCACCGCCCGTGAGCAGGCTATTGAAATAGATGGGGACGACGGAGGTGTTGAGCATAACCAGGGCGGAATTGCCCACGTCGTAACCCACCCAGTTGCGCTCTTCCTTTGTGAACTTGAAGCTCATGAGTCCGCCGGCCATAGGTCCTCCTCGCGACTGCCAACAGGTACAAGAATATCTGTCGGGGGACACGATAGCAGCGGGGTCCGCCAGCGTTTCGGCAGGTGGCGGACCCCTGACGGACCTCTTACATCGGTTTTACGGACCGCGATGGATGCGGTGCGGCGCGGCGATGACGCTAGTGATGGCGGGGCTAGAGCGAACGCAGGGCATCTACCAGCGCGGTCTTGCCCGCGGTGCGGGCGTCGACCTGCTTGATCACGCGGGCGGGGCAGCCGGCCACCACGGTGTGGGGCGGAACGTCCTGGGTCACGACGGCTCCGGCGGCCACCACGGCGCCCGCACCCACGCGGCAGCCCTCGAGCACCACGCAGTTGGCGCCGACCATCACATCGTCCTCGACCACCACGGGCGTGGCGGACGCGGGCTCCACGACGCCGGCGAGCACGGTACCTGCGCCGATGTGGCAGCGGGCGCCCACGATGGCACGGCCGCCCAGCACGACGCCCATGTCGATCATGGTGCCCGGGCCGACCACGGCTCCGATGTTGATGATGGCGCCCATCATGATCACGGCGTTGTCGCCGATCTCCACACGGTCGCGGATAATCGCGCCGGGCTCGATGCGGGCATTGACGCCGGAAATGTCGAGCAGGGGCACGCCAGAGTTGCGGCGGTCGCACTCCACGACCGCGTCCTCCACGCCGGCCCCCGCCGACGCGAGCGCGGCCATGAGCGGCGCGTGCTCCGCGAAGACGACCAAGCCCTCCGGACCGCCGAAGACATGCGCGCCCGCGGGCCAGTCCACCTGTGCGCCCGGACTCAGGCGGACGTAGGCCTTTGCCGGGGTCTTCTTGGGTGCGGTGGCGATGTAGTCGATGATCGCCTGGGCGCTCATGTCGTCGGGCGCCGTCGTCGGCGTCGCGGACGCTGCAGTTGGCGTCGTCGCAGCTCCGACCGTCGCTTCGGACGCCGCCTCGGGCGCTGCCACCTCGTTTGTCTTCCCCATCGCTATGCTCCAAACATCAGGTCGTCAAAGGTATAGAAACCCGCCGGCTTGGCCAGCAGGCGATGCGCCGCAGCAACCGCCCCGGTCACGAAGATCTGCCGACTCGCCGCGCGGTGGGTCAGGCAGACCTCCTCGTCGGTCCCGAAGAAGTGCACCTCGTGCGTGCCCGCCACCGTGCCGCCGCGCAGGGCGTGCACGCCGATCTCGCCCGCAGGCCGGGCGCCCACCATGCCCTCGCGGCCATAGACCACGGGACGCTCGCCCGTCGGGTCCACCTCGGCGACCAGCATCTTTGCAGTGCCGGAAGGGGCGTCGGCCTTGAGGTTGTGGTGGGTCTCGACGATCTCCGCGTCCCAGCCAGGCAGGGCTTCGGACACCAGGTGTGTCGCATGGCGCAGCGCCGCCACGCCCAGCGAGTAGTTGCCCGACCAGACCACGGGCGCCTCCTTGCCCAGGTCGCGCAGGGTGGCGAGTTCCTCTTCGCCCAAACCGGTCGTGCCGCACACGAGGGCCGCCCCGGTCCGGCGGACGTAGGCCGCCACATGCGGCACGGCGCTCGGATGCGAGAAGTCCACCACGAGGTCAGCCGCGGGCGCCTCGGTGTCGAGCTCGCCCACGTTTCCGGCGTCGACCCCGCGCACCGCATCGAAGTCGCCGCTTTCCAGCAGGGCCTGCATGAGCAGGCGCCCCATGCGCCCCGCCGAACCCACTACGATGGCTGATGCCATGTCCGTCTCCCCTCCTACTCGATCACACCGGCCGCCACGAGCGCCGCACGCAGGCGCGCGCGATGCTCGTCGGTCATCGGCCAGAGCGGCTGGCGGTAGCTCTCGGTGATCATGCCCATCATAGCCAGCGCCGCCTTGACGGGAATCGGGTTCACTTCGCAGAAGAGCGAGTGCACCAGCTCAAGGCCGCTGATCTGGATATCGCGGGCACGACGCACGTCGCCCTCCAGGTAGCTCATGACCATATCGTGCACGAGCTGCGGCTGGACGTCGGCCCAGACGGAGATTACGCCCGAGCCGCCCAGCGACAGGATGGGCACGACCATGTCGTCGTTGCCGGAGTACATGCGGAAGTCGTCGGAGAGGTACTGGGCCACGGTGGACGCGTAGGAGATGTTGCCCGAGGCCTCCTTGATGCCCATGACGTTGGGATGCGTGCAGAGGCGCGCGACGTTGCGCTCGCTGATGGAGCAGCCCGTGCGGCCGGGGATGTTGTAGAGGATCACAGGCAGGTCCACGTCGTCGAGCACGGCAAGGAAGTGCTGGTAGATGCCCTCCTCGTTCGACTTGTTGTAGTAGGGGGTGATGAGCAGCAGGCCGTCGACGCCCAGCTCGGCCAAGCCGCGCGACTTGGCCAGCGACTCGTGCGTGGCATTGGAGCCGGCGCCGCCGATCACGGGGATGCGGCCGGCGACGTCCTTGACCACGCGCTCGGCCACGGCGTAGTCCTCGGCATCGGTCATGGGCGACGACTCGCCGGTCGTGCCCAGCACGAGGATGCCGTCGGTGTGGTTCTGCAGGTGGAAGTCGACCAGGCGGTCGAGCGCCGGGAAGTCGATCTGGCCGTTCTCATCGAAGGGGGTAACGAGCGCGACAACGGAGCCTTCAAGTCCACGGGGATTCATAGTAGTTTCCTTTCTGATTGCGCCGAATTTGGCGATTTTTCGGTAAGCGATTCCGTCCACTTGGGCGGCGGAGCGAAGACGGACGCGGCTTCAGCAGCCACGACGTCTACGCGGTGAGGTGGCCAGCAACCCCGGGCGACGCCCGGACCTACTGGCTAGAGCTTTCGCTTGGAGTCCCCGTTGTCGATGCTGGTCACGACCACGCCCTCCGACTCGGCGGCAGTTCCACGCGCATCAGCCTCCGACATATCCGCAGCTCGGGAGCCCTGCCATCGGGCCGCGAGAGCGAGGGCGCGGCGGCCGACCTCGGTCGCATCGAGCGTCGCGAAGTAATCGGTCACACGCTCGGCGCGGCGGATCAGCTCGGACGTGCCATCGGCATGCAGCAGCACCTCGGCGCTGCGGAGCTTGCCGTTGTAGTTGTAGCCCATGGAGTGGCCGTGCGCACCCACGTCGTGGATCAGCAGCAGGTCACTGGGGTGGGTCTCGGGCAGCGGACGGTCCTGGGCGAGCTGGTCGCCGTTTTCGCAGAGACCGCCCACCACGTTGTAGGTGGCGAGCGCGGGTTCGTCTTCGCGGCCAAGGACATCGATGCGATGGTAGGCGCCGTAGAGCTGCGGGCGCATGAGGTTGGCGGAGCAGGCGTCCACGCCCAGGTAGCGGCGGTAGGTCTCCTTCTCGTGAATCACGCGCGTGAGCAGGGCGCCCGCCGGCGCAAGGAGCCAACGGCCCAGCTCGGCGTAGAGAGCGACATCGCCCATGCCCGCGGGAACGAGCACGTCCTCGTAGGCGCGGCGCACGCCCTGGCCGATGGCAGCGATATCGTTGGCGCGGTCGGCGTCGGCCGGGTCGTACGGGATACCGATGCCGCCGGACAGGTCCACGAAGCCGATTTGGATGTCCAGGTCGCGTGCCAGGTCAACGACGAGCTCGAAAAGCTGGCGTGCCAGGCGCGGGTAGTAGTCACCGCCCAGCGTATTGCTGGCGAGGAAGGCGTGCACGCCGAACTCCTCGACGCCATGGTCGCGCAGGTAGGCGAAGGTCTCGCGCAGCTGGGGGACGGTCATGCCGAATTTGGAGTCCTCGGGCGTGCCGATGATCCCGTTGGCCGCCTCGAAGGTGCCGCCGGGGTTCACGCGGCAGCAGACCGTGCGCGGCAGAGCGCCGACGTGCCCCTCCCAGTAGGCGGGCATGTCAGCCGCA
Organism: uncultured Actinomycetes bacterium; assembly: GCA_900315165.1. Classification (GTDB taxonomy): domain Bacteria; phylum Actinomycetota; class Coriobacteriia; order Coriobacteriales; family Atopobiaceae; genus Olegusella. Next base: position 67,908 of record OMXZ01000007.1, on the reverse strand, counting down.
TCGAAATTGACGACCGCGCCGAGCTCCGCAGCCAGGCGGTAATCGGCGGCGGGCGTGTCGTTGGAGGTGAGGATCATGTCGTGGCGAGTCAGGCCACAGGCCTGGGCGAGCAGCAGCTCGGGCGCCGTGGCGCAGTCGCAACCGCATCCCTCCTCGGCCAAGAGCCGGATGATGCTGGGGTTGGGTGTGGCCTTGACGGCGAAGTACTCGCGGAAGCCCGGGTTCCAGGCGAAGGCATCCTTGAGCGCACGGGTGCGGGCGCGGATAGCAGCTTCGTCGTAGAGGTAGAGCGGCGTGCCATAGGTCGCGGCAAGCTCCTCGGCCCGCGTCGCATCTAGCTGTATCCGCTCCGTCTGTGCCACGCTCGTCTTCGCCCCCACTCCCATCGCCGTCGGCCAGAAAAGCATGAGTATAGCAAAGCACATCGCGTAGACCGCGCCTCCCCGCATACGGGGCATTTCGCGGGCTGGACCACAGCTTGTAACGCGTTCGCCATGATTGCCCCCGTGGCGCACCAGGAGGTACTGGCAGAGTTCCAGCGCTCCGGCGCTGTCTTCCGTTTGGCCAGATATTCTTAATCTCCTGCTCAAATTGCACTATGACAGTGCGATTCTAAGAAAAAATCGCATTGCGACAGCGCGATTTACCGATGACGCCAGCTGGCACCTGGTGGCTACGTTTATCAGCATTTATTAGTTTTTTAAACACTTTTCCAAGGGACTTTATGGCTATCCGTGACACTTTTCGGAACGACTTTTTCCCTTATCCAAGCATCCCAATCGCCATACTGACAACAATTACGTTGTCACGTACAACGAGCTCGTAGTCATCAACAACGAACTCGTTGGTCTGCGACCTAGCGCAGTCCGTAGCTCGCAAATCGACGTAGTCGTTGTCGGGGGCTGCGAGTTCGTTGTCGAGGAGTACGTAATCGTTGTTGGGCACTACGTAGCCGTCGCCAGACGGGAGTAAAGCGCTGCGATTGTAAGCACCTACGGCAGGCGGACGAGGCGCTCGTAGACGGCTAGGCCGCGCATGAGCACGTCTTCGTCGAAGTCGAAGCGGTCGGAGTGGAGCGGCGCGTCGCCACCGGTGCCCAGCAGTAGGAAGACACCCGGGAGCCACCGCTGATACCAGGCGAAATCCTCGGCGATCATGAGCGGGACGTCCAGCGTTTGCAGCTCGGGAATCACGTCGCGAACGCACGCGTAGAGCGCGGCATCGTTGGTGACGGGCGGATAGCCCTCGCTGAAGTGGACGCGCGCCGTGCAACCCAGCGCTGCGGCATCGCGCTCGGCCAGCGCTGGCAGCTCGGCGCGCAGCCGCTCGCCCATCTCCACCGAGAACGTGCGCAGGCTCCCCTCCAGACGCGCGCGGTCAGCGATCTGGTTGCGGACGCTGCCGGCCTCCATGCGGCCGAACTTGAGCACGCAGGGTTCCTCGCGCCGCGCTTCCTCTACCAGCGCGTATGCGTCCAAGAGGAATCGCGCGCCCGCCTCCAGCGCGTCGTGCCCCAGCTCGGCACGCGCGATGTGCGAGGCTGTGCCCTCGATCGTGACGGTCGTCTCGTTGGAGGCGGCGAGCAGCGCGCCTGGACGCGAGGCGACCGTGCCGTACGGCAGCTCGGGCCACAGGTGAAAGCCGTAGATGCGGTCCACGCCCAGCCGCTCGAAGACGCCCGATTCGCAGACGCGTTTGGCGCCGCCTGTCGTCTCCTCCGCCGGCTGGAAGACGAGCAGAAGCGAGCGCGGCAGCTCATCGAGGTGACGGGCAACGTGCTGCGCCAGGCCGAGCACCATGGCCATGTGGCCATCGTGACCGCAGGCGTGCATGCAGCCGGGATGGTGCGAGGAAAAGTCACGGCCGGTCCGCTCGGTCACGGGCAGGGCGTCCATGTCGGAACGGACGGCGGTCGCGTGCTCCGTCCCGCGGTCAAAGAAGCAGCAAATCGTCGAGGTCGCGGGGCTGAAGATCGTCTTGTCGCAGGGCAGGGCCTCGAGGACCGCGCGCACGTAGGCGATGGTCTCGGGCAGGTCGTCGTCCAGCTCGGGGATCTGGTGCAGGTCACGTCGGTAGCGTCGCAGCAGCTCGGCGGTAGGTTCAGCGCTCGCGGGCACGACGATGTCTCCCACCATCTCAGCCCTCCATCCGCAAGTCGCGCACGAATCTCGCAAGGCGGGCAAGGCCATCGTCGAGCACGTCGTCGGCCGCGGCGTAGGAGAGGCGAACGTAGCCTTCCGTGCCGAAGCAGGTGCCCGGCACGAGCGCGACACCCGCCTCGCGGATGGCACGCTCACAGAAGACCTCGCACGAGATCTCCAAATCGTTTACCTGCGGAAACGCGTAGAAGGCACCCGCCGGGCGCACGAGCGGGAGGCCCATCTCGGCACAGGCGGCCACCACGCGGTCGCGTCGCGCATGCCAGGCATCGCGCAAGGGCGACGCATCAACCGCCAGCGCCACCTCGCCCGCACGCTGCACAAACGCCGGTGAACACGACACGAGGAACTGGTGGGCCTTGGCGATCGCCTCCACCAGCTCGCCGCGCGCCGCCGCCCAGCCCATGCGCCAGCCGGTCATCGCCCATGGTTTGCTGAAGCTGCCGACCACCACCGTGCGGTCCGCGAGCTCGGGGTGCCGGCAGGCAAACCGCTCGAACCCCTCGTCAAACACCAGGTCAGCGTACACATCATCGCATACCACCACGAGGTCGTGCCGCTCGGTGAGGTCGGCCACGGCGTCCAGGCTCTCGGCGTCGAGCACGCAGCCGGTGGGGTTGTTGGGCGAGTTCAAGACAATCGCGCGGGTCCGGGGCGTGACGGCCTCTGCGAGTCTGTCGGCGCGCAGCTGGAAGTTCGTCTTCTCCGTGGGCAGCGTCACGGGCACGCCTTGGAGCAGCGCAACCTGCGAAGCGTAGAGCGAGAAAGCGGGCGTGGGGACGATCACCTCGTCGCCGGGGTTGAGCAGCGCGGCAAAGGTCGAGGCCAGCGCCTCGGTCGCGCCGATGGTCAGCACCACGTCGTCGGGCGCGAAGGCGAGCCCCCAGCCGCGCTCGTGCTCGGCGATCGCCGTGCGCAAGGCGGGCGTGCCGGCGTTGGGTGGATAGTGCGTCTTGCCCGCCACCAGATCCTCGCGCGCCACCTCTCGAATCGGCTCGGGGGTGACTTCGCCCGGCTCGCCCAGCGTGAGCGAGATGCAACCCGGCACCTCGCGAGCCATGGCGGCGTAGCGCCGGATGCCTGAGGGCGCGAGCGTGTCGAGTCGCGCGTTGAGGCGCATGTCTTCTCCCGTCTGTCGTCGTCTGCTGGCCGTGCGCGTATCGACGCAGATTCTACCTGCACCACGTTGCCGCTTCGTGACAAGATGACGGGAGGGGCACATCCGTCCTATCATGTGCCCCATGAGCGCAAATCAGACAACAGATGAAAAATTCAAACAGATGACCGAAGCGCCGGTGGAGCGGCTTGTCCTCACTTTGGCCGGTCCCGCCATCCTCGCCAACCTCGTCACCGCCATCTACAACATCTGCGACACCTATTTCGTGAGCCAGCTAGGTACGTCGGCCGAGGGCGCCGTGGGCATCTCGTTTGTGGCGATGACGCTCATCCAATCCGTGGGCTTCGGCCTGGGGCAAGGCACCGGCAACGCCATCTCGCGCGCGCTCGGGCGCCAGGACCGCGAGCTCGCCTGCGTCTATACCAACGTGGGCCTCGCGGGCTCACTCATCGCGGGCATCCTGATCGCGGTGCTGGGCAACATCTTCATCGTCCCGATCTGCCTGTTGTCGGGTTCCACCGCAACGATCCTCCCCTACGCGCGGGTCTTCGTGGGCATCATCATGATGGGCGCCCCCTTTATGTGCTCCACCCTCATGCTCAATTTCCAGCTGCGCATGGAGGGCGAGGCCTTCTATTCCATGCTCGCCATCATGAGCGGCGCCGTCTTCAACACGGTGCTCACCCCCATCCTCATTTACGTGGTCGGGATGGGCATCGCGGGTAGCGCCACCTCCACCGTGATCTGCGAGGGGATGAGCTTCTTTTTCCTCTGCTACCTGATGAACCGCGTCGACATCACGCCCCTCTCGCCCAGCTGGCTGCGCCGGCCCGACCGCGCGATGGTCGGCGAAATCTTCAACGGCGGCTTCCCCTCCCTCGTCCGTCAGGTGATGCTGGGCATGGCGACCACGCTGCTCAACCTGGCGGCACGCCCCTTCGGCGACGCGGCCATCGCGGCCATGGCCATCGTGCAGCGCGTCAGCAGCCTGGGCAACTACATGCAGATCGGCATCGGCCAGGGCTTCCAGCCCACCATCGGCTACAACTACGGAGCCAAAAAGTACGACCGCATCCGCGCCGGCTACCACTTCTCCAAACGGACCGCCTTTGTCGTCGTTGCAGCAATCGGCGTCTGTACCTTTGCTTTCGCCGAGCCCATTGTGCGCATCTTCTCCGACGATCCCGAGGTCATTCCCATCGCGGTGCTGGCCCTGCGCATCGAGAGCGTGACCCTGCCCTTCACGGGGTCGGCCATGATCACCAATTTCCTGCTCCAAACCACCGGCCGCATGTGGCGCGCCACCATCCTGGGCGCCTGCCGGCTGGGCCTAGTACTCGGGCCCGTGGTCGTAGTGCTCCCGCCGCTGCTGGGGCTCATGGGCGTGCAGCTGGCCCAGCCCGTGACCGACCTCATCACCTTCGGCATCAGCCTGCCCATGGAGCACGGGATCCTGCACGAGCTCGCCGAGGAAGAGCGTGCCGCCTAGCTAGGCTCACCTTCACCTCGGCACACTTCACCTCGCCGACCTCGTTTTGATCGGCCTCGCCTCGCTAACCACGTCCACCTCACCTCGCGCCACACGCAGCGCACCCCCATATCGTTGGTGAGCCTTTACCAACGATATGGGGGTGTGAACTATAAAAGTGCAGCTCAGAGTCTCAGCACCCACGCATCGTTGGTATCCGGATTACCAACGATGCGTGGGTGTGAGCGACAAATGCGCAGGTCACAATCCCCGCACCCCCGCATCGCTGGTAACCGCCTACCAGCGATACGGGGGTGCGGGGATGACATTACCAAGCATGCGGGGGTGCGGGGGCGCGAAGGGCGCTGGAGCGCGGAGTGCAGTGGCAACACGAGAGATACGCGGAGGGCGGCGACACAAAAAGCCCCGGGACCGAAATCCCAGGGCTGACGTGCCAGAACGCGTACGCTAGCGACGCGGCCGGCTCAGCGGGCGCGGGGTGCACACGGACGAACCGGCGCCCCCGCACGGAGCGACGTGAGGACTAGGCCTCCGCGTACATCTCCTTGAGCTTGAGCAGGTGCGCGTAGCGAGCCATGGCGGCCTCCTCGTTCTGCGCGAAGAGCTCCTCGGCGCGATCGGGGAAGGAACGCATCAGGCCGGCGTAGCGGGCCTCGTTCTGCAGGAACTCCTGGTAGCCACCCTTCGGCTCCTTGGAGTCGAGCGTGAACTTCTTGCCCTCCTCGGCGGCGGGGTTGAAGCGGAAGAGGTTCCAGTAGCCGCAATCCACGGCGCGCTTCATCTCCTCCTGGCAGTGCATCATGCCGCCCTTCTTGATGGAGTGCAGCTCGCACGGGCAGTAGCCGATGATCAGGGACGGGCCGTCGTAGGCCTCGGCCTCCTTGATGGCCTTGAGCAGCTGGTTGGGGTTGGCGCTCATGGCGACCTGGGCGACGTAGACGTAGCCGTAGGTCATCTCGATCTCCGCCAGGCTCTTCTTCTTGGTCGGCTTGCCGGAAGCGGCGAACTGGCCGAGCTGGCCGAGGTTGGACGCCTTGGAGACCTGGCCGCCCGTGTTGGAGTAGATCTCGGTGTCGAAGACGAAGACGTTGACGTTGTTGCCGGAGGCAAGGACGTGGTCCAGGCCGCCGAAGCCGATGTCATACGCCCAGCCGTCGCCGCCGAAGATCCAGAAGCTCTTCTTGGTGAGGTACTGGCCGTTCTCGCGCAGGTACTTGGCGTCCGCGTCGTCGGAGCCCGCGATGGCGTCGAGCAGCTTGACCGCGGCGGCCTTGCTGTCCTCATAGGTGCCGAGGGACTCGAGCCAGGCAGTGGCGGCCTCGGCGGCAGCGCCCTCGCCCTGGGCGAGCTTGGAGGCGTGCTCCTTCAGCTCGTTCTGGACGGCCTGATAGCCGAGGTACATGCCCAGGCCGTGCTCCGCGTTGTCCTCGAAGAGGGAGTTGTTCCACGCGGGGCCGTGGCCGGCCTTGTTGACCGTGAACGGCGAGACGGCGCCCGGGTTGCCCCAGATCGAGGAGCAGCCGGTGGCGTTGGAGATGAACATGTGGTCGCCGTAGAGCTGGGTGACGAGGCGCGCGTATGCGGTCTCGGCGCAGCCGGCGCAGGAGCCGGAGAACTCCAGATAGGGCTGACGGAACTGGGAGCCCTTGACGTTGTCGGACTGCAGCTCGGGCTTGTCGGCGACCTCGGCCACGGCGTAGTCGAAGCTGGCCTGCTCGACGGCCTCGTCGGCCTGCGGCACCATGGTGAGGGCCTTCTCGCCCTTCTTGCCCGGGCAGACGGCCACGCAGTTGTAGCAGCCCATGCAGTCGAGCGGGGAGACGACCACGGCGAACTTCATGCCCTTGGCCTTGGGGCCGATGGCGTCGATGGAACGCATGGTCTCAGGCGCGGAAGCGGCCTCGGCCTCGTCCATGGCGACCAGGCGAATCGTGGCGTGCGAGCAGACATAGGAGCACTGGCCGCACTGGATGCAGTTGTTGGGGTTCCAATGCGGGACCATGACCGCGGTGCCGCGCTTCTCGTACTGGGAGGCGCCGGTGACCCACTGGCCGTCGGCGTAGTCCATGAAGGCGGACACGGGCAGGCTGTCGCCGTCCATGTTGTTGACCGGGATGGTGATGGCCTTGACCTGCTTGACGATCTCCTCGCGGCCGGTGAGCTGGGCCTCGGGGTCGTCGTCGGTGGCGTTGGCCCAGTCGGCGGGCACGTCGAACTTGACGAAGGCGGTGGCACCGGCGTCGATGGCCTTGTGGTTGTTGTCGACGATCTCCTGGCCCTTCTTGGCGTAGGACTTGGTCGCCGCATCCTTCATGTACTGGATGGCCTCCTCGGCGGGAAGGACCTGGGCCAGGGCGAAGAAGGCAGACTGCAGGGTGGTGTTGGTGCGCTTGCCCATGCCAACCTTGGCGGCCAGGTCAACGGCGTCGATGAGGTAGACGTTGATGTTGTTCTTGGCGATGTAGCGCTTGGCCTCGGCGTTGAGGTGACGGCCGAGATCCTCGGGCTTCCACTGGCAGTTGATCAGGAAGGTGCCGCCCGGCTTGATGTCCTGGGCCATCTTGAAGCCCTGATGGTGACGCCGCCGGTCTTCTTGGAGTCGTACTGGAAGTAGGCCTGGACGTACTTGTCGGTGTGGTCGCCGATGATCTTGATGGAGTTCTTGTTGGCACCGACGGTACCGTCGCCGCCGAGACCCCAGAACTTGCACTCGATGGTGCCGGGGGCAGCGGTGTTGGGGGCGTCGGGATCCATCGGGAGCGACAGGTTGGTGACGTCGTCCACGATGCCGATGGTGAACTCGCGGGCGGGGGCGTCCTTCTTGAGCTCCTCGTAGACCGAGAAGGCGGCAGCGGGCTGCTCGTCCTTGGAGCCCAGGCCATAGCGGCCGCCGACCACGATGCGGTCGGTAATGCCGGCCTCATAGAGCGCGGAGATGACGTCCTCGTAGAGGGGCTCGCCGATGGAGCCGGGCTCCTTGGTGCGGTCGAGGACGGCGATCTTCTTGGCCGTCTCGGGCAGCACGTCGACGAAGTGCTTGATGGAGAACGGACGGAAGAGGTGCACCTCGATCAGGCCGACCTTCTCGCCATGGGCGTTGAGGTAGTCGATGACCTCCTTGAGGGTGTCGCAGAAGGAAGCCATGCAGATCACGACGCGGTCGGCGTCGGGAGCGCCGTAGTAGTTGAACAGGCCGTAGTCGGTGCCGAGCTTGGCGTTGACCTTGTTCATGTAGTCTTCCACGATCGCGGGCAGGGCTTCATAGGCGCCGTTGATGGCCTCGCGGTGCTGGAAGTAGATGTCGCCGTTCTCGTGCGAGCCGCGGGCATGCGGGTGCTCCGGGTTCAGGGCGTGGTTGCGGAAGGCCTTGACGGCGTCCATATCGACCATGTCCTTGAGGTCGTCGAAGTCCCAGACGGCAATCTTCTGGATCTCGTGCGAGGTACGGAAGCCGTCGAAGAAGTTCAGGAAGGGCAGACGGCCCTCGATGGCGGACAGGTGCGCGACGGGCGCGAGGTCCATGACCTGCTGGACGTTGCTCTCGGCGAGCATGGCGAAGCCGGTCTGGCGGCAGGCCATGACGTCGGAGTGGTCGCCGAAGATGTTCAGGGCATGCGTGGCGACCTGACGGGCGGACACGTGAAAGACGCCCGGGAGGCGCTCGGCGGCGATCTTGTACATGTTCGGGATCATGAGCAGCAGGCCCTGCGACGCCGTGTAGGTCGTCGTGAGCGCGCCGGTGCCCAGCGAGCCGTGAACGGTGCCGGAGGCGCCGGACTCGGACTCCATCTCGATAACCTTGACCGGGTTACCGAAGATGTTCTTGATGCCCTGGGCAGCCCACTGGTCGACGTGGTCGGCCATGGGGCTGGACGGCGTAATCGGGTAGATGCCCGCCACCTCGGTGAAGGCATACGACGCCCACGCCGCCGCCTCGTTGCCGTCCATGGACTTGAACTTGCGATCCATGACACTCCTCTCCTTGTTCCTCCCGATGCGGACGCCGGTGCGGGCGCAGCGGTCGGAAACGCAATACACACACTCTATAGTTTTAACCCAAAAGCCCCCGCCCCGACGCGACAAAGAATGCAATATCGGGGAAAGTTTGGGCTGGAAAATACCTCTTTTTGAGTAGGAATTCAGCGAATACCCCGCCCGCTCCAGCGCCCGCGTGTCGTTGGTCGCTGGCCTTCCCGCACCCCCGCATCGTTGGTGAACCGCTGCCCCGCACCCCCGCATCGTTGGTGAACCGCTGCCCCGCACCCCCGCATCGTTGGTATCTGCCACCAACGATGCGGGGGTATCGACCGATTTATCTGGGATTTCTTCGTCCACACCCCCATATCGTTGGTAACAGCATGACCAACGATATGGGGGTGCGAAAGTACTGACCTGCGCGTTTGTAACTCGCACCCTCACATCGTTGGTAAGCCAGAGCCCTTCCCCCTGCCCCGCTTCGTACATTCGGGCCCCATTTGTCGGGAATACCCAGAAATCGATGCGCTTCCGCGACGACCCTCTCGGAGCCGCTTCGATCCATACGGAGCAGACGAGGGTCGAGAGTGTGCGACCTGGGCTTTTCCTTCTCGATGCTCCTCTGCTCTGTGAGGCGCGTGCAGAGGCGATGACGAGAAGGTGCACAAGTGCGGGCCAACGCATGGTCGTGGAGGACGGCGATGCGATGGCGCACTGGTGGGCGGCGCAGCGGCACGCGTGCGAGGCGCGAGCCACGTTCTACACGTTACGCGCCAGCGGCCTCGCGACCACGGCGGAAGGCGGCCAGGTTGGCGTCGATCGTCTTGGGCGGGACGCGACGGCGGACGGCATCCTCCCACTCGTCGACCGAGAAGGGCAGGGCGGTCGAAAGCGCGCCGACCAGCACGACGTTGGCGGAGCGGGGGCTGCCGATTTCGCGGGCGATGCCGTCGGCGTCGATCACCGTGGCGCCCAGGTCGCCCAGACGCTCGGGCACGCGCTCGGGCATCGTGGCCGCGCCGATGTTGACGGGCACGGGCGTGATGGACGTGTCGTTGACGAAGACTTTGCCGCCCGGCGCGACAAACTGCTGGTAGCGCAGGGCTTCCATGGCCTCGAAGGCCACGAGCACGTCGACCGTGCCGGGGTCGGCGATCATGGAGTCCACGCGCTGGCCCACGCGGATGGTCGTGGAGACCGAGCCGCCGCGCTGGGACATACCGTGGATCTCGGAGACCTTGACGTCGAGGCCAGCCTCGGCCGCGGTCATCGCGAGGATGTTGCCGGCCAGGATGGTGCCCTGACCTCCCACACCCACCAGCAGGATGGTGCGCGTCGCAGCGAACTGGTCGGCGTAGGCGGAGGCGTCAGCCGCCTCGATGGCCGTGTCTTTGGTGACGTAGTGGGGCATGGCTAGGCCTCCTTCGGGGTGTCGGCGAACTGGATGCAGCCAAAGGGGCAGACCTGCACGCACTGGCCGCAGCCGATGCACTGGCTGACGTCGATCTGGGCGTGACCCTCGGCGTCGCGGCCGAGCGCGGGGCAGCCGATCTGGATGCAGGCGCCGCACTTGCGGCAGTCCGTGATGGTCGGGGCGGCCGCGCGGCTGCGGTCGATCAGGCGGCAGGGCGACTTGAAGATGATCACGGAGAGCTTATCCGTGTGGCTGACCGCATCCTTGAGCGCACGGCGGACCTCCTTAAGGTTCTGCGCGTCGACCTGCTCGACCTCGTCCACGCCGATGGCCTGGCAGAGGGCGATAAGGTCGAGCGCCTTGCCGGCGGGGTTGTCCAGGGGCTTGAGCGGGTTTGCGCCCGCGGCCTGCTCGGCCAGGGTGATGCCGTTGCAGGGGTTGCCCTGGGCGCCGGTCATCGCGGTCGTGCGGTTGTCGAGGATGCAGAGCGTGCCCGTGCCGCCGTTGTAGACGGTGCCGAGCAGGCTCGTGATACCGGAGTGGGCGAAGGTGGAGTCGCCGATCACGCCGATGATGGGACGGCCCGTGGCCTCGCCCGCGCCCGCGAGCTCCATGCCGTGGGCCATGGACAGGCTGGCGCCCATGTCGATGACGGTGTCGACGGCCTTGAAGGGCGCGCCGGCGCCGAGCGTATAGCAGCCGATGTCGCCGGTCACGATGGCCTTCATGCGGCGGAGCTCCGTGAAGACAAGACGGTGCGGGCAGCCGGCGCAGAAGGTGGGCGGGCGGCCCGGCAGGTCGGTCGCGGCGTCCGCGTGCTCGGGGGCGCCCACGCCGAAGGCGGCCTTGATCTGGGCGGGGCTCACCTCGCCCGCGCGCGGCAGGGGGCCGGCGGGCGGGGTCGCGACCTCGACGCCCATCGCGCGGACGGCGTCGGCAAAGTACGTGCAGGTCTCCTCGACCACATAGAGCTTGTCGACCTGGGCCGCGAAGTCGCGCACGGTCTTGGCGGGCAGCGGCCAGGTCACGCCCAGCTTGAGGACGGAGGCCTCGGGCAGCGCCTCGCGGACGTGCTGATAGAGCGCGCCGGCCACCACGATGCCGACCGACCGGTCGCGCAGCTCCACGCGGTTGAGCTCGGTTTCCTCCACCCAGGCGGCCATCTCGTCGCACAGGCGGTCCTTCTCGGCGCGGCGGCGCACGGCAAAGGCGGGCATCATCACGTACTTGTTGGCCTGGCTCTGGTAGGGCGCGGGCTCGTGCTCGGTACGCTCGCCCGCGGCTTCCACGAGGGTCTTGGTGTGGGCGATGCGCATGGTCTCGTGCAGCATCACGGGCGTGTCGAAACGCTCGGAGAGGTCCCACGCGGCGCGGGCCATCTCGTAGGCCTCCTGGCTGTCGGAGGGGTCGAGGCAGGGGACGCGCGCGAAGGCGGCATAGTAGCGGGAGTCCTGCTCGTTCTGGGAGGAATAGCAGGAGGGGTCGTCGGCCACGAGGATTACGAGGCCGCCGCCGACACCCGTGTTGGTGGCGGACATGAAGGGGTCGGCTGCGACGTTCAGGCCGACATGCTTCATCGTGGCGAAGCTGCGGGCGCCGCCGATCGAGCCGCCCAGCGCGGTCTCGAGCGCGACCTTCTCGTTGGGCGACCACTCGCAATGGACCCCTTCGTAGCCCACGAGGTTCTCGAGCGTCTCGGTGGACGGCGTGCCGGGGTAGCCCACGCCGAGCCTGACGCCGGCCTCCCAGGCGCCCAGGGCGATGGCCTCGTTGCCGGAAAGCAGCTGCTTGGGCATATCGTTCCTTCCTCTCCCACGCGCGCGCCGGGTGCGGCGGCGCGACCTTCTTCCCTATGCTTCGTTCTCGCGCGCGACCAGGCCCTCGCCGCCGTAGATGCGGCGCAGCTTGGGCTTCTCGATCTTGCCCGTCGCGTTGCGCGGCACGGGCGCAAAGACGATCTTGCGCGGGCGCTTGTAGCGCGGCAGGTCGAGGCAGAAGTCGTTGATGTCCTGCTCCGTGATGTCGGTGGGGTTGCCGTCGGCGTCCAAGTGGTTGGGCTTGAGCTGGATGACGGCCAGGCTCTTCTCGCCCAGGCGCTCGTCGGGCACGCCGATCACGGCCACGTCCTGCACGGCGGGGTGACCCGCGATGAAGTCCTCGATCTGGACGGGATAGATGTTCTCGCCGCCCATGATGATGACGTCCTTCTTGCGGTCGACCAGCCAGTAGAAGCCGTCCTCGTCCTGGCGGGCCATGTCGCCCGTGAGCAGCCAGCCGTCACGCAGCGCCTCGGCCGTGGCCTTGGGGTCGCCGTAGTAGCAGCGCATGACACCGGGGCCCTTGACCCACAGCTCGCCGGCCTCGCCCTGCTGCACCTCATGGCCGTCGTCGTCGCAGATCTTGGCCTCCCAGCGGTAACCGGGCTTGCCGATGGCGCCGACATGGTCAATGTTCTCGAGGCCAAGGTGCACGCAGCCGGGGCCCGTCGACTCGGACAGGCCGTAGTTGGTGTCGTAGGCGTGGTGCGGGAAGACCTCGCGCCAGCGGCGGATCAGGCTCTTGGGCACGGGCTGGGCGCCGATGTGCATGAGGCGCCACTGGTCCAGCTTGTAGTCGCGGGGATTGAGCTGGCCCTCCTCGATCGCGGTCAGGATGTCCTGCGCCCAGGGCACGAGCAGCCACACGATCGTGCAGCCTTCGTCGCTCACGGTCTGGAAGATGGTCTGGGGGCTCACCCCGCGCAGGAGCACGCCGCGGCTGCCCGTGTAGAGCGACCCCATCCAGTGGAACTTCGCGCCCGTATGGTAGAGGGGCGGGATGCAGAGGAAGACGTCGTCGTGGGTGGTCTCGTGGTGGCGGGCCTCCATCTCGGCCGCCTGCGCGAGCGACAGGTGCGGGTGCAGGATGGCCTTGGGGAAGCCGGTCGTGCCGGAGGAGTAATAGATGGCCGCATCTTCGTCCAGCGCAAGCGGGATATTGGGGTCGTTGCTCGGGCAGTTGGACGTGAGCCAGAGGTAATCCTCGGCGAAGTCCGGGCAGGGGTCGTCGCCTATATAGAAGAGCAGGCGGTTGCGCGAGATGGAGCCCAGACGGTCCTCGACGCGGCTGCGGAACTCCGGGCCAAAGACGAGCGCGTCGGCCTCGGCCTTCTGCAGGCAATACTGGATCTCCGCGCCGGTGTAGCGGAAATTGAGCGGCACGACCACGGCGCCCGTCTTGAGGATGCCGAAATAGATGGGCAGCCACTCCAAGCAGTTGTAGAGCAGGATCGCGACCTTGTCGCCCTTGCCCACGCCACGGGAAATCAGCAGGTTGGCGAAGCGGTTGGCCTTCTCGTCGAAGACGCGCCAGGTGATCTCGCGCCGGTAGGCCTTGGTCTTGGTGGAATGAACGAGGTCGAAGTCGCGCCAGGTCTGACGCTGCGGCTCAAGGACCTCGGGGTTCACCTCGACGAGCGCCACCTCGTCGGGATAGAGCCGCGCGTCGCAGCGCAGCATGTCGACGACGGTCATCATCGGGTTTTGCTCTGCCATGCCTCTCCTTTGGCTAGAACTTGTCGGTCACCTGTTCGTGCAGTTCGCGCACGACCTCCGGGATCCGCTCGAGCTCGTAGGGGGTCATCTGGTAGACCCAGTTGAGCCAGTTGCGGTAGAGCAGGTTGGCGTGGGCGCGCCAGGTGAAGATGGGTTGGTTCTCGGGGTTGTCATCGGGGAAGTAGTTCTCCGGCAGGCGGATGGGCAGCCCGCGATGGAAGTCGCGCCAATACTCATCGGCCAGGGTGTCGCGGCCATACTCGAAGTGGCCCGTCACATAGATCTCGTGGAAGTCGTTGGTCGCGATGAGTGCGGGGCCCGAGTCGAACCCCTCGGACAGCACGTGGAGCTCGGGGTGCTCGGCGAGGGCCGCCGCGTCGATGGCCGCGTGGCGCGAGTGGGGCATGTAGTGGACCTCGTCGAAGCCGTTGGTCAGGAAGTTGTACTCGTCGCAGAGGCGCTGGGGGAAGACGCCGAAGAGCTTGGCGCCCAGCACGCGCTTGGGGATGCCGTAGAGGTGGAAGAGGCCCGCCATCGCGCCCCAGCACAGGTACATGGTGGAAAAGACGTGCTCCTGGCTCCAGTCGATGATCTCGCAGAGCTCGTCCCAGTAGTCGACCTCCTCGAAGAGCAGCTGCTCGACGGGGGCGCCCGTGATGATCAGGCCGTCGTAGTTCTTGTCCCTATAGGCCTCGAAGGGCTCATAGAACTTGACCAGATGATCCTTGCTCACGTCGACCTGCAGCGGCGACTTGGAGATGAGGCGCAGGATCTGGGTCTCGGTCTCGATCTTGGTGGGCATGAGGTTGAGGATGGCGACCTTCAGCGGGCGAATGTTCTGCTGGCTGGCCACCTCCTCCTCGAGGGCGAAGATGTGCTCCTCATGCAGGGTCTTCTTTGCGGGAAGCCCGTCGGCGATCTTGATGGGCATTGCAGCTCCTATCGGTGCGTTTTTGCCCATCAACTGTAGCGCACTTTGCCCGCCCGCGGGGCCTTCGCGCCCCGTGGGCCGGCTCGAGCCATACACAGACGGAAAGCGGCCATTCACAGACGGAAGGTCTTGAATCCTCGCCTCACCCGAGCGCGCCCACAGACGGAGGGCCTCCGATTTTTCGCGACCTGCGGGTTTTCCAAATCGCACGCTCTCCGTCTGTGAGTCGCACGAGTGGTATTGGGAAAACAGGCGCTTTCCGTCTGTGGATTCGACATCACGCGGCTTCCGTCTGTGACTCACAAGACAGACAGTTTCATTATTTTCCGTAAATTGCGGAAATGGGGTAAATCGGGCCTACGCGAATTGCGGGGTTCGGAATCGAGCGGTTAGAAGATGCTCCGCTTGATGCTGCCGAGGATGCCGCGGGTGATCGAGGTGGCTGCGGTGCGCGCGACCGAGACGCCGATGCTCTCGAGCTGGTGCTGGCGGCGCTCCTCTTCCTTCTTCTGTTGGGCGGCCGCCTTTTCCGCGGCGCGCTGGGCTTCGCGGGCCTGACGTTCGGCTTCCTTCTGGGCCTCCTTGGCGGCCTGCGCCTCGGCGCGGGCGCGCTCTTTTTCGGCCTGGGCCTCGGCCTTCGCCTGCTCCTTGGCAGCCTTCTCCTCGGCCTTGGCGCGCTCCCTCTCGGCGGCAGCGTCCGCCTTTGCCTGAGCAGCCGCGGCATCGGCCTCCTCCTGCGCCTTGGCGGCGGCGATGGTCGCGGCGTTGAGCAGCTCGTAGGCGCTCTCGCGGTCGACCGGGGTGCCGTACTTGGTGGCAAAGGGCGAGTTCTGCGTGAGGTAGGTCTGGTCATCGGCGGGAGCGGCCCCCATCGAGCAGCCGGGGGCGATCACCCGGGCGCGCTGGACCACCGCGGGGATGCCGTCGGCGTCGAGGAAGCTCACCAGCGCCTCACCGGTCGCGAGCTCGCCGATCGTCTTCTCGGTATCGAAAGCGGGATTGGCGCGGAAGCTCTCCGCCGCCGCGTGCACGGCGCGCTGCTCGGCCGGGGTATAGGCGCGCAGGGCGTGCTGCACGCGGTTACCGAGCTGGGCAAGGACGGGCTCGGGAATGTCGGCGGGGTTCTGGGTGATGAACCACACGCCCACGCCCTTGGAGCGGATCAGCTTGACGACCTGCTCGACCTTCTGGACCAGGGCCTTGGGCGCGTCGTCGAAGAGCATGTGTGCCTCGTCGAAGAAGAAGACCATGCGCGGCTTGTCGAGGTCGCCCACCTCGGGAAGGCGCTCGTAAAGCTCGGACAGCATCCAGAGCAGGAAGGTCGAGTAGAGCAGCGGCGACTGGGCAAGGCGCGTGGCGTCGAGGATGTTAACGAAGCCGTGTGCGTCGGCGTCGCAGCCGATCCAGTCCATGATGTCGAGCGCGGGCTCGCCGAAGAAGACCTCGCCGCCCGCGTCCTCGAGCACGAGCAGCGCACGCTGGATCGCGCCGACCGACTGCTTGGAGACGCTGCCGTAGCTGAGGCTGAGCTCGTCGGCGTGCTCGCCGCACCAGCCCACCATCGCACGCAGGTCCTTGAGGTCGAGCAGGAGCAGGCCGCGGTCGTCGGCCACGTGGAAGGCGATGTTGAGCACGCCCTCCTGCACCTCGGTCAGCCCCAGCAGGCGGCCCAGCAGCACGGGGCCCATCTCGCTGATCGTGGTGCGCACGGGAGCGCCCTTCTCGCCGTACACGTCCCAGAAGCGCACCGGGCTCGCATGAAAATTGAGACCCGCGACCCCGATCTCGGCCAGGCGGGTGGCGAGCTTGTCGCTCTGCTCGCCTGCAACGGCCATGCCGGACACGTCGCCCTTCACATCCGCGAGGAAAACGGGCACACCCGCGTCGGACAGGTCCTGGGCGATGGTCTTGAGCGTGACCGTCTTGCCCGTGCCCGTGGCGCCGGTGATGAGACCGTGGCGGTTGCACATGGCCGGCAGCAGGTAAATGGGGGTGTCGCCGACCGCGATCTGGAGCTGGCCGTCGCTGGTGTACATGGTGCCGCCTTTCCTCGATTGCTTTCTTGACAAGACTAACACCCGGCTCGGACGCGCCGTGCAGCTTTTCGGCATTTGGGCGATACTAGGGCGCATGGATATGACATTTGCTGAGCTCGGGCTGAACGAGCAGATACTCGCCGGGGTCGAGGACCTCGGCTTCACCACACCGACCCCCGTCCAGGCGCAGGCCATCCCCGAGGTCCTCCGCGGCCGCGACATCGTCGCTTCCGCGCAGACCGGCACGGGCAAGACGGCCGCCTTTGCCCTGCCCACGCTGCAGCTGATCGCGGGAAGCGAGCCCGAGACGGTGGGCAAGAAACACGTCCCCGCCCCGCACGCCCTGGTCGTGACGCCCACGCGCGAGCTCGCGCAGCAGATCGAGAAGGTCGTCTCGGTCGTGTGTGGGCGCACCGGCCAGCACGCCGTGATCGTGATGGGCGGCACCAAGTTCGACCGCCAGATCAAGGACCTACAGGCCGGTTGCGACCTGCTCGTCGCGACGCCCGGCCGCCTGCTCGACCTGATGGAGCACAACAACGTGAGCCTGGCCCGCGTGCAGATCATGGTGCTCGACGAGGCCGACCGCATGCTGGACATGGGCTTTTGGCCCAGCGTCCGCAAGATCCTGGCAGCCCTTCCCGAGCGGCGCCAGACCCTGCTCTTCTCCGCGACGATCCCACCCTCGATCAAGTCGACCGTGGACGCGATGCTGCACGACCCCGCCGTGGTCGAGATCGCCCGCATCGGCGAGACGGCCGAGACCGTGGAGGAGCACCTCTGCCCCGTGACGCAGGGACAGAAGACCTCGCTTTTGGAGGCCCTGCTCACCAGTCTCGCGCCCGAGCGCGCGCTGGTCTTCTGCCGGACCAAGCGCCGCGTGGATGACGTCTGCAAGACGCTGCGTCGTGCCAATTTCAAGGTCGAGGAGATGCACGCCGACCGCCCGCAGAAGGCGCGCGAGAAGGCGCTCGAGCGCTTCCGCGCCGCAAAGGTGCAGGTACTGGTCGCGACCGACGTGATGAGCCGCGGTATCGACGTCTCGGGGATCGACGCCGTGATCAATTACGACGTGCCCATGGACCCCGAGGACTACGTGCACCGCATCGGCCGCACGGGCCGCGCGGGGCACGACGGCCAGGCCTTCACGTTCGTGGCGCCCGACGAGATCAGCCAGCTGCGCGAGGTCGAGTACTTCACCAAGAAGCTCGTGCCGGTCTGGGACCTCGAGGGCTTCGACTACGACGCGTCGCGCATCGTGCCCAACCCCGATCGCTCGACCTCCAAGCCCGTCCGCACGATGTTCCGCGGCTCGCGCGCCGGTGGCCGTGGTCCCGCCGGCGGCCGTTTCGGCCGGCATATGTAGGACTTGCTTTTCACTCAGGCCCTGTGCAAAAATATCCGCACCGGAAAGCGCTCGCGCTCGAAGGTTCCAGAACGGCGAGGTACGTACCTCGCCTTTTTTATTAGATTGGAATCCCATGCCCCAGCGGCTTAACCTACATATCGACGAGGCGGGAACTCAAGACCTCACGGAAGGGATGTACCTCGTCGCCGTCGTGCTGCATGATCATTCCCATGACATCGAGGGGCCGATCAGGGCCTATGAGGATCGGCTGAAACTCGCTGGGCTACCCGATATACCGTTTCACGGTAAAGACCTGCTGCATGGCCATGAGGCATACGAAAACATCTCTGTGGGAGATAGAAAGCGTTTGCTGACCCAGTTCGCGAGGCTCGCAAGATCTCTCCCCGTCACTTTCTTTGTCTTGAGCTACGACGAGCACGAAACGCATGACCGCGCCGAGCTTGAGGCGCGTATCCGGCGAGACTTAGCGTCGCTGATTTTCGACCACCTCTCTTACTTTCAGCAGTTCGATACAGTCTCCGTCTATTACGATGACGGTCAACAGGCCTTAAGCACGGCTTTGCATGCGGCGTTGGAATTTGTTCTTGCGAATAATGTTGCCGTTTTTCGCGATGCCGATCATGCGACACGCCGACTTCTGCAGCTAGCAGACTACATCTGCACCATTGAAAGGACGGGACTCGCGTACGATGCGGGAAGGCAAACAAGGACTCAAGAGAGGTTCTTCGGCAATCGACGAAATCTCATGCAGTCGTATGTGAAGCAACTGAATCACATGCGCTTCGACCGATGAGACACCCCGCAAGGATTGGATAGCCATGAAGCAAGTACGTCCCTATCCGCAAGTCATCGTCACGCGCAAGGCCGCACGCTCGCTCGCCGCGGGGCATCCCTGGGTCTACGCGGGCGAGGTGCTCGACGTGCTGCCTGCGCCGACCGACGGGCGCACCGTCGTCAATGGCGACATCGTCGACGTGCTAGAGGAGAACGGCACCTGGCAGGGCACGGGCCTCATCTCGCAGGAGAGCACCATCCGCGTGCGCATCGTGACGCGCAACGCCAACGACCGTCTCGACCAGGCCTTTTGGGCGCGCAAGCTCGTGTGGGCCTGGGAACACCGCCGTGTGACCATGGGCGGCCGCGCGCTGCCCGGCTGCGAGCCTGATACCAATTGCTGTCGCGTGCTCTTTTCCGAGGCGGACGGCTTTCCCGGGCTGGTTGTCGACCGCTACGAGGACATCCTCGTGGCGCAGGTCGGCACCGTGGGCATGGAGCGGCTGCGCCCCGTGCTCTATCCGCTGCTGCTCAAGACGCTGCGCGACGCGGGCGAGGACGTGCGCTGGATCTACGAGCGCAACGACGGCGCCGTCCGCGACAAGGAGGGCCTGCCGCGCTATAAGGGCTGGTGGTCTGGGGACGGTGTGGACACCGCACCCGAGAGCACGCGCCGTATCATCCGCGAGAACGGCATCCTCTACGACGTCGATTTCGAGCAGTCGCAGAAGACGGGCTTCTTCCTCGATCAGAAATACAACCGCCGCGCGGTCCGCGAGCTGGCGGCAGGCCGGCGGGTGCTGGACTGCTTCTGCCACGTCGGCCCCTTTGGCCTCAATGCGGCAGCGGGCGGCGCGGCCTACGTGCGCGAGGTAGACGTGAGCCAGACGGCGCTCGACCTCGCCGCCGAGAACGCCCGTCTCAACCATCTCGAGGACCGCATGGCCTTTACCTGCACGGATGTGCTTGACTACCTGCCCGAGCTCGCGCGCGACAAGCGGCGCCTGCGCGAGGAGGGCGGCCCCTTCGACCTGATCGTGCTGGACCCGCCCGCCTTCACCAAGAGCCGCAACGCCGTGGCCCACGCCGCCAAGGGCTATCGCGAGATCAACTACCAGGCCATGCGCCTCCTGCCGCGCGGCGGCTACCTGGCCACGTGCTCGTGCAGCCACTTCATGACCCGCGACCTGCTCGCCCGTGCGATCGCCGAGGCCGCGCACGATGCGAATGTCCAGCTCAAGCAGGTCGAGGAGCGCCAGCAGGCTCCCGACCACCCCATCCTCTGGGGCGTGCCCGAGACGCACTATCTGGACTTCTTCATCTTCCAGCTGGTGTAGCAGTGTCGCGCGACTGCCAGAGATTCTCTGCAGTCTGACGATATGTCATGGAGCCAATATCGGGGTGAGAGGGGATTCCTCTTTTTGGGCTTAACAAATTAAACGTGCCGCGAAGCAGATTTTTTCTCTTTCGCGGCACGTTTAATTATAATGACACTCAATAGGCTCGGGCGGCAGCGAACCTTTGAGGAGGGTGGGGCTATGATCGGCAGAAAGCGGGAGCAGCGGGAGCTCAATCAGCTTTATGGCAGCGGTCGGGCGGAGCTCGTCGCGATCTACGGACGCCGGCGCGTGGGAAAGACGTACCTAGTTGACGAGACGTTCTCGGGGCGCATCAGCTTCCGACACGCCGGCCTCGCCCCCACCGACGACGACCCGAAGGGCATGCTCGCGGCACAGCTCGAGAACTTCTACAACTCACTGATTCTTGCAGGTGCCACACCGAGCAACGTCCCGCACGGCTGGCTCGAGGCCTTCCTCATGCTGGAGCAATTCCTCCAAGCAGGCGACGACGGCACACGCCAGCTGGTCTTCCTGGACGAGCTGCCATGGATGGACACCCCGCGGTCGGGCTTCCTGAGAGCCTTCGAGGGGTTCTGGAACAACTGGGGCTGCCACCGCAGGAACCTCATGGTCATCGTGTGCGGAAGCGCCAGCTCCTGGGTCGAGGACCGGCTCATCAACAACCACGGGGGCCTGTACGGCAGGGTCACCCGCGAAATACGGCTGGCGCCTTTCACATTGCGCGAGTGCGAAGAGTTATTTGACGGTATGGGCGTGAGGCTGTCGCGCTACGACATCGCCCAAGCCTATATGATCTTCGGCGGTATCCCCTATTACCTGGGCTATTTCGACGGAAGCCTCAGCCTGGCCCAAAACGTGGACGCCACGTTGTTCGCACGCCGCGCGCCACTGGCAGACGAGTTCGACCGCCTCTTCGCGTCGCTGTTCACCAACCCTGGCGCGATGCAAGCCATCGTGCGGTTCCTCGGGACGCGCTCTTCGGGCTACACGCGCCACGAAATCGCCAACGGAGCTGGCGTGAGCGAGGGCGGCGGTCTCTCCCACAGCCTGAAGGCATTGATCGCGAGCGACTTCGTTGTGAAATATGTACCCTTCGGCTCTAGCGCGCGCGAGCAGCGCTACCGGCTCGTCGACCCGTTCTGCCTCTTCTGTCTCCACTTCCTGGACAAGGGCGCCTCGAACGACGATCACTTCTGGCAGAACAACCTGACTAGCCAGTCTGTCGTCGTCTGGCGGGGCCTGGCGTTCGAGAACGTGTGTTTCACCCATGTGGACCAGATAAAGGCAGCTCTCGGAGTGTCGGGCGTATCGACCACGAGCTCCGCCTGGGCCCGTCGCGCCGACGAAAGCGGCCCCGGCACCCAGATAGACCTGCTGCTCTCACGCAAAGACAACGTACTCAATATGTGTGAGATCAAATACGTCGGCGGGCTCTTTTCTGTGAGCCGCGCATACTACGAGACCATCCTGGGCCGGCAGGAACTCCTCTCGAGCTTGGTCTCGCCGAAGGTAGTCGTGCGAAGCACTCTGGTGACGACCTTCGGGCTTTCGCGCAACGAGTATGCCGGGGCCTTCACCAATGTGGTAACGCTCGATGACCTCTTTGCATCCTAGGTTTTATTCTGCCGTCAAGAATGTTTTTTTGTCTTTCGCGGCACGTTAAAATGTAGCGCAGAGACTCAGGCACGCAATTGTCACCGGGTCCGCTACACACCCATCGCCTGCATCACGAACATGATGACCGTCAGGACGATCACAACGATGATCGTGGCCCAGGTCAGGATGTTCCAGACGCGGCTGTTGGCATAGCGGCCCATCACGTGCTTGTCGCTCGCGATGTCGACCATGCAGAGCAGCAGGACCGGCAGCAGGACGCCGTTGATGACCTGCGCGATCATCATGATGCCGATGAGGTCGGTGCCGGGGAGCAGCACGATCGCGGCCGAAAGCAAGGTGACCGCCGTGATGATGCCGCGGTAGGCCGGCGCCTCGGCCCAGCTGCGGTCGGCGCCGCGCTCCCAGCCAAAGGCCTCGCAGACGGCACTGGCCGTGATGCCGGGCAGGACGCAGGCCGCCAAAAACGAGGCGCCCACCAGGCCCGCCGCGAACATGACCATCGCGTACTCGCCCGCGAAGGGGACGAGTGCCTTGGCAGCGTCGGCGGCGGTCTCGATCTTGGTCCCCAGCGGCAGGACGCTCGCGGTCGTGAGCACGATGAACCAGGCGATGGTCTGCGAAACGATGGCGCCGGAGATGTTGTCGGCGCGCTGGCCGGGGATGTCATCGGCGTCAAGGTTCTTCTCGACGATGTTGCTTGAGACCATAAAAATCATGTAGGGGCTGATGGTGGTACCGATGCTGGCCACGAGCAGCGAGATATAGGCCGGGTCGCCCGACATCTGGGGGACGAAGGTGCTGCGCACTGCGAGACCCCAGTCCTGGCAGTCCATGCTGCCTGCGACGATATACACGACGAAGACGCACGAGATGGCGAGGAGGATCTTCTCGATGCGGCGGTAGGAGCCCGACATCGCGAGCAGCCAGGTGGCGATCGCCGCAACGGGCACCGAGACGCCCACGGGCACGTTGAAGAGGAGCATGCCCGAGGCGATACCCGCGAATTCCGAGAGCGTGACCGCGAAGTTGGAGACAATGGCCGCCGCCATGGCGACCGCGGAGATGCGGATGCCGAACTGCTCACGGATGAGCGCGGCGAAGCCCTTGCCCGTGGCGCAAGCCATGCGTGCCGCCGTCTCTTGCACGACCATCAGTAGGATGCAGGTGATGGGGATGGACCAGAGCATACCGAAGCCGTAGCTCGCGCCCTCAGTCGAGAAGGTCGCGATGCCGCCAGCGTCCATGCCTGCGAGGGAGGTCAGGATGCCGGGGCCCATCACGGAGAGGATGGCCGCGACGCCGGTCTTCTTGCGAGCGCCTTCGACCTGCTGCTTGTCCTTCTCGTCGGCCATGCGCTACCCCGCAATCCCGCCGAGCGCAATCAGGGCGACCACGAAGACAACCAGAGCAACCGCCAACGCCACCGCGGCAAGCGAGGAGCCCGACGTGTCCTTCTTGGCGGCGTTGCGACGGCGCAGGACAAGGAGCCAGATGCCGGCAAACGCGAACGACACGACGACCGTGATGCCGGCCGCCTCGAAGCCGTCGCGGAAGGCCGAGCTCAGCGCCAGGAAGCCGTCGGGGAGGTAGCCCTCGAGCAGCGACCCGACCACCATGCCGACCGAGGCCACGGCTGCCGCGAAGACGACGCCCATCGCGACGCCCTTAAGGAAGAAGCCCAGTGCGGAGGGGCTGTCCTCGTCGTCGGGGTCGTACTCGAGGAAGAAGTTGGTGGCGTAGCTCACGGCCGCGTCCGACAGCGCGAGCGCGGCGGGCAGCGCAAGCGACGCGACCAGGCCCGCAATCGAACTGCCCGCCTTGGCGTAGAGGTCCATGCTGACGATCACGCCGATCGCCCAGAAGAGGATCCAGAGGTTGTGCGAGGCGATCAGGAGGAAGTCGTGGCTGTGCTCGCCCTCGCCGCTCGAGCGCGGGGCACCGGCGATCTGCAGGTCCTCCTCGTGCTCCTCCTCCAGGACGTCGAGGGCGTCGTCGACCGTGACGATGCCCAGCATCTTGCCCTTGTCGTCCACGACGGGCATGGCGAGGAGGTTGTACTTGGAGATGTCCTCGGCCACGTCCTCCTGGTCGTCGTCGGGGCTGGCCGTGATGAGCTCGCTCGTGCAGAGGTCAGAAAGGTGAGTGCCCTCGGTCGCGGTGATGAGCTCCTGGAGGGTGACGACGCCCGTGGCAAGCCCGTCCTCGTCGTGCACGTACACATAGCGGACGGCCTCGAAGTCCTCTTCCAGGTCGCGGATGGCCTGGATGGCGTCGGCGACCGTGGCGTCCTCGGGCAGGGAGACGAATTCCGAGGTCATGATACGGCCGGCGGTGTCCTCGCGGTAGCCGAGCAGCTGGCGGACGGCCTTCTGCTCCTCCACGCCCATCAGGCGCAGGAGCTTCTCGGCCTTGTCGTAATCGAGCTCCGAGACGAGCTCGGCCGCGTCGTCCGGGTCCATCTCGGTCAGCATGCGGGAGGCGGAGGTCTCGTCGAGGTCTCCCATGATCTCGGCAGCCTTGTCGTCGTCGAGCTCGGCCATGGCGCCGGCGGCCTGTTCGTCGTCGAGCTGCGCGAAGACCTGGCCGCGTAGGCGGGGGTCCAGACGCTCGATAATGTCGGCGATGTCGGCCGGGTGCATGTCGTCGAGGGTCTTGTGGCTCACGGATAGCTTGACGTCGGACAGGTCGCGGTCGAGCAGGTCCATGTAGTTCCACGCGATGATGCGCTCGGGCATAGGATGGCCGAAGGTCTTGGCCAGGCGCAGGGCAATCTTCTCGAGCCGGGGCGAGAGGGTGCGCAGGATGCCGCGGACGCCGACCTCGGCGCCAAGCAGGCGCAGCTGGGTGGAGTTGGTGTCAGAAAGCTTGAGGTCGTTCACGCGGACGACGCGCATGCCGCGGGTGTCGACGATCTGCTTGTCCAGCAGGTCGCGGGCGATCAGGACCTCGTCGGGCTGCAGGTAGGAGAAGCGGATGTCCGTCTTGACCACCTTGAGGCGGATCTCCTTCTCGTCGAAGGTGTCGACGTATTTGCGCCACGAGAGCATGAAGGGCGTCTTGCCGGGGCCCACGATGGCCAGGCTCGTGACACGCGGGAAGACCTCGCCCGTGGCGATGCCGAGGTCGTTGACCTTACCGATCTGCTCGCCGTCGAGGTCGTATACGGGATTTCCCAGAAGCTGAGAGAGATAAATCATGCAAGCTCCTTAGCTGGTTCACGAGGTACGGGGCACCCAACGGTGCGACCAGCAAGAAGCACCGAAGGGTTATCGACTGTGAGGTCGAGGTTTCATCAATGACCCTTCTGTTGATTGGTTCGAGGATGTTCGAAGCACAGGTATTGTACACGCTCAAGGCCGGATAGGGGTAAGCGCACCGTAAAACCTCGAAAGCGCCCGCCCGCTACTCAGCCCGCTTCTTGCGGCGGGCGCGGAAAAAGGCGCGCAGGACCTCGCCGGCCTCGTCCGCACGGACGCCGGGCACGACCTCGAACTCGTGGTTGAGCCGCGGGTTGTGGCTGACGTCGTAAAGCGTGCCGAGCGCGCCGCCCTTGGGGTCCGCCGCGCCATATACGCAGCGGTCGATCCGCGAGTTGACCATGAGGCCGGCGCACATGAGGCAGGGCTCGAGGGTCACATAGACGGTGCAACCGGTGAGCCGCCAGCGGCCGAGCTCGCACGCCGCCGTCTCCATCGCAAGGAACTCGGCATGGGCAGCGGGGTCGGCGTCGGTCTCGCGGCGGTTGTGGGCGCGGGCGACCAGCTCGCCGTCGGCCACCACGACCGCGCCGATGGGCACCTCGCCCTCCTCGGCCGCCGCGCGTGCCTCATCCAGAGCCAAGCCCATCCAGTGTTCGTCTTCCTGGCGCTGCTTGTCCTCGCCCAGAATCTCGGCCAGCGTCATGCGTTCGCCTCCCATCATCGGCCCGTAGCCAAAACTCGATTCGCATGCCAAAACCGCGTCGCGAAATGTCCGCCTTGCGTTAGGATAGACCACGTCACACCCATGGAGGGATGGCAGAGCGGCTGAATGCAGCGGTCTTGAAAACCGCCGTGCGCCTCGCGTACCGAGGGTTCAAATCCCTCTCCCTCCGCCCGACGTTTCGGCAGGTAGAAATACATTCTACCTGCCTTTTTTACCGTTGTTGCTTCCTGCAGCGCCCGAACTTCTTTTTGTGCCATGGCACCATTAAAACTGCCACTCCTCGGCTAGGGACGAGTCCGACTCGCCGTTTGTGCGCATGGCGAGATAGGGGCGCAGGTAGGGAATGTTGAACATAACAACTCCGTGTGCGGGGGCCACGATAATGCCTTGGTCGAGCAGCTTTTTTCGTGTCATGCTCAACTGCTTTGTGGACTTGCCCAGCTCTTGCGCAATGCCCGTTGACATAACCTTGCCATCCGCGCCTGCATTCGCTGCCATTGCGTCCAAATATGCTCGCTCGGATTTGGTGAGCGCGCTCAATATGGGCACCAGGCTTCTCGCTTCATAATCTCGAATTACCTCAGGCAATACGCTCTCGACATCGTCCTCTGTTAATCGGTATGTCTTCGCCTTCGTTACGCTATTCGCATGCTTGACCAGGGCATAGCCAGCAAGTTGGATGAAGAAGGGATGCCCGTAGCTGGCGGCCACCAGGCGCTCGAGAGCGGCCTCCCCCAACCCAAGCCCTTTAACATGCCAGAACGCCTCGACAAAGGCATCGCGCGCCTCATCATGGGTAAAGACGCTCAGGCTCTCATGCGGCGCGCGACGCATGTAGGTACAACCCTCGTGCTGGATAACGGCGTCATGCGAGTATGGCAGGCCCGCGACCGCCATAATCACATCAAAGCCCTTTCGCGACGCCATCTGAAAGGCGCCGCAAATGAGTGAGAGGTCATCGAGGTCGATTTTCTGGATCTCATCGATGGTGAGCATGATGCCTTCGGGGTGCTCCTTGCATGCTTCGAGCAAGATAAGCTCGATGTCTTTTTTGTCAAAGGCCACCGTCTTCGAGGAAGGGACGCCCCCGACTCGGCCGCCCGACCCGAGAATCGAAACCTCAAGCTCGGGAGCCACTTCCCGAGTGGCTGCCTGGTGCCGGACGAGACTGCGGGTCAGAACCTCAAGTGCGTTTTCAGAATTTATGTCGACAGACAGCCATCCGTGCCTCTCCGCACGCATCGAGAATTGTTCAAGCAGGGCCGTCTTTCCGCAGCCCCTATTCCCCGTGATAAAGAGGGCGCGATCGGCGCTGCCCCTGTTTGCCAGGGCCTCATCGAAGCGCTCGAGCAAGGCGTGGCGGCCAAAGAAGAAGTCTGGCTTGCCGCCAAAGGTCGGAGTGAACGGGTTCTCAAACATGACGGCTCCTTCTCAGCAACGATTTCAGGCAATCCGAGGGCCAAACGTTCTAGGAGGCCTGTGTGCGGACCTCCTCGCCCACCACAGGGAGCACGCTACTCCTGTAATATAGCTGATTTCTAATAAATCTAAATTATCTAAAGAATCTAAATTTCTAAATTCAGAATGAAATCTAAATTCTTCGCAACGTCTAAACGCTATTCGAGCGCGCGGAGGTTCTGCTTGCCCGTGAGCTCGTCGAGGTCGATGCGCCAGACCTTGGTCCCCGTGAGGCTGCCACAGGCGGCGGGGTCAAAGAGCTTGTAGCCGCAATGGGCGCAGAGGACCGAGAGCGCAGCCGCCTTTTCCTCCACGTCTGCGACCTCGGTGACCTGGCCCATGCCGATCAGACTCTGATAGCGGGCCGTGATGCCATGCCGGAGCTGGTCGTAGCGGATGAAGCGGTCAAACTCCACGCACACGCGAGAGCCGTCGGCCAGGCCCTCGACCTTCTTGCCGACCTTGGCCCCATGCGCATAGAGAACAGGCAGGTCGCCCTCCCACGTGTAGCCGAAGGAGACGGGCACAACATACGGAGCCCCATCGACCACCATGCCAATGCGCATCACGTCCGCCGAGTCGAGGATTTGCCTCTGCAGGTCTCGGTCGGTTACCTGACGGTCTTTGCGGATCATGGCTCCTCCTCGGATATAGATGGGCTCGCTCACGCGCCGACGGAATCTCCCCCACGGCCGCGCACGGATCTCCGATTACTTGCTGGCTTTCTTATACTCGTCGGCGAAGTCGCCGAACATCTTACCGAAGGCGTTCAGCTGCTTGCCGACGGCGCGCGCCGCCTGCTCGCCGCTCGGCTGCGGCTTCTTCTTGGTCGTCTTGGCGGCGGGCTTCTTCGCGGCGGGTTTCTTTGCGGCGGGCGCCGCCTGGGAAACGGGCGCGTAGGTCCTGGGTTCGGCAGGCTTGCTGACCTGCCCCGAAATCTCGGCCGCCGGCGCGGGCTTCTCGACCTTCACGGCTGCAGCCGGACGCGCGGCCGCGGCCGGCTTGGCGGGTGCCGCCGGTTTGGGCTGCGCTTTGGGCTTCTCGGATTCGCCCGATGCCTGCTGGAAGGCGCGCTTGGTGTCGCCGATCATCTTGCCGAGGCCACGCGAACCCTTGTCCACAGCAACCGACGCGCTCTCGTCGAATTTCTTGCTCGCCCGCTGGGCCTTGACCTTGGCTTTGGCCGTGGCCTCGCCGGCCCGCGCCGCGACACCGCCGTTGAGCTCGAGTTTTGCGGCATCGGGGTCCACGATCATCCAGCCTTTGGTATAGCCGCGCAGCATGGAGGCCGGAATCTCGACGGAACCCACGAGCTTCTGCGCCAAGCCGTCGTCGCCCACGAAGAACTTGCTCACCTTGCCGGTCGTTCCGTCGAACTCGGCGTCGTTCACATAGCCGAGCTCCTTGCCGTCGGAGGTCTTGGCGTCCATGCCCGTCCACATCACGCACTCGTCCCAGGCGACGTCCAGACGGCCGCGGGCCGCATCGTCAAAGCTCTCCTCATCCCGCGTCGCGCGCACGTTCTTGCCCTTGTCGACGAGCTTGAAGGAGTCGAACCCGAGGAAGAGGTCCTCGCGCTTCACCATGCCCGCGATGTCCGGTCGCTTGACCATGAAGCCCACGACGTGGCTGCCATCCGGAGTGAAGACGGTCATATGGATGCGGCCAATCTTGGCGTACTCGACCTTGCCCTCGGCAGCCGCCTTCTTGCCGCGGCGTCCGGTCTTGGGAGCATACACATGCATGTTGTAGAGCTGGCTCACCTTGAGCATGGGACCTCCGTAAACAAAAGATGGCAGGCACCGGGTACCTGCCATCGCGAATCACGTGGGGCATTCGCCCTTACTCGGCGGGCTCCTCGTCCTCAACGACCTCCACGTGGACGCCCTCGGCCTCGGCCTCGGGCTCGAAGGGCGAGGCGGTGGCGGCAGCGACCTTGTCGGAGACGCTGCTCACGGCGTCCTGCACCTGGGCGGACGTCGTCGTCACAGCGTCGGACAGGGAGTCGCGCAGCTGGTCCATGCGCTCGCGGGCCAGGTCGACCTTGGCGCGGAGCTCGTCAGTCGTTGCGCCCATGTCGGGGCGCGTGGAGCTGATCTTCTCGTTCATGATGCGGGCACCGCGCTCGTAGGAGTCAACGGCGCTGTCCCACGCGTCATTCACCGCGTCGGCGGCCATCGCGCGGCTCTCGGCGCCGGTGCGCGGAGCCAGAAGGACGCCGGCCGCAAAGCCTGCGGCGGCACCGATGACGCTACCTACCAGTACACCTGCAACACTCTTTGCGCTCATGGAACTTCCTCCTGTCAATGCGTGGCCTTAGCTTCGCAAAACTTCGCAACACTTAGCGCTCAGTATACCCCGCGCGCACGGGGCAAAACGGCTTTACGGCTAACGGATGGCGTGCGGCGCCGGGTAGTCCTCGGGCTCCTCGATATCAGGCTCCTCGACGGGCTCCTCCGCCGCCTGTTCATCAGCCTCGACCTCCGCCTCGGGCGTCGGCTCCTCCTCTGCCGGGACGACGTCCTCCTCCGGCATCGCCTCGGCATCGGTCGCCTCCGGCTCCGGCGCGGGCTCGACGGGCGCCTCGGGCTCGTCCGCACCCATGGGCTCCGCATCAGACTCAGGCTCCTCAGACGGGACAGCTTCCTCAACGGGCTCAGGCTCCGCAGCCGGTTCGAATTCGAGCGCCTCGTCTTCCTGTACGGGCGTGAACTCGTCCACGATGACCTCACCCTCGCCGACCTGCTGGGGCTCCGGCGCGGGCAGGGCGTCGATCAGGTCGACCAGGCCCGCGATCGTCGCCCCGATGTCGGGCTCGGGGTCGCCGCCGCCGTTGTAGGCCCAGTCGAGCAGCCAGGCGCCGCTCGCGAGCGCCGCCGAGACAAGCACGTCATCCGGGCAGGCAAGCTCGATGTCCCAGGCACGGTCGTCTCCCTCGACGGCGAAGGTGCGGCCCGTCGAGACGTCGCCCGCGATGTTGGTCAGGGCGAGCAGCTCGACCGTCACGTGCTCGAGCAGGTGCGCGACCTCGGTATCGCCCATCACGTCGCGAAACTTCTCGGCAGAGTCGCCCAGGCACACGTGCTCGACGATGTGGGGCAGCAGGTAATAGACGCGCGCGGTGCCCTCGATATCGTCGCTGGTCATAAGCGGGGCGCCCTCGGCCAGACGGACGCGTGCGGTAAGCGTGCGGGGGCCGACCTCGACGCGCTGGATGTCGATGAGTGCCATGCTTTCTCCTGCCAAATCTGGTCTGTTCTCGTGCTTCGCCTATTGTAGTGCCGCGATGCCGCGGGGCACGGCTGCAATCGGCGGGTGTTACGCGCTATTACTTCTCCTTGGAATCGTCCTCGGCCGTCGCCGCGCCCTCTTCCTCCGGGGCAGGCGGCTCGGGCGCCTCAACGCGCAGCATGGCCACGCGGCGGCCGCGCATCGACTGCACGCGGAAGACGTACCCCTCCACTTCGATGGAGTCCCCGGGATGGGGCAGCCGGTCGAATTGCTCGAGCACGAAGCCCGCCACGGTCTCGTACTCCTCGTTGTCCTCGATCGGCCAGCCGAGCTCGGCGGCGTCCTCGATGGAGAAGCGGCCGTCCACCAGCCACTCGCGATCGCCCAGCTTAGTGAGGTATTTGTTGTCCGGATCGAACTCGTCCTCGATCTCGCCCACGACCTCCTCGACGATGTCCTCGATCGTGATCAGACCGGCCGTGCCGCCGTACTCGTCCACCACGACGACCATCTGGTCGTGGCTCGACTGCATCTCGGAGAGCAGCGGGATGATGTCCTTGGTGTCGGGCACGAAATCGGCGCTGCGCAGGTAGCCGAGGATGGGGTGCTTGCCCGCGTCCTCGTCGAGGATGGGGGCGATGATGTCCTTGATATGGGCGATGCCGACGATGCGGTCGACCGAGCCGCGGTAGACGGGGATGCGCGAATAGCCCGTCTTGCGCATGACCTCGAGGGTCTCGGAGAGGGTCGTGGTGTCCTCGAGTGCGGTCATGTCCACGCGCGGCACCATGACCTCGCGGGCGATCGTGTCGCCCATGTCGATCACGTCGTGGATCATCGACTTCTCCTGGTCGGAGAGGTCGTCGGAGTCCGTCACCATGTAGCGAATCTCCTCCTCGGACACATCGAGACGGTCGTCGGTCGACTTGATGCCCAAAAGCGTGGCGAGGCCGTTGGCGGAGGCCGAGGTCAGCCACACGAGGGGCTTCACAATCTTGGAGAAACCGTTCAGGAAGCCGACCACGCTCTTGGAGACGCCCTCGGCGTCGGACATCGCGATGCGCTTGGGCACGAGCTCGCCCACCACGATGGAGAAATACGAGACCAGCAGTGTGATGAGGACGGGCGCGAGCACGGCCGCGATGTCGGTCCCCATGCCCAGGCCCACCATCCACGCGGCGAGGGGCTCGGACAGGTTGGTCGCGGCAAAGGCCGAGCTTGCGAAACCGACCAGCGTGATGGCCACCTGGATCGCAGCCAGGAAGTCGCCCGGCTCCTCGATCGTGCGCGAGGCGGCCGCGGCGCGCGCGTCGCCCTCCTCCGCCTCATGGTCGAGCACGACCTTCTTGGCCGTGGAGAGGGCCATCTCGGACATCGAGAAATAGCCGTTGGCGAGCGTGAGCAGGAACGTGACGATGATGCTTAAGGCTATGTCCATACGGTCGGTAAACATCCTCCTTGGACGTACGTACAGATAACAAAAGATTCTATCAGCTAGGGGCGGGTCTTATCGAGCAAGCGTGCATAGTCCGCAGCAAGAAGGGCACCCAACTCCCCCGCCCGATCGGCCGCGGGCACCACACCGTGCTCGTCGGATACGAGGAAGAGCTCGCCGCAGTCGGCATCCAGCGAATCGGCGCCCCATACCACCTCGATGCCGCGCGTCTTGGCGAGATCCGCGACCAGGGATGTCGCACCCGAAAGCGCCGCGCCTTCGGCAAGCGCGCAGTACAGCACTCCGCCGCCCGCGCCCCACAGGGTCTCGGGGGCCACGGCCTTGCCTTCGTGCGTCACGGCCTCGCGCTCGGATGTCACGCCCGCCGCCGATACCTCCGCCTTCCCCACCTGGGCTAGGGGCTTCTCGGCTTGCGCCTGTGCCGCGCGGGCAGCCAATGCCGTCGCGTCGATCGAGGTCAACGGCTCATAAGGCCCCACGCTCATGGCAGCCTGCCCCTGACCGTCCACGACGATCATCAGCACGCCGTCGGGATGCTCGGCCGCCCCGTCGCGGAGGGTCCATTCGATATGCTGCTTGGCCCAGGAGACCAGCGGCAGGGACACGCCGCGCGCCGCGAGGGCTCGCAGGTGGCGATTCTCGAGCGGCAGCTGCCCGCCCGCCAGGCGCCAGCGGCACACGAGCACGGGCTCCCCCAGCTCGAAGCCCTCGCCAAGCGAGTTCTGTGCAGTCTCTGTCATCTCTGCCTCCGCAGGTAAATCCACACATATGAGCGTATCCTACCCGTTCGACAGGCAAGGGCACGGCAGGCGGGTGTTTTCTCACCTTTCATATGTAAGGGACCGGTAAGACGGACACGGCCGCAGCTGATTCAGCCGACACCGATTCCTACTACGTCGAGGTCGACGCCTATCGCGACATGCTGGCCGCCTGCGGCATGCCCGAGGACGACATGGTCCTGCCCCTGCTCGTCTCCCCCGCCCCGCCGACTCCGGCCCCTCGTCCCCGACGCCTACTATCTCTACGCCCGTTCCCTGCGTTAGTCCTCAGCGGTAGAGGTCCTCCAGGGTATAGAAGATTTCGTTGCCCTTGGGTTCCGTGGAGAATCCGGCGCGCGAGAAGAAGCCATAGGTATGGCACGACAACCCCGTTGCCTCCACCTGTTTGATTTCATCGTTAATAGTATGTCGATCTATGGGCTTCCCCCTGAATTTCGCCTCGTAGAAGGCGTATCCGCGGGGGTCCCACGTCACGACATCAAATTCTCCGTTGGTATGTGTCGCAGGGTCGTCGTAGCTATACCTGCCGATGTCATCAAAGGGGACCTCGAGAGCACCTCGGCGATTCTGGCGCAGGAGATATTGTCGACACACCTCCTCGAACTGGTGCGGCACATACTGCGTCTCTAAATCGTCCTGCACGTAGCGGTCGTAGAAAACGTCCTGGTCGAGTACGGCGCGCTGCGACGAGAAACGGAAGACATACCGATAATAAAAGAGAGAGAGCTGATCGATGATGCGGTAGGAGGCCTTTCTGCGATTGTCTGGGGCATTGATGGGCGCTTCCCTACGCACGAGCCCCATATTGGCAAGCTTGGTCAAAACGTCCACCATGGTCGGACCGCTGCTCACATGAGATTGGGCGAGCAAATCGCCATAGCGTGCGTACCCCTGAGACAGCGCCTCAAAGACCTCATTGGCGTTGGAGATCTTGCGGATCTCGGAGCCGAGATACATGGACACCTCGGTCTCCAAGCGCGACCCCGGAGCCGTGATCAGCTCGATTATGTTCTCACGTACGCTGAGGCCGGGGTCTATCAGGCGATTGTATTGGGGTATGCCCCCAAACACGCTGTAGAGACGCACCTTGTCCCCTGGTGAGAACGTGGGGTAGAAGAGACTCGAGTCGTAGTAGTCCATCGGCTGCAGGTCGATGGTCAGATCTATGCGCCCGAACAGGGGATTCTCTTCCTCAAGCAGCAACTTCATCACATCGACGTACGAGCCGCAGAGCACGAGCTTCATCTGGGAGGTATCCCTATGGCGGTCTATGAGGGATTGCAGGATGCTATCCAGCCCCTTCACGCAGGCACGCAGATAGGGATACTCGTCAAGCACAAGCACGAGCGGTTCGCGCTCGGCGCACTCAAATAGGAACTCGAGCAATGCCTCGATACCGGTGAAGGCAAGCGGGGGCAGCCCGAGGGCTTCGGAGGCAAGCCGACCGAGTGACTCCGCATTATTGGCCTCGGAAGTCTGCTTGCATTCATAACTCACCTTGATGCATTCGACTTCTGTTAAGCACTTCTTGATTAGCTCGCTTTTCCCTACACGCCTGCGTCCGTACACCAGGCTCGCAGTCTGCCCTTTGGCTGCTAGTGCCTTCCCAAGGCGTTTTCGCTCTTCCTTGCGTGCGATAAATTTCATGTTTACTCGGTTTCATCCGACTCGGTTTTATCCGAGTAAACTATACCACGGAAGAAGGGAACGGGGACCCCGAAGGATCCCCGCTCAGCGTGCAGTTATAGCAATGGGGGACGTTCCCTGACAATAGGGAAACGTCCCCTATTGACACATTTACGCGTGGATGCGCGTGCCGGAGAGGCCGGCGACGGCCTCGGCGGCCTTCTCGAGGGAGCCGATGATGCAGGTGCGGCCCGGACGGGACTCGGCGAACTTGATGCCGGCCTTGACCTTGGGCTCCATGGAACCCTTGCCGAACTGGCCCTCCTCCACGTACTTCTTGGCGGTCGCGACGTCGAGGTCGGTGAGCTCCTGCTGATCGGGCTTGCCGAAGTTGATGGCGACATGGTCGACGGCGGTCAGGAGGATCAGGGTGTCGGCCTTGCAGTCCTCAGCGAGGAGCTCGCCGCCCATGTCCTTGTCGATAACGGCAGCCTGGCCCTTGTAGGCGCCCTTGTCGGAGTAGTCGCGCACGACGGGGATGCCGCCACCACCACAGGCGATGACGATGAACTCGTTGTCCAGCAGGTTGAGGATGGACTCAGCCTCGACGATCTTCTTGGGCTCGGGGGAGGCGACGACGCGACGGTAGCCGCGGCCGGAGTCCTCGACGAACTGCATCTCGGGGTGGGCGGCCTTCTCCGCGGCGGCCTGCTCCTTGGTCAGGAAGGCACCGATTGGCTTGGTGGGATTGAGGAAGGCGGGGTCATCGGGGTCGACCTCGATCTGGGTGACGACGGTGGCCACGTGCCAGCGCTTGTAGGCCTTGTGCATGGCGGCACCGAGGGCCTGCTGCAGGTGGTAGCCGATATAGCCCTGGGACATGGCGCCGCACTCGGGCAGGTCCATGGCGGGGACGGCGTCAGGCTTCTCCTCGTGGGCGATAGAGAAGGCCTTCTGGATCATGCCGACCTGCGGGCCGTTGCCGTGGGTGATGATGATCTCGTTGCCCTGCTCGATGACCTTCAGCAGGGTCGGGGCAGCGGCGCGGACCTTCTCGATCTGCTCCTCGGGGGTGTTGCCGAGGGCGTTGCCGCCCAGGGCGATGACCACGCGATTGGGGGTCTCGTACTTGCTCATGCGTTTCTCCTTGTCGTCTGGAAAAGACACTTCGACACACTCGATGCTACCGCGGATACCTCTCGCGGTAGGTGAAATTTTATCGTATTCCTTGAACGGTACTTTTTGCAACCTCAAAGGTAGTTTGGGGTGATACAAATATTATGTTGACATATTATTACGATTTTATACGTAATAATACATATTTCAGTTGTGTTTCCTCGGGTTTATTCGGGTTTAGCCGAGAAGAAGGGCGTACTTGTTGCAGGCCTTACGGAAGCCTGATGGCGGAGGGGTAGGCCCAGGCCTGCAGCTCTTCGTGGGGCAGCACGTCGGGTTCGGCACCATTGGTGCAGGCCAATGCATGGTAATAGAGCTCCGCAAGCTCCTCGACGTAGCACACCTTGAGGTAGGCGCCCTCGATATCGGTCTCGTCGACGGCGACGGAGCCGTGCGCCCTGAGTAGGAAGCCGTCGGCCTCGTGGACCGGGCCGACCACGGCCTCCGCCAGCGCGTCGGTACCAGGCCGGCCGTAAGGTGCCACTGGTATGCGGTCCTTCGTGCACTTGAGGTTGGAGATCTCGTAGACAAGCGCCGGAATGGGCCTGTTGAGCACCGCGAAGACCGTCGCATACATGGAATGGGTGTGGGCCACCGCCCGCACGTCCGGGCGTTCCTGATAGATCTTGATATGCATCAGGGACTCGGACGTGGGGCGCAGGCCCGTCTGATTCTCGATGACATTGGCGTCGAGGTCCATGACCACCATGTCGGGCACCTCAAGCAGGTCGCGATCCTTCTGGGTCGGGGTTATCACGAGATAACCTGTCTCGGGGTCGCGCGCCGAGAAGTTGCCTGAGAGGTGTTTACACATACCATCGCGCTGTGCGCGCTTGGCTACGTTCATCACGCGAAGCTTCAGGTCCTCGAGCATGGATGTTGTTCCTTCAATCAGTGGTGGAAGAGGCGCATGCCCGTGAAGGCCATGGCCATGCCGTACTTGTCGGCCGTCTCAATCACGTTGTCGTCGCGGATGGAGCCGCCGGGCTCAGCCACGTAGGTCACGCCGGACTTGTGGGCGCGCTCGA
The DNA here is from genome assembly GCA_900315165.1 of uncultured Actinomycetes bacterium. GTDB lineage: Bacteria > Actinomycetota > Coriobacteriia > Coriobacteriales > Atopobiaceae > Olegusella. The sequence goes on along the minus strand of OMXZ01000007.1, from coordinate 31,455 downwards.
TGTTGTCGCCGAAGGGGAAGAAGGCGTCGGAGCCCAGGGTCACGCCGGTCTGCGTGGCGATCCAGGCGGCCTTCTCCTCGCGGGTCAGGACCTCGGGCTTCTCGGCGAACCACTTCTGCCACTCGCCCTCGCGCAGCACGTCGTCGTGCTCCTCGGAGATGTAGACGTCGATCGCGTTGTCACGGTTGGCGCGGCGGATGCCGTCCACGAACTTGAGGCCCAGGACCTTGGGATGCTGGCGCAGGTACCAGGTGTCGGCCTTGTTGCCGGCGAGGCGGGTGCAGTGCACGCGGCTCTGCTGGCCGGCGCCCACGCCGATGGCCTGGCCGTCCTTCACGTAGCAGACGGAGTTGGACTGCGTGTACTTGAGCGTGATCAGGCTGACGATCATGTCGATCTGGGCGGCGTCGGAGATGTCCTTGTTGGCGGTCACGACGTTGGCGAGCAGCTCGCGGTTGATCGGGAAGAAGTTGTGGCCCTGCTCGAAGGTGATGCCAAAGACGTCTTTCTGTTCGATCGGCGCGCACTCGTAGGCGGGGTCAATCTGGACGACGTTGTACTTGCCACCCTTCTTGGAGCGCAGGATCTCGAGCGCCTCGTCCGTGTAGCCGGGGGCGATGATGCCGTCGGAGACCTCGTGCTTGATGTAGAGGGCGGTGCGGGCGTCGCACACATCGGAGAGGGCCGCCCAGTCGCCATAAGAACTCATGCGGTCGGCGCCGCGGGCACGGATATAGGCGGCGGCGATGGGGGTCACGGGGCCGTCGGCCTCGTCGACGAAGTAGATCTGCTTATCGATGTCGGAGAGGGGCTTGCCCACGGCGGCGCCGGCAGGACTCACGTGCTTGAAGGAGGCGGCGGCGGGCATGCCGGTAGCCTCCTTGAGCTCGCGGACGAGCTGCCAGGAATTAAGGGCGTCGAGGAAATTGATGTAGCCGGGCTTGCCGGAAAGCACCGTCACGGGCAGGTCGGAGCCATCCTTCATGAAGATGCGGGAGGGTTTCTGATTGGGGTTGCAGCCGTACTTGAGCTCGAGCTCATTCATGTCCGTTCCTTTCAATTGGGGAGTGATAGTACTTAGTCTCCGAGATTCTTGTTGAAGAGGCGGACGTCGCCGCCGACGTTGGTGTAGAGGGAGACCTTGTTGTCGGCGTTGAGCGCCGCCCAGACCTCGTCGGGCTCGCCCATCCGCACGGCCACAGGCTCGCCGGCAAAGCTGGGTAGCGGGTTACCGTCGCCCTGGTAGGTGGAGATGAAGAAACCCACGCCCTCGTCGGCCCCCTCGTAGGCGAAGAACTCGCGCAGGCAGCGGTCCTCGTCAGAGTTGGGATCGTGCTTGAGAATGGAAAGCTCGAAGGAGCCGTCCTTGTGGATGATCGAGCTGATGCGCGGGGTCCAGTTGGGGCCGTCGGGCTCGTACTCGCGGGCCATGCAGCCCTCGCGGAAGCCCAGCTCCACGATGGTGTCGGTCTGATCGCCATTGGTGACCACCAGGTCGTCGCCCGCCGTGCGCACGGGGTGGTAGATGATCAGGCTGGGGTCCTCGAGCTTGCTCTCGTCGTAGGCCTTGGTGCGGATGCCGTCGTCGGTCAGCTCAAAGACGCGGTTGCGGCTGTTGGCGCTGCGCCCCATGATCCAGTAGTAGACGCGGCCCTTGCCCACGACGATGCCGCGGCCGGGATAAGGGTTGTTACGCAGGATATCGACCAGATTTTGCATGAGCGCTCCTCGGATGCTCGCGGTCCTCGCATCCTCGGGGCCTGACGCATAGCAAGCCCTTCGGTTGTGAGGCTTGCCCAGACGGACGGCACGTTGTCTTGCGCGCCGCTCCCCCGTGGTGTCCCACGAATCTCCGTCAGTCACGGCACGCGCCTTATGTGCAGTTTAACAACAAATGGGGCACGATGTGGCTGTATGACGCAAAGACTACTTTGGCGCACGGCGCAACGTGATGCCCCAACGCTTGCAAAACGACTTGAAGCGTTTGATGGCCCCACGGTCGGCTGAAATCGCGTCGTCGCCTGGTAATCTGCATGTTCGCTTCTCGCCCCGTGCATCGACCCAGTCGACCGCGTAATACTCCTCGGAGATGGAGAGGTCATGGGCGCCCGGTTCTATCGTCTCCTTGTGGTAGGCGACCGCCTTGTCGCGCGAAAACATAGACTCGTGCAACAAGACGGGCGGATAGTCTTTAGTGACAAACCAAGCCGGGTCGCTCAAGTCAGCTTTCTCGGCATCCAGGCCGAAACTCTCCAACAGTCTCGCGCTCGCCCTGTTACGCGACCTCCAAGAGAAAAATACAGTGACCGCGACGAGTCCGGGAATCGGCAGGGCGAGTAGAAGGCCCTTGCCGATGGCTTCGGGGGTGATGGGGCCGTAATTCGACTCAATGATGGTCCACAGCACAAACAAGATCACGAAAAGAGCTACGACGACAACGATTGCCTGGTATTGGCTGCTCTTCTGAGCCTTTCGTACGTTCTGATTGCCTTTGCCTCGCGTCACAGCCATGGCATTCCATCCCGACAAACGGTTCCTCGCGCCTATTGTCACACGCCAGCAAGCGGGGTTTGTCAGGCGCACGTAAGACGTGCCTCTCGCGCGGCTGGTCACGCAACTTGTTCCACGAACGCCAGGTACCCCGGGCGGTGAGCGCGGCATAATAAAGGGCCCGGACAGCATCTGTCCGGGCCCCAATTCAAACCGCCGTACAGCGGAGATGTGACGGTTTCGAAAGCGGGCACGGCGGCCCGCTCGCAGCCTGGAGGCAGGCGCTACTCGGCGGTCTGCTCGGCCTCGGCGGCCTCCTTGGCCAGGCGCTCGGCGGCGAGCTCGGGCGTGAGGCCCTTGTACTCCTCCGTGCGGCCCTTTGCGGACACCACGCGGAAGACCTCCCCGATCACCAGCAGCACGACAGTGATGATGAGCATGGGGAGCTTGTCGGCGACCTCGCCCGCGTTGAGCGGCACGATGGTGGCGATGACGGCCAGGACCAGCTCGACCATCGGGACGACCATGGCGACCTTGAGCATCGCGCCCTTGAAAGGCAGCTCGTAGACGCGCTCACGGTTGGGGTCGTTTTTGCGCAGGTTCATGAAGGCGGGGAACATGGGGATGTAGGTCAGCAGCAGGAAGACGACGGACGCGGAGAAGAGCATCCAGAAGACACCGTTGGAGATGGCCTCCACGGGGATGAGCTGGATGCAGAGGGTCACGGAGGCGACGATGCCGTTGATGATGGCAGCGTTGTTGGGCATGCCGGTCTTCTCGCTGAGCCTGCCGAAGGCCTTGGGCATGTTGCCGGTCTGGGCGGCGTAGGCCGCGACGGAGTTGACGCCAAAGGACCAGGAGGCCATGTTGGCAAAGAGGGTAATCAGGAAGGCGACGCAGATGATCTGGAAGAGCGGGGAGTCGCCCACCATGGTCTCCACGGCGACGATCATGCCGTAGTCGGGGTCGATCTGGTCGGCGGGCACGGCGGCGCCGATGCCAAAGCCGCAGAAGAGGTAGATGACGGCGATGGCGGCGCCACCCATGATCACGGCACGCGGAATCTCGCGCTTGGGGTCCTTCATGTCGTCGGTCATGGTGCAGATGACCTCGAAGCCCATGAAGTTGAAGATGATGATCGAGATGTAGTCGATGCCGGAGCCGAAGTTGGGCAGGAAGGTCTGCGGGCTCATGTCGTTGGCGAAGCCGTGCTGGCTGGCGTACCAGATGCCCAAGACGCCCACGAGCACCGCGACGGCGACCTTGATGACGGCGCCGCCGTTGAGGACGGCCTCGGAGTCGGAGACCTTGGAGAAGGCCATGAAGGTGACGATCCAGGTGAAGCCGAGCTCGATCAGCAGGCTGCCCGCCAGGCTGAACTCGACGCCGAAGGCCATGCCGATGATGTCGGGGAACATGGTGGCAAGAGAGGCGATCCAGAGGGGATAGTTGATCCAGTAGTAGTAAGAAGCACGCGCGGCCCACCGGTCACCGAGGCCATCGCGAATCCAGTCGATGATGCCGCCCTCGGAGTCATAGGTGGTACCCAGCTCGGCCACGGCCAGGCCGTACGGCACCAGGAAGGTGATGATCAAGAAGATCCACCAGAAGAACTGCTGGTTGCCGATTGCCGCCGCGGGCGCTGCCGCCTCGCACACGAACACGACGCAGATAACTGTCGAGATGATGGTAAGGAAGGATAGCCCCTTCTTCTCTGCCATGCTCGCCCCTTTCTCTCTATGCTCCGTTCTTGTACCTCACGGTTGGCGTCACGTCCGGGAGGCACCGAGGCCGGCGTCGGTTTCGCGGTCTCGTCTGTTCCCATGATGGGGTGCACCTGCGCAGTTGGCTAGTTTATACGGGGTTTTCTTTTTAAACCGAGATATCAACCGCACTAAACCCCACGTTTACGCAGGTAGATTGCCTACCGTCCGCTTCATGCCAACCCTGTGCGCATTTAAGTAATAAGGACCGTGCTGGTAAAATCTATGGCAGTTCGAACGTCCGACAGCAGGCCTAGGTTCCTGGCGATATTTCGCTCGAACACCCCGCGCGCACGTCTCGCGCGTCTTTTCCTTCGGCAAATCAAGGGGACGGAAGCACATGGGCACATTCTTCTTTTGCTACACCCTGGCCATGCTCTTTGTGTGCGTGGTGGCCGCCTCCATCTGCGTGGCGACCTATGCCGTCACGCACCGCAAGCGTCACCTGCCGCAGGTGGGCTTCTTCGCCGCCTACTTCCTGGAGCTGTCGAGCATCTTCGCCGAGGAGTGGGCGGGGCTCAACGTCAGCGTCGTCACGACCGACAACTACTACGCCGTGAGCCTACCCGTCCTGCGCATCGCCGAGGGAGCGGCCATCCTCGCGTGCTTCTGGTTCGTGGTGCTCGACATCATGGACATGCGCGAGGGCCGTACCATCGCCATCTCCACGGCTGCCTTTGTCGTGCTCTCCGCCATACCCCTGGTGGCCCTGCCCTACGGCCCCCTGCGCCAATGGTGCTTTTACACGGCCCGCCAGGTGTCGCTCGCCGCGTGCCTGATTCTCGCCTACGTTCGCTACCGCCGCTCCCCCGACGAGCTGTACCGTCAACGCATGCATCGCCACGCGTCGATCTTTGCGGCGGTGTGCGTGCTGGTCGTCTGCATCTTTCTCGAAGACACCTACGTCATCCTCCTCGCGCCGATCCCGGGGCCCGACAGCCCCTTTGTGGGCCTCTTCCTCTCCACGCGCAGCTTCTCCGAGAACGTGATGATGCTCGTGGTGGCCTACGTCGTCACCAAACGCAACATCGAGACGCTGAGCCTGCGCTACAACGAGCCGCCCGAATCCCAGACCCAGGGATCCGAGCGCAGCAAAAACCTGCAGGGCCACATCGAGGACCGCCTGCCTGCCTACGCGCAGGCTCACGGCCTCTCCAAACGCGAGAGCGAGATCCTAGGCCTCGCCATGGTAGGCAAGACCAACCGCGAGATCGCCAACGAGCTGATACTTGCCGAGGGCACCATCAAGACACACCTGCACAACATCATGAAGAAGTGCGGGGCGGCGAACCGCGATGAGCTCAAGCGCGATTTCTGGGCGAGCTGACATTGGACGGAGCAGGCTGCCGCCAAGCCGGTCTTTGCCGAACCAGCCTTAGGCCAAGCGCGACCGCTGACAAGGCTGGTTTTTCGAGTCGGGAGGCATTGTGAAGACAAACATCACCCTCAGGCCAGCGACGCCTGCAGACCTCGACGCAATCGCGTCCATCTACGCGTCGCTCTGGTGCACACGCATGATGAGAAGTGGCATGGAGGCAGAGGCCCGTCTCTGCTCGCGCTTCATCAGCTCGGCGCTGGCGCTGCGCTCGCCGCAGGCCATGGTGGCCGTGAACGACGGGGGCCTCGTCGTGGGCACCTGCCTCGCGGGCGTGGCCGGTCAGACCAACGAGGCCTGGAGGGCGGATTACGAGCGCCTGCTAGCCGAGGCGACCGAACGCGCCAAGACGGCCGACGAGAACCTGGAGGGCTCGCTTTTCGGCGACATCCGCGAGCTGGCGACGGCGGACGCCTTCATCGCGAGCGGCAACGCCTAGGGCGCCTCGCAGGTCAACCTGATCATGCTCTACCCCGACTGGCAGGGCCGAGGCATCGGGCGCCTCCTCATGGATGAGGGCCGCAAGTCGCTCGCACGGGCGAGGGTTACAACGGGTTACAGCGCCGTCGGTGGGATTAATCCCAATGTATCGCACCCCTCCCCTTGCGGCGCGTCACACTGGTACTCGCAGGTAAAGCAGTTGTTGTCCACCTAAGGAGACCAGCATGCAGGAAGCCACGTACGTCATCAAGAGCAAGAACGTGTTCACCGGCAACGCCGACCGCCCCTTTGCCGGCGGCGTCGCCGTCAGCGGTGACACCATCGTCGCCGTCGGTCCCGACAAGTATCTCGCGCCCTACATCGGCGAGCACACCGAGGTCCGCGACTTCGGCGACTCCCTCGTGATGCCCGGCCTCATCGACTCGCACACCCATTTCGCCCAGGGTGCCATGACCACCAACCCCGACTTCTGCGTCAACCTGATCGACTGCACCAGCTTTGAGCAGTGCATGGAGCGCGTGGTGACCTTCGCCGACGCCCACCCCGACAACGAGTGGATCCTGGGCATCCAGATCATCCAGTTCCAGTGGGCAGTCCCCGAGATGCCCACGGCCAAGATGATCGACGAGTACATCTCCGACCGTCCCGTCTTCCTGCAGCAGGTGGACCTCCACACCTACTCCGTCAACACCTGCGCGCTGGAGAAGCTAGGCATCACCGACGAGGTCGAGGACCCGCAGGGCGGCAAGTTCCTGCGCGACGCCGACGGCCACCTCACCGGCGTCCTGTCCAACAACGCCGCCGTCGGCTTTACCCAGGCCGTCTACAACCCCCCGATGGACAAGGCCCGCGAGCTCTTCACCAATGTCTCGCACTACGCCACCGAGCTGGGCATCACCTCCGTGGGCGTCGTGCACCCCACCTTCGTGAGCTTCGAGAACCCCTACGACGTCTTTGCAGACCTCTCGCGCGACGGCTCCTTCCCCATCCGCGCCTTCCTCTACACCGACCTCTTCGACCTCGAGACCATGACAAATGATGAGGTCAAGGCCAAGTACGACTACCCCGGCTCCAAGATCGAGTGGCGCGGCTACAAGGAGTTCATCGACGGTGTGTGCTCCGACCACACCGCCTGGATGCAGGAGCCCTACGCCAACCGCGAGGACGGCTACGCCGGCGAGCCCGCCGAGGACCCGCAGCGCGTGCACGACGGCATCCTGCGCGCCGCCAAGGCCGGCGAGGCCGTGCGCATCCACGCCATCGGCGACCAGGCCATCCACTTCGTGTTGGACTCCTTCGAGGACGCGGAGAAGAAGTACGGCAAGCAGGACCTGCGCCACTGCATCGAGCACAACGAGACCGTGGAGCCCGAGGACCTGCCGCGCTACGCCGAGCTGGGCGTGGCCCCCTCGATCCAACCCATGCACATGGTGCTCGACATGGCCGACCTGGCCAAGGACGCAGCTGTCGGCCCCGAGCGCGCCGCCCTCTCCTGGCCCATCCGCTCGCTGATCGAGTCCGGCGCCTGCGTGCATCTGGGCACCGACTTCCCCGTCGTGGGCATCGAGCCCATGGACGAGGTCTACGGCGCCGTCTACCGCATGCTGCTCGACGGCTCCAACCCCGAGGGTTGGTTCCCCGAGGAGCGCATCACCCTGGCCGAGGCCCTGCGCGCCTACACCTACGGCTCCGCCTACGCCATGGGCGTCGAGGACCGCTTCGGCACGCTGACCCCCGGCAAGAAGGCCGACATCGTGGCCTTTGACCGCAACCTCTTCGACTGCGAGCCCGCCGACCTCCTCGCGGCTCGTTCCCAGTTCACGATGATCGACGGCCAGGTGGTCTACGAGAAGTAAACCTTCCCAACAATCCGGCGATCACGCCGGCATTAGCCCCGACAGCCCGGTTACGCCCAGCTGAGCTGTCGGGGTGTTTTTGTTTGCTGCCAGTTTTCGGCTCTTGAGGAATTCACGCAAAGAGCCTTTTTCCCTCACGCCTCCTGCGAGAGCTTGGACAGGCGGCGCTCCTCGCGCTTGGCGCACCACACGTTAAGGGAGCCGGTGCAGATATCGGCCAGCACCAGGGCCCACCAGATGCCGTCGATGCCCATCACGTTGCCCATGAGGGCCATCAGGGGCACGGAAAAGACCACGTAGCGCGAGAGACCCAGCACGGTCGCCAGGGCAACCTTTTCCACCGTCTGGAAGTAGGTGCTCATCATCATCGAGGTGAGGCCCAGGCAGCAGGCCAGGATGCAAACGCGGGTGGCGTCGGCCGCGATGGGCGTGAGGACGGGGTCGCCGGCGGCGAAGAAGCCGCACACGGGGTAGGCGGCGACCCAGAGGACCACGGTGAGGACCGCCAGCACGCCCACCATCGTGACCATCGAGGTGCGCAGGAGCTCCTTGATGCGCTCGTAGGCTTTGGCGCCGGCGTTGACCGCGGCGATGGGCTGCATGCCAAAGACAAACGACTCGGCCACCATCGAGACGATGTAGAGCACGTAGCCCGAGATAATCGAGAAGGCCGCTATGTAGAGCGAGGCGTCTTGGTCGCCGTAGGTGCCCAGCAGGACGTTGGCCACGATGGTGTAGACGAAGGTGCCGCACTGCACGAGGAAGAAGGGCGTACCGATCTTGACTATCTCGCCGCAGACCTTCCAGTCCAACCGCATGTCCTCGCGGCGAATCTGCAGGGCGGCATCCTTGCCCACAAAGGAGCTGACAGCTACAGCCCAAATGCCCAGAGCCATGCCGTAGTAGAGGCCGGCGCCCGCCACGCCGAAGTGGAAAAGGAAGGTCGATGACGCCAGGAAGGCGGCCGAGATGATGGAGGAGACCATCATGATGTTGGCGGCCTCGTCGGGCTTTTCCACCACGCGGAGGACCGCCGTGAGCATCTGACCCAGGATAGCGCAGGGCAGCAGCAGGCCGAACATGCGGATGCCGGCCACGGTGTCATCCAGGATGTCGGGCGTGGCGCCGAAGGCCACGGCCAGCTGGGGCGTGAAGAGCTCGAAGACAGCCAGGATGGCAAGACCGACGTAGAGCGCGAACCAGAAGGACTGGCTGAAGGCCTTTTGCGCGCGCTCGGTATCGCCGGCGCCCAGGTAATTGCCCACCACCGTGGGGGCGCCCATGCCAAAGAGGTTGCCAAATGCCAGGTTGATGTACTGTACCGACATGATGATGCCCGTGCAGGCCAGGCCGTGCGAGCCCAGGCCCGTGCCGATAATCACGCCCTCGACCACCACCATCAGTATCTGGGCGACCATGCCCTTGAGCGTGATGAGACTGTACTTGTTGAAGGTCTGGCGGATAGGCGCGGAAAGCAGCTCCCGCTCCTCTGCGGCCTCCTCGGTCTGGGCGTCGACCTTGTCCTCTGCCATGAGGTCCCCCTCTCTCGGGCACCTACCCGCCTGCGATCGGATGCTGTCTACAATCGCTTACCGCCCGCTGCCGGATGGCGCCATTGTGCCGTGCTGCCAGGTCGTACTTGTTACCGCGGTATGCCCGTATCGAAATGTTTACAGGCCAAGAAGCTCTCGCGCTCGACGAGCACGCCGCATAAAAACGAGGGGCCCACGCCCGGCGGCGCAGACCCCTCGCTGGGTGCATGCTTTGCTTGTCTGACGCAGCCCTACTCGCCGGCCTCCAGCTTGGAGAGGCGGGACTGCTCGCGGACGGCGCAGCCGACGTTGAGGACACCGGTGAGGATGTCGGCCACGACGAGAGCCCACCACATGCCGTTGATGCCCATGGCGGAGCCCATGAGGTACATCAGGGGCGCGGAGAAGATGACGTAGCGGGAGATGCCCAGGATGGTGGCGAGCACGATCTTGTCGACCGTCTGGAAGTAGGTGCTCATCATCGACGAGGTGTAGCCCAGGCAGCAGGCCAGGATGCAGATGCGGGTGGCGTCGGCCGCAATCGGGGTCAGGTCGGGGTCGCCGGCGGCGAAGAAGCCGCACACGGGGTAGGCCGCGAGCCACATGACCACGGTGAGGACGGCGATGACGACGATCTCGGTGAGCAGGGAGGTGCGGACGAGCTCCTTCAGGCGCTTCCAGGCTTTGGCGCCGGCGTTGACCGCGGCGATGGGCTGCAGGCCGTAGGCAAAGGCGTTGGCGACCATCATGATGATGTAGATGACGTAGCCGGAGATGACGGCGAAGGCCGCGATGTAAAGGGAGGCCATCTCGCCACCGAAGAGGCCCAGCAGGTTGTTGGCCACGGTGTTGTAGACGAAGGTGCCGCACTGGACGAGGAAGAAAGGCAGACCGACCTTGACGATCTCGCCGCAGACCGACCAGTCGAGCTTCATGTCGGCCTTGTCGATCTTGAGGTTGGCCTTGTCGCCCACGAAGTAACGGATGGCGACGGCCCAGATGCCAATCGACAGGCCGTAATAGACGCCGGCGCCGGCGACGCCGAAGTGGAAGACGAAGGTGGAGAGGGCCAGCCAGGCGGCGGCGATGACGGCAGAGGCGGTCATGAGGTTGGCGGCCTCGTTGGGCTTCTCGTCGACGCGCAGCACGGCGGTCAGCATCTGGCCCAGGATGGTGAGCGGCAGCAGCAGGCCGAAGGTGCGCACGCCGGCGACGGTGTCGGCGAGAATGTCGGGGGTGGCACCAAAGGCGGTGCAGATCTGCGGGGTGAAGAGCTCGAAGAGCACGGTGATGATAAGGCCGGTGTAGAGGGTCAGCCAGAAGGACTGGCTGAAGACCTTCTGGGCCTTTGCCTTGTCACCTGCGCCGAGGTAGTTGCCGACCACCGTGGGCACGCCCGTGCCGTAGAGGTTGCCGAAGGCCAGGTTGATGTACTCCACGGACATGATGATGCCCACGCATGCAAGGCCGTGTGCACCGAGTCCGGCGCCCATGATAACGCCCTCGATGACCACCATGATGGCCTGGGCGATCATGCCGCGCATCGTGATGATGCTGTATTTGTTGAAGGTCTTGCCGATAGGGGCCGTGAGCAGCTCGAGCTCCTCTGCGGCCTCCTCCGTCACCGCCTTTTCTTCTTCTGCCATGACGTTCTTCCTCTCTCTACTCGCAAGGGCGTCGCCCTCTTGCTAACGTGAAAACGATGTTCTTCCCACGGGTCCATCCCCGCAAGAAAACAAAGGGATTAACCGCAAAACTGGGCGGTTTACAAAGGGTTACGCAGGTCAGGGGCCTACTCGGCGTCTTCGTAGACGACGCCGCCGCGCAGCATGGTGAGGACCCCCCCTTGGCTTCGAGGATCTCCTTGGGGTCGACAGCGAAGAGATTGCGGTAAAGGATGTATCGGCGTGCCAGCCGTTATCCTGACAGGTCTAGAACTTCCAGAAGGCGGTGATCAGGTCCTTGCGGCTAGCCACACCCGCCTTGGTGTAGATGCGGTGCAGGTGCGCCTTGACCGTGCCCTGCGAGATGTAGAGCTCCTGGGCGATCTGGGGCGTGGTCTTGCCGTCAATCGCGAGGGCCAGCACCTCCTTTTCACGGTCGCTCATACCCAGCTCGTCGCAGAAGCGGGCAAGTCGCACCACGAGGTCGGCTCTTGAGTCCTCGTGCGCCGCGTCGCCCTTCTCATTGGTCGTGGGCGCCGGGTGCAACGAGAAGACGCGCATCACGTCGCGGGCTTCTTTCACCAGGTTCCATGCGCAGTAGAGCATGGCGACGTTCTCCGAGATGTTGCGCTCGGTGATGTGCCAGAAGAAGGAATAGGCGACCGAGCCCTTCTCCACGTCGAAGTGCAGGAACTCGATGAAGGTGATGTCCTCCGCAAGTATGCACAGGCTGAACGCCACCAGCGCGTGCCAAACCCCGCGCACGCGCTCGAGGTCGGCCCGCTGCGCCTCCGTCGCACGATTGCGCACCCACCACCATGTAAAGACGTTCGCACCGATGAAGGCCAGGTCGCGCACACCCCAGTACAGCATGTTGCGCGTGACGTTAGACAGGTCGCCGATGGGCGCCACGACGAGCTCGAGCAGACCGAAGGCCACGGCAAAGACCACAACGATGCGACGTCGCACAGGTGCATAGACCCTCATAGCCATCCAGGTCCACAAGATGGTGACCACCGCCGTGCACAGGGGAATGGAGATTGCGGGCCAGGCGAGGCCATGGTTGAAATACTCGATGTAATAAGGTTTGTCGCCCACATATTCGCCGAAGAAGATAATGGCCTGCTCCAGTGCATAGCAACAAAAGCCGACGGACGCCAGCAGCCACCGCCGCTGGCCGACCAGCGTCCACAGCATGACGCCCACCGAGGCCGCGGTCATGGCACCGAGCAGGACGATCACCGAGTACATGAACCATGCGGCGTCCAAGACTTCACCTCTCCGGAGTTGCACAATTGATATTTGGCAGATGGCACATCCGCATCATTTACCCAAATCGCATTATCACACGGGCTCAGAGGAAACCAACCCAGAGGGCGACAAGCGGAATCGGATGGTAACTATGGGTCACCAGTGGGTCAATAGGGGACGTCTCTCCTTTGTCCTCGCCGCCCCTCTTTCCTCGGCATCGCCCCTCTCTAGCAAGGAAGGCCCCCGCATGATGCGAGGGCCTTCGAGAGGAGCTTAATCGGTGATGTGCCTGCCAGACCTACGTGCGCGGCACTAGGCGAGGGGCTCCTGCTGGGTGATGCAGTGGATGTTGCCGCCGCCGTAGACGACCTGCTCGGACTGGGCACCCACGACCTTGTACACGCCCTCGCCCCAGGTCTCGTCGTAGATCTTCTGGAGGGTATCGATGGCGAGCTGGTCGTTGACGTCGCCGTACTGCGGGGTGATGACGCCCTTGTTGGTAACAAGGTAGTTCATGTAGGAGGCGATCAGCGGCTCGTCCGGGACACGCGGCTCGGCGGTCTCGTCGATATCGATGGAGTCACAGGAGGCCTGGTCCATATAAACCGGCTTGACGGGCATGGGGAGCTTGTAGACCTTGATCTTGCGGCCCTTGGCGTCGGTGGCGTTGGAGAGGGTCTCATAGGCCTCGTGGCACTGACGGTAGAAGGGGTACTCGGGGTCGTCGGACCAGATGCAGGCCATGACGCCGGGGGCGATGAAGGTCGCCACGTCGTCGATGTGGCCGTTGGTCTCGGACGGGTCGATGCCCTCCTTGACCCAGATGACCTTCTCGACACCCAGGTACTCCTTGAGGTGCTCGGTCATGTACTCACGCAGCTCCTCGCTCCAGGGCTCGAACTTGCGGGCGTACTTGGGCCAGATGGTGTCCTCGTCCTCCTCGTCGGCGAGCACCGCGGAGCAGGTGCGGCCCGGGGAGAGCAGGCACTGGTCGGTGACGACGACGGTGCCCTCGCCGTCGACGGTGATGGAGCCGCCCTCGAGGATCATGTCATCGGGACGATAGGTACGGGCGCCGGCGAACTCGGCCATCTTCTGGGCGATCTCGTCGTCCTCGCGCCAGGGGAAGTACAGGCCGTCAATCAGGCCGCCGTAGGCGTTGAAGTGCCAGTTGTTGGCACGCAGCTCGCCCTTGCCGTTGATGACGAAGGTGGCGCCCGTGTCGCGGAACCAGGCGTCGTCGGTGGTCATCTCGAGCACGGTGACGTTCTCGTCCTCCTCGAAGACGGCCTTGCAGTTGGCGTAGTCGGCCTCGTTGACGCACATGACGACCGGGGTGAACTCGGCGATGGCGCGGGCGATGCCGGCATACTGCTGCTGGGCAGGCTTGGCGCCGTGGGCCCAGGTGTCGGTGCGGTGGGGCCAGCCCATCCACACGCGCTTCTGCGGGGCGAACTCGGCGGGCATGTAGAAGCCGTCGGCCTTGGGGGTGGATTCGGACTCGGTGATGGTCTTCATGATGACTCCCTCTTCCTTTCTTTGCTTGCTTCCCTACTTTTCCTCAAAGGGGGCCGGGCGACACCCGGCCCCCTCACACGTGCCTCAGGTAAGACTTACAGGCTCTCGATCTTGGCCAGGGCAGCGTGCAGCTCGTCCTTGGCGGAGTACTCCACGTCCTCGTCGTTGAGCGGGGTGCGGCGACCGAAGGTCGCGAGCAGGGCGCGGATGGAGTGCTTGCGGTTCTCGGCCTCGTCCCAGCACAGGGAGCGCTCGGGGTTGTCCATGACCTCGTCCGTGACCTCCTCGTTGCGGGTCGCGGGCAGGCAGTGCATGAACTTGGAGTTGGGGCCGGCGAAGTTCATCATATCCATGGTGACCTGGTACTTGGGATAGAAGACATCCATGTAGTTGGTGCCGGAGACCTCGTCGTCGTACAGGCCGTACCACACGTCGGTGTAGACGAAGTCAGCGCCCTTGATGCACTCGATGTCGTCGGAGATCACGATGGTGCCGCCGGACTTCTTGCAGTTCTCCTCGCCGATGGCCATGAGCTGCTTGCCGAACTCGGCGCGCTCCTCCTTGGTGCCGACGTGCAGGCCGCCGTCGGGGATCTGGTGACCCTTGGGGCCGAACTGCACGAAGTGCATGCCGACCTTGGAGGCGATGAACATCAGGGACACGCAGACCTGGGTGGCGTCGCCGATGAAGGCCAGGGTGCAGTCCTCAATCTTCTTGCCCTCGGGGAGGTTCTCCAGCATGGTCATGAGGTCGCCCATCTCCTGGGTGGGGTGGTTGAACTCGGACATGCCGTTGAGGACGGGGGCGGCAGAGCCGGCGGCCAGGCCCTCGACGTCGGCGTGACGGTTGACGCGGGCCATCATGATGTCGAGCAGGGAGCCCATGACACGGGCGGTGTCGCCCAGGGACTCATGGCCGCCCAGCTGGATCGTACCAGGGCCGAAGAACTCAGCGTGGCCACCGAGGTCGCACATGGCGGTCTCGAAGGAGACGCGGGTGCGGGTGGAGACCTGCTGGAAGATCATGCCCAGGGACTGGTTGCGGAGGAGGTGCGGATAGTAGCCGTCGACCTTGATGGCCTTCTTCATAGCGATGGCGAGATCCTCGATGGCGAGGACCTGCTCCTTGGTAAGGTCGTTGGTGTCGATGAAGTCCTTCGGGTACGCCATGATGTGCTCCTTTCGCCGGTGTCCGGCTTTTTGCGGTCGGCGGCAGCCCCGTTGCTGTCCGCTCCCTTCGTGCTGATGACAACATCGCATCTCGGCTCAGGCACTGGCAAGAAGCAAGCGGGTTTATTCTGCAAAATGATGGGCGCGAGATGGCATCAACCTTCGTAAACCATGCATTTACCTGCGGCTTAGCGCGCGCGGATGTACTCGATCGCCTCACGGCTGGCGAGCCAGGCTGCGTAGAGCATGAGGATGTTCTCGGAGAAGTTGCGCTCCGACAGGTACAGCATGAAGTCGGACTGTACCGCCGACGGCGGTATCGCGAGAATGACCACGCAGTCCTCGACGAAGACGGCGGCCACCAGCGCGCAGACGACCCAGAAGCCGCGGATCGGCGTCCGTTTGCCCGCCTTGCGCGCCCTGCGGTAGGACCACGCCAGCGCGATTGCGACGAACACCTGGCGCATCGAGTAAAAGGCCCACTGTTGCCATTTGCCCTCGGGAATAAGGACCAAGGTCAGCCCGCTCGCCACCACAAAGAAGACCACGGAGACGAAGATGTCGAGGAAGCCGCTCTGGTCCGCCTCGACCATCAGCATCTGCACGAGGCAGGCGAGCTGCACGGCTACAAAGGCAATGCGGAAGGGTGCGTTCTCGACCCGGTAGTAGCCCGCGGGGTCGAACGGCACGGACTGCAGCAGCCACTCGTTCTGGAATATCACCATCAGGTCGCAGCAGTACAGCATAAAGAAGAGCGCCTGCGGCACAAACTCCCGGTCATGGAGGACGGAGCCCGCGGTGAGCGAGAACACGGCGGCCGTCATGCACGTAAACAGGATAAGCAGCGTGTACGCAAAGATGAACGCGTTCATTACTCCCCGCCCTCCGTTTCCGACGTCTGAAGCTCGGCGTCACACGCGGCCTGCGCGTTGCGCGCCGCAGCCAGCTCCGGGGTCAGCCCCTTGTACTCCTCCGTACGGCCGCGGGCGGACACAACCCGGACCACTTCACCGGCTAGGAAGAATAGCACGACGCCGATCAGGGCGGGTATCTTTGAGAGCTCGACGGGCGACGCGTTGAGCGGCACGATTGTCGCGACCATGCTCAGGACGATCTCCACCACGGGCAGCCAGCAGAGCACTCGCATCAGCCTGTCGCTGCCCGGCGCGCGGAAGGGCCGGTGACGGTCGGGGTCAACCGCACGCAGCTTGAGCATGGCCGGGAACATAGGTACATAGCTGGTCATCTCAAAGACGAGCTGCATGGAGAAGAGCGCCCAGAAGACATTGCCCACGGCTCCCGCGAGGAACGTCTGCATCACCACCAGCACACTCGCCAGCGCGCCGTTCGTGACGGAGGCACCGATGGCCATGTAGGTGCGCTTGCTCTCGATACCGAACCAATGCGGGAGGTTGCCCTGGCGCGCGGCGTAAAAGGCGGCCGAGTTCACGCCAAAGGCCCAGCTCACACCGTTGCCGAAGAGCGTCAGGAGGAACGCGACGGACATGATTGCGTAGAGGGGGCTGCCGGACCCCACCATGACGGCCAGCGCGTCGGTGAGGCCCGAGTCGGTGGAGATCTGGTCCACGGGGATTGCCGCCCCGATGCCGAAGGAGCTGAAGAGGTAGATGGCGGCGATCGTGAAGCCGCCGAGCAGGATGGCCAGCGGCATATCGCGCTCGGGGTTGTTCATGTCGCCGGCAAAGGTGGTCACGACCTCGAAGCCCATGAAATTGAAGAGGATGATCGAGAGGTAGGACAGCGAGCTTGTATCCGAGAAGTCGGGTATGAGCGACTTGAAGGTGATCGGGTTCACAAACCCGTACGTCGTCGCGTACCACAGTCCCGCGATGCCGGTGGTCATGGCGATGGCCACCTTGAGCACCGCCACGCCGTTCATGAGCCAACCTGAGTCCTCCACGCGGAAGTTCCCGAGCCAGACCACCGCCCAGATGAAGACGAGCTCTACCACGATCTGCATGACCGGGGACAGCTCCGCCCCGATGACGCCCGCCATGGTCGAGGGGAAGAGCACCGCCATGCTTGCCAACCAGATGGGATAGTTGATCCAGTAGAGCCAGGCCACTCGCGCGCCCCACCGGTCGCCGAAAGCGTCGCGGACCCAGTCGTAGAGGCCGCCCTCGGAGTCGTAGGTGGTGCCAAGTTCCGCCACGACAAATCCGTACGGCAGCAGGAAGGTAAAGGTCAGGAGTATCCACCAGAAGAACTGGCTGTTGCCGATAGCCGCTGCCGGCGCTGCCGCGTCGCAGGTGAATACGACGCACAGCACGGCGAGAAACACGTCGCGAAAGCTGAATTTCTTCTTCACCTCGGCCATTGCGCACCCCTTTGGGCATCCGCCTCTTGTGTTGAGAAGCCCGGCCCCGACGACAAGTCCCATTGGGTGCCTCAGCTGTCACATTGCCTGGCATCGCTGGACATCGTCACGGGTATATTGGGGCTCCCTATGTGCGTCACTATGCGTCTCAACCACGGGAATAAGGCCGTGCATTAGGGTTTATTCCTCTCGAACGGTATGATGCGGTGCATGGCATACTCGCAGGGACATATCGTGGGACGCTTCGCGCCGACGCCGTCCGGGCGGATGCATCTGGGCAACGTGTTCTCGGCCCTTATCAGCTGGCTGGCCGTACGCTCTGTCGGCGGTACCATGGTCCTGCGGATCGAGGACATCGACCCGCGCGCCCAAGACCGCGCGGTGGCCGACCTGCTGATGGCCGACCTCGAATGGCTCGGCCTCGACTGGGACGAAGGGCCGACCTATCAGAGCGAGCGCAGGGCCGTTTACGAGGATGCGCTCGCGCACCTCAGCGCGGCTGGTCTTACCTACTCCTGCTTCTGCACGCGTGCAGAGCTCCATGCGGCAAGCGCCCCGCACGCGTCGGATGGTACATACGTTTATCAAGGTACTTGTCGCAACCTCTCGCCAGAGGAAGTTGCGCGGCGCTCCGAGACGCGACCGCCCGCGACGCGTTTACGGGTGCCGGACGCGGATGACCCTTCGGGGGATGTCCTTGTCGAGGACTTGGTCTACGGTGCCCACGAAGAGAAGCTCGCATGCGATTGCGGCGACTTCCTCGTGCGGCGAAGCGACGGAGTCTTTGCCTACCAGCTCGCTGTGGTCGTCGATGACGGCCTCTCGGGCGTCAACCTGGTCGTGCGTGGCCGCGACCTGCTAGGGTCCGCCGCCCGTCAGACCTATCTCGCGCGCCTCCTCGGCTTCGAGCCTCCCCGCTACGCCCATGTACCGCTGTTGGTCGCCCCCGATGGCCGGCGCCTCTCCAAGCGCGAGAAGGACCTCGACATCGGCGCCCTTCACGAGGCGGGGGTGCCGGCTGAGCGCATCATCGGCACGCTTGCCGCATGCGTCAGCCTTGCTCAGCCTGGCGCCCTCGCCCTGCCCGCCGACTTGATCGACGGCTTTTCCTGGAATCTTATTCGCGGGCATCGCCAAGACATCGTGGTGGACCAGTCCTTCCTCTCGGATCTATTCGGATAGGAATCGTGAAAACACATTTATAGAAAACAGGTAGTTGGTGTTATGAAATGCGAAGCAAATGAGGTAATATGCTCTAGCGCATGGAGAGCTGGCCGAGTGGCTGAAGGCGCACGCCTGCTAAGCGTGTATAGGGCATAACCCTATCTGGGGTTCAAATCCCCAGCTCTCCGCCAGAAGATGCAAGCCCGATCGGCCCGCCGGTCGGGCTTTTTGTTGCCCTGCGACCCCACAGCCAGCGGCTCGCCTCTCCCCACATGGCACCGATATGTTCTTGTTCCTGCCCTTTCATTGCCCCTCCAAACTTTTTTTGCATTCTCCTTGACAGCCCTGCTGAATCGTGCGATAGTACTTCTCGCACGCGGCGTTACCTCAGCTGGATAGAGGGTCTGACTACGAATCAGAACGTCAGGGGTTCGAATCCCTTACGCCGCACCAGAAATTGATGGGAGCCCTTCGGGGCTCCTTTCTTTTTTGTCGATACGCCCTCGGCTAACCAGTCGCCCTATGCGTAATTGGGGCGATACGCTCCCCCATCGGGCCCGAACGCACCATAGCTGTAGCCGGCACCCGCGCGGTCGAGCAGGTCCTGCACATCCGAGAGAAACATCAGCCCACCGTTCGCAAAGGCGCGACGCAGCCCATCCGCAAGGGAATCTCCACCAAGGGCACGGATCAGCACGTCTTCCGCCTCTTCGCCAAGGGTCAATACCTGGGTATGAGCCGGATCGCCGTAGACCAGCTCGGTATCGGGCCCGCTCGAACGTTCGGCCAGCTCGACACCATGGGCCAAGGCCGTCATATTCACCGTACGCACCTCCCCCGCCGCAGACTGATCCTCATAAATCAAGGTTGCGTCCTGCATCTCAGCTCCTTCCTCCGTTTTTTACTAGAACAATTGTATTTCTATTTCACTCTTATTGATACAGTTGTTTCTTTATTGCGCTCCATCTTCATATAATGCACAACACTTGTTCTGGTTTGAAAAAAAAGAAAGAGGGGCCGCATCAGCAGCCCCTCCGAACACCCGCTCAGGCCCCGAGTCGTGTCGGCCGCAAGCGGAAAATGCGATGCGCCGAGACCTACCTGCCCTCGGCACGGCGGTCCTGATATTCCTGTGCGAGCTTGACCTGCACGTCGTGCGGCACCTGCTCGTAGCCCGAAACCTCCATCTCGAACTCACCCGTGCCACGCGAAAGCGAGCGCAGGCGTGTCGCGTAGTCCGTGACCTCGGCATACGGGATGGTCGCCTCAATCACGGTCTCGCCCGCGGAGGCGCCGGAGCCGGCGTTCATGCCCTCCACGCGGCCGCGGCTGGCAGAGACATCGCCCATCACGGAGCCGGCGTAGCTCTCGGGCACCGTGATCTTGAGGTGAGCCATCGGCTCGAGCAAGACGGGTTCGGCCTGGTCGACGGCCTTCTGGAAGCCGATGCGCGCGGCCGTCTTGAAGGCCATCTCGTTGGAGTCGACGGGGTGGTAGGAGCCGTCGTACACAGCGACCTTGACATCGATCATCGGGTAGCCGGCCAGCACGCCGTCGCGCATGGTCTCCTGAACGCCCTTGTCGATTGCGGGGATGAAGCCGCGGGGGATATGACCGCCGACGACTTCGTCGACGAACTCGTAGCCGCCGTCCGGGTTGGGCTCAATGCGCAGCCAGCAGTCACCGAACTGGCCCGCGCCGCCGGTCTGTTTCTTGTGGCGACCCTCGGCGCTCGCGACGCGACGAATGGTCTCGCGATAGGGGATGCGCAGTTTGACAGTGTGCGCCGCAACACCCACGCGGTCCTCAAGGCGGTCAAGCAGGACGCTGACCTGCGCCTCGCCAATCGCGGACACGACAGTCTGGCCCGTATCCTCGTCGCGCTCGACGCTGAGCGTCGGGTCTGCATCTGCACTCTTCTCGAGGAAGGCGTAGAGCTTTCCCTCGTCGCCGCGCCGGTCGGGTTCGATGGCAATGCGGTAGAGCGAGTTGGGGAAGCGGAAGGCGGCGGCCTCGACCTTTCCCGTTGCCGAGAGCGTGTCGCCTGTCAGCGCGTCAAGCTTGGGCACAACGCAAATGTCGCCAGCCGCGACCTTCTTCACATCGGCAGTCTCCCTGCCCGTCATGCGGTAGAGATGGCCGAGTCGCTCGCCCTTGCGGGTGCGCGCATTATTGAGCTCGACGCCCGGCGTGAGTGTGCCCGCCAACACCTTGATGAAGGAGAGTCGCCCGTTCTGCGGGTCGTTGAGGCTCTTGAAGACGAAGGCGACGGGACGGTCGTCGTCGGGCGAGATGTCCAGCTCCTCGCCGTTGACCAGCGGCACGCGCCCGAAGTCGGCCATCGCCGGAAACCAAGTGGTCACAGCGTTCATGAAGGAAATGATGCCCTCCTCCTTCACGCACGATCCCGCAAACACGGGCACGAAGACGCGCTCGATCATGGCCTTGCTGAGCAAGCCCTCAATCTCGGCAGTCGTGATCTCCTGCCCATCAAGGTATTTCATCATCAGCTCGTCATCGGCTTCGACCACGAGCTCCGTCAGCGCCTCGCGCGCGCTCTGGGCGGCATCGAGAAACTCGGCCGGGATCTCGGAGGTCACCGGCTTGCCACCCTCGAGGTGGCGCGCCTCCATACGCACAACGTCGATAATGCCCGCGAAGGCGGAACCCACACCCATCGGAATCGTGACGGCGGCGATGTTGGTGCCGAAATGTTCACGCAGGCTAGCCATCGCAGCGTCGAAGTCGGCGTCGGGCCGGTCGAGGCGGTTGATGAAGAGGGCGCGAGCTAGACTCAGCTCCTCAGCCGCGAACCACAGGCGTGTCGTGACAGTGCCGGGGCCTGCCGCCGCATCGACCACAAAAGCCGCGGTCTCGCAGGCGCTCATCGCGGTATAGGCATCGCCGATAAAATCGGGGTAACAGGGCGCATCTAGCACGTTGATACGGGTGTCCTCCCAGGAGACCGGGGCGATCGTCGTGGAAATCGAGAAGCCGCGCTCGCCCTCCTCGGCGTCGTAATCCAGTGTCGGCTTAGTGCCGGCATGGCCGCCCAGCCGGGTCGTCGTACCCGTCAGATGCAGCATGGCCTCGGCCAGCATGGTCTTGCCCACACCTCCCTGACCCACGAGAACCACGTTCTTGACCTTCTCAGGCGTAGCCATAGATCCTCCTATCGGAAGTGGGTGCAGGGAAAGCGCCGCTGGGTGCGCGGGAGACGCGTCGGCGCTGCGCCTCCACCATACCGAGGGCGGTGCGCGCGGCGCCCCTCTTATCGGGCAAGCGTCGTGAGGGTGCGGTAGGCGTGCGATAATAGTGCGGGAACATGACGACGGGAGGCAAGATGGCCGAGGAGCCGCAGAGCAAGATTGCATCGATCGAATTCGACGGTTTGAGCGCCCCAGTCGTGCGCGCACCGGTGCCCGACCTGTATTTCCAGATTGACCCGCCCGATGCGGCACCGACCATCCACGCCTCGCTGGATGCCACAAACGAGCAGATAATCGCCCTGGTCGACCAGAACCTGCCGCTCGTGCGCGAGCTGCGCGAGGACATGCTCAAGCGCTACCGCCACACCAGCTCCACTACCTGCCGCTACCGCACCGGCGACATCGCCTATGTGCTGGGCAGGCCCTTTTTCCTGCGGGTGTATGGCGCCTCGCAGCGCGGGCAGATGCGCCACGCGGCTCGCGGGCGCGCCTCGGCCGGCACGCGATTCTATCCGGCGGTGTCGATGGTCGAGCTCTACGTCATGCAGCCAGGCAATTTCGACCAGGGGCGGCAGGCCTTCCTCAGCTGGGCCCGGCCCATCCTTATCAACAATGTGCCGGTCCTCGCCCAGCACGCGCTGGCCGACTCGGGGCTCGATTTCGACCTGCCGCAGCGCGTGATGATGCGGCCCGGCATGAACGAGATGCTGCATGTCGACCCCGCCGCACGGACTCTGTGGGTGTCAGACGAGCTGGTTGGCTTCCCGCCCGGCTGCATCGTGTACGCTTTCATGCGCATGGCGACCGCTGGGTTGGACGAGGCCGTGCGCCAGCGGCTCCTCGAAAAAGCCTGCCCCGACTGGCGCGAATCCGGCGCCTTGCTGCGCGACAGGGATTGCGTCTACCGGCGGCAATAGGGAACGTCGGACGACGCGGGCGGGGCGGAGGCCTCATGGGATACAAGACATACACGTGCCCGATCGGGCGGACGTGCGGGGGCTGCGAATGGCTGGCGGTCCCCTACCCCATTCAGCTGCGGCGCAAGCAGGAGTGGATCGAGCACCTCTTTTCTTCCGTCGCGAAGGAGGACGAAGCCGAGCTCGCGCCTATCGTCAGCGCCTCCGGCGATCCCGTCGCCTACCGCTGCAAGGCCGCGACCCCCTTCGCACCGGGGCCGCATGGGCGGGTGCGCTCGGGCTTCTACGCCGCCGGTACACACCGCATTGTGGCCTGTGAACGCTGCCTGGTCGAGGACCCGCGCTGCCGCCACATCCTGAACGAAGTCGCACGCGCGGCCGCCAAGCTGCGCATCCCCGCATACGACGAGGATCGCGGGACAGGCCTCCTGCGCCACGCGATCGTCCGTGTGGGGTGGAAGACAGACGAGGCGCTCCTCACCATCGTCACCAACGGGCGCGAGCTGCGGCATGCCGACCAGTTCGCGTCCGAGCTGCGGCGGCGCTGTCCCGAAGTCACGAGCTGCGTGCAGAATGTCAACACCCGCAAGACCAATGCGATGCTCGGTCGCGAGACCCGCGTGCTATGGGGCACAGGAGTGCTCGCCGACGAGCTGCTCGGCTGCCGGTTCGAAATCGGTCCGCTCAGCTTCTACCAGACCAACCCCGCCCAGACCGAGACCCTCTATCGCCTCGCGATTGAGGCGGCGGCGCTTTCGGATGGCGACCGCCTGCTTGATGCCTATTGCGGGTGCGGCACCATCGGCATCTGCGCCGCAGCGCTCGCACGCGAGACGGGCGTGCGCGTGCACGTAACCGGCGTTGAGACCAGCGCCGACGCTGTCGCCCACGCTCGTCACAATGCCTCGGCCAACGGACTGGGCGGCACGTGCGAGTTCCATCGCGCCGACGCGACCGAGTGGATGGCAAAGACGTGCGAGCATTTCGATATCATCCTGCTGGACCCGCCGCGCGCCGGTTCCACCCCCGAGTTTCTCGAAGGCGCCGCACGCCTTGCTCCAGAGCGCATCGTCTACGTGTCCTGCAACGCGGAGACGCAGGTCCGCGACATCACCCTGCTCCGCGAGCGCGGCTACCGTCTCGTCCGCCTGACCCCGGTGGACATGTTCCCCCACACCAAGCACGTCGAGACGATCGCCCTTCTCGCGCGCTAGCCCAAGGTGAGGAGCGGTTTTTCACACCCCCGCATTGCTGGTAAGGCGCTACCAACGATATGGGGTTGTCGATCGATTTATCTGGGGATTCTTGGTCCGCACCCCCGCATCATTGGTTCCGCGTTTACCAACAATGCGGTGGTGCCGTGTGATTTATCTGGGCATTTGTCACTCGCACCCCAACATGGTTGGTAGCGACCCACCAACCATGCGGTGGTGCGAGCGGGCGGCGCGAAGGGCGGTCCACCCCTTACAGCAGATCGCGGAGCCAGTCGATCTTCTCGATGTTGCCGCGGATATGGGCGCAGGTCTGATGCCAGCGCTCGACCTCGGCCTCGGGCATGTCAGGCACGAAGACCTGCTCCACGCCGTCCTTGCCGATCACGCAGGGCAGCGACGCGTAGATGCCGGACTCACCGTACACGTCGTGGAGCAGGGTCGATGCGGGCGTGATTGTCTTGGAGTCGTTGAGGACGGCCTTGATGATCTCCACGGCGCCGTTGGCGATGGAGTACTCCGTGCAGTGCTTGCCGGCCATGGTGATGTAGCCGCCGCGCGTGGCCTGTTCCTCGAGGGCCGGCCGGTCGAAGGCAAACCCCGCCTGGGCCTCGACCTCCTCGGGCGTCAGGCAGCCGAAGCGCACGTGCGACCAACAGGCGAACTCGGAAAAGCCATGCTCGCCCAGCATCCAGCAGTTGATGCTCATGGGCGAGTAGCCCGTGGCCGTAGCCAGCGCGTGCTTGAAGCGCGAGGAGTCCAGCGTGGTGCCCGAGCCCACGATGCGGGTGGGCTCCATGCCCGAGAGCTTCCAGATCGCGGTGGCCACCACGTCGTTGGGGTTGGAGATGGTCACCCACACGCCCGAGAAGCCGGCCTCCATGATGCGGGGCACGAAAGTGCGCGTCTCGGCCGGGGTCATGAGGTTCTCGCCGTCGCGGTCCTGCGCGGCGGCTGCCACGTTGCCCGCGGCGTTGACGATGACGTCGCAGCCGGCGAGCTCCTCGTAGCGGGTGTCGCACTCGTGCACGCGCGCGGGCTTGGGATAGAAGCTCATCGCATCGAGCAGGTCGTTGACCTGGGCGCGGCAGAGGACCTCGTCCTTGTCGCTCAGGTAGAGCTCCGAGACGAGTCCCTGCGCGAGAAGCGCGTTTGCCACATGCGCGCCCACGTGGCTGTTGCCGATGATGCCTACGCTTGCCATACCGACCATCTCCCGTACGTATGTGATGCGAATAACCGCCTTGTGTACGCACGTAGGTTAGCCATCCAAAAAGTATTTTTGATTTCGCACCCGCGTCGGAAACCGAATGTTTTCCAAGCGCCTCTCGGGATGGGACGGCTGGCGTCGGGGCGGGCCACACGGCACTCTTCTCAATAATTCCATTAAGTTTCATCAATGCAAAATATCGGATATGAGACCCCCGAAACTCCGCCCTCTGTGTTTAGGATGGAGCCCGCGGGCGCACGGGCGCCTGCTTTCTGTAATTCCTTAGGGGAAGAAGGGAAAAGCATGACTTCATCTGCACTCTCTCGCCGCGGCTTCCTGAAGGGCAGCGGCCTGGCTGCCAGCGCCGCCATCCTCGCGGGCTGCGGCAGCAAGCGCGCCTCCGAGGCCACCGGCTCCGCTGCCGGTTCCGCCGCCGTCTCGGGCGCCGACACCATCACCTACGGTCAGGGCGCCGAGCCCCGCAGCCTCGACCCGGCCATCTACGACGACGGCGAGTCCGCCAAGGTCGCGGTCCAGGTCTATGAGAACCTCGTCAAGTACGAGGACGACTCCACCGAGATCGTCCCGAGCCTGGCCGACAGCTGGGAGATTTCCGACGACGGTCTGACCTATACGTTCCACCTGCACGAGGGCGTCAAGTTCACCGACGGCGAGCCTTTCACCGCCGACGCGGTCAAGAAGAACTACGACCGCATGCTCGAGCCCAACCGCACCGACGACATGCCGTACGCCAGCTTCGTCTTTGGCACGCCCTCCGAGGGCACCGGCGTCGACCAGATCACTGCGGTCGACGACACCACCCTCGAGATCCACCTCGTCGCCCCCAACACGCCCTTCCTGCGCACCCTCGCGATGTGCACCGCCCCTGTGATCGCCTCGCCCAAGGCCATCGAGGCAGGCACCCTGGGCGAGCAGCCCGTGGGCACCGGCCCCTTTGTCTTCAAGAGCTGGACCAAGGGCTCCAACATCGTGCTCGAGCGCAACGAGGACTACTGGGACAAGGACAACATGCCCTCCGTCAAGAACGTCGTCTTCCAGTTCATCGCCGAGAACGCCTCTCGCGTCCAGGCGCTGACCACCGGCACCTGCGACCTGATCGACGGCATCGATGACTCCGTCGTGGACGAGATCAAGGGCGCCGACGGCTACGACGTCTGGGCCGGCGAGGGCATGACGATCAACTACCTCGCCTTCAACACCCAGTCCGACACCTTCAAGGACCAGGCCGCCCGCCAGGCCGTCGCCAAGGCTATCAACGTGGAGGAGCTCGTCGACAAGCTCTATGGCGAGTACGGCGAGGTCGCCAACTCCATCATGCCCGCGGCTGTGGCCGACTACACGAGCGACATCGAGCAGACCGCCTATGACCCCGACGCGGCCAAGAAGGAGCTCGCCGACCTCGGCATCACGAGCGTCAAGTGCATCACCTACTCCAACCCGCGTCCCTACAACCCCAAGAATGGCCAGGTCCTGGCCGAGACCATCCAGGGCTACCTGTCGGAGGTCGGTGTCACGATGGACATCACCCCCTATGACTGGACGGCCTACAAGGAGGAGGTCTCCAAGGGCGACTTCGACATCTGCTTCTACGGCTGGCAGGGCGACAACGGCGACCCCGACAACTTCATGAACCTCCTCGCCGACTCCGACCCCGCGATGAACGTCGCGCGCTTCGACGATGCCGACTACAAGGCCCTGATCGACCAGGCTGTGGCCAC
This sequence comes from uncultured Actinomycetes bacterium, assembly GCA_900315165.1. Taxonomy (GTDB): domain Bacteria; phylum Actinomycetota; class Coriobacteriia; order Coriobacteriales; family Atopobiaceae; genus Olegusella. Next base: position 4,608 of record OMXZ01000007.1, on the reverse strand, counting down.
CCCCGACGGCGACGAGCGCGAGGGCCTCTACCACCAGCTCGAGGAGATCGCCGCTGAGAAGCAGCCTTGGGTTCCCCTGAACCACACCAAGAACCTCGTGGGCCAGAGCACCAAGGTCACCGGCTGGGTCTTCCACACCACCGGCGTCATCCGTCTCGAGCACGCCACCAAGGAAGCCTAAATAGGTTTTGGTTAGCGGCCGCGGCCCAGTCGGTGTCGTTCATCGGCTGGGCCGCCGCCTGTTTTACGTTTGAGTTTTCTGCACTTCTTTCAGGCTGAACCCGACATGGAGAGGCAACGTGTCGTGCTCATCCTGCAAGAACGCAAGGCAACACAAGAAAGGAGGTCCCGTCCGTGACAAAGTACATCATCAAGCGAATCCTCCAGTCGATCCTGGTCGTCTTCGGCGTCTCGATCATCGTGTTTTTGATCATGCGTGTCTTCTCGGCGGACCCGGCTCCCGTGGTCCTCGGCCAGCACGCCACCCAAAAGCAGATCGCCGCCTGGCGCGAGCAGAACGGGCTCAACGAGTCGCTTCTCAACCAGTACCTGAGCTTCATCGGCGGGGCGCTGCACGGGGATCTGGGTAAGTCCTACTACACCCACACCGCAGTCACCAAGGAGATCTTCAGCCGCTTCCCGGCCACCATCGAGCTGGCCATCGTCTCCATCATCATCGCATCCATCATCGGCATCGCCCTGGGCGTCGTCTCCGCGACCCACCGCGGCACCGCGATCGACGGCTTCTCCACGGTCTTTGCCCTGGTCGGCGTGTCCATGCCCGTCTATTGGTCGGGCATCCTGATGATCATCCTCTTCGCAGGCATCCTGGGCTGGCTCCCCTCCACGGGCCGCATCGACCCGCTGCTCGCGCCGGTGGGCGGCACGGGCCTCTTCCTGCTCGACACCCTGCTGTCGGGCGACTTCGAGGCCTTTGGCGATGCCCTCGCCCACATGGTCCTACCCGCCGTCACCCTCTCGCTCTACTCGATGGCGATCATCACCCGCATGACCCGCTCCTCCATGCTCGAGACGCTCAACGAGGACTATGTCCGCACCGCGCGCGCCAAGGGCCTGCGCGAGCGCAAGGTCGTCCACCATCACGCCCTGCGCAACGCCATGCTGCCCGTGACCACCGTCATCGGTCTGCAGTTCGGCAGCCTGCTCGGCGGCGCCCTGCTGACCGAGACCGTCTTCGCCTGGCCCGGCATCGGCTCCTACGCCGTCCAGTGCATCCTCAAGTCCGACTATCCCGTGGTCGAGGGCTTCGTCCTGCTCGTCGGCGTGATCTACGTCGTGATCAACCTGGTCGTCGACATCATCTATGCGCGCCTCGATCCGCGCATCAGCTACGCAAAGGAAGAGGGGTGATGCAGATGGCAGAGATGAACGCCCAGGTCGCAGCCGATATCGCGGCCGACGAGGACCGTCAGCAGCGCGCCATCCGTGCCCTCAAGAAGGACTTCGCGGGCGCCGGCCCCCAGCCGCTCGAGGCGGGCGACGCGCGCGACGCGGACATCGAGAAGCCCGAGCCCCTGTGGAAGAGCGTCTGGGCCACCCTCAAGACGGACAAGTTCGCGATGATCAGCCTCGTCTTCATCCTCTTCCTCGTGGTGGAGTCGATCGTCACCGCGCTCTTCCCGCAGATCCTGCCCTACGACCCCTATAAGCAGGTCCTGGCCGACTCCATGCTGCCGCCCTCGTCCGAGCACTGGTTCGGCACCGACATGAACGGCCGCGACCTCTTCTCGCGCGTGCTGGTCGGCACCCAGATCTCGCTTTCTTGCGGCCTGCTTTCCGTCACGATCTCGCTCGTGATCGGCGTGACGCTGGGCGCCATCGCCGGCTACAAGGGCGGCATCGTGGACACCATCATCATGCGCATCATGGACATGATGCTGGCCATCCCCTCGATCCTGCTCGCGATCACCTTCATGGCCGCCTTCGGCCGCGGCTTCGAGAAGGCCGTCATCGCCATCGGCCTCGTCTCCATCCCCGAGTACGCGCGCATCGTGCGGTCGCAGATCCTCTCCGTCAAGGAGAACGACTACGTGGCCGCCGCCCGCGTCGTGGGCGATTCCGACGCCAAGGTCATCCTGCACCACGTGCTCCCCAACGTGATGCCCTCCATCATCGTCCGCGCCACGCTGGGCATCTCCAGCGCCATCCTCGACTGCGCCGCCCTCGGCTTCCTCGGCCTGGGCGTCCAGCCGCCCGCGGCCGAGTGGGGCGACATGCTGGGCCGCGGCCGCAGCTACATCTTTGCGGCACCGTACCTGATGCTCTTCCCCGGCCTCGCGATCACCCTCACGGTGCTCGCCTTCAACCTGCTGGGCGACGGCATCCGCGATGCCTTCGACCCCAAGAGCCGCAGGAGGTGATCTGATGCTGCTTGAAGTGAAGAACCTCAAGGTGGAGTTCCCAACCCGCGCCGGCATCGTAAAGGCCGTCAACGACGTGACCTTCTCCGTCGACAAGGGCGAGACCGTCGCCATCGTCGGCGAGTCCGGCTCCGGCAAGTCCGTGACCTCGCTTTCCATCATGCGCCTGCTGCAGGCGCCCGGTCACGTGGCTGGCGGCTCCATCACCTTTGACGGCCAGGACCTGCTGGCCCTGCCCGACAAGGAGATGGAGCAGGTCCGCGGCGCCAAGATCTCGATGATCTTCCAGGAGCCCATGACCTCGCTCAACCCCGTCTATCGCGTGGGGGACCAGATCGTGGAGGCCATCCAGCTCCACACCGACCTCAACAAGAAGGAGGCCTGGGAGCGCGCCGTGGAGATGCTGCGCGTCGTGGGCATCCCCTCGCCCGAGGACCGCGTATTCGACTATCCCCACCAGATGTCCGGCGGCATGCGCCAGCGCGTGATGATCGCCATGGCCCTCTCCTGCAACCCGCAGCTGCTGATCGCCGACGAGCCCACTACGGCCCTCGACGTCACCATCCAGGCCCAGATCCTCGACCTGATCTACAAGCTGCGCGAGGAGTTCCATATGGGCGTCATGCTCATCACCCACGACCTGGGCGTCGTGTCCGAGGTCGCCGACCGCGTGGTCGTGATGTACTGCGGCCAGGTCGTCGAGCAGGCCGACATGATGGAGCTCTTCGAGAAGCCTCTGCACCCCTACACGCTGGGCCTGCTCGCCTCCATCCCCCGCATCGAGGACGACGACAACGAGCGCCTGACCACGATCCGCGGCACCGTCCCCAACCCGCTGCACCTGCCGTCGGGCTGCCCCTTCTCGGACCGCTGCGACCGCTGCACCGAGCGCTGCCGCCAGGAGATGCCCCAGCTCAAGCCCGTGCCCGGCACCAACCGCATGTGCCGCTGCTTTGTCGTGGAAGACGAGGTGAAGAACAATGCCTAACACTCAGGACGACGACATCCTCTTGGAGGTCAGCCACCTCACCAAGAGCTTCGTGGCCGCCTCGGACTTCTTCGGCAAGGCGACCTCTTTCGTGCAGGCCGTGGACGACGTGTCGTTCACGATCCACCGCGGCGAGTGCTTCGGCCTCGTGGGCGAGTCCGGCTGCGGCAAGTCCACGATCGGCAAGATGCTCGTGGGCCTGCTCACCCCCACCTCGGGCTCCATCAAGTTCGAGGGCAAGGAGCTCACGACCATGTCCGAGAAGGAGCGCCGCTCGCTCGCCACGGACATCCAGCTGATCTTCCAGGACCCCTATGCGAGCCTGAACCCCCGCATGACCATCGGCAACATCATCGCCGAGCCCATCCGCACCAACCACCTGCTGCCCGACGACCAGGTGGAGGGCCGTGTGGACGAGCTGCTCGAGTGCGTGGGCCTCGCCCCCTACATGCGCAATCGCTACCCGCACGAGTTCTCCGGCGGCCAGCGCCAGCGCGTCGGCATCGCCCGCGCCCTGGCCGTGAACCCCAAGCTCATCATCTGCGACGAGCCGGTCTCCGCCCTCGACGTCTCGGTCCAGGCCCAGGTCCTGAACCTGCTTGACGACCTCAAGGACGAGTTCGGCCTCACCTACCTCTTCATCGCGCACGGCCTGAACGTGGTCAAGCACATCTCCGACCGCGTGGGCGTCATGTACCTGGGCCGCCTGATGGAGATTGCGGAGGAGAACGAGCTCTACCACCGGCCGCTGTGCCCCTACACGCAGGCGCTGCTCTCGGCCATCCCGTCGGTCAACCCCAAGCTGCGCCGCCAGCGCATCATCCTCGAGGGCGACGTGCCCTCCCCGATCGACCCGCCCGCGGGCTGCCGCTTCGCCAGCCGCTGCTTCGCCAACATCGCCGCCTGCGAGATCACGGGCGCCGACCTGCGCGAGGTTCTGCCGGGCCATATGTGCGCTTGCCACCGTTACGACCAGGTGTCGCCCGAGGGTGTCGCGGAGACCCTACGCGAGCTGCAGTACGTGGCCTCGCGCCCGACCTACGGCCGCGGCGGCTCCGACGTCAACGCCGATCCCGCGGAGACCACCGTGGACTAGTGTCGTCGCCCGTCGCGCCCAAATGTTCCACCGAAGGGAGCCGGCTCGCTGCCGGCTCCTTTTTCTATGCCGATCCTTCTTTATCCCATCCCAGCAGCCCCATCCCCGCAACACCTATTCCTTCCGCCGCCAACAATCCACAG